>DASTJM010000035.1:0-8230 GCA_035716545.1 Streptosporangiaceae bacterium
CGCGGCCTGCGGCGACCGCTGCCCGGCGGCGGCTGCCCGGCGGCAACGTCGCGCCTGCGCTGCTGCTGGCACGCCACCGGCCACAGCAACGTCGCCGCGTTCTTGCTGCCAGGGCGGCAACGTCGCTCCTGCGCTGCTGTCCGCCAGGCGCCGCGAACAGCAGCGAACGCGCGGCGCTGCCGCGGGCCGCTGAGGCGGCCCGCCCGGCGGCGGAGCCGAGCGGGTGACGGGACCGGGTCAGCGGCGGGCGGCACGGGCGGGCCGCAACGCGCTCAGCCAGGCAGCAAGCATCCCGTCCGCGCCGCCGGGCCGCGCCCTCGCAAGGTTCACGGCAAGTCAGCCCGGCGGCGAGCCGCTCCGGAAAATGCCTGAAACTGTAACCGCGACCCAGCTAGCTACGCCTGGTGAATAGCTACCAAAGGAGGTGTGCTGCTCGCGGTCTATGAATTGCGGAGGCCGACTGCGGACATAGACTTCGCGGGCGTTCAGGTCCCGAATGACGTTACTTCGGTCCGGCAGCTCGTTGCGGAGATCGCTGCCACTGCTCTGCCATCTGGACTGGACGACGGGCCTACTATCCTCATCGACCTTCGCCAGGCGGGTCCGTTGCTCGGAAAGGAACTACCGCTCATGACCGACGTGGTAAGTCACCGACTCGGTGCCGCAGGTGTTTTTGGCGGAAGCTAGCGCGAGACGCCCGGTTGATCGTGTTTTTACGTCGGCCTGGATATGTACGCGCCCCAGCGGTCCACCGCCTCTTCAAGGCTCAGGGCGGCGACGTCCTGCGGTGCCATGCCTGCGGTGCGTATCAGTCGCGCTGCGAGCCAGTCTGGTACAGGATCGCGAGTCGGCGTGGCGGGCACGGTAACGCCGCCGCTGAGCTTGCCGAGGCGCTCGATGACGTCGGCGAGCTTGTGGATCTCTAGCCGCTGTCCCGACACGGCCCGGACGCGCGCGGTTGCCTCCGCATAGACCTCGGCGTCGGCCCGGGCGCCTACCGCCCAGACTTCGCAGATCTCGACCTGCTTCTCGTCAACGACTCGGTAAACGATCCGCCACGTGTTGCGCCCGACGACGAGCTTGCGGAATCCGGTGAGCTCGCCGCCGAGCGGGTAGCCGGCGTCCGGCGAGTCGAGCAGGATGAGCACCTTCTTGAGCACCTTCGGCACCGCGTCCGGCCCGATCCGGCGGAGGTCGTCGATGGCCGCGTCGGTGAACGTGACCTCGGTCATCGCTCAGTCGTCTTCTGGCAGTGCGGCGAGCGAGTCTCGCGTGTGCCCGAATGCCGCCAGCACATCGTCGAGCGAGGTGCGCCTGCCCGTGTCAGTCGCGGCTCGAGTCAGCACGAGCGCCAGGTCGCGCAGGTCGGACTCGGCCGCTTCGAGAAACTCGAGCCTGGCGATGCCGACGACTGCGGCCACCGGGTGATTGCGGCGAGTCACCACGAGGTCAGCGCCTTGTTCCGCTTCGGCGACGAGCCCAGCCACGCCTCGCCGGGCAGCCTCGGTGACGCTTAGCTCGTGCACGTCCCGCATGATCGTCATGCAATAACTATACAGATATCTGTACAGATTGGCTAGCGGGAGCGCGAGTGATGGCGCTGTTGCAGTGTTGGGTATCGAGTTCGTTGCGCCGGCGGCGCCTGGTCGCGAAGGGACGGAGCCTGGTCCGAACTGGGCTCGGACGGCGGTGGATACGGCACTCCGGCGACGTGGTAGTCCCAGACCACGGCGCCGCTGCGGGCGATGGAAAGCTCGCATCGGGCTCCGCGTACGTTCGTGATCCTGAGGCAGGAGGTGTCGCCCCAGGATGGACTGCGGACATCGAAGCCGACTTCGGTGAACTCGTTTGCCACGGCGATCAGCGTCTGAGCGGCAGTCAGGTGAGTGGCCATCTCGCCGTCTACTTGGCTGCTGTCGAGCATCGTGTCTGACATGGACTCGGTTCCTTTCGGCTGACGGCCGAACCAACAGCGGAGTCCTCGCACCGGGTGCCGAGATGCCGCCGCTCAGGATGCCTAGGGGTGTTGGTGCTGTGACCGGCGGAGTGGTCGCAGCGGAGTTCGAAGTAGACGGTCCGGCCGTGTTCCGACGCCGAGTGCCTCACCGCATTCGGCAGCCGCGTCGATGACGGCGATCCCCGGCAGCGTTGTGATCGTCGGCTCGCGGTCGCGCGGCACCGACACGGCCGCGAGGCTGATGTATCTCCGAGCGCAACGGCTCCGGCTTCCAATGCCCAGGCCAGAGGCCGCTCGCTGACCTCGGAGGATCGCAGCGTCGCGAACACGAGCGCCGTCCGGCACCAGTCATCGACGACATGGGCCAAAGTGTGGGCGCGGGCGGGTGTCATGCGGAGCAGGACGGCCGGGACTTGGTCGTTGGTGGCCGGGTCCGCGACCGTGCTGCCGTCGGCTTCGACGACCCGCCCGCTATCTAGCTCTGCCCGGAATGGCTCCGGACCCGACTCGGTAGGGTCCGCCATGGGTCTTCGCCCTTCGTGGTAAGGGTGAGGATCAAGGCTCGGGTCGGTGTTGGTCCGGCCGCAGTCGGCGCGCTGTTTTCACTCCTTATGTTTCTTTGGGTTTGAACGGTTTGTTATCGGGGCCTGGGCGCGTGGCCGCGCCCAGGCTGTGGTCCGGCAGGATTCGGCTGGGTCACGATTCGCTCCGGCGACGTAATCATCCCGGCGGCAGCCGGGGGACCGGTGACGGCCAGGGTGGCCACAGGCAAGGACGACGCGGCGATTCTGGGCCGGGGCCTGCACCTGATCCGCGCCGACTCCGAGCGCATGGACCCGTGGTTCCTTGCCGGGTTTCTCGCCAGCCCGGCCAACATCCAGCAGGCTAGCTACGGCTCGACGGTCACCAGGATCGACATTCGCCGCCTGATGGTGCCGCTGGTGCCACCGCGCGAGCAGGGTCGCTACGGCGCGGCCTTCCGCGAACTGCACGGCTTCCGGGTCTCGTGCGAGGAGTCCACCCGGCCGTCCGGAACGCTCACCGTGCTGCTGGGCAGGGCGCTCGCGGAGGGCAGGCGGGCTGCTGCCCGGACCGGACAGCAGCGACGATCCGGGCAAACCAGGCGGGTCCTCTCCGCGTCTGGGTAGAGATGACATATCGCGAAACGGAAAGAGGCGGCGATGAACGGCGCCGAGCCGATCGCGGGCCGGTTCGAGCTCGCGGGTCCGCTGGCTCGCGGGAGCATGGGCGAGGTGCACCGGGCCCGCGACCTAGCCAAAGTGGTGCGTGAGCAGCGTTTGCAGCTCTTCTACCTTGTCATGGGGCAGATCCAAAACGTTGAGCAGGACGTTCTGAAGTGCGGTGACCATCGCCATGAAACCCGCCGACGCCGGCGGCGTCGTGCCAACGTTGCCGGCCGCGGACCTGATCGCCGCCATTCCGGGCCTGGGCGCTGAACCGCCGGAACTGGCGGTCCACGACGTGGCGAACAAGCCCGGCGCCTCGCTGTCGTTCACCGAGCTTTACGACCTGGCCGACGAGATCACCGCAGCACTGGCCGACCGGTGCACCGGGGCGGTCGTAGTCCAGGGCACCGACACGATCGAAGAGACCGCCTACCTGCTTGACCTGCTCATCGCGTCGGACTCGCCGGTAGTGGCGACCGGCGCCATGCGCAACCCGTCGCTAGCGGGCGCCGACGGCCCCGCCAACCTGCTCGCCGCCATCCGCGTCGCGGCCAGCGAGACCGCGCGTGGCCTGGGCACCCTCGTGGTGCTCAACGACCAGGTCCACGCCGCCCGCTGGGTCACCAAGACGCACACCGCCAACACGTCCGCGTTCGCCTCTCCGGGCTTCGGCCCGCTCGGCCACGTTATCGAAGGCCGGGTCGACATCCCCGTCCGGCTCCGGCACCGATCCCCGACGCTCCGACCTGACCGGCAGCGAGAGGTAAGGGCCGGCCTGATGACGGTCACGCTCGGCGATGACGGCGCTCTCATCAACACCGTGAGCGAACTGGTGGACGGCCTGGTCGTCGCGGCCCTCGGCGTCGGCCACGTGCCCGCCGATATGGTCCCGGTGCTCGCCAAGGCCGCAGCCAATATCCCGGTAGTCCTTACGGCGGCGGTCAGCTCCTGGTCGTCGGCCTGCAGCCTGTTGTCGAGACTGGCGCACGCCCAGATCAGGGCAAAGGTGAGGTCATCAAGCTCGTACGCTGCTGGTATCTGAATGGTGCTACGGCCGTGCGACGCAGCCCGGCGCCGTGCTTCCCGGCTGTCGATGACGAAGAACCGGCCACGGCCGGCCAGTGGGCTTGAAGCGACAAGCAGCCCGCGGGCATTGCCTTGCGCGAACTGGTCCCATCTGAGCGGATCCTGTCGGCGGCTCGGGCCTTGCTGACGCCCAGGCGTTCGCCGAGTTGGGATAGCGACAGATGGTTTTCATCCCTGATCCGGCGGGCCGCGTCGGCTCGTAGCCGACCGCTGGCGGTCATGCCGGCGCTGAGGGCATCGACGAGCCAGCTGGGCCTGCCGGTACGCCGAGTCGCTGTCAGAGATTTCGCCGGCTTCACCCAGAGCGTCCTCGATAGCGCGCGAGAGGCCGTCACGCGTGGCCGCGTTGTGGTCGCGGCGCGTTCGACCGTGAAGGGCGCGCGGCTTGCGCTGCTGAACGCGACGCCACTGCCTGGCATCGCGGCGGGTCCGTTGGCGATCGATCCGCCTAGAGGCGACGGCTCGGCTGCCGGCAATTTTTCCTCTGCCGATGACAGAGAGCGCAGGCCGCGGCAGTCGCGCTCGAGTACCAAGACCGCTCGGCTCCTGGCTTCCGTTCAGGAGCAGTACGGCGAACTGAGCGGCATCGGGCTGGACAAGGTCGGGCGGATCTGCACGAGGGCTCGGCGCGGACGGTGCTGCGGACTGCCATCCTCGCCGCGCAGGACGGGGGCAAGTGATGACTGTGGAGCTTGCCGGGCTGGTTGTGCTCGCTGCTTTGATCGCGCGGTCGCTGGTGCGCTGCGGTCGTACCATCGGCTGCCCCGGCACCGCGTGACTCACTTGCGGATCAGGCTGAGGCTGCGGCTGCGGCCCGGGCCTGGCCATGCGACTGGCCTGGAGTTGTGGGGGCGGTGGGCGTCGTTCCGCGAGTCGGGCCGTACCCGGCCGTCGCTGACGTGGTGGCAGCGGGCGCGGTACCCGCAGGAGCACTCGCTGTTCCTGGGCCGGGCTCACCACCGCCGCACGGTGCGGGGCCTTTCCAGGGGTGCAGGAGGCATCCCGGGTGCCAGATCACACCGCACGAGCATTCTGCCGCCGGAGATGACTGGGACACCTGGCGGCCGCTTCGCGCCGGCGGCTCCGACGTGCTCGTGCGTTCCCCGCTGAGTTCGCTCACATCAGCTTCCTGACATACGACGAACTGCAGGCCATGGCAAAATACCTCGCGCTTGGCGAAGGAACAGTGCTTGCTGATCTGGCTTGCGGGCCGGAGGACCGGGCCTGTGGATCGCAGCGCAATGCCGAGCATCGGCTGTCGGGGTCGACCCGTCATCCGCAGGCCTGTCCCAAGCTCGCAAGCGCGCCGAGCAGGTCGGCCTGGCGAACCGCTCGCGCTATCAGCGAGGCACATTTGCGAGCATTGCCCTTGGCCATGGCGCCGCCGACGCGGCACTCAGCGTCGACGCCATCCAGTACGCCCCCGACAAAACCGAGGTGTTCCGCGAGGCTTTCCGCATCCTGCGCCCAGGCGGGCGGCTGGCGGTCCCCGCATTCGAGGCAGACCCTAAGCGAGTCGCACGGATACCCAAATCCACGGCGTGGTTGTCTGCAGTCCGTCCGTCAGCGCGCCCTGCGCCGTCCAGGACGTCCTCTGCCTGTGCCAGCGGCCCCGGTGGAAGGTGGCCGGGTACGGGCGCCGCGGACCCATGGCCGCGTTGTCCGCGCTGAGGTTGCCGGGCTCATTGTTCCGTCTTGGGCGGCTGTGGTTCGTGGCGCGCCCGGGCGGTCATGTTCTGCTCTTTCTGGTCGAGCATGTACCGGCGGGCCTTGGACCATTCGGCGGTGAAGGGGTGCAGGCGGGAGCGCAGGTAGCGGCCGAGGAACCTGATGTTGCGGCCTCTGCCGGTCTGGGTGTTGGTGAACGAGGTTATCTTCCACACGCCGTGGCGCCGGATCATCACCATAGTCATCAGCCCGTTGGGCGCAATCTTGGTCTCGTCTTCGCCGGCGAAAAGGACGGCTCCGCTGGAGTGGACGATCACGACGCCGGGCGCGATGGGCTCGATCTCGGACGGGTACTGCGAGCCCAGGTGGGTGTTGCGGAAGAAGGTCCCGAATGCGTGCTGGTGGGTCGCGGCGATGGCGTCGGCGCCGATGACGCGCTGTCCGGGGGCGTTGACGTAGTGGGCGTCGTCGGTGAAGACGGCGGCGTAGGCGTTGCCGTCGCCGTGCTCCCAGGCCTGGCGCATCTGCTGCAGGAGATCGGAGATGGCTGCCTGGTCGGCCGTGCTGATCGCGGTGGTGGTGCTCATGGTTGCCTCCGTGGGCCGGGTTCACATAGACTTTGACTATCAAGTATTTTGATCGTGGGGATATCCTATGTCAAGTCTGCCCGGCCGCGACACCCTGATCCGGACGCTGCGCTCCCACAGCCAGCGGGCCACCACCGGGAGTGCATACCTCCAGCACCTCATCGGGTCCAGGGCCGGCCTGAACCCCACTGACGTGCGGGCGGCATCGATCCTGGCGCAAGACGGCCCGATGACCGCCGGAGGGCTGCAAAGGCGCCTCCACCTAACTGGCGGGGCCGCGACCACTGCGGTCGACCGCCTCGTGCGCAGGGGCATCGCGACGCGCTCAGCCGACCCCGGCGACCGCAGGAAGGTCACCGTCGCCATCAATCCGGACTCGCTGGCCGCCGTCCAGCCCGTCTACGACACCATCGACCGCGCCTTCGACGAGGTACTCGCTTCCTACACCGACAGCGAACTGGCACTGCTCGTGCGCTACTTCGCGGACACAATCACCCTCACGGACAAGCTGATTGCCCAGCTCGATGTGCAGAAAGCCGGCGAGCCCGACTAGATCTGGCACTCCGGCAAGCTTGACAACGCAGCAGTTGGTGCGCGACGTTCAAGGTAGAATCGCCGAAAATCTTAAGTCTATCACAAATGGCGTGCAAGAGCATTATGCATATATCGGTACGCAGGCAGTCGATGATGCATATCTCGCCAGAGTGCTTGAGCTATTGTTGGCGACAATCCCAGATCCAGCCCGAGCGGTCCGCCTTGAAGCTGCGAGCCTTGGCTATGTGAACTTGCTTGAATGCGATGAGCGAATAATGGAAGCCACCAAGGCGGCTGAATCTGATCAGGACTCATCCGACCCATCCGATGTCGAGCCGGGACCTGCCGCAGAGCCCACGGTTGATAGTCGCTCAGCAGACGCAGCGCGGAGCTGCCATCAGCGAAGATCAGGAGTCGCCTTTCGCCCAGATATGTCCCAGAACACAATGAACGCTTCTTTTTGCATCACCCTCTCCTGAGAGTCTGACAGGCCGTCTGCTCGCGCCCAGCCGGACGGCCGCATCCCGGAGAAGATAAAGCACATTCGCTGTTGGACAGCCTGAGACTAGCTGCTCGACAATTGGTCCCAGAACTATCGCTCTATGCTCCCGTCGCGCACGACCCTGGCGCTCGCGGTACGAGTCTTTAGTTAGTCACCGAGCCACTGGATCTGCGCGACAAGCACGAGTTCGTCAGGGGGATAGACCAGGAAGGTTACTAAGCCCTCGTCGTGCGGGCCGAACGCCAGGCTTCGCATCGACTTGTCGGGTTCGCCGGGGTAGCGGTGGTACTCCATGGGGTCCACGATGACGACTGCTTCCATGAAGGCGGTGAGCGCCTGGCGCACATGCCGTGGCAGACTCTCAGCCTCTAGGCGTGCAGGGCCGTCGAAATCCCAGTGGTACACGTCAGGTGCCGAACCGGGCCCGGATCTCTTCCCAGCTAGTGCGCTGCTCTGGCGGTGGAGGACCGTCGGTCATGTAGCGATCGACGCGTGCCAGGAATGCGCGCCGGGCGTCCGGGTCGCGCCATGCGTCTGCCTCGAACCACCAGCGGCGAACTGTGCGGACCAGGGCCGTCAGATCCTCTTCCTGGCGTGCACGCTCGAAGGCGGCGTCAAGTTCGCTGTCGTAGCGCGCCAGCACCTCAGGGTCAGCGTTGGCGGCCAGCACTGCCCTGATCGCGGCTGGGGTGCAGGCCGGACGATCTAG
>DASTJM010000036.1:0-2141 GCA_035716545.1 Streptosporangiaceae bacterium
GGGCCTTTCCTTCAACGAGGAGAAGACGAGGATCGTTCACCTCGACGATGGTTTCGACTTCCTGGGATTCACCGCCCGCCGGTACCGCGGCAAGCTGATCATCAAACCCAGCAAAGCCGCCATCAAACGGGTGAAGAAACGCCTCGCCGCGGAAATGCGCGCCCTGCGCGGCGGCAACGCGGCGATGGTCCTCGCCACGATCAACCCGATCACGCGGGGATGGGCGAACTACTACCGGGGAGCGGCGTCATCCAGGGTCTATGCCGGCCTGGACCGCTACATGTGGCAGCTCACCTACAAATGGGCCTGCCACCGCCACTCCCACAAGCCGAAGCACTGGATCACCAGCCGCTACTTCGGCCGGCACAACAAAGCCAGGCAAGACCGCTGGGTATCCGGCGACCGCGACAGCGGCGCCTACATGCCCAAGCTCGCCTGGACCAAGATCGTCCGGCACCCGCTGGTCCGGGGCAGGGCATCCCCCGATGACCCCGCCCAGGCCAGCTACTGGGCCGAACGGCGCCGCAAGGCCAGGCCACCGCTCGACCGCAGCACCCTTCACCTGCTCCGCAGGCAAACGGCCGCTGCCCGCTCTGCGGAGACCTGCTCCTGCACGCCGACCGCGAGCCGCAAAGCCCGCACCAATGGGAACAGTGGCACCGCACCACCCGCAAGGCGATCACCATGCAGGTCGTCACACGCGGGCACCTCAGACGGCCCACCGGACGGCACCCGTCTTATGCACGCTCACTGCCAGCGCCGGGCAACCGGCGCACGCAGCGAACCAGCACCTCTCTACACCTGAAACCGCCCACGGGGCTCGCTCGAGCCGTGTGCGTCGACAAGGCGCACGCACGGTTCCCAGGGGGGCGGGGCGCAGCAATGCGTCCCGCCTACCCGACGGAGTTGCGCCCGGACGCATATATACACAGGAATGCATAATCTTCCATTATTCGGCCAGTGTGTTTACGTCGCAGCAGCAATTGCTACGCAAACTTTTCATCTAGTCGCATAGATTCAGATCGCCGAATCGGCGCGGCTTGCAGTGATGCCTGCCGGACCGCAGGCGGCGCGCAGAATGTCCGGTTATGCGCGCGACGAGTCGCTGGACGGACGCGCTTATCGCGGCTATGAGCGCGGCCTCCCACGTATGGCATCACGCTTACCATGCAATCTGGTCAGCTTTTTCAATCTAAGCTAAGGGCTGCTTTAACCGCTGGTATGTTGGGAGCCTTACTCTCGTGCGCATACTCGTGTTCATAGCAGGTGGGAAAGTCCGCGCTTGCTGAGGCCGGTGGGCTCGATCGTTCTCGTTATGTATTGCCAGCGAGTCATAATCAGCCTGGCTCTACGGGCCGATTATCGACGGGAAGAATTTCAGCGGGTGCGGCTTCGTCGAGTTCGGAGCGCCAGCACTGCCGCGTGCGGTCATAGTGTACCGGGCCGAGACGGAACAGCGACAGGTCCAGGGTGAGCAGTTGCCTGTATCCCTCGGCGGGCAGGTCATCGTCCAGGACGATCTGAAGCCCGCTGGTTGTGTCCTGGAGCACCAGGGGCCTGGCGGCGGTTGTCTCAGCTGCGTTTTCCCGGCGAAGTAGCTTGCGGACGGCGTTCTGGAATCCTTTGTAGGTGTCGTCTGCGACCTTGCCGCCAATACTGGTGAGGAATGCCTGCAGTGGCAGGACGGCCAGAACAAGCCACTGCAGGTCGCTGACACTGCGGCGGCGGGGGAGAATCTTTACACGCGCGGATATCCCGAGGGCGGTCAGTGTACCGACGATGAGGGCCTCTTGTTCCTGCGAGACTTGCTCGTCGATCAAGATGTCAGCAGGTAGGGAGCCCGGGTCATCCATTGATTTCCTCCATGAGCTGCCACAGCTGGACTGTTCTATCCCAGCCGGCGGTGGCGAGCAGGCGTCCGTCGGGGCTGAACGCCACGCCATGCACAGTGTTGGCGTGGGTGACCTTGAGCAGTTCATCACCGGTGCCGACATCCCAGACCCGCCCGGTCCCGTCCCCGCTGGCGGTGGCGAGCAGGCGACCGTCAGGGCTGAACGCCACGCCGTACACATGGTTGGCGTGGGTGACCTTGAGCAGTTCATCACCGGTGCCGACATCCCAGACCCGCCCGGTCCCGTCAT
>DASTJM010000037.1:0-113329 GCA_035716545.1 Streptosporangiaceae bacterium
CTTCAACGAAGCCACCAAGCTCGCCGGCGCCGGCGGCACCAAAGGCAGCACCGACCCCGCCACCGCCGACGCCCTCCTCGCCAAGATCGACAAGATCGCCACGATCTTCACCGAAACCAAGCAAAGCTAGCACCTGCCTGCTCGCGGAGCAGGTGCGCGACGTGACTCGCTCGGCGCTGGGCCGGTCGCTCCGCGACCGGCGCCGGGCAGCGTGACGGCTGCGGCGAGTCGCCGCAGCCCAGGCAGGCTGAGAAGGTCCAGCATCAGGATAGGTTGCAAGGAGACGTTGCGCCTTGCAGCGACAGAGATGATCTTCGGCCGTTGTTGAAGGGGCAGGCATGACCGAAAAAGGCATTACCTCGCCTATGACCGAAAGAAGTAACATAAGCCGCCTGGAACAAGATCACATTATCGCGGACGATTCGGATACTCAGCCCGATCAGGTCAGTGAGGTCAATGGGCCGCAGACCGGGCGTAAGGTAGCGGCGCCCCAGCGCACCGTAGCCGGTCGTGCCCTGATGGAGTCGGGCGATCGGGTATCTGTCAAGATGCCTGCCGACGGCGCGTACCTGTCTGTGCTGAGGACTGCCACCGCGGGCCTGGCCGCGCGGCTCGATTTCACCCTTGACGAGATCGAGGACATGCGCATCGCGGTCGACGAGGCCTGCGCCATGCTGCTCAGCCAGGCAATCCCGGGGAGCAATCTGGAGTGTGCGTTCTCTCTGGGACAGGACGAGATGACGGTGTCAGTGTCAGTGCGCTGCCTAGCCCCCAGGGTGCCCGCTGGCGACACCTTTGCCTGGACCGTCCTGTCTGCCCTGGCGGGCAGCGTCGATGCTCAGGTCGGCCCCGGTGACCTGCTGACGATCGTACTGCGGAAGAGTCGTGATTCATCGAGTTCGGTATGACGGGGGAAGTTGAGGTCGCTTTGACCGAGGAGTTCGAGACGATGACGGCTGATCCTGCGGGGGGGCAGGCTGTCAGCGAAACCGACGAGGTGCTGACCGTCGCCGGGCTGATCGAGCAGGAGATCGACGACGAAGACTCATCTGAGCAACTCTCAGGAGCGATCAGGATCCAGCACGCGGTTCGCGACCGAGGACACGCCAGAGAGCTCTTCGTGCGGCTCTGTGAGCTGCCTGAAGGCCATCCTGAGCGTCTCCGCATCAGAGGCGAGCTCGTAGAGCTGCACCTGCCTCTGGTCGAGTACCTGGCCAGGCGGTTCAGGAACAGGGGCGAGTGGCTCGACGACCTGACCCAGGTGGCGACGATCGGCCTGATCAAGTCCATTGACAGGTTCGATCTCAGCCGGGGCGTGGAGTTCTCCACGTATGCGACGCCCACGATCGTCGGTGAGATCAAGCGCCACTTCAGGGACAAGGGCTGGGCTGTACGGGTACCGCGCAGGCTGCAGGAGCTCAAGCTCGCGCTGACCAAGGCCATCGGCGATCTTGCCCAGCGACTGGGCCGTGCCCCGACCGTCGCTGAGCTAGCCGCGCACCTGTCCATGAGCGAAGAGGACGTGCTCGAAGGACTGGAGTCGGCCAACGCGTACTCCACGGTGTCGCTCGATGCTCCTGACTCCGGAGACGAAGACGCCCCGGCCGTCGCTGAGTCTCTCGGGATGGTGGACGAAGCGCTGGAAGGAGTGGAGTACAGGGAATCGCTCAAGCCGTTGCTCGAGCGGCTGCCGCCGAGGGAGAAAAAGATCCTCCTGCTGCGATTCTTCGGCAACATGACGCAGTCGCAGATCGCGACCGAGCTTGGTATCTCGCAAATGCATGTCTCCAGGCTGCTGGCCAGGACGCTCACCCAACTGCGCGAGGGACTGACCGGAGAGGACTGAGCCGGGCCGGAGTGAGCGGCGCCGCGACCTATTTAGCGAGCGCCGATGACTTGTCCGCGCGGTCGGTCAGCGCCTTGATGCTCGGCGGAACAAGGAGCAGCACCAGCCCGGCAACGGACAACACCAGCGCCGGCACTCCCCAGGCGAAGCGCTGCCCTTGCACCAGGTAGATCCCGACAATCCCGGTAAACAGCTGGGTCAGCAACGCCGGGGTGCGACTCCACCGCCTGGTCCTGGCCAGCCCGAGCGCCACGTAGCCGAGGCCTATGGCAGTGGCAATGCCGATGATCGTGATCGCGACCCCGCTAGACGTCTGGTAGGACTTGCCCTCCCCCGCGGCGACGCCAGCGAGCACCGCGGCAAGGAGCACCGCGACGGCCTGGACCGCCTCAATGACAGCGGCCACGGTTATGGTCGGGGGACGCCCGTGACCAGGTCCGGCGGGCGCGACGTTAGCCTGTGCGCGTGCGCGCGCTTTTGATCGTGAACCCACGTGCTACCTCCACGACCCGGCTGCGCCGGGATGTCATCGCGTCAGCCCTGGCGTCCGCGGTCAAGCTCGAAGTCGTAGAAACACGCTACCGGGGGCATGCCACCGCGCTGGCGGCAAGTGCCCGCAGCGAGAGCTATGGCCTCGTGCTCACGCTCGGCGGCGACGGCACGGTCAACGAGGTAGTCAACGGCATACTCGGCCCGACGGAGCCAGGCAAGCCAGATATACCGGATGCGGCCGGGTTGCCGGCCCTCGCCGCGCTGCCGGGCGGCAGCGGCAACGTGTTCGCCGGAGCGCTCGGCCTGTCCCGAGATCCCGTCGACGCCACCGGCCAAGTCCTGCAAGCGCTTGCCGAGCACCGCGAGCGCACGATCGGCCTGGGCACCGCGGACGGTCGGTACTTCACGTTCAACTCTGGGTTCGGTCTTGATGCCGAGGTCGTGCGCGCTGTCCAGGGCCTGCGGGCGCACGGCAGGCAGGCCACGCCCTCGCTGTACGTAAGGCTGGCGCTGCGGCAGTTCTATAAGCAGACAGACCGCAGCAAGCCCGTCGTGTGGATCGACGCCGATGACGGCACAACGGAGGGCCCGGTCTTCCTCGGCATCATCTCCAACACTGCTCCGTGGACGTATCTGGGCGGCCGTGAGGTCAACGCCAACCCGGAAGCACGGTTCGACGCGGGCCTTGACGTTTTCGCTTTGCGCAGCATGTCCTCATTGAGCACGCTCTATGCGGTGGGCCAGATGCTGACCACGAAAGGCCGCCAGCTGCATGGCCGTAGCATTCTCGCGCTGCACGACCAGCCGACCGTCACCCTGCGCGCCGATAGGCCAGTGGCCTTTCAGATTGACGGCGAGTACGTGGGCGAACGCGAACTCGTCCAGCTCGCCTCGGTCCCTTCGGCACTGCGAGTGCTGGCTTGACATGCGCGGCCTGGTCCCGAGCGGCCCTGAGCCCGGGCACCATCGATACGCGGATCGATGGTGCGGATCGGGAGTCGATTCACGCATCGACGTTGCCAGGCATCCGAAGCTGAGCGCTCCGCGCAGCCCGCTCCGCGCAGCCCGCTCCGCGCGGTGCCCTAGTTGCTGGTACGTTGCGTGATTGTCGTAGTGCGTTCTGATATGTGATGAATCTCATATTCGCTACGAAACACCCAAAGGGCTACTCGGGAAGGTCCTGGTCCCAGTACCCGGCGCAGACAACATGCCTGCCATGTGACTCATCTGACACCGAAATCCGGCCTAACCTTTGCCTAAGGGTCTTGCGCTTGATCGAATAACTTGGGAAGGTTGTAACGCTCCTGGCGAGAGGCGCGCACGCACGCCCCGCCAGGTTAGCGACCTTTGTCGGCGCTACCTGCGGGGGCGTGGTCCAGCAGCCAGCACGGGACGCGGGTTCCGAAAACTGCGTGAATAGATTCGCTTCTGAAGCGGATCAGACATACGATACAGCTCGTGAATTCATTCACAAGCACGACGGAGGCGACGGGTCCGGGGCTCGGGCCTGTTGGCACTCATTGAGGAGTGGACCGCATGGACTGGCGTAACTACGCCGCCTGTCGTGACGTCGACCCGGAACTGTTCTTCCCGATAGGGAACACTGGTCCCGCGCTGCTCCAGATCGATGAGGCGAAACAGGTCTGCGGGCGGTGCAAGGTCGCGGAGGCGTGCTTGCGATGGGCTCTGGATAGCGGTCAGGACTCCGGTGTCTGGGGCGGGCTCAGCGAGGACGAGCGGCGAGCGCTTAAGCGCCGTGGAGCACGTGTGGGAGTGAGCGCCTGAGCGCGGGGGCTCTCATGAGCCGTCAGGTGATTTGATCCGCTGCCGGCAGAGGCAATTCGAGCTGCACGGTTGTGCCGCCATTAGGCCGCGGCGAGATGCTGAGCGACCCGCCTAGCTCGCTCACGACCAGCGTTCTGACAATCTGCAAGCCCAGACTCGTTGCCGATTCCAGATCAAAGCCGACCGGGAATCCTGACCCGTTGTCCGCCACGGTAACCCAGAGGCGATCATGACTGCGTTCGACACTGAGTTCAAGCGTGCCGGTCGCGTGACCACTGGGCAGCGCGAGCCCGTGCTGTACCGCATTATGCAGCAATTCGGTCAGCACGAGCGCGAGCGGCGTGGCCACCGACGCCGACAGCTTACCGAACTTCCCGCGTAGCACGGGCGTGATCCTCGCCTCTGGCGCGGACAGTTCCCCGGCCATCGTCGCGATCCGCCTGGCCACGTCGTCGAATTCGACGACTTCGCCGCTGGCCTGCGACAGGGTTTCATGAACCAGCGCGATCGAGCCGACCCGGCGCACCGCCTCGCTCAGCGCGACCGATGCTTCTGGCACGGTCAGGCGGCGTGCTTGCAGCCGGAGCAGGGCGGCCACGGTCTGCAAGTTATTCTTGACGCGGTGATGGATTTCCCTGATCGTCGCGTCCTTGGTGATCAGCTCACGTTCCCTGTGCCGCAACTCGGTCACGTCGCGGAGCAAGATCAGCGCACCTGCCGTCTGGCCCCCGACCACGAGCGGTATGGTCCGCATCTGGACGACGGTCCCGTTGGCCTCCATCTCGGTTTCCATGTGGGCCCGGCCGCTTGCTGCCAGCATGAGCGAGTCGTCGCGCGGCATTGTGCTCGCGCACAGGCGGGCAGTCAGCGGGCCAAGCTCCCGCCCGGTCAGGTCTGCGGTCAGGCCAAGCCTGCGGTAGGCCGACAGCGCGTTCGGGCTCGCGTAGCTCACCTTGCCTGACCGGCTGAGGCGCACCATGCCGTCGTTGACCCGCGGTGACTGCACGTGCGCAGGGGAAGTGCCTGGCCCGGGAAACAGGCCGGCCGCGATCATCTGGGCCAGATCATCGGCCGACTTCAGGTACGCCAGGTCCATCCGGCTTGGCGTCCTGGCCGACTCCAGGTTGGTCGACCTCTCGATGACGGCGATAACGCGCCCGACCCGGCAGACCGGGATCGTCTCGTGCCTGACCGGGACGCCAAGACGCCACTCCGGGTCGCCCTCCCGGCAGATCCTGCCCTCGTTGACCGCGGTCGCGAGCAACGGCTGAGTGGCGTTGTCCAGCACCGTTCCTACCCGGTCTTCGGGGAACGCCGTCGGCCCCGTAGTCGGCCTGACCTGTGCCAGCGCGATCCAGCACGGCTCGCCAGGGAGCGGCGCCCACAGGGTCAGGTCGGCGATCGACAGGTCGGCGAGCAGTTCCCAGTCCGAGACCAGGGCATGCAGCCATTCGAGGTCTCCGGCGACGATCCGCGCCTGGCGGGCAAGATCGTTCAAGGTGGGCACCCAGCCATCATCGCATTCCGCGGTGGGCTGCTCGCATGGCCTACTCATGGGTAACCTCGCCCTGGTAACGTCGCGGCCATGGTTGCCGATCCGATTCCCGAAACGCCTGAGCCGCCCGAGCCGCTCCGCACCTCCGAGACGCTCCAGACGTCCGGCGCGCCGATGCACGGCGGGGCGCAGGCTGTCGCGGCCGCGCGGGCGCATGGGGTGCGGACAATGTTCACGCTGTCCGGCGGGCACGTATTCCCGGTCTACGACGGCGCGGTCAAGGCCGATCCCCCGATGCCCATCATCGATGTCAGGCATGAGCAGACGGCGGTGTTCGCCGCCGAGGCGACGGCCCGCCTGACCAGGAAACCAGGGTTCGCCGTACTGACGGCCGGGCCAGGCGTTACGAACGGGGTCAGCGCGATCACGACCGCCCGCTTCAACGGCTCGAGCGTGGTCGTACTCGGGGGCCGGGCGCCTGACTACCGCTGGGGAGCTGGCAGCCTGCAGGAGCTCGATCATCCGGCGCTGTTCGGCGCGATCACCAAGCGCGCCTGGACCGAGCACGATCCGGGCCGCGTCGGGCCGGCCGTCGACGCCGCGTTCGAGCTGGCGGCGGCCAGGCACCGGGGGCCCGTTTTCCTCGATGTGAGCTTGGAGGCGCTCTTCGGGGCCCCGCCGCAGCAGGCAGAGCAGCCCGGGCTGCCCGGGCCGGCGAGCCTGAGCGAGCTCCCCGACGAAGAACAGGTCGCCCAGATCGCCGCCCTTCTCGCCGTCGCCTCAAGGCCAGTGCTCGTGCTCGGCTCCGATGTCTGGATCGACGGCGCTGAGACGGCCGCCCGCGCCGCCGCGCAGGCGCTGAGGCTGCCGGTCATCGCCAACGGCCAGGGCCGGGGCATCCTGCCGGCCGGTCATGAACTGCAGCTGACGCGAGCGAGGTCGACCGCGTTCGGCGAAGCCGACCTGGTGATCGTCGTCGGCACGCCGCTGGACTTCAGGCTCGGCTACGGCGAGTTCGGCGGCAAGAACGGCACTCAGCCGGCCAAGGTCGTGCACGTCGCAGACGCCCCCGGCCAGATCGCGACGCACCTTCAGCTCGCGGGGTCAGCGGCCGGCGACCTGACCTCGTTCTTCAACCAGCTCGTCGCGGCAGCCGGCCGAACCGCGCGAACCGCGCGAACCGCCGGCGGTAGCGCCGACTGGCTGCCCAGGCTGGCGGCCGCCCGCGACAAGGCGGTCGCCGCCGACGCCAGCCTCCTGGCCAGCGACGCTTATCCGATCCACCCGATGCGCATCTACGGCGAGCTCGCGCCGTTGCTCGCCGGCGACGCCGTGGTGATCGGCGACGGCGGCGACTTCGTCAGCTACGCGGGCAAGTACATCGAGCCTTCGCGACCCGGCGGCTGGCTGGATCCCGGCCCGTACGGATGCCTGGGCACCGGCCTCGGCTACGCCATCGCGGCCCGCATCGCCAGGCCGTCGGCCCAGGTGGTGCTCTTGCTGGGGGACGGCGCGGCCGGCTTTTCGCTGATGGACGTCGACACTTGCGTGCGGCACCGGCTTCCTGTCGTGATGATCTGCGGCAACAACGGCAGCTGGGGCCTGGAGAAGCACCCGATGCGCGCGCTTTACGGCTACGACGTAGCGGCCGACTTGCAGCGCGAATGCCGCTACGACCAGATCGTGGCCGCGCTCGGCGGCGCCGGGGAGCTGGTGACCCAGCCTGGCGAGATCGGCCCAGCCCTGCGCCGTGCGTTCGAGGCCGACGTCCCGTACCTGGTCAACGTCGCGACCGACCCGCGAATCGCCTACCCGCGATCGACCACGGGGGTCTAAGGCACACCGGCGTTGTTCATGAGCCGCCTGGCGTCAGTAAGCACCCGCTGAACGGTCCCGGCACCGATCACGGCTTCATCGTCGGTCGGCGCGTCACTCACTCGATGACCGCAATCAGGTCACCCTCCTGGATTACGTCGCCCTCGCTGACCACGAGCCTGGTGAGCTTGCCCGTGCCCTCGGCTAGCACCGGGATTTCCATCTTCATCGACTCAAGGATCACCAGCGTGTCGCCGTCGGCCACGGCGTCGCCCTCGGCCGCGACGACCTTCCAGACGTTAGCGACCATCTCCGCGCGGATCTCGGCCACGCGCACCTCCCAGGCTTGCATGCCAACCAGACACCCCATCATCGCCGCTTCAGCCGCATTAAGGGCGCAGGCGGCTCACCACGGACGTGTCATAGTCTCCACCGCCAAATTCCTGACTGGCCAGCAGGTCGGCATGGAACGGCAGGTTGGTCTTGACTCCGGTTATCACGAACTCGGCCACAGCCTCGCGCGCCAGCGCGATCGCCTGGTCCCGGGTGGCGCCGTGCAGCACCAGCTTGGCGAGCAACGGGTCGTAATGCGGCGTCACGACGTTGCCGCCGGCGTACCCGGCATCGACCCGTACCCCTGGACCTGATGGCTCGCGCCACTGCGTGATCGTGCCGGGGCTCGGCAGGAAGCGGAGTGGGTCTTCGGCGTAAACCCGAAGTTCAAGAGCATGACCCTCAAGCTGAACGGATTGCGGATCGAAGCTCACGTCCGCACCAGCCGCGACAAGCAATTGCTGCTCGACCAGATCGATGCCGGTGACCATCTCGGTGACGGCATGCTCGACCTGGAGCCTGGTATTCATCTCCAGGAACATGAAGTCGCCGGTCTGCGTGTCGACCAGGCACTCCACGGTGCCGGCTCCCTGGTAGCCGACCGCCTCGCCCGCCCGCACCGCCGCCTGCAACATCCGCTGGCGCAGCCCCGCGTCGACACCCGGGGACGGGGTTTCCTCCGCGACCTTCTGGTGCCGGCGCTGCACCGAGCAATCCCGCTCGCCAAGCGCGATCACCCGGCCGTCGGCCAGGCCGAGTATCTGGACCTCGACATGCCTGGCACTGGTGATGTAGCGCTCAAGCAAGATGTCCGGGCTCGCGAAAAACCTCTCCGCCCTGGACCTCGCGGTCTCGAACCCGCTTCGCAGCTGCGTCTCGTCAGCGGCCACGCTCATGCCGATGCCGCCGCCGCCCGCAGCGGCCTTGATCATGATCGGATAGCCGATGTCCCGTGCCAGCCGCACGGCCGCCTCGGCGTCGGCTACCGGCTCGGCGCCGCCCGGGGCGACGGGCACGCCGGCGGCCGCCATCAGGTTGCGCGCCCTGATCTTGTCGCCCATCTGCTCGATCGCGTCAGGCGAGGGCCCGACCCAGATGAGCCCGCTGTCGATGACCTGGGCCGCGAACTGGGCGTTCTCGGCGAGGAAACCGTACCCGGGGTGAATGGCCTCGGCCTTCGTGCTGGCCGCGGCCGCGAGAATCGCTGCTACGTTCAGGTAGCTCTGTTTGGCCGGGGCAGGCCCGATCAGCACGGCCTCGTCGGCCTCAGCGACGAACGGCAGTTCCGCGTCCGCCTCGGAATACACCGCGATCGCCCTTTTGCCAAGCCGCCTGACCGTCCTGATGACGCGGCGCGCGATCTCGCCCCTATTCGCGACCAACACCGAATCTGACACGCCGGGCAGCCTACCGCCTGAGCCCGCACCCACTGCACCCCCGCCCGCACCCCCGCCGACTCCGCCCACTCCGCCCGCACCCCGCCCGCACCCCGCCGACTCCGCCCGCACCCCGCCGACTCCGCCCGCACCCCCGCCGACTCGCCTGCACCCGTCCGCACCCCGCCGACTCCGCCCGCACCCCCGCCGACACGCCAGTCAGGTGGGGCACCCTGCTGTCGCCACAGCGACACCAGGGTGCCCCACCTAATGGGCTCGGGCGGTTAGAGGCGGCTCACCGGGAGGCGGCTCGTGACTGTGGCCAGGGCGGAAACTACCGCCGGATCGAACTCGCGCTCCATGTATGACCTGATCCAGGCGATGGCCGAGGCGATCCTGTCCCGGTCGGATGACCCGGCGACCTGGTCATCGAAGGCGTTGACGACTCGGATGATCCGGCTCTCCATCGGAGGTTTCACCGGCCCGCCGCGATAGGGCAGCCACTGATAGCGGACGATGTCGGCCACCGCGTCGAGCACGCCGGTCTGGCTGATGACCTCAGCGCCGAATTCGGCGATCCGGCGGGCGGTCGCTTCCTGCACGTCGATAGTCGCACCTGCGGGAATCGGCTCGATGAGCGACAGCTGCCCGATGTCATGCATCAGTGCGGCGTACTCGAGGTTGAGCAACTCTGGTTCTGACATGCCGAGCTCGCGGCCGACCGCTAGGGCGATCTTGCTCACCCGACGCGAGTGGCCGCTATCGACGTAGCCGGCGACCTCGGTGACCTGGGCGAGAGCTCGGACTGTCTGCAGATAGGTAGCGCGGATGCCGGCATAGCGGCGGAACGCGAGTTGAATGACAAACAGCGGCGCGGCGAACACGGCTAGCTCGTCGAGTCCCATCACCTGGGCGCCGAAGACGGTAATTATCGCGGAAACGCCGACGGCCAGGCCTAGCGGCCATTGCACGCGCAGTTCGTCAGCGAGCGTGACCGAATAACGGGCACGCAGATCCTCTGCCCTGATCACGGCGGTGATCAGGGTTTCGATCAGCCAGGCAACCGTCGCCAGAACCGCCATCACGGCGAACGCGAGAGCAGCGTTGTGCAGCAACGGCAGTCCGGTCGCCAGCGGGCGGAAAATGTAGGCGACGAAAGCAACCGACAGCAGCCTGGCCGACATGGCGGTAACGCCGGCTGACCGCCCGGCGGCGATGTGCGGCAATGCGCCGAGCACCATTCCGAGCGCCGCGATGGCGATCACCTGCGCGGCGGAGACCGGCAGCACGACCGCATGCGGCTGAGCCACGGGAGAGGCGATTGATCCGATGTTCAGCGACATCGCGAGCGCGAGCGACGCTGTCATCGCGATCGGCGCTGCCTCCCTGGCACCTGGCAGGGCCAGCCTGAGCAGCTCGCCGAAGGCGATGAACAGCCCGAACGCGATCGCCGCCTGCGAGTACCTGATGTGGACGAGGTCGACGACGCAGGAGGCGACAAGCACGGCTGTACCGCCAAGCAGCACGAGCCTGGCCGTGTCGAGCGACTGCCATGCTTGCCAGCGCTGCGACGCTGGCGAGGGCACGGGCGCGACCTCGCCGTCGCGATAGGTCGGTTGCCGCGCCGTTGCCGCCATGCCGCTACCGGCTCTCGACCACACGCAACGGCGACATCGGGTCGTCGTGGTCCTGCGAGGTCAGGATCTCGTAGTCGCGCGGCTGGGCGAGTTCCTGCTCCTTCCAGCCTTCACGCGCAAGCGCGGTGATAAAGGCGTCGACAATCTTGGGGTCGAACTGCGATCCCGCGTTCCGCCTCAGCTCGGCGACGGCTTCGTCTTTGCCGCGGGCCTTGCGATAGGAGCGCGTCGAGGTCATCGAGTCGAAGGCGTCAGCGACCGCGATGATCTTTGCGAACTGCGGAATCTCGTCGCCAGCGAAGCCCATCGGGTAACCCCGGCCATCCATTCGCTCGTGATGGTGCATGATTCCGGTCAGCGCCTCGTTGAGGAACCCGATCTCGCCCACGATCTCCAGGCCGCGCATCGGATGCAGCTGAATGGCGGCAAATTCCTCCTCGGTGAGCGTGCCATCCTTCTGCAGCACCTTGGTGGGAACGCCGAGCTTGCCGACATCATGCAGCATGCCGGCGAATGTCACTGCCTCCACCCGATTGGGCGGCATATTGATCTGCCTGGCGATCATGTTCGCGCCACGGGAGACACGGTCGCTATGGCCGCGGGTATAGAAGTCCTTCGTTTCGACAGCCTGGCACAACGCGGCCAGGGTCGCCGAGTGCGCTCGTTGCTGCTCGGCGAATTGCCCCATAGCCCAGCGCGCGACGAAGAGCGGCACGAGCACGATCGCGGGGGAGAAATACCCGATCACCGGCCAGAGAGCGGCTATGACCAGGCCCAGCCCGGCGAATCCGATGTCGTAGGCGACCAGCAGGGGCAGCCCTGCCGTGGTGGCTGCCTGCCTGGCGACATACCTGCTACGCGGATCGAGCAGCAACATCCCCCAGAGCAGCCCGTGATTGACCAGCACATGCACGAAAGCGGCGACGGCGAATGGCGCGAGCAGATCGTCGAACATCTTGGCGTGCGGGCTCAGCGGCTTGCCGATGGTCACTACGTGGAGGGTGCTGGCAATGAACGAATGGCTATGGTGGGGCTGCATCAGATAGGTCATGCCGAGATACGCCATCCCAGCCGCGTAGCCAGCCACCGCATACATCGCGCCGTTGAACAGCCTTTCCGCGAGCGGCACCCGTCGGCGGAGCGTCAGCACCGCGGCGGCTCCTACCATGGCGGCACCGAATCCGCCATCGAGCAGTACTACTGCGGCAAGCGTGGCAGCTGAACTCGGTGACCATGCCGACTGACGAGCGGCAAGCGGTGTCGGAGTCGAATCGCAGATCAGGAAAAGCAGCGCGAGAACAGCATAAGCCTTCCACCAAATCGGACGCGCGGTGGAAATGGGCGCGAAGGCTATAATGGCGCTGGCAACGGTTACGATTACCGCGAGATAAAGCCACGAGACGAAGGAAAGCCTAGCCATCGACTTCGTGTCCTCCTCGTGTGCCGTCGAGCCGCACCATGCCGTCGAGTCGCACCATGCCGTCGAGTTGCACTGCCGCGACTCAGAGTAACCTCATCGAGGCGACCGGTGTTGCCGTCAGGTCCATTGCAATAAATTGTCGCAGCACTCGATGAAGGTCGGCTACCAGTTCACAGCCCAAAATGCCAGCCACCTCCCCCTGACGATGGCGGCTGCTCAGGATCGGGCGCGGATCCGGCCAGGCCCTGCCCGGCGTGGCCCTGCCCGGCAGGGCCCAGCCCGGCCCTGCCTGGCTCGGCCCTGCCTGGCTCGGCCCTGCCTGGCCCAGCCCGACCCGGCGTGGCCCGACGAGACGGCACCATCATGGCCGCGGCAGTGATCACGGAACATCGCATCGGCCCGGACCAGCACGCGGTACCCCGTCGCGATCAAAGCGGCGTTATCAATGCTCGGGGCCAGGTTCGCGGCGTTATCAGTGCTCGGGGCCAGGCTGGGGGCCAGGTTCGGGGGGGGTTATCAGGGCTCCGGGCGAGGTTCGGGGGGGTTATCAGGGCTCCGGGCCAGGATCGGGGAGGGTTTCAGTGCTCCGGGCCAGGATCGGGGAGGGTTGTCCGCTGCTGCGCGGGGAGTTTTCGTGTCCGGGAGCGTTTTCTCTCCTATGAGCGGTGAACTTTCCCCGCTGTGAAATGGTTCCCCGCAAAGCGCGGTGAAGTCTCCACGATCATGAAAACCGCGCCCCGGGCACCGCAACAGCGACAGGCCGACGCCCGGCCTCCCCAATTCAGCACCCTCTCCAACGACAGCGGGTAGGGTCCTGTTGCTGTTCGCGGTTGGCCCGCAACAGCAGCTGGCAGTACCACGTTGCTCACTGGCCAGCGCCAGACCGCCTCCCGGTCGCCGAGCACCAGCCGAGCCCGTCTTTGCCGGAGCCGTATGCCCTGGCTGCGCGTTTCCTCCGGACGACGCATCGCCGGCCGAACTAGGCGACCGCCCGGCAAGCGCTCCGGCCACTGCGCCACCTCGAACAGCTCGCTGTATCGCTGGTCTGACGGAAGCCGGCGCGTGGCGACGAGCCCTGGACCGCCGCGGAATCACACCGCTAAGCGACCGCACTCCGGCCACGGCAGGGGAAGTACCGGCGCTTCCAGCACCGTGATGGGTCGGTAATTCAGCTAAAGCCAGGTAGCACCATTGCTGTCACGAAAGATGAGCCTGGCGCGAGTCAAACTCTGCGGGCACTAAGGGCGACGGTCGGGGCGAGGGCCAGCGAGGATCATCCGGCCTCGGGAAGACCACTGGTCATCCGGCTTCGATCTGCGCTCGAACGGCCTCGATTCTGGTCAGCACCTTCTGCCGAAGGTCAGCAGGCACCTGCTCATGACCACAGCACTTGTGCACCAGTCGTTTGACGACTTCTTCGAGGCCGTATTCCCGCAAGCAGGGCCCGCACTCGTCTAGGTGGACCTTGACTTGAGCGTACGACACCTGATCCATCTCGCCATCGAGGTAGCTGTACAAGTGCTCAAGTACCTCGCTGCAGGGCACATCGTGCGGCTTTCCGCAGCTCATCTCCCCTCCCCCCGTGCGGTTTGCGCGGACGATGCCCCGTCAGCGGAGGCTTTCGCCAGGCCGAGTTCGGCCGCATAGTCGGCAAGCATGTCGCGCAACTGCCTGCGCCCCCTGTGCAGGCGCGACATTACTGTTCCGATCGGGGTACCCATGATGTCGGCGATCTCCTTGTAGGCAAATCCTTCGACATCGGCCAGATACACTGCGATCCTGAACTCCTCCGGTAGCGCTTGCAGCGCTTCCTTGATGTCGGAGTCGGGTAGCCCTTCGAGGGCCTCAGCCTCGGCTGACTTAAGCCCAGACGACGTGTGTGACGCGGCCCTGGCAAGCTGCCAGTCCTCGATCTCCTCCGTGCCTGAGCGCTGCGGCTCGCGCTGCCGCTTGCGATAGGTATTGATGAACGTGTTGGTCAGGATCCTGAACAGCCAGGCCTTAAGGTTCGTACCATCTGTGTATTGATGGAACGAACCGTACGCCTTGGCGAAAGTCTCCTGAACAAGGTCCTCAGCATCAGCTGGATTCCTGGTCATCCGCATGGCCGCCGCGTACAACTGATCCAGGTACGGGAGGACATCACGCTCGAAGCGCTCATTACGCCCCTGCTGTGTCTCAGGTACCGGACCCACCCCCTCCGCCGTGCTCAGCCTGCCGTAGCTGAGCTGTCTGCAACCTCGCGCGGAGGATACCGTGCCGACTCCATGAGCCGCTCGCGCGGCTGCCCCAAACTCAGCGGACGGGAGCGTCGCCACGTCCGCAGGGGCGCTCACACACCGACACTTACCAGCTATGGACACGCGCGTTGCAACACACCGAACGTTGGCTTCATTCCGCAGCGAGCGATGCCGAGGGAGCCGAGCGTGCCCGAGACGCCGAGCGTGCCCGAGACGCCGAGCGTGCCTGCGGCTCGTTAACTTAACGCCGCAGCCTGTCCCGCTTTGCCTGGCAGGTCACGCACCTGGCGGCCTCGGGCTTGGCCTCGAGCCTGCCCTCGGGCACTCCGTTGCCGCAGTCGACGCAGAGTCCGTAGCTGCCGTCATCGAGGCGGCGCAGCGCCTCGATGACGAGCACCCGGCGTGCCTTCGCCGCGGCGAGGATCGCCTCGGCGCGATCAGATTCGGCCAGATTGGTTCCCGCGTCAGCGGGATCCTGCGGATAGTCGGCGACGAGCGGGTGCGCCTGGTGGGCACCGTTTAGCACGGCGACCGACCGGTCCAGCTCGTCCCGAACCTCCTCAAGGCGCTTACGAGCGGCTGCGATGTTCAACCGACCCACACCTCCTGTGCCCTTCCGGTCCGCCAGTGCCACGTCAGGCATGTGGCAGTACGCCCTGCCCCGGCGCTACCGGGTCCGCCTGCGCCATCAACTCCGGGCCGTTGTTGCGCACGGAGTTGACCAGAGCGGAGACCGGATAAGAGGTCAGCCCCGTCGCGGCGGCCGGCGCGAGCAAAGCCCGTACGTCGGCCACATCCGTGTTGCCGGGATCGAGCCAGTCCATCCAGCTGTCCCGATCGATCACCATCGGCATCCGGTCATGGATCTCGCCGAGCTCGTCAGGTGCTGTAGTGGTGATAACGGTGGCTGTCCACAGCCAGGCCGCCGGATCATCTGCGGGCATGGACCTGTCGCGCCAGAACTCGTACAGGCCGGCGAACGCCAGCACGCTGTGATCGGGCCGGCAGATGAAATAGGGCTGCTTGCGGCCTTTCGTGCCCGCTGGCGGCGGCTGCCACTCGTAGTAGCCATCGGCGGGCAGCAGGCACCGGCGCTTAGCGAAGGCGGACCTGAACGCCGGCTTCTCGCTGACCGTCTCGGCGCGAGCATTGATCATGCGGCTGCCGACCGAGATGTCCTTAGCCCAGGACGGCACCAGTCCCCACCGCACGACTCGCAGTTCGCGCCGCGGCTTCATCACCTCGCCCTGATCGGCACTGGCGGCAGCGTCACCAGCGGCAGCGTCACCCGCGGCAGCGTCACCCGCGGCAGCGCCGCCGCGCGGAGCCCTGGTCAGGACGGCGTACACGGGCTTGGTCGGTGCCACGTTGTAGTCCGGGCGCAGCGGCTCGTCCACGCGGTCATGCTCAACGCTGAACTCCTCGAGGAGTTCGATGCGCGAGCGCGCTGACGCGTACCGGCCGCACATGTGATCACCTTCGCTGCGTCGTCAAGCACGTGGGGGTTTTCTGGCACCGTCGGAACGCCTGGCCTTACGCGCGTTACCGGGACGAACCAGGCAAACCCGGGTCATGCGGGTGACCCCGCGATCCGAACTGCGGATTGACGCTGTTCATAGCCAGGTCGAGGCCCCGCCAAACATTGGCAAACACGCAAGCTACTCTCGACTACGCCATCAACGGCCCAAACATGGCGCACCAGCGCCGTCGATGCCCGAAGAGCGGTCAGCTACCGGCTCTCGGCGGCCTCCCCGCGAAGGTGCGGATACGCTCGCACCATGGCCATGCCTGGAACCGACAACGCCGACTGGCTGGTGCCGCGCGCCCCAGGACCGGTCAGCGCGCTGGTCAGGCTGCCCGGGTCGAAGTCGATGACCAACCGGGCGCTGATCCTGGCCGCGCTGGCCGAATCAGCCACGCCGATCCGCCGGCCGCTGATCGCCAGGGATACCCAGCTGATGGCCACCGCCTTGCGCACGCTCGGCACCCGGATTGACGAGGCCGGCGACGACGGATGGCTGATCACGCCAGCGCAGGAGGCGGCCTGCGCCGGGCATGCCGAGATCGACGTGGGCAATGCCGGGACGGTGCTGCGGTTCTTGCCGGCGCTGGCGGCCCTGAGCAAGGCGGACGTGACGTTTCGCGGAGATCGGCGGGTGTCCCAGCGTCCGGTCGGGCCCCTGCTCGCCGCCCTGCGCCACCTTGGTGCGCGAATCACCGACCAGGGCGACGGCGCCGTGCCGTTCGTGGTGCACGGCACCGGCTCGGTGCGCGGCGGCACCGTCACGCTCGACGCCTCGTCGTCTTCCCAGCTGATCTCGGGCCTGCTGCTGGCCGCACCGAGATTCGGGTCAGGTGCGTTCATCCGGCACGAAGGTCCTGCCCTGCCATCCGCACCGCACATCGAGATGAGCGTGCGCATGCTGCGCGCGGCCGGGTGCGAGGTGCGTGCCGGTGCCGAGGCGCTTGCCCGGCCTGGTGAGGATGCTCCGCAGGCCAGCGCCGCACCGAGGCCGGCCCAGAAGCGGCAGGAGTCCGGCGCGGATACCGTTCATCATGCCTGGCGGGTCTTTCCCGGGCCCATCTCGCCGGGCGAGATCGTCATCGAGCCCGACTTGTCCAATGCCGTTCCTTTCCTCGCGGCCGCGCTCGCTACGGGCGGCGAGGTAACGATCGCGGACTGGCCGGACGACAGCCTGCAGCCGGCCGCCCGGATCATCGACGTGCTGACCGCGATGGGCGCGCGGGTGATGCACACGCCCGCTGGACTGCGGGTGAGCGGCTCCGGCCAGATCAGCGGCATCGGTGCCGACCTGAGCGCGGTTGGCGAGCTCGCCCCGGTGCTGACCGCGCTGGCGGCACTTGCTGACTCGCCGTCTGAGTTCACCGGGATCGGGCATCTGCGCAGGCACGAGAGCGACCGGCTGGCCGCGCTGGCGGGCGAGATCGGCAAGCTGGGCGGCGAGGTGACCGAGCTGGCCGACGGGCTGGCGATCAAGCCGAGGCCGTTGCACGCCGACGGGGTGGTGTTCGACAGCCACGACGATCACCGGCTGGTCATGGCGGCCGCCGTGCTAGGGCTGGTGACCGGCGGCCTGCGCGTGCGCAACGCGGTGACGGTCGGCAAGACCTTCCCCGGCTTCCCCGCGTACTGGGCGCGGACGCTGGCGCCAGCGGGATGAGTCCAGGTGAGTCCCAGGTGAGTCCGGGGTGAGTCAGCCCAGGCGCGGAGGGCTCGACGAGGACGATGTCAGGGTCAGGGCCGGCCGGGGATCGCGGCCGCGGACCCGGCGCCGCCCAGCGCATGCCGGGGCGATCGAAGCGTTCGTGGCTGGCGTCGACCGCGGCCGGTACCGGTGCGTCGTCGATGATCAGGTCATCACCGCGATGAAGGCGCGCGAGCTGGGCCGGGGCAACATCGTGGTCGGAGACACCGTCAGCCTCGCCGGGGATGTCAGCGGTGCCCCGGGCACGCTGGCGCGAGTCGTCAGGGTTGAGCAGAGGCACAGCGCCCTGCGCCGGTCGGCGGACGATACTGATCCGGTAGAACGCATCATCGTCGCCAACGCAGACCAGTTGCTTATCGTCACTTCGCTGGCCGATCCAGCGCCGAGGCTGAGGCTGATCGACCGGTTCCTGGTCGCCGCGTATGACGCCGATATCGAGCCGCTACTGTGCCTGACCAAAGCCGACCTTGCCGGGCCTGAGGAGATCCTGCCCATCTACGCTCCGCTCGGCCTCAGGTCGATCGTGCTCGGCCGCCCGCTCGCCGCCGAGGTGGTCGCAACGCTGCGCGTGCTGCTGGCCGGGAAGATCAGCGTGCTGGTCGGGCAGTCGGGAGTGGGCAAGTCGACGCTGGTGAACTTGCTGATCCCGGACGCCGACCGCGCCGTAGGAACGGTCAGCCCGGTGACCGGACGCGGCAGGCACACCTCGTCGTCAGTCGTAGCGCTCAGGTTGCCCGGGTCCGCCGCTGTGCCCGGGCCTGAGCCCGGGCGCGGGCCTGAGCCCGGGCGCGGGCCTGAGCCCGGGCGCGGGCCGGAGCCCGGGTCCGCCGCTGGGCGCGGGCCTGGGCCTGAGCCGAACGCGGACGGGGGATGGCTCATCGATACGCCAGGGCTGCGCAGCTTCGGGCTCGGGCACATGTCGCTGGAGGACCTCGTCGCCGCGTTCCCTGATCTCCTGGATTTCACGGCCAAGTGCCCGCCTGGCTGCACCCACGACGAACCCGACTGCGCGCTTGACGCGGCCGTCGGCACGAGCGAACCGCTAGCCGCCAGGCTCAACTCGCTGCGCAGGCTGCTGCGCGTCGTGGGGGGCGGCGAAGCGGCGGACGATGACTAGCCCGGACCGGTCTAAGGCTAGCTGCATGCTCCCGGTCGTGGCCACCGTGGTCCGTTAGCGGTAGCGTTTGCGGCCATGGCGGGTTTCGATGACGACCTGCGGTTCGCGCATGTCCTTGCCGACGCGGCGGACGACATCACGATGCGCAGGTTCAGGGCGCTGGATCTCAGCGTCCAGGCTAAGCCCGACCTTACTCCGGTCACCGACGCCGACCTCGCTACCGAGGAGTCATTGCGCAACGTGCTGCGCAGGGCTAGGCCAAGGGACGCCATGCTCGGCGAGGAATACGGCAAGACCGGCACAAGCTCCCGCTGCTGGGTCATCGATCCCATTGATGGCACCAAGAACTTCGTGCGCGGCGTGCCGGTGTGGGCGACCTTGGTCGGGCTCATGGTGGACGGCGACGTGACCGTCGGCGTGATCTCGGCACCAGCGCTTGGCCGGCGGTGGTGGGCTGCCGAGGACGGCGGCGCCTGGACCGGCCGCTCTCTGACCAAGGCCGCGGCCTGCCGGGTATCGGAGGTGACCAGGCTCGCTGACGCCTCGTTTTCCTACTCCGACCTGAAATCCTGGGCCGACTGCGGTCGCCTCGACGCGTTCGTCGGCCTGGCCAGGTCGGTGTGGCGGAGCAGGGCGTACGGGGATTTCTGGTCCCATGTGCTGGTGGCTGAGGGCGCGGTGGACATCTCGGCGGAGTCGGAGGTGTCGCTATGGGACCTGGCTGCCTTGCAGATCGTCATCACTGAGGCTGGGGGGGTGTTCACCGACTTGGCAGGTAACGCGACGCCGGGTGGCGGAAGCGTGGTCTGCTCCAACGGCATCCTGCACGACGACGCGCTCAGCGCGCTTGGCGGCGTCGGCGGGCTCGGCGGCAACGGGCTCGGCGGCGGCGGGCTCGGCGGCGGCGGGCTCGGCGGCGTGATCTAATCGCGATCTACCGCTTGAACTGCGCGGCCGGATATCGGATGCTGTTATTAGCGCGGCACATGTTCACAAGCGTGACGACAGTGGCCAGGGGTGCCGGAGTGCCGTCGCCGCGTCGGGGACGATGCCGCATCGTGCGTGAGCGCATCGTGCGTGAGCGCATCGTGCGTGAGCGCACCGTGCATGGGCGGACCGTGCGCGGGCGCATTGCCGGGGGGGTGATCAGATCATGCGGGTCAGAGACGGGATGAGCCAGGTAGTCCTGAGCGTGGGACCGGCTCACACACTGCGCCAGGCTGCTCGGATGATGGCGAGTCATCGGGTCGGCGCGGTGGTCGTGCTCGACCCTGACCGGCCGGGCATCGGCATTCTCACCGAACGTGACCTCATGAACTCGATGGGCGCTGACCAGGACCCGGACGCCGAGTTCGTCTCCGAGCACCGCACGGACGACGTGGTCTATGCCGCACCCGACTGGACGCTCAGGCAAGCAGCGGAAACCATGGTCAGCGCCGGCTTCAGGCACCTGGTCGTCGTGGACGGAGGCGAGGTAACTGGCTTGCTGTCCATGCGGGATATCGTCCGGTGCTGGGCGGCTGCCGACGTGCAGGGTCCTCAGGCCGTTCCAGTCGGCTCACCTCTTTGGACCGACTGAGCGTCGCGGCACACGCCATCGATTACCCAACGACGGGCTCTCGCCGGGAGGGTTGTTCGTGTCCGGGAGGGTTGCCGGGTTCCCGGGGGAGGTTCTTCGGGTCCGGGAGGGCTTTCGTGCTCCACGACGAAAAAACTCCAGCACCCGGCAACGCTCCACCAGGAAGCCGACAACCCACCCGGTTACACCGGCAACCCTCCCGGTTACGCCGACCACCCTCCCGATACGCCGACAAGACGAGGCCAGCCTGACTCTCCTGGCCCCCTGAGGCCATGAGGCCACCTGACCCATGAGGCCAGCCTGACCCCTGAGGCCACCTGACCCCTGAGGCCAGCCTGGCCCTGAGGTCAGCCTGGCTTCCCTGGCTCGCCTGGCTGGTCAGCAGTCAGCGTCGCGGCCACACGAGCGAAACGGCGGAGGGACCAGCCAAGACCCAGCCTTGCCAGCGGGCCGACTACGGCCGCGACCACGAGCTTGCCCAGTCCGCGCGGCAACGGCAGGTCGATCCGCTCGGTCCAGCGGAACTCCGCCCAGGGAGACGCAGCGCCGGCGCCGCCGACAGCGAGCGGCACGACCTCGAATTCGCCTGATCCGCGTACCACCGGGCCCAGGTGGTTCACGATGCACCGATTCGGGGGCGACCATTCGGTGATGATCATGGGATCGGTGAAGCCAATCGGACCAAGCGCTGTCCGGCCCGTCACCTTCGCCCCCAGGCCGTGGCCGCCTTCGGTGCTGGTGGCCAGGATCCACTCGTGCTGCCTATGCCAGTCGACGACCAGGTCCCAGACCCGCACCGGGTCGGCAGCGACGGCGACGCCAGCCCTGAGAGTCAGCCTGGTCACCATCAGGCCACGGTAATCGGTGTCCGGGCTCAGGGAAAGCTGAGCACTGGACACGCCCAACCGGGACACCTACCCTTGACTGTATGGTCAGTCAGCTCATTGTTCCGCTCGCTCCCCTTGACGCCGCCGCCCTCGCCGAATCACTGCGCCCCTTTGGCCAGAGCGTCATGCTGCCTCGCGCGGCCTACGTCGACCCTGCGGTCTTCGCCTGGGAGCAGCAGCACTTCTTCGCGGGCGGCTGGCTGTGCGTCGGCCGCAGTGACCAGGTCGCGGCCCCGGGTGACCAGCGCGCCGAGCAGGCCGGTACCGGCGGCGTGCTGCTCACCCGCGACGAGGATGGCGTGGTCCATGCCTTCGCGAACACGTGCCGTCACCGCGGGCACGAACTGCTCCCCTGCGGCGCCTCGACCAGCCAGAGCGTGATCATCTGCCCCTACCACGCGTGGACATACGGGTTGAACGGTAATCTCCGCGCGGCTGCCGGGTTCAAGAGCCGGCGCGGGTTCGACGCTGGTCAATGGGGCCTCATTGAGCTGCCGGTCGCCGAATGGCATGGCCTGATCTTCGTCGATGGCTCGGATTCGGCCGGGCCTATCGATGACGCGCTCGGCACGCTCGCCTCGATGGTAGCTCCCTATGAGATGAGCCGGCTGGTCGTAGCCGGCACGCACGAGTACGACGCGGCGGCCAACTGGAAGATCCTGACCGAGAACTATCACGAGTGCTACCACTGCCCTTCGATCCACCCGGAATTGTGCAAGGTCAGCCCGCCCAAGAGCGGCGAGAACTACGACCTGCCAGGCACCTGGGTCGGCGGCACCATGGACCTGCGCGATGGCATGGCGACCATGTCGCTCGACGGCAAGAGCAACGGCGTCCCCTTCCGCAACCTCGACGCGCAAGGTTTGCGGACCGTGATCTACGTGAACGTGTTCCCGAACGTGCTCATCAGCCTGCACCCCGACTACGTGATGGTGCACAGGCTGATACCGCTTGCCGTCGATCGCACCAAGATCGAGTGCAGCTGGGCCTTCACGCCGGAAGCGGCCTCGCGGCCAGGATTCGATCCCAGTTACGCGATCGACTTCTGGGACATCACCAACAGGCAGGATTGGACGGCTTGCGAGTCCGTGCAGCGGGGGTTGTCGTCCCCGCATGCCGTGCCCGGCCCGCTTTCGCCCGCGGAGGACGCGGTCTATCAATTCGTGACCATGGTCGCTCGCGGTTATCTCGGCCAGCCTGTCTGGAACAGCGCCGCGGCGAGCTGGTCATCCGCTGGCTAGCTCAGTGGCTGGCTAACTCAGTGACTGGCTAACTCAGTGACTGGCTAACTCAGCGACTGGCTAGCTAACCTAAGCCGCACCGGTCGCCATGCGGTCGTGGCCGCGCGACTCAGGGTTTTCCCAGAATTCTCCGCTGCTGGGCTCAGGCGTTTCTCAGGAAAGTCAAACACCCTGGCATGAACCAGACAAACGACCTTCACTTGCACGCTCAAAACAGGCTCGTGACCTGGGTGTATTACTCAGCGTTTAGCAGCGAACACATTGGATCTATTGTTTTGCCTCGCTAACCATTACTAACGTGTCCGTCACATCTCGATATCTGCTGCCGGCTTGGCTCCGCCATCGGGCGTGCGCCCGCTGGTCACCAGCCCTGGCAAATCCCTGCCAGGCCAGCCGGCGGGGATACATCCCCTAGGAGGAACCGCAGTGAAGCCCCTTGCATGGGCCAAGCCGCACCGGATTGGCGTCGGGCTCGCAACCGCCGCCGTTGGATCGCTGCTGGTCGCGGCAGCGTTGCCGGCAACTGGTGCCACTCAGGCTCGCACGCCAGCCAAGATCGGCGTACCACAAGGCGTCGGCCCCGCAGCGCTCGGCAGTCTCAAGAGCGACGGCGCCTTCCCCCCAGGCAGCACGCCAGAGACCGTGTCGTTCATTCTCAAGGCGCGTAATCTCGCCAACCTCGAGGCCAGGGTAAGCACGGGTATGCCTGGCGGCTACCTGTCAGTGCGCCGCTTCGCCAGCCGTTACGGTCAGACTGGCCGCAACATCACCGCGCTCGTCAAGTACCTGAGCAGTTTCGGCATTTCCAGCACTGTCCTGGCCGATGGCCTGGACGTGACCGCCACAGGAACGGCCGACGAGTTCAACGCGGCGCTGTCGGTGCGGCAGAAGACCTTCACCGTTCCCGCCGTACCGGCCCGCCATGGCCAGGCAAGGCGACCGGCGATGAAGATCCACGGCACCAAGCAGACTCCGCTGCTGCCGCGTCACATTGGCAGCTTCGTCCTGTCCATCCTGGGCCTGACAAACTATCCGACATTCGGCAGCCTCGCCGTGCACACACCGGCCGTCGCCAAGGGCGTCAAGCCGGCCGACGTGCAGACTGGCGCCCTCACCCCAGAGGACTTCGCGCAGCGGTACAACCTGAACCCGCTGTACGCCAAGGGCGCGACCGGTGCCGGCACCACGATCGGCATCGTGACGCTGGCCAGCCTGACGCCGTCTGACCCCGAGTTCTTCTGGAGCAACGTGCTCGGGATCAGCACCAAGCCGAACCGGATCACGCTCGACAACGTCGACGGAGGCGCTGGCCCGGTCAGCGACGCCAGCGGCTCGGGCGAGACCACGCTTGACGTGGAGCAGTCCGGTGCGCTCGCGCCAGACGCGAACATCATCGTGTACCAGGCCCCGAACACCGACTTCGGTTTCGTGGACGGCTTCTTCACCGCAGCCAGCCAGAACGTCGCCGACTCGGTTTCAGCTAGCTGGGGCGAGTCCGAGACCGCGATCCAGGGTGCGGTCAACACTGGCCTGGAGTCACCCACGTACGCGATCACCTTCGACGAGGCATTCCTCGAATTGGCAGCCCAGGGCCAGAGCGCGTTCGTCTCCGCTGGTGACTTCGGCGCTTACACCGCCGCCGAGGACATCGGGACCACGAACCTGTCGGCGGGCAACCCGGACAGCAGCCCGTGGATCACCACTGCTGGCGGCACGACCCTGCCAGGCACCATTCCGCTCACGGCGACCGACTCGGCCACCATCAGCGCCGAGCGCACCTGGGGCTGGGACTGGCTGTGGCCGCATTTCGCCGACTTCGGCGCGCCGTCCGAGGCTGACCTGGCCTTCGCCAACCCGCTCGGCGGCGGCGGCGGGTTCAGCATCTTCGAGCCGACCCCGGCTTACCAGAAGGGCATCCCCAGCGCGCACAAGTTCAGCGCTACCGAGTACCTGACCCCGACCACGTTCCAGACGGTGCAGGGAATGAACCTGCCCACCGCCTGGTCGTTCAACGCGCACCCATCCGTGATCACCGGAACTGGCACCGGGCGGGCCACGCCTGACGTCTCGGCCGATGGTGACCCCTTTACCGGGTACCAGTTGTACTTCACCGGCTTCACTGGCGACCCGCTTGAGGTCGGCTGGGGCGGCACGAGCTTCGTGGCACCGCAGCTCAATGGCTCGACAGCGCTGATCGACTCGCTGCTCGGGCACCGGATCGGCTTCTGGAACCCGGCCATCTACAGGTTCGCCGCGCGCGCTCACTCGCCGTTCACTGCGCTGGACACGGCGAGCGCTGACAACGACAACCTCTTCTACACCGGTACGCCTGGCCACATCTACAACGTGGGCTCGGGTCTTGGCACGCCAGACCTGACCGCCCTGGCCCGCGACTTCGCGCGCAGGTAACCGGCTAGCAGTACAAGGGCCGGGCTGGCCCGGCCTGCCACGGGGTCGCAGGCGGCACGTGTCGTACCGCCTGCGACCCTTTCGTGCGGCCTGCTGACCCCGGCGGGCAGCTGACCCCGGCGGGCAGCTGACCCCGGCGGGCAACTGACCGCAGCGGGCGGCTGGCCGGGACAGGCGGCTGGCCACGCGGCAGCCCGCTGGCCACGGGACGGGCGCCTGCTTACGCGGCAGCCGGCTGGCCACGGGACGGGCGCCTGCTTACGCGGCAGCCGCCTGGCTAGGGGACGGGCAGCTAGCTAAGGGGCGGGCTCGAGGATCACGACCGGGATCTCGCGGTTGGTCTTGGCCTCGTACTCCGCGAAGCCCGGGGCGTCCTTTTTCTGCGCCTCCCAGAGCCGGTGCCGCTCCTCGCCGCTGGCGACCCGGGCGATCAGGTCTCGCTTCTCTGCCCCGACTTCCGCGCTTACCCTTGGATTAGCGCGCAGGTTGTGGTACCAGTCGGGATTGGTCGGAGCGCCTGCCTTGGACGCGAAAACCACAAGGTTACCGCCGTCGACTCGGTACACCAGGGGATTGACGCGTTCCGCGCCTGACTTGGCGCCCTTCGTGTGCAGCAGCAGCATCGAGGCACCCTCGAACGGTCCGCCCACCTTGCCGCCGTGAGCACGGAACTCGGTGATGATGCCAGAATTCCAGTCCTCGGCCATGGTCTCCCTTTCTTGACATCCAGTCTTGACATCCGGCAATGCAGCGTCATTGTGCCGCACTGCCCAGAATGCTTCAGCCGCTGATTCACCCGCCTATGGCACTGAGGCGGCGCTCAATTGCCTCAAGCCTGGCGACGAGCGCGGTCACGGTACCAGCGGATGCGGAGTCGCCCAGCGTACGACCGTGAGCGACTCCGGCTATGGTGCCCTTGAGTGCCCGGCTGACGTCAGCCGCGGTGACGCCAAGGGCCGCGAGCGCGCGGCCGGCCTGGCTCGCCTCCGCTGCCGCCGGGTCGAGCAGTCCGAGCAGCAGGTGCTCGGCGCCCACGTAGTTGTGCCCTAGGCTGACGCCCGCTTCGATGGCCGAGGCGACGGCGTTCCTGGCTGGCATGGTCAGGTCGCGCAGCTGCCAGGAGGCACCGGCGGACTCGCCCTCCGCACCGGCCGCATCAGGGCCTGGCGCCTGGCCTGGGGCGACAGGCTCGGCTTGGCTGAGAGCTCCTTCGGCTGACTCTCGCAGCTCATCGAGATCGGTGTCGAGCGACTGCAGGATGCTGACCGCGAGGTTGCCTCCCTCGTCGAGCAAGCCGAGCAAGAGCCCGCCGGTGCTGACCGGTCCTGTCCCGGCCGGTTCGCCCCGGTGCCTGGCCAAGCCGATGGCAGTCCTGAGCCGGTCGGTCATCCGGTTCCCGACGCCGATGCTCAGGCGCGTAGCGATCGCGGAGGTCAGACCCGGGTCGCGGATCGCGTCCGCTGCCCGGCGCGCCCTGGTCACCCCCGTGACCGCCTCGCTCAGCGCATACTGGCAGACCGCCGAGACCGGCACTCCGGCCGCACGTACAGCGACCGCGAGCTCGTCGGGCAGATAGACGTTGATCTTCGGCATCGTCGCTCCCTGGCTTCCAATGGGGTTATTCACCGGGTTATTTATAGGGTTATACATGAAGGATGACCCGTGCTCAAAGGTGATTGTCGGCAGCCACCGCTAGATTCGGCCGCGTGTTCGATGCAACGGGAGTCGCGACCGAGGTCGCCGCCAGAGTCCTCGATGATCTGGACGCCGAGCAGCGCCGAGCGGTCACGCATCCGCCTGGCCCCTTGCTCGTGCTGGCCGGCGCTGGGACGGGCAAGACCAAGACCCTGGTCGCCCGGGCAGCCTGGCTGTGCCAGCAGGGCCTGGAGCCGAGCCGGATCCTGCTGCTGACCTTTACCCGCCGTGCGGCCGACGAGATGCTCGCCCGGGTGTCATCAAGCAACGGCACATCCGGCATCGGCACAGTCAGCCACGGCTCCGCCGATGACCGGGCAGGGGGCTCATCAGGCGGCCGGATCACGGGCGGCACGTTCCACTCGATAGCGCACCGGATCATCCGGCGGCACGCTGAGTCTTTTTCGCTCCCGGCGCAGTTCAGCGTGATCGACCCCGGCGATGTGATCGATCTCTTCGACCTGCTGAGGAACGACTACGGGCTCACAGCCAGCGAACGCCGCGCCCCGCGCGCCGCGACCTGCGCCGACATCTACGCCAGGTGCGTGAACACGCAGGCGCCTGTCGCCGAGGTCGTCAAGGCCGGGTTCGGCTGGTGCTCCGATGCGACGAGCCAGCTTAGCGACCTTTTCCGCGGCTACGTCGCGCACAAGCGCGCGCACGGCCTCGTGGACTTCGACGACATGCTGCTGATGTGGCGCGCCGCGCTGGCCGACGAAGCCGCGGGGCCGGCGCTGCGCGGCATGTTCGACGCCGTGCTTGTCGATGAGTACCAGGACGTCAATGCCATCCAGGCTGACATCGTCAGGCTGCTGAGGCCCGAGGGCGACGGCCTGACCTGTGTCGGCGACGACGCGCAGGCCATCTACGGATTCCGGGGCGCCGACCCGGCGCACTTGCGCGAGCTGACCCTCCGCGTCCCAGGCATCGAGGTGGTCAGGCTGACCACCAACTACCGCTCGAAGCCAACATTGCTCGCCCTGTCCAACGCCGTCAGGCCGCAATCGGCAGGCCTGGAGCTGACCTTGCGGGCCAGCCGCGTCGCGGGGCTGATGCCGCTGCTTATCCGCTGTTACGACGAGGCGACCCAGGCCCGCGAGATCTGCGCGAAAATCCTCGAAGGCCACGAGGCCGGCACCGATCTGCGCGACCAGGCCGTGCTGGTCAGGTCCGCGCACCACAGCGATGTGCTGGAGATCGAGCTAGCCGCGCGCGGCATACCGTTCGTCAAGTACGGCGGGCTTCGCTTTACCGAAGCCGCGCACGTGCGGGATTTCCTCGCGGCGCTGCGCGTGATCACGAACCCGGCCGACGATGTCGCCTGGTTCCGGCTGCTGCGCTTGCACGACGGGATCGGGCCCGCGCACGCCGCCCGTCTGGTCGCGGCGCTGCGGCTGACCGAACCTTTGCCGATCAGCAGGTGGAGCGAGGCAATCGCCGCCGCCCCGGCCCGCTCCCGGCCCGCCTTGACCACGACTCTCGCGGGCATCGAAGCCGCCGCTCGCCTCCACGACGCGCCCCTCGCATCCGGCAGCACTATCGGCCTCGCCATGGCCGTGCTCACCGCGCTGGACGACGCGCTGCGTGGCCGGTACCCCAACGCCGACGAAAGGATCGCCGACCTGGAGCGGCTGGCCGATGCTGCCGTCAGCCGGCCGTCGCTGCATGACGCCCTCGTGGACCTGGCGCTCGACCCGCCGGTGTCCGCATCCGACCTGGCGGGTCCGCCCAGGATCGATGAGGACTACCTCACCATTTCCACCATCCACTCAGCCAAGGGCCTCGAATGGCCCGTCGTGCACCTCGCGCACCTAGTCGATGGTGCCGTGCCCAGTGATCTGGCCCTGACCAGCCGGGCCGGGCTCGATGAGGAGCGCCGGCTCTTCTACGTGGCCGTGACAAGGGCACGTGACCAGCTCTTCCTCTACTCGCCGCTGCGGCTGCATCATCACCGCCGCGGCCGTGATGACCGGCACAGCCTCGGCCAGCTCACCAGATTCCTTGACCGGACCGCGCTAGCCGCGTGCCACCTCGCCGACGCGACTCCCCCGGAACCCTCGGTGCCTCGCATCAGCAAGCTCACGGCGACCATCGACGCCTCGCTCGACGCCCTGTGGTCGGGCTAGCTCCCGCCGGGCAGCGTCAGAGCCCCAAAACATGAAAAAATGTTCTTGTGCTGGCGGGGCAGCCTGTCGAGCCGCGGCGAGGTCGCTGCCGCGCCGCGCTTGTGCCGGCGTACCGCTGACGGCCGGGGATGGTGGTCAGCGTAGCGGGGAGGTTTGCCGGGTTCCTGGCGGAGCGTTTTCAGGTCCGGGAGCTTTTTCGTCGTGGAGCACGAAAGTCCTCCCTGACCCGTCAGTCCTCCCCCAGGAGTGGCAGGCGATATCGCGTGCGGCATCAGCGCTTGCGGTGGATTGCCGTCGTTGCCCGGCGGGTCATAAGGTCAGGTGCGCGGTTCCGCGTACGGAGGGAAATGCCATGCGCCGTCCCAGGTCAGTCGCCGCCGGTGATCGGCGCGTTCGGCACAGCGGCGGCCATGCCGCCACCGGCTGGCACATCGACACCGCTGACAACATTCAGCTGCTCGCATCGTCGAGACCGGCAACGTGAGCACCTCGCCAAGCTATGACCGCGGCTTCGCCGCGGCCGCCCGGCTCGCCGAGTTCGTGCGCGCCGGGCGGCTGCCTGGCGCGTCGGCAGGCATCCTCACCGATGGCAAGCTCACCTGGTCGGGCTCAGCGGGGTTCGCCGACGTCGGCGCCCGGCGGACCGCCGACGACCGGACGCTGTACCGGATCGCGTCGATCACCAAGACGGTGACCGGGACCGCGATCATGCGGCTGCGAGATAGCGGCAAGCTCGGACTCGATGACCCCGTGGTCGAGTACCTGCCCGAGCTGCGGCAGGCCGTCAGCCCTTTCGGCCCGATCGAGGCCATCACGATCAGGCAGATGCTCAGCCATGAGTCGGGGATCCGCGTCGATCCGGCGGGCACCGACTGGTCAGGAGGGAGCTACCAGCCAGACCCGGCCCATACGCTCGCGCACGCGGGCGAGATCGTGTTCAAGCTGCCTCCGTTCGCCCAGCACAAATACTCCGACCTGGCTTACCAGCTGCTTGGCGAGGTCATAACCCGGGTGAGCGGCAGCGCGTATCACCAGTACGTGAGCGACTTTGTCCTGCAGCCGCTTGGCCTTTCATCGACCTCCTTCGATCCGCTGCCGAGCGGGCTGGCTGAGTGCCGGGCAACCGGCTACGGCTGGCGAGCGCTATCCGATGGACTCGATCCGGTCAGGCAGGCGCCTTCGATCTCAGCTATCAGGGCTGAAGGCGGGCTCTGGTCGACCGTGGCGGATCTAGGTACCTGGCTCGCGTTCCAGCTGAGCGCCTACCAGCCCGCGACGACGGACTCCCCTGTGCTCAGCGCCGCGACGCTGCGCGAGATGCACAAGCCCAGGTTTCTCGGCGACGACGGCTGGACCAGCGCGTGGGGGATCTCCTGGAAGGCTGTCAGGCAGGACGACGTCATCTGGATCACGCACTCAGGCGGACTGCCAGGGTTCACCGCCACCGCGTGTTTCGATCCGGTCAGGCGAGCTGGAGCCGTCGTGCTCATCAACGGCACGACGTACGGCGGAGACCTCGCCTTCGAGCTGGCGCGGGGGGCTCGCGCTACTGCACTGGAGACCATCCCCGCGGTCGTGGCGCCCGAGCCGGTGCCCGCCGGGTTCCGCCCGTTGCTCGGCGTGTACGCCAGGCCGGATCTCGGTGGCTGGCTATTCAAGGTCGAGTGGCGCGACAGCAAGCTCACCGTCACCGCGCCGGAGTCGCCTGGATTCCAGCTGGCACTTGACCCGACCAGCGACCCGGGTGCCTTCACTGTCGGACCAGGTACCAATCTCGCTGGCGAGCAGGTGACGTTCCGGCGCGCCGGCGACGGCGAGATCAGCTCGATGCTGCTGGTTGAGACGACCCTCGTGCGCCTGACCCTGTCGCCCGGGTGGCGGCGGGAACGCGCGTCCGGCGGGTGTCAGCTCGGGCGCTGAGGTTGGCAGCGCCTCCCGCTGCCACGTAGAGTCCGCCCACGGCGGTTAGGCCGAGGTTCGGTGAGGACGGGCGCATGGGTGCGGTTTTCGAGCAGGCCGTAGCGGTGAGGTGGCGCGACACCGATGCGCTCGGGCATGTCAATCACGTCGTTTTCCTGACCTACCTTGAGGAGGGCAGGGACGCCTTCTTCGCCGGAGTGCTCGGCACCGATCCGATCTATGTGGTCGTCCGGATCGAAATCGACCTGCGGGCGGAGGTGCGATACCAGGATCGCGCGGTCAAGGTGCGGATCGAGGCCGAGCGGCTCGGCCGGACCAGCCTGACCACCAGGGAGACGGTGCTGAACTCAGCGGGCGAGACCGTGGCGCGAGCGAAGGTCATCACGGTCTTGTGGGATCAGGAGCGGCGCAAGGCGATCCCGTTCAGCGAGGAGGCGCGCAGCCGGCTGATGCCTGCGAATTAGGCCGACTGGCTCACGCGCCCGGTGGCCGGCTGGCTTGCCGCCTGGCCGGCCGGCTTGTGGTCGCGCAGCACCGGGCAGGCAGTATTGGAGTACTTCAGCGTCAGCCTGCCCATGGTGTAGCTCCATGAGCACAGGCATCCGGTCGGTACGTGATCTGTGGTGACGAGTCCGAGCGGAACACCGGAACGGTCACGGGCATCGGGCCGCTCCCTGAACGGCTCTCCGTGGGGCACGAGCGCGTCGCCACTCGTCGTGACTGGCTGAAGCATTCCATCACGCAACGCAAGGTATTCCATCGATAACCATGGTACTGCGCTCAGCAGCTGCCGATCGGAACGCAAGGCGGGCTGGTCAAGTTGCGCACGCGGCAGGTAGCCGGTAGCGACCAAGCTGGTCACGGCGTCACTGGTCGCCTCCGGCGTCCAGCCGTACTGACGGTGATGGACCCGGAGGCGGACATAGCTGAAGAGCACGGCGTCAGTCACGAGCCGGCGAACCGATGCGACGGCATCGCGAGCCTGCTCGGCACCGGCTCGCCTTAGCCCCGATGCTTGGCCACGAGGGTCAGGACGTCGTATTTGGCCACGGACTCACCGCGCTGGTTCGTCACGTCGGTGTCCCACCTCACCTCGCCGTAATCAGCGTCGACGCGCGGCGTGATCTGCTTGGCGGTGAGCGTCACGGTGAGCTCGTCGCCAGCCTTGACCGGGGTGAGGAAGCGCAGGTTCTCCAGCCCGTAGTTGGCCAGCACGGGTCCGGGCTCGGGCGCCACGAACAGCCCGGCCGCGAACGACACGACCAGGTACCCGTGGGCTACGATCCCGCCGAACAACGGGTTCGCGCGCGCGGCCTCCTCGTCTGTATGGGCGTAAAAAGTGTCACCGGTGAACTCAGCGAAATGCTCGATGTCGGCCAGCGTGACGGTGCGCGGCCCGGCGACCACGCAGTCCCCGACCCGCAGCTCAGCCAGCGACTTGCGGAACGGGTGCTCGCCATCCTGGCGGGGCGCACCGGGTATCCAGCGACTAGTGATCACGCCAAGCGCTTTCGGGCTGGCCTGGATGGCCGTTCGCTGCATGTGGTGCAGGACACCGCGGATCCCGCCCATCTCCTCGCCGCCGCCGGCCCGGCCGGGTCCGCCGTGTACCAGCGCAGGCAGCGGCGAGCCGTGACCAGTCGACTGGCTCGCGTCATCGGTGTCGAGAACGAGCAGCCGGCCGTGCCAGGGCGCTACCCCGAGCACGACCTCACGGACGAAATCGGCATCACCGGAAACAACCGAACCGACCAGGCTGCCGCGCCCGCGGGCGGCAAGCGCTATGACCTCGCCGGCGCCCGAGTAGGGCAGCAACGTCGACACCGGGCCGAATGCCTCGACCTCGTGCGGCGCGTCCTGGCCCGCGTCGTCGGCACGGATCAGGATCGGGCTAAGGAAAGCGCCGCGCTCGCTGTCGGCGTCGAGCGCGCGCACCCGCTCCGGATCGCCGTAGGCCAGGCTCCCGGCACCCAGGAGCGCCTTGAGCGACCTGCGAACCTCGTCCCGCTGCTGCAGGCTGGCCAGGGCGCCCATCCGCACGTCCGGGTTGCCCGGGTTGCCAACAGTCACCTCGGCGAGTCGCTCGCTGACCGCGGCCGCCACCGCGGCCAGATTGCCGGCCGGCACGAAGGCGCGCCGGATGGCGGTGCATTTCTGGCCGGCCTTGACGGTCATCTCCGTGACAAGCTGCGAGACGTACAGCTCGAACTCAGCGGAGCCCGGCGCGGCATCGGGTCCGAGCACGGACAGGTTCAGCGAGTCAGCTTCGGCGTTGAAGCGCACGGCGTTCGCCACGATTGCCGGATGCGCGCGCAGCCGCTGTGCCGTGGCCGCCGAGCCGGTGAAGGACACCAGATCCTGCTCGGTCAGATGGTCGAGCAGGTCACCGACCCCTCCACAGATCAGCTGGACCGAGCCATCGGGGAGCAGACCGGACTCCACGATCAGCTCGACCAGCTTCGCGGTCAGGTAAGCGGTCTGGCTCGCGGGCTTGATAAGGCTAGGCACGCCCGCGAGGAAAGCAGGGGCTAGTTTTTCCAGCGGCCCCCAGACCGGGAAGTTGAAGGCGTTGACCTGAACGGCGACGCCGCGCAGCGGCGTGCAGACATGCTGGCCTACGAAGCCACCGGCCCGGCTGAGCGGCTCGACGGCGCCGTCGAGATAGACGTGGTCGTTGGGCAGCTCACGACGCCCTTTGCTGGCATAGCTGGCCAGTACGCCGATGCCGCCGTCGACGTCGAACTTGGAGTCGCCCAGGGTAGCGCCGGTGCGCGCGGAGAGCGCATAGAGCTCGTCCCTGTGCTCGCGCAGATAGGAGCCGAGCGACTTCAGCAGGGCCGCCCGCTGGTGGAAGGTCAGCTCGCGCAGGGCTGGGCCGCCGACGGACCGGCCATACCGGAGCGCGGCTCCGAAATCGACACCTTCGGAAGAGATCCGCGCGACTTCCTCGCCAGTGACCGCGTCCAGCAGCGGAGCTCCATCGCCGGATGCCGAGCGCCACGACCCCTCGGTATAGCTTCGCAGTACGGTCATCGACCCAGCCTCCTTGATGGGTTACGCGGCTCGCCGCGGCCAGGCAGACCGCTACGCCTTGCGCCCGATGCCGCCGTACCAGTTAACCTCCGCTGGCTCAGGCCCGCGGCCGTCTGGCCTGCGCCACTCCGACACAAGTACTACCCCGGGGTCGATCAGTTTCAGCCCGCTGAAGGCAAGCACCTCGAAGTCCTTGGAGGGCCTGGACTGTGCCGGAATGCCGCCTCGCCGGTAGGTCCGCTCCAGGCCGCCGACGCCCTCGGGGTCGTGTTCGGGGGTGACGTGCGAGGCGACCAGGTAACTTCCCGCGGGAAGCGCGGCAAGCAAGGTCGAGACGATGCCAGCCGGGTCGTCGGCGTCGGTCAGGAAATGCAAGATCGCCACCAGCATGAGGGCGACCGGCTTGCTCAGGTCGAGGGTATCGCGCACCTCGGCGCTGGCCAGGATCTCCCCCGGCCGCCGCAGATCCGCGTGGATGTAGGCGGTGCGGCCTTGCGGAGCGCTGGCGAGCAGCGCCCTGGCGTGCGCGAGCACAATCGGGTCGTTGTCGACATAGACCACCCGCGATTCCGGCGCCACTGCCTGCGCGACCTCGTGGACATTGTTCGCGCTTGGCAGCCCCGTGCCGATGTCGAGGAACTGCCTTATGCCAGCCTCGCTCACCAGGTAACGGACAGCCCGGCCGAGGAAGGCGCGGTTCTCGCGTACGGCCGTACGGACGGCGGGCCAGCTCTCCATGCCCTTGTTGCCTGTTTCCCGGTCGACCGCGTAGTGGTCCTTGCCACCCAGGTAGAAGTCGTAGACCCGGGCCGAGTGCGCTTTGGTCGTGTCGATTTCCGTGCACATCCGCAGGCCCTTTCCGCAAGCTCGGTGGCGGTGCCCTAGGCACGCTGCCGCACCGGCGGCTGCCGATCGGACTACAGGCACTCGACGAACCGAATTCTAGCCGGATCGAGCCTTGGTCAACGAACCTGGCCCGTGGCAAGACGCGAAGCCGACCGCCGATCCGGGTCGCTGGCCTCCAGCACCACGTACCCCACGCACGGGCGGGCCGGCCGGGCCGTTGCCGCTGGCGGCTGAGGCGGCCTGCCCGGCGGCGGCTGCCCGGCGGCAACGTCGCGCCTGCGCTGCTGCTGGCACGCCACCGGCGACAGCAACGTCGCCGCGTTCTTGCTGCCAGGGCGGCAACGTCGCTCCTGCGCTGCTGTCGGCCAGGCGCCGCGAACAGCAGCAAAGGCGCGGCGCTGCCGCGGGCGGGCCGGCCCGTTGCCGCAGGCGGGCCGGCCCGTTGCCGCGGGCGGCTGAGGCGGCCTGCCGGGTCCCGGAGCTGAGCGGGTGACGGGAGCGGGTCAGCGGCGGGCGGCACGGGCGGGCCGCAATGCGCTCAGCCAGGCAGCAAGCATCCCCTCCGCGCTGCCGGGCCGCGCCCTCGCAAGGTTCACGGCAAGTCAGCCCGGCGGCGAGCCGCTCCGGAAAAGGCCTGAAACTGTAACCGCGACCAAGCTAGCTACGCCTGCTGAATAGCTACGCTGGACTCGGCACGAAACTAACGATGTCCTACCTTGTCACCGTCGGCCTGCCCGTCGATGACCGCGAACGACTTGATCTCGACGACATGGAACTGCGACGAGGGTGAGGCTCCGGGCGGGCCAGAGGTCCTCCCGCTCGTTCAAGGTGCGGTTGCTGCCTATCAACCGCCCTTTGCTTAAGAGCTGGTCTTATGTCCTGGGCCGGTACAGCGAAGATGACCTCTCGGGACACCGCCCGTGCTGGAGGTGATCGCGTCGTTGTATTCTCTGTCGTGCGTCATCAATTCGCGCGCCTGGGACAGTATGTCTTCCAAGTGTTGATGCGCTTGAAGATGTCGTACTTCACTCCCGTCGGCGTCGTCGGATCAATCACATGCACGACGATCTGCGCATTGTGTGTGCGCTTGCTCGATGACCCTGAGCAGATATCAGATCAGCTTTGGCAAAAGTCGAAGCTCGTCTCGTCGATCGCTACCCGTACCAACCGCGGCTTCTCAGAGTCGGCCGCTTTGGCGCTTGATACGAGCGAGTCTCCCCAGGTCCTCTTCAAGCTGGTCGAAAAAGCCTTTCGGCCACGCGCTGAGACCGCCACGGCCCGTGAGTTCGATCGCAGTCGGAGCCTCGCTAGCCTGGCCGTCAAAGAAGTGCAATACAACCGCGTCCGGCGCTATCGCCCGATCTTCCACCGACGCGAGCCGGATGCCGTTGATCACATGGTCGCTGTGCGTTTCGACAATGACCTGCGCTCCGCTTCCCGCGACCTGGGCCAGGAACCGGCCAAGCCGCGACTGGGCGGCCGGGTGCAGATGAGCTTCCATATTCTCCACGACGAGAAGCCCGGCTTCCCTCATGAGCAGGCCGGCGACGATAATCGGCAGGGCATAGGAGAATCCGAATCACTGAACGATCACTTCATCGAGGCTTATAAGAAGGCGAACGGCATAGCCCGCCAGGTCGAGTCCGTCCTTGCGTCTGCCGGCTGCCCCTCGAAGGCCCGGATGGCAGATCCGCCGCGTCTGCGGCGCCAGCATTATCGCCCAGCGATCGGAAGATCGTCAGGGCCTCCTGACAACGCTCAAGCGCATCGCCGAAATGACCGGCCCGCAACCGGGGCAGGCAGAGGTCGGCGTGAGCCTGAGCCTCGCGTCGGCGGCCCTGCCACCCGTGCGGCACGATCGGCCGATCATCTCCAAGTCGCTGGTCATCTAGCTATGTGGTGATAGCAGGCCTAACGCTCCCAGTGTGGCTGGCGCCTAGATGTGATTCGCGAGGCTGAGGTACGGGTGCGGCCGGCCCCGGCGTGGTAGCTCCACTTGTACGGACGCGCACGTTGGCCAGTTAGCGCCGACGGTGCCGCGTGGCGCGGCGACGTCGTGTTATCTGCGTGTCAGGGGTGGCCGATATTGCTGGTGGGGTTTCAGGGCGAGGCCGATTCGCATGGGTTGCGCAGCCGATGGCCGTATTTGGGTATCGATCCACGCATTCATCCGTTCGGCATCGGCCCGCCCGATGCCTTGGTCTTGACAAGCTTCTCTTTACTGGTGAAGTCTTTAGCAGGTGCATGAGGCAGAGTACTCGTAAAGGTGCGGGAGCCCTACCCTCGGGGATCATATTGCCAGACTGGAAAGCTAGCCAGCATGAACCGGCTGTCGATGACAGGTTACAACACGCCTTGGACGAGGAGCGTACGGAGGCTCAGCCGCTGGCCGCTTCGGTAGGAGCATCAGGCGGCCTGGCAAGAGTCTTGATAATTGGCGTGCCATCATTACTGATCGAGGGTCTGCAGACGGTTCTTGAGAGAGACCAGGATTTCGCGGTTCTCGGCGTGGAAAGCAGCGGGAGCCAAGCTGTCCGGCTGGTGCGACAACTCGCGCCTGATTTTCTGATAATTGCCCTCGACTTGGTCGATGTTCCGGTACTTGACCTCGTCGAACAGCTCAGCTCAGCCGATAAGGAGTTGATTTCGAAGATCCTCGTGTTCGGTAATTTCCGGGAGCCGGCGACGATTATGAGATTGCTGAAGGCTGGCATATGTGGATTCCTGGAAGATGACATAACGTCGCAGACGCTAATGGTGAAGCTGCGTCAGTTCACGCAGGGCCAGCCGGTGCTCGGGCGTTCGACAATGTGCGCCCTCATAGGATGGTGCGAGCAGAAGAAGGCAGACGAGTCTGATCACAGCGCGGAACTCGCTAAATTAAGCCCGCAGGAGCGCCGGGTGCTCGAATTGATGGCCGAGGGACTACCGACGGCGGCCATTGCGTCGACACTCAGGCTGAGCGAGACAACGGTCCGCAGTCATGTCCACAGAATGAAGTTGAAGCTAGGTATGCCTAGCCGAGACAAGCTAATTGCCTTCGCTGTACGATGCGCGGAACGCCGCCACGCTCTTGAGGGGTGAAACGGACATGTCGGCAGTAATGGAGCAGCAGCCAGCGTCAGGGAGCCTGCGCACGAACGGCGATTTCATCAAGCTATGGACTGGCCAGGGCATCTCGGCCGTCGGCACCCAGGTATCCACAGTCGCGCTGCCGCTCACAGCGGTTATCTCGCTGCACGCCACTGCCGGGCAGATGGGGCTGCTGAACACGATGCAGTGGCTGCCTTTCCTGCTGTTCGCACTGATCATCGGCAGCTATGCCGACCGGCTGCGGCGCCGGCCCTTGCTCGTGATCGCGGACATCGGGCGCGCTCTGGTGCTCGGACTGATCGTGACCCTGGCAGTCACCAAGGTGCTCGAAGTGCCCTTGCTGATCGGACTCGTCTTCCTGTTCGGCGTCTTCACCGTCATGTTCGAGGTCACGTACTTCGCTTACCTGCCCACCCTGGTGGACCGCAGCCTGCTGGTTCCGGCTAACAGCCGCCTGCAGGCGACCGCGTCAGTAGCCCAGGTGGGCGGCCCGGCCCTTGGCGGCGTGCTGGTCCAGCTCGTCACGGCGCCGATCGCGCTGCTCGCGGACGCGATCTCATTTCTGTGCTCGGTGACCAGCCTGCTGCTGCTCCGCACCCGCGAGGAGCGGCGGCCGGCACCTCCGGCAGGCGAGGGCAATTTGCACCGAATACGCGAGGGCCTGAAGATCACCTATCGCAATCCATTTCTGCGCGCGCTGGTCGGTGTCGCCGCCTCATACAACTTCTTTGACGAATGGATCCTCACGCTCTTCCTGCTCTATGCCGTCCATGACCTGCATCTGCACGCCGGCACGATCGGCCTCATTATTTCGGGCGGTGCGGTGGGAGCCGTCGTCGGTTCAGTGCTCACCGGTCCGGCCTCCCGCTGGTTCGGTCTTGGCGGGGCGCTGGTTATCTCGGTGAGCGTGGAATCAGCGGTCATGCTGGCCATCCCCTTCATCCCGGCTTTGCGCTCCTACACCGTCATCAGCCTGATTGTTGTCTATGCGCTTAACGGATTCGGGGTGGCATTGTCTAGCGTGGCCGCAGTTTCCATACGCCAGTCGGTAACGCCGGATGCGCTGCTCGGCCGGATGACCGCTAGCTACCGGTCTATCTCCTACGGCGCGATTCCGCTCGGCGCGGCGGCCGGCGGGTTGATCGGCCAGTTGTTTGGCCTCAGGAACGGCTTGCTGGTCGGCGCCGCGGGAATGCTGACGACCATTGCCTGGGTTACGTTCTCGCCGCTGCCTAAGCTCCGGACGGTTCAGGACGCGGAGGCCGCCGCGATGGGCAAGGAGGTACCTGCGGGAGCGCGATGAGCGGGCTCTAACCCGCGCCGGCGGGCTAGGTCCGCGCTGTCGGGCGCACGAGCCGCCTGGCCCAGAGCGCCTGGTAGTGCGGCAGGTGATGGTCCAGATAGTCGCGCAACCGCGAGCACTGATCGAGTTCGGGCGACTCGCTCTGGCGGTCGCCGACGAACGCTTTGCTGGCGCTGGCGGTGACATGCCAGCGACTGGTGCGCTGCCATTGGTCGACCATGCCTGGGGACCAGGACAACGCTTCCGGCAAGAATGGGATCCCGGTGCGGCGGCAGTATTCAGCGATCAGGCCTGCCGGATCGGCAACGAGGTCATCACTATCGAGCACCACCGCCGTACGCCCGCTCGCCGCGGTGACCGAGTCATAGATCTCGCGCAGCCGGGCGAAGCCGACTTCAGCGCACGTAAGCCCTGGATTCAGCCGGTAATGCGAGGCGATCGCCGCCCGGGGGTCGCGGATCATGAACGTGTGGGTGGCATCACGCAGGAACGACGTATCGGCGATCAGTCCTGGATAATGAAAGTCCGTGGTGTCCTTGAAAAATACGTTATGACTGTCAGATAATTTATAGAGCGCGTCGATAAGCTCTCGTTCCGAGCGTACCTGACTACCATGGATCGTCGTCTCGCCGAAATCCATGAGGTGCGAGAATGGCTCGTGCACGACTAAGAAGTCACCGCGCTCAATCATCATTCGCGAGAATGCCGTCGAACGGCATCGCGGAGCACTCCACATTGCTATTAGGCGATGCCTCATGGGTAATTCTCATCCTTATCGCGCAGGTCAAAATCTCTAGTCCCAGGCTACCGCATGGATGGACATCTCGGTCAACTGCGAACGGTCCTCAACGCTCCGATGACAACGAAATTCAACGCTGCGTCGATACGAAGTTGATCGTCCTGCCGCTAAACTAGGCGTTCGACGTACACAGAGGCTGTACCCGGATATTCGACCACATCCATAACTTCGGACCATGGCTCGATCGATCAGCGTTGTCCCTGCGACTCGGCCACGGGGGAGTCATGCATCTTCAGGGATTCGCGCAATTAAGTCTCGTTGCGTATTACAATAATGTCGGTACGTCGATTTCCGGTAGCACGGCCTTAGGTCATTTAAATGTATGGGGTAATTCCCTGGCCGCTGACCAGCTGACTGGCTATGAGAACAGGCTGGGCGAGGGCAAGCCGGGCGACGGCAATGAGGCCCCCCGTGAAATGAAAATTCACGGGGTACCTTTCCTGCTGCCGCCGTTCGGCACCGGGTTACCTGACAACGTCAGGTGCGGCGGGCAGTACATCAGCGTCGCGCCGCTGCCGTGCGACTGGATCTGGCTGCTGGCCGCCGCCGAACGGCGGGCGCAGGATGAGATCCTGATCCACTACGTCGATGGCAGCGTTGACCGGCAGACGTTGCGCGTCTCGGACTTCTGGGCGTCGTCGGCGGCCTTCGGCGAGAGACTCGGCCTGACCTCGCCTGTCATGCACTACCCGCACCACGTCCAGCAGGGCGTGCCGGGAAATATCTGGCTTCAGCGCATCCCCGTCGTCCGTCTTACCGATCTGGCAGGTTTCAGGCTCCCCGCGAACGTAGCCGTCCACATCTTCGCCGCGACCTTGCGAGAGCAGGAGCAGGCCCTGCTTGGTGCGAGCGCGCCGCCAGGCCCCCCGGCCGCCGGGCCGGCTGGAGGTGCCAGATGAGCCGGACGGCTGCCGCCAGGACGATGCTCCCGCCGCGTCACTGGTACTCCGATCCGCTGAGCTGCCTGCAGGCATGCCTGGGCACCGCTTTGCTGCACTCGGGTGCTGAGCCGCTGCACGCGCTCGGGCTCCGGTGGGAGTTCTTCTGCCAGCCTGGCCGCATCCGCCGCGAGGAGTTCTACTACCCGTGCCGCAGCGATGGCGACGTGGCCGCAAGCATCGCGCCGTTCTATCCGGTCTCCTCCCGCTGGTGGACTCCGGGCGCGGGCGCCGACCCGCTCAGCGAGCTCAGGGTCGTGCTCCGCGGCCGGCAGCCGGTTATCGCGGCGGTCGACAATTTCTACCTGCCCTTCAGGCCCGCCTACTCCGACGTGCACGCCGCGCACCTGGTGACTGTCTGGGGCGTCGACGACGAGCGCGGTGAAGTGCACGTGCTCGACTCCACCCCGCCTGCCTACAGCGGCCCGGTCGCCAGTGCTGACTTCCTGCGCGCCTGGGCTTCGGCGAACCCCGCCGACCGGCAGGACGCCTTCTTCAGCGACTCGGCCATCGGCTACCGGTGCCTGCTGGTGGACTTCACCGGACCACAGCCCTCGCTCGGCAGGGCCGAGCTCGCCGGCGCCCTGCGCGCCAACCTGTCCGACCTCAGCTCCGACGATGCCGACGACCCGCACGGGAGTACCTGGGCTGGCCTGGCCGGCCTGCGGCGCTACCTGGGCTATCTGGCCGACCAGGGGATGGCGGGCGATGCCGGCGTCCTGGCCGACGCCTATCCCTTCGGCTGGGCCGTCCAGGCACAGACCTATCTGCACGCGGAGCTGCTGCGGGAACTTGGCTCCCGCTGGCGGCTGCCAGCGCTCCGCGAGGCGGCGAGCGCAGTGGCCGACGTCGCCTGGGCGTGGACCGGAGTAAGGATGACCGCCGCTCACGGCATGTCCGAGCAGTCCGTCGCACGGACGCTCCGCCGGCATTGCGACCGCGTGCTGCGGCGATACCAGGATGCGATCGACGCGCTCGGCGAGGCTGTCACGGAGGTGGGCCAATGACGAAGCTCGCTGCGCTTGGCGGCAGCCCGGCGGTTCCTGGTGCCATGCGGCACGTGGAATGGCCGGTGGTGACCGAGGAAGACCGCAAAGCCGTGATCGCGGTACTTGACTCGGGCAAGCTCGTGTCCAACGCCGACGGCGAGACCGAGGTCGCCGAGTTCGAGCGCGAGTGGGCCCGCCGGGTAGGCGTCCCGCACTGCGTGGCGGTCGCGACCGGGACCGCCGCGCTGCAACTGTGCCTGGAAGCCATCGGCATCGGGCCCGGTGACGAGGTCATCGTGCCGGCGCTCAGCTTCATCGCCTCCGGCCTCGCCCCGCTCTACCAGGGAGCCCGGCCGGTGTTCGCCGACATCGACGGCACCAGTTTCACCATCGACGCGGCCAGCGCGCAGGCCTGCGTCACCGAGCGCACCGCGGCTGTCATCCCGGTCCACCTGCACGGGCTGCCAGCCGACATGGATGCGATCGGCTCGCTGGCGGCGCGGCATGGACTCGCGGTCATCGAGGACGCGGCTCAGGCGCACGGCGCGACCTGGCGCGGGCGCAAGGCCGGGGCGCTTGGCCTTGCCGCGGCGTTCAGCCTGCAGGCGACCAAGAACCTGCCGACCTGCGGCGAGGGCGGGATGATCACGACCGCCGATGACCAGATCGCCGCGCGGATCCGGATGACCAGGCAGTTCGGCGAAGTTATCGAGTCGGGCAGGCCGCGCGATTACAGGTCGCTGATGCTCGGCTGGAACGCCAAGCTCAGCTCGGTCCAGGCCGCGTTCACGCGCTCGCAGCTACGTCGCTTCGACGAGTACGAAGCCAGCCGCCAGGCTGCCGTCGCGCCGTTCCTCGACCGGCTGGCGGCGCTGCCCGGCATCGCCGTGCCAAGGCCGTGCGCTGGCGCCACCCACGCCTTCCACATCCTGCGGTTCAGGTTCGATCCGCAGGCAGCCGGCCTCGACGGCGTGCGGCCGGCCGGATTCCGCGCCGCCTTGCGCCGGGTGCTCAGGGCCGAGGGCATCCCGATGTCGCAGTACCAGATCATGCCTCTTCCCGATCAGCGGGTGTTCCGCGGAGATGACCCTGTCGCCGCCGACCGCTGGCCTGTGACCCGAGCCGTCATCGACGACTCGCTGACATTGCAGAAACGGCACTTGCATCCCGAATCCGGGCAGTTGCTGCAGCGCTACGCGGACGGGTTCGAGAAAGCCTGGGAGAACCTTGCGGCCATCGGCACGATCGCCAGGGCCTCGGGCCGATGACAGCGACCAGCGCGGAACTAGCCAGGCTGCGGGGCCACTCGCTCCGCATCAGGCAGCACGTAGTGGACATGTGCGCACTGCCTGATGGCGGTCATCTCGGCGGGTCACTCTCCGTGACTGACATCCTCACTGTCTTGTACTTTGCCGTGTTGCGCGTCGATCCGCTGCACCCCGATGACCCCGACCGCGACAGGTTCGTGCTCAGCAAGGGTCACGCCGCGCTGGCGCTGTATGCCGCGCTGGCCGAGCGCGGCTACTTCCCGGTGACCGAATTGGCCGGCTTCGGCCGGGAGGGCGGCAAATTCCTCACTCACCCGGTACGGGCGGTTCCCGGCGTGGAGGCGCCGACCGGCTCACTCGGGCACGGTCTTTCCCTCGGTGCCGGGTTCGCGCTCAGCGCGAGGCTGGCCGGACGCGAGAGCCGCGCTTTCGTCGTCACCGGGGACGGTGAGCTGCAGGAAGGGTCGGTATGGGAGGCCGCCGCCAGCGCAGCCGCGCTCCGGCTCGACAACCTGGTCGTCATCGTGGACAGGAACGGCTTCCAGCAGTCGGGAGCGACCGAGGAGATCTGCCCGGTAAAGTCGCTCGCCGCCAGATGGGAAAGCTTCGGCTGGGCGGTCACTGAGCTTGACGGCCACGACCTGGGCGCGCTGGCGCTCGCGCTGAACGGAGCACCCTGGAAGCGGGGGCAACCGTCGGCGATCATCGCGCGGACGGTGAAGGCACGGGGCGTGCCGTTCGCCGAAGGCCGCTGGCAATCGCACTACATGCGGCTGTCCGAGCGCGCGCACGCGCGCGCTAGGACAGCGCTCGCCAGGACCGGCGACCGCGATGACTGATCAGGCACTTTCCACCAGGCTGGCCTACAGGGAAGCGCTGCTCGGCGCCATGGCCGAGCAACCCCGCGTCGTCTGCCTTGACGCCGACACCGGGTTGTTCGCTGACGCCGACTTCGGGCAGGCCGCCGGCCGCTACGTCAACGTGGGAATCGCCGAGCAGCACGCCATGACGATGGCGGCGGCGCTCGCCCTCGACGGCTGGATGCCGTTCGTTACCACCTTTGCCGCGTTCGCCGAGACCCGCGCGGCGGAGGCCGTCAAGATCGACGTCGCTTACAACGCCGTCCCGGTGCGTATCGCGGTTACTCACGGCGGCCTGTCGGCCGAGCAGCTTGGCCCGACTCATCACGCGCTGGCAGACCTGGCGCTGATGCGGGCACTGCCGCACATGACCGTCGTGGTGCCAGCCGATGCCGGGGCCGTCCGGTCGTTCGTCCAGCAGAGCCTGACCTGGCCAGGCCCGCTTTACCTGCGGCTGGGACGCAAGCCGACTGAACCGGTGCCGGCGGAGGACCCGCCGGTGATAGGCCAGATCCAGGTCCTGCGGGCACGCGGCGACGTGGTCATCGCCGCGTGCGGTCCGCATCCGGTCGCCGCGGCGCTCGCCGCCGCGGCCGAGCTTGCCGTCGGCGGGATCTCCGCCGCGGTGCTGAACGTCCATACCCTGGCCCCGCTCGACCTGGGTACCTTCACCGAGGCCGCGCGGCGCGCTGTCCTGGTGGTGACCGTAGAAGAGCACTGGACGGCCGGGGGACTGGGCGGGGCCGTGGCCGAGGCGCTCGGGCGCCACGCCCCAAGGCCGCTGATCACGGTGGGCGTGCCGGGAACCTTTGTGGACGTGGCGGGCAGTCATGCCCACCTGCTTGACCGGCTCGGCATCACCGGCCCGGCGATCGCCGACAGGATCAGGCATGCCCTGACCAGTCACACCGACTCCGCGCACCCATTCCAAAGGAGGAACGATGCCGCTGTCATGTCCCGAATGTGATGCTCCCGTCGAGGTCGCCGAGCCGGTGCGGCTGAGCGAGATCGTGGAGTGCGAGGACTGCCGTTCCGAGCTTGAGGTGGTAGCGCTCGATCCGCTGATGCTCGCGATCGCGCCTGAGCCGGAAGAGGACTGGGGCGAATGACCGAAGCTGCCCGGGTCGCGGTGGCCGCGTCACGGGTTCGGCGAGAGGAGAAGTGGATCTTGTCGGCGCTTGAGAGCGCCGGCGTCCCGTGCGACCACCTGATCCCCGGCACGCTGGCCGTGCCCGGGGCTGAGCAGCGACCACCGTGGGCTGTGGTGCTCAACAGGGAGATCAGCCTGGTACGCGCCGGCTACCTGGCTACATCGATGGAGGCAGCCGGAGTGCGGGTGGTGAACTCGGCGGCGGCGACCGCGATCTGCGGCGACAAGTGGCGCACGGCGCTGGCACTGGCCGCCGCCGGGCTGCCGGCCCCCAGGACGGTGCTGGCCACCTCGGTAGCGGCCGCCAGGACCGCGACCGAGGACTTCGGCTTCCCCGTCGTCATCAAGCCAGTCAGCTCGTCCTGGGGGCGGCGGGTCGCGCTCGTCCGCGACCGCGAGGCGGCCGAGGCAGTGCTGGACTACTGCGAGGCCCTGCCGGGCCCCCAGTCTCAGGTGCTGTGCGTTCAGGAGCTGATCGACAAGCCGGGTCGTGACATCAGGGCAGTCGTGATCGGCGGCATCGTGGTCGGCGCCATGTACCGCACGTCGGCGGGCTGGCGCACGAACGTCGCGCTCGGCGCCGAGGCGAGCCGCTGCCCGGTGGACGCAGATCTCAGCAAGCTGGCACTTCGCGCGGCGGCGGCGACAGGCGCGGAGATCGCCGGAGTCGATCTGGTTGAGGATCGCTCAGGCGGCAGGTACGTACTGGAAGTCAACGACCGTGCCGAGTTCCTCGGCCTGACCTCGGCGACCGGCGTGGATGTCGCGCTGGCTATCGCCAACTATGTCAAGGCCGTGATCGGCCGATGATCACCGCCGGAGTCGTAGGTGGCAGCGGGTTCACCGGGGGCGAGCTGATCCGCCTGCTGCTCGGTCATCCGGATGTCACGGTGAGCGGCGTCACCTCGGTCAGCCACATCGGCAGGCCGGTGCACTACCGCCAGCCCCACCTTTACGGCCTGTCCGACCTGCGGTACCGCGACGTCGGCGAACTGCCGGACAGCGATGCGATCTTCCTCGCCACGCCGCCCGGCGCCGCCGTCGCCCTGATGCCGCGGCTGGCCGCCAAGGCACCGGTCATCATCGACTTGTCGCCGGACGCCAGGATCACCGATCCGCGCGCATACGAGAAGTACTACGGCCCGCACCCGGCCTGGGATCTGACCAGCGGCTTCGTCTCCGGCCTGCCCGAACTGCACAGGGCGGAGCTAAGGACGGCTGACCGGATCTCGGTTCCCGGCTGCATGGCGACAGCCGCGATCCTGGCCTTGTACCCGCCGGCAACTCGCGGATTCATCACCGGCGAGGTCTGGCTAACAGGGCTTTCCGGCTCCAGCGGGAGCGGGGCCGCGCCAAGCGCGGTCAACGTGCACTCGATCCGCAGTGGCGCGATGCGGGTGTACTCGGCGGTCGGTCACCGGCATGAGGCGGAGATCACGCAAGCCGTCGGGCTTCCCGCGCACATGGCGGCGATCGGCGTCGAGGCGGTACGCGGCGTCCAGGTAGTCGGTCAGGCCCGCACGACGCCGGACGTCACCGCACGGGATCTGCGGGATGCCTACCGCAAACAGTACGTTCAGGAGCCGTTCGTCAGGCTGATCAGGCGGCGCGGCATCTACCCGCTGCCCGAGCCGAAGATCCTCATCGGCTCGAACTTCTGCGACATCGGCTTCGAGTTCGACGAACAGGCAGGCCGCCTGGCGGTCATCGCGGCGCTCGACAACCTCGTCAAGGGCGCCGCCGGCAACGCGGTCCAGTGCCTCAACATCCGGATGGGCCTGCCCGAAGATCGCGGGCTCACCTTCCCTGGCCTGCACCCGGTATGAGGAGTGGCATGCTCACGGTCGTCAAATGCAGCGGGGCACGGGACATCGATGCCGGCCGCGTCGCCGCTGACCTTGCCCAGTTCGTTGCCCGCGGCAACGAACTGGTCCTCGTGGTCGGCGGCGCGCCGGACATCGAGCAACTCGGCGGGCGCCTGGGCGGTGCCGCCAGGACGCTGGTCACCACCGGCGGCGAGACCAGGCGGTACACGGACGCCGCGGGCATCGAGGTGCTCGCGATGGCCATGGCCGGCCTCGTGCAGCCGCGATGGCTGACCGCGCTCGCCGGTCACGGCGTGCCCGCTGTCGGCCTTACCGGCCTGGACGGCAGCTGCGTGACGGCGCGGCGGACCCCCGCCCGCCGCGCCCTTGCCGGCGGCCGGAAGATCGTGATCAGGGACGACCGCAGCGGCCGGGTGAGCGGGGTAAACGGCGACCTGCTGCGGGCTCTGCTCGCCGCCGGATACGTGCCGGTGATGGCCCCGCCGGCCGTAGCGGAGGACGGCGGGCCGGTCAACGTCAACGCGGACCGGCTTGCCGCCGCCGTGGCGTCCGCGATGTCGGCAAGCGCCCTTGTCATGCTGACCGCGGTTCCCGGCGTCCTGCGCGACCCCGCCGACTCCACCACGCTGATCGGCAGGCTGCCGCTTGCCGCTCGCGAACCCCTGCCCGGCTGGGTGCGCGACGGGATGGCGCTCAAGCTCGTAGCCGCCGGCGAAGCGCTGGACGGCGGCGTGCGCACGGTGGTGATCGCCGACGGAAGGGGCAGCGACCCGGTTGCCCGCGCGCTGGCCGGCGGCGGCACCCGCGTGATGCGTCCCCGCGCGCAGGCCGGCCCGCCTGCCCGGCCGGCCGTCAGGACGGCCGAGGTCGCGGTGATCGACCTGCTGCAGGACATGATCGCGATCCCGTCCCCGTCCGGCAGCGAGCGGGAACTCGCCGGGTTCCTCGCGGATGCGATGACCGAGTCCGGCATCCAGGCCGGCATCGACGAGGCAGGCAACGTGATCGGGCGCACCGGCCGGGGTTCCGGGCCCACGGTGCTCCTGGCGGGCCACATGGACACGCTGCCCGGTCCGGCCTCGCTGAGGCGAGAGGGCGGCCTGCTGTTCGGCCGGGGCGCATCGGACGCAAAGGGACCGCTCGCCGCCTTCATCGCCGCGGCGGCCGCCTGGCACGACTTTCCCGGCACGCTCATCGTCGCCGGCCTGGTCGAGGAGGAAACGCCGCAGTCGCGCGGCGCCACCCACCTGGCCCGCACGCTGCCTCAGCCAGACGCCGTCATCGTCGGCGAGCCGGGCCGGTGGCAGAACGTGATCATCGGTTACAAGGGAAAGCTCGACCTGACCTACCGGGTGTCCAGGCCAGCCACCCACCCCACCAATCCGGCGGAGAAGGCGGCGGAGGCGGCCATGGAGTTCTGGCGCGAAGCGGCCGCGGCCCCTGGTCAAGAGCTCGACCACGCGAAGTTCGGCCTCCCGGCCCTCACGCTGACCGAGATGTCAGGCGACATCTCGGCGGCCATGCTGCGACTGAGTTACCGCACCCCGCCGGGCTTCGACCACGACGGGCTGGTCACCAGGTTGCGCAAGGCGGCGGGGGAAGGCCAGATCGAGGTGGAGAACGCCGTGCCCGCCGTGCGCACGAGCCGGTCCAACCAGGTCGTTGGTGCGCTGCTCGCGGCGATCCGCGACACCGGCGGGACGCCGCGCACCGTGCTCAAGACCGCGACCTCGGACATGAACACGCTCGCGCAGACGTGGTCGTGCCCGATGGCGACCTACGGCCCGGGAGACAACCGGCTCGGCCACACCATGACCGAGCACATTGAGATCGACGACCTGCTGGCCAGCGTCCGCGCGCTGCGGACGGCACTTGGCCACCTCGGTATGACAGGGAGGCAGACGTCATGACCGACCAGCTGGCCGGCGCGCCCGCACAGCGACGGGAACGCTTCTTCGCCATGCTCAAGGATGCTGTGGCCGCCGCTGAGCAGACCGGACCGGTCCGGCGGCAGCGCGAGGGACCGGCGCCGCTGTCCTTTTCACAAGAAAGCCTGTGGTTCCTGGACCGCCTGATACCGGGCCTGCCGACCTATAACCAGCCGAACCTCTACCGGCTGCGCGGCGATCTTAACGCCGCGGCGCTGCGAGACGCGCTGGCCAGCGTAGTCGCCAGGCACGAGCCGCTGCGCACCTATTTTTCCCAGGAAGAAAGCGGGCCGGTGCAGATCGTGCTGCCTGAGCTTGACGCCCAGCTGCGTGTCGTGGACGTCACTGGCCCTGATGCCGTGGCTCGCGGTTACGCGCTCGCACAGCAGCTGGCTCGCGAGCCATTCGACCTGGCTACGCCGCCGCTGTGGCGGGCCGGGCTGCTGCGCCTCGGGCCGCGAGATCACCTTTTCCTGTTCGTGGCGCACCATACGGTCTTCGACGGCTGGTCGATCGGCGTGTTCACCGACGGCCTTCAGGCCGGGTACCGCGCGGCGACGGAAGACGGAGCGGCGGCGGAGGACCGGTCAGGAGCCGGCCAGCCGCTGCCAATCCGGTACCAGGACTACGCGCTCTGGCAGCGGGACTGGCTGCGCGGCGCGACCCTGGACCGGCTGACCAGCTACTGGAAGGAGCGGCTGTCCGGGGCGCCGGTCTTCGAGCTGCCAGCGGACAGGCCGCGGCCGCCTCAGGTCACGTACGCCGGCGCGCTGGCCGGCGCTGAGTTCGCGCCTGACCTCGGCGCCGCCGTCGCCGAGGTCGCCCGTGCCTTCGGCGTGACGCCGTACACCGCGTTCGTCGCCGCGTTCATGGCGCTGCTGCACCGCTACACCGGCAGTGACGACGTGATCATCGGCTCGCCGAGCACCGGCCGGAGCCATCCCGAACTGCAGCCGATGATCGGCTTCTTCGTCACCATGCTGGTGCTGCGCGGTGACCTGTCGGGCGATCCCACCTTCGGCGAGCTGCTCAGCCGCACGCAGCCGGTGGTCAGCGGCGCCCTTGACCACGGTGACCTGCCGTTTGAGCGGCTGGTCGACGCCGTGCGCCCCGATCGCGACCCGGCCAGGTCGCCGCTGTTCCAGATCGCGCTGACGTATCAGAACGCCGGCGACTCCTCGCTCAGGCTGCCGGGCATCGACGCCGAGGAACGGACGCTCGACCTCGGCACCTCCCGGTTCGACATGAGCTGGAACGTGTACGCCGACGAGGCCGGGATCTCGGTGATACTCGAGTACAACACCGACCTGTATGACCGGGCGACCGCCGAGCAGCTGCTGACCTCCTACGAGCGGATGCTGCGGGCCATGGTCACCGATCCTGGCATGGCGATCGGCGACGCTCCGATGCTGACCGAGGACGAGCTGCACAGGCTGCTGCACGACTTCAACGGGCCGGTCGCTGACAGGCCCGACGCCGTCATCGCCGAGCTCTTCGAGCGGCAGGCCGATCGCGCGCCAGCCGCGCCGGCGATCGTCGGCGACGGGTTCGCCGTCAGCTACGGCGAGCTGGAGAGCAGGTCTAACCGGCTGGCCAACCGGCTGCGCGAGCTCGGCGCCGGGAGGGACGCCATCGTCGCCCTGTTCCTGCCGCGCACCCCGGACCTGGTCGTCTCGATGCTCGCGGTGCTCAAGGCCGGGGCAGCGTACCTGCCGCTTGACCTCACGCATCCGCCCGGCCGGATCAGCGGCATCCTGGCTGACGCCAGGCCCGCGGCGATCGTGACCGACGCTGAGCACGCGGACGCGCTGGGAGCGACGCCGGTCCCGGTCGTCAGGCTGGACGGCGGCGCGACGGATGGCGGGCTGGACGGCGTGCCCGGCACCCGCCCGCAGCGTACCGGATCGCCTGACGACCTGGCCTATGTGCTCTACACCTCAGGAAGCACCGGCAGGCCCAAGGGCGTGCCGATCTCGAACCGGAACGTGGTCAACTTCATCGGCAGCGTGCAGGACCTCTTCAAGCTGACCCCGGCTGACCGGGTGCTCGGTTACGCGGCCGCGGTGTTCGACGTGTCGGTGTTCGAGATCTTCTCCGCGCTGCTTACCGGGGCGCGGCTGTACCTGGCCAGCGAAGACGAGCGCCTGGGCATCACCAGCCTGCAGCGGATCTTGCGCACGGCCGGCATCACGGTGATCGACATGCCGCCGTCGGTCATGGCCATGCTCGATCCGGAAGAGTTCGCCAGCCTGCGGATCATCTTCGTGGGCGGCGAACCGTTCCCTGGCGAGCTGGTGAACCGGTGGAACGCCGGCGCCCGGCGCTTCTTCAACGGATACGGCCCGACCGAATGCACGGTCACCATGCTCGTGGAAGAGTGCGCGGGCCACTGGGACGAGACGCCGCCGATCGGGCTGCCGATGGCGAACCACGTCGCTCACGTAGTCGACTCCAAGCTCCGCCTGGTGCCGTTCGGCGTGCCGGGCGAGCTGGTGATCGGCGGCGCCGGGCTCGCGAGCGGCTACCTGAACCAGCCCGACCTGACCGCGGAGAAGTTTACCGGCGACCCGTTCGGCACCGCCCCCGGCGGCCGGCTCTACCGGACTGGCGACCTGGTCAAGCGGCTGCGGGACGGACGGATCGTGTTCCTGGGCCGGATCGACAACCAGGTGAAGATCCGCGGGTTGCGGATCGAGCTCGGCGAGATCGAGTCGGTGCTGAACGGACTTCCCGGGGTCAGGGGCGCGGTCGTGGATCCGCGGCCCGACCACAACGGCGACCTTCAGCTCATCGCCTACGCGGTGCCGGAGGAGAATTCTGTCTTCGACCCGGCGCTGCTGCGTTCCCAGCTTTCTGAGTACTTGCCCGCGTACATGCTGCCCGCGCAGTTCGTGCGGCTTGGCGTGCTGCCGCTCAATGCCAGCGGCAAGGTCGACCGGGCCAGCCTGCCCGCTCCGGTCCCGCATCCGGTTGCCGGGCAGCGCACCGCACCGGGGAACGAGACCGAGCGGATCCTGGCCGACGAGATCGCCGGGCCCCTGCTCGGCACCGACACGGTCCGCGTGCACGACAGCTTCTTCCTGATGGGCGGCAACAGCCTGCAGTCCACTCAGCTCATCTACCGCGCCGCGCGAAGATTCGGGGTGGAAATCCCGCTGTCGGCCTTTTTCCGGCAGCCGACGCTGGCGCATCTGGCCGTGCTGATCGACCGGGCCAGGCTCGCGCTGCTCCCTGAGGACGAGCAGGTCGCCGCGCTCGAGGCGATGACCGACGACGAGGTGACCAGGCTGCTCGGCTCGGCGGCGCGCCAGGAGCCAGAAAGCCAGCCGCCCGCGTCCGGCTCTACCCCCTGGGAGGAGATCGTCGCCGACTTGGTCGCCGCGGAGCTGAGCCTGCCGGCGGTGGACCTGGATGACCGGTTCCTGAGCAGCGGCGGCCACTCGCTCGCGGCCGTCCGGATCAACGCCGAGTTCAAGGCGCTGTGCGGCGTGCAGCTCGGCATCGGGGCGTTCATGGCCAACCCGACCATCGCGGACCTGGCCGCGAGCCTGGAAAAGGCGGCGCAGGAGCACCTTGGCCCCGACGCGATCGCCGTGCTGACCGCAGCCGCGGCGAACGGCGCCGGCGAGTCCGGTGACCCTGGCCAGCCCGCGCCTGCCGGGCACGGCACCTGGCAGGAGGCGTAGCCCGATGCGGTTCGGTTTCGTCCAGGAGCAGGAGCGGCTGCGGGAGTGGGTGCGGGCTGAGCTGGCGACGACGGCGATCGCGGCGGAGCTCGCCGCCGTGCGGCAGAGCACCGAACGCGAACCCGACGTCAGGCCGCTGTACCGGGCCCTGGGCGAGCGCGGGCTGCTGGCCGTCAGCTGGCCGCGGGAATACGGCGGCGCCGGCCTGACGGCGACCGAGGCGGCGATCGTCGCCGAGGAACTGTTCCTGGCGGGCGTGCCTGACACGCTGCACGTGAACACGATCCAGATCGTCGGCCAGTTCCTGCTGACGGGTGGCACGCCGGAGCAGCGCAAGCGGTACCTGCCCGCGCTCGCGCGCGGCGAGCGGTTCGCCGGCGTCCTTTACACCGAGCCGGACGCGGGGTCTGACCTGGCCGCGCTGCGGACGGTTGCCGAGCGGGACGGCGGCTACCTGCTCACCGGCGTCAAGGTGTTCAGCCTCAAAAGCGACCTCACCGACCTCGCGCTGTGCGCGGCGCGCACTGGCGGGGAGAACAGCAGGTACGAGGGCATCACGCTGTTCCTGCTCGATATGCACGCCGATGGCGTGCGCCGCAGCGACGTGCTGAGCATCACAGCGGAAAAGTTCCACCGGGTGGAGCTGCACCGGGTGGCGGTCAGCGCGGACGACGTGATCGGCGAGGTAGATGGCGGCTGGCCGCTGCTCGTCAAGGCGCTCGCGATCGAACGGACCGGTCTTGACTACCTGCTCAGGGCCGTGCGCTGGATCACGGCGGCGCGGTCAGCGATCAATGCGGCAGACCAGGGCCCGCGCGAGCAGGCGGCACGAGAGCAGGCTGCCGCGTTCGCCGCCCGATGCGACGCCGGCTGGCTGCTCGCCCACTCGATGACCCAGCTCATCGACGAGGACCGGGTGGACGAGGTGGCGATGGCTGCCGCGAAGTACTACACCAGCGAGCTGGCCGCCGGCATAGCACGCTGGGCAGCCCTGCACGCGCCGCGCACGGGCTCCGCCGGGGCGCTGCTGGACGCGGCGTACCGCGAAGGCCCGGCGCTGACTATTTCCGCGGGCACCTCCGAGGTCATGCTGCAGATTGTCGCCAGCGCCGTGCTTGAAGAGGGCTATGCCGTGGCTGATCCCGAGGACGACGAAGTCCTCAGGCAGCTCAGGGCGGGCCTGCGCGCGCTGCTGCACCACGTGCCAGGACCAGTCGAGCCGCACGATCCGCCCGCTTGTCACGACCGGTCGGCGCCCGCATGGAGCGAGCTGCTGAAGATCCACGCGCCCGCGCTTGAGGTGCCGGCCTCCTCAGGCGGACTCGGATTCGGCTGCGCGGCCGGGGTAATCGTGGCCGAGGAACTCGGCCGGGCCGCGCTCGGCAGCCCGTACCCGGGCACCGCGCTCGCCCTCCAGGCGCTGACGCTCGGGCAGCGGCAGCCAGGCGACGGGCCCGCGGCGGCGCTGCTGGCCGGCTCGGCAACGGCGGCCGCTGCCGGGTTCGGCGGCAGGCCGCTGGCCGCCACGGCAAGCCCGGGCAGCGGCGGCCGGGTGACCGGCGAGGCGGCCGCCATCACCGCGGACGCCGACTGGTTCGCCGTACCGGTGCTGGCCGCCGGCCAGCCGGTGCTCGCGCTGCTGAGCCCCGACAGGGTAGCCGGGCGCAGCCCGCTGCCGGACGGCGGCACGCTGCTCCGTTTCGACGACGCGCCGCTGCCCGAACCCGGCCTCACCTGCCCGCTCGGCGCCGACAGCCCGGTGCTGGCATGTGCCAGGATCCGTCAGGCGGCCTACCTCACCGGGCTCGCGCTCGGCGCGCTCGCCGAATGCACCGAGTACGTCAGCAAGCGCCGCCAGTTCGGCCGGCCGCTGCGGGATTTCCAGACGGTCGCGTTCACGATCGCCCGCCATCATGCCGGATTGCAGCCGCTCCGCCTGCTCGTGCACCGGGCCGCCTGGCTGGCCGACAGCGGGCAGCCGGCCGGCCAGCAGGCGGCGGCGGCGCTGGCGCTGGCGGCGCAGGCTGCCGTGGACGCGGTCAGCGACGCCATGCACCTGTGCGGAGTCCGCGCGCTGACCGCGCAGACGCTCGTGCAGCGCTACTACCGGATGATCTACGCCGAGGCAGTGCGCTTCGGCGCGCCCGCGGTCTTGTGGCGTGCCTGCCTGCCGCCGCCCGGCCGCGGCGTGGAGGAGGCGTCTTGAGCACGGTCATCGAGTACACCGACCCGGTCGAGGGGGCGCGGGGCTGGCTGGTGTACGACGCGACGGACTGCAGGCTGGCGGCTGGCGGCTGCCGGGTGCAGCGCGGCCTGACTGCCCAGACGCTGGTCGCGCTGGCGGGCCGGATGACGCTGAAGGAACGGCTGCTGCGGATCAACGTGGATGGCGCCAAGTGCGGCCTGGACTACGACCCGGCAAGCCCGGCCAAGGAGGGGGTGCTCGGCCGGTTCATCGGCTTCCTCGCCGGCGAGCTGCGCGGCCGGCTTTCGCTCGGCTGCGACATGGGTACCCGCTGGCCCGAGCTTGAGCAGCTCGCGGCCCGGCAGGGCGTGCCGTCGGTCAAGTACGCGATCAAGTCAGCCCAGGAACTGTCTCACGACGACTTCATGACCAGGATCGGGCTGCTCAGCGCGCCGGTAGGCCAGCTCAGCCTGGGCGAGCGCCGGGCCGGTCATGCGCTCGCGCAGGTGGCGATCGCGGCCGCCAGGGCCGCCGGGCTCAGGGAGCCGGTGACCTGCGCCCTGCAGGGGTTCGGGAATCTCGGCCGGGCGGCGGCGTGCTCGCTGATCGCCGACCGGGTCAGGCTGGTCGCGATCGCCGACGAGTACGGATGCGCGGCCGATCCGCGCTGCCTGGACGTCGCCCGGATGCTCGGTGCCGCGCCCGGCGTGCCGGCTCACGCGGCGGCCGCCGTGCCAGGCAGGCCGTCCGCCGACGTGTTCGCTGTCCCTGCCGACATGCTGGTGCTCGCGGCGACGGAAGACGCGCTCACCGACGAGCAGGCGGCCGCGCTGCAGAGCCCTGTCGTGGTGGTCGGCGCCAACTGCGGCCTCAGGCCGGCGGCCGAGCAGCTCCTGCACGACCGCGGCATCCTGGTGATCTCTGACTTCATCGGCGGCATCGGCGGCTCTGCGTCGATGGAGGTGCTGTTCGGCGCCGGACGGCTGCCGGACCCGCCGGCGGTGCTGAGGCGGCTCACGCTGATGATGCGCGACCTCGTCGGTGACCTGACCGAGTCCGCCGCCCGCCACCGCGCGCAGGTGCGCGACATCGCGCTCGCCATCGCGGCCCAGCCATCGCCTGACGCGGGCGGCAGGCCCTACGGCGGCAGCCCCTATCTGCGGAACCTGCCGTCGATGACGCATGCCTCACTGCCCGTAGCCGCTGTCGGCTGAGCTCACGATCTTTGAGGGAGAAAAGGTCATGACCAACGAACCCGGGCCGGCCAGCCGGCTCTCCGCTGACCGGCGGGCTCTGCTGGCGCAGCTGCGAGGCGGGGGCGCGCAGGCAGCCCGGCCTGGCAGCGCGGCTGCGCCGGTTCCCGGCGGGGGCGGCGCCGGCCGCGCGCCGCTGTCCGTGGCGCAGGAACAGCTGTGGTTCCTTGACCAGTTCGCGCCGGGCCTGCCGACTTACAACATCGGGCAGGCCACCCTCATCACCGGGCACTTGGACCGGGCCGCGCTCCGCCGCGCGCTGGACGAGCTGGTACGCAGGCACGACGCGTTGCGCACCACGTTCGCTGTCGGGGACTACGAGCCCTGCCAGGTCGTCGCTGACCCTGGCCAGGCACCGTTCACGCTCACCGACCTCACCGGCCTGGCGCAGGCCGAGCGCGAGACAGCGGCCATCAGGCTGGTCACCAGCGAGGAGGTGGAGCGGCCCTTCAGCCTCGCCAAGGGACCGCTGTTCCGTGCCAGGCTGCTGGTGCTCGGAGCTGAGCGGTACGTGCTTGCGCTGACCGTGCATCACAGCATCGCGGACGGCTGGTCGCTGCGGCTGCTCAAGCGCGAGCTCGGTGAGCTGTACGCCGCCTACCACGCCGGCCGCGAACCCGGCCTGGCGCCGCCGCCGTTGCAGTACCCGGACTACTGCCGGTGGCAGCGATCGCAGATCGCCAGCGGGGCCTTCGAGCCGCAGCTCGACTACTGGCAGCGCACCCTGGCCGGGCTGCCTGCTCTCGAGCTGCCGTCCGACCGGCCGCGGCCCAGCATCGCCACCTACCGGGGCGAGACGCTCACCGGCCGCTTCGCGCCAGGCACGCGGTCGGCGGTCAGTACCCTGGCCCGCTACTGCGAGGCGACCGACTTCATGGTGCTGGCGGCCGGCTTCGGCGCCTTGCTCAGCCGGTACACCCAGGCGACCGACATCGGGCTCGGCACCACGGTCTCCGGGCGGAGCAGACCTGAGTTCGCCGACCTCATCGGGTTCCTCGTCAACATGGTCGTGCTGCGCATCGACACCTCAGGCGACCCGACGTTCGCCGGGCTGATCGGCAGGAGCAAGGCCGCCTGCCTTGACGCGTGGGCGGCGCAGGACGTGCCGTTCGAGCACGTCGTCGACCGGCTGCACCCGGCGCGGGATCCGTCGAGGAACCCCTTGTTCAGCATCGCGATGCAACTGCTCGGAGCCGATACCTCGGGTGGCGAGCTGGCACTTGCCGGGACCACGGCCGTGCCGCTCGAGCTTGGCTTCGGCCGGTCCAGGTTCGACCTGTCGCTGAGCATCATCGACGACGGCGGCGAGCTGTCGGTTTCCTGCGAGTATTCCACTGACCTGTTCGACCGGAGCCGGATCAGGCGCATGTTCGGCCATCTGGAGGTGCTGCTGCGCGCCGCGGCCGCGGCACCCGCGATGAGGATCAGCGAGCCATGCCTGCTCACACCGCAGGAACGGTCAGCGATCACCGGCAGCTGGCAGGGGCCGGCCGCCCGGCGTGATCATCGTCCGGTGCACGAGCAGATCGCCGCGGTCGCCAGGCGCCAGCCAGGGCACCCAGCGGTCAGGACAGGCGACGCCGAGCTCAGCTACGGCGAGCTGATGCGGCGGGCCGGATTGCTCGCGCGCTTCTTGCGGGGCCAGGGCATCGGCCGGGAAGCCATCGTGGCCGTCGCCCTGCGGCGCGGCATCGACGTCGTGGTGGCCATGACCGGGGTGCTGGCAGCGGGTGCCGCGTTCGTGGTGGTCGATCCCGACCACCCGCGCAAGCGCCTGGAGTTCATTCTGAAAGACACCGGCGCCCCCGTCGTGCTGACCAGGTCCGAGCTGGTCGGCCTGCTGCCCGCCGCGGGCGCCTGGACGCCGCTGTGCCTGGATACCGACTGGGCGCTGATCGAGAGCGCCGGTCACGGTCCCGCTCCCGAGCCGGTGGACGAGAACGCCCTCGCCTACGTGCTCTACACCTCCGGCTCGACCGGCGAGCCGAAAGGCGTGGCCGTCGAGCATCACGCGCTCAGCACGTTCCTGCTGTGGATGGGCGGCGTCTTCGACCTCGGGCCGGCCGACCGCATACTCCAGCACATGTCACTGATCTTCGACTTCGCCGAAGGCGAGATGTTCACGGCCCTGACAAGGGGCGCCACGCTCGTTTTCATCGACGAGGACCGCCGGTCCGACCCGGATGCCTTCGGCGAGCTGCTCATCGCCGAGAACATCACCTACATCGGCGGGCCGCCCGCCGTACTCGGCCGGATTCCCGCCGGGGACTATCCGCGGCTGCGCGCCATGATCGCGGGCGGCGAGGCGGTTCAGGCGGAACTGGTGAACCGGTGGGCGGGCTCAGGCGTCAGGTTCGTTAACGGCTACGGCCCGACCGAAGCCGCGGTCGGCTGCATCTTCTACGAGTGCGAGCCGCGGCGGTGGACCGGCCAGCCGCCGATCGGCCGGGCCATGCCGAACCGGGTCGCCTATGTCTGCGAGCCCAACGGCAATCTCTGCCCGGCCGGCATCCCTGGCGAGATCCTGGTCGGGGGGGACGGGCTGGCGCGGGGCTACCTCAACCAGCCCGAACTGACCGCCGAGCGGTTCGCCGATGATCCGCTGCGCCCAGGGGCGAGGATCTACCGGACCGGTGACCTCGGCATGTGGACCGAGGCCGGCCAGATCCAGTTCCTCGGGCGGATTGACCTGCAGGTCAAGCTGCACGGCCTGCGGATCGAGCTTGAGGAGATCGAGTCAGTGCTCGGCCGTCACCCCGCCGTCGCCGCGGCTGCCGTGCTGCTGCGCCACGACCCGGGCGCGGAGCAGCGGCTGGTGGGCTACTACGTGCCCGCCGATGCGGCCAGCCCGCCGACCGAGCAGGAGCTGCGCAGCCGCCTGCTCGACGAGCTTCCCGCCTACATGATCCCCGCCGCGTTCGTCGTCGTGGACGCCCTGCCGCTGACCCGCGCGGGCAAGGTGGACCGTGCCGCCCTGCCCGCACCCGGGCAGGAGGCGGCGGCCGGGTACGTGCCGGCCAGGTCGGCCGCCGAACGCCGGATCTGCCAGATCTTCTCCGAGGTGCTCACGGTCCCCGATCCCGGCATCCGCGCCAGCTTCTTCGAACTTGGCGGCAACTCGCTGCGCACTATGCAGCTGCTCGGCAGGATCGGCCGTGAGTTCGGGGTCAGCGTGTCCCTGCGCGACTTCTACGCGAACCCGACCCCCGAGTCGGTGGCCGAGCTGCTGGCCGCGGGCGGAGCCAGCGCGCCGCACACTCCCGTCGTCTCCTTGCGGCCCGGCGGCTCCGCGCCGCCGCTGTACCTGGTGCCCGCTGTCTCAGGGTCGCCGTACGGGTACACCGGCTTCGCCGGGCACCTGGACGGAGCGCGGCCAGTGGAGGCTTTCGTGGCCCCGGGCCTGGATGGCGAGCGAGAGCCGGTCCGCGATCTGGGCGAGCTGGCCGCGCACTATCTCGGCGCGCTGCTCGAAGCCCGGCCGGAGGGACCGTACCTGCTGGCCGGCTGGTCGATGGGCGGCGTGGTCGCGTTCGAGCTGGCGCGCAGGCTGACCGCGCAAGGACACAGCGTGCCAATGGTGGCCGTGCTCGATGCGGAGATCCCCGGCCCGGCCGAGCCGCCGCCGGACGAGGAGATCCTGGCGATGTTCGTCTCTGACCTCGCTGGCCTTGCCGGGCTGCCGGACCCGGCCGCCGGGCCTGACCCGCTTCCCGGCGAGGCCGGGCTGCCTGCCTTCCTCGCCAGCGCGGGGCTCGTGCCGCCCGATGTCACCGCCGACTTCGTCGCCCGCCGCTTCGCGGTGTTCCGCGAGAATGCCCGCGCGCTGCACCGCTACCAGCCCGCACCGTATTCCGGGCGGCTGCTGGTGGTGGAAGCCGACCAGTCTCCGCGCACCTGGCCTGCCTGGCAGGCCCTGGCCTGCCAGGCCAGGCTCGTGGTGGTCACCGGCAACCACTACTCGATGTGGGCTGAGCCCGGCGTGTCCGCGATGGCGGCCGCGCTGAACGAAGCGATGGTCAGCGGATGACCCGCGCCACCGCCAGCGCCGCGACCGCTGTCCTGGACGCTGATGACCTGATCGCGGCCGCGGCGCGGCAGGCCGGCGGCGAGCCGCAGGTCCGCTTCCGCCCGGCCCTGGCCAGGCTCACTCAGGCGCTTGACACCGAGGCGGGACTGCACGCGGCCGGCCGCCAGGCAGCCCGCCGGGCTCTGATCGGCGCCCTGGTGACGCAAGCCCAGCAGGCGGCCTGCCCGGCCGCGGGCACGGTGCCTGACCGGCCGCTCATCATCACCGGCATGTTCCGCACCGGAACCACGCTGCTCCAGAACCTGCTCGCCGAGCACCCCGCCGTGCGCGCGCCCCGGCTGTGGGAGCTGCTGGCGCCGGCGGCGCCCGCAGGCTCCGCGGCGGCCAGGCGGGCGCTGGCTGAGTCGGCCGCCAGGTACGTGACCGAGTACTACGCGGCCGCGCCCGCGTTCAGGTCCATTCACCCGCTCGCCCCTGACCGGCCTGAGGAGTGCCACAGGCTCACCGGCGTGACCTTCACCGCCGATATTTACTGCATGCGGTACCGGGTGCCGAGCTATGCGGCGTGGCTGGCCGGGCAGGATCTGACGGCGGCCTACCGGTATCACCGCACCCTGCTCGGATGCCTGCTGGCCAGGCAGCCGGCCGGGCCCGGCCAGCACCTTGTGCTCAAGTGCCCTTCCCACTTGTGGCATCTCAGCGCGCTCAGCGCCGTCTACCCGGGCGCGAGGATCGTCCGGCTGCACCGGCACGTCAGCGCCTGCCTGCCCTCGGCCTGCAGCCTGACCGCGGTGATCAGGGCGGCCAGGTCACCGGTGGCCGACAAGCGCGAGATCGGCCAGTACTGGCTCGGTCATGCCAGCAGGGCGCTGTGCCCGCCAGGTCGCCGCGACGCCGATGGCGTCCTTGACATCGGCTACGACGCGCTCGTCGCCGATCCCGTCGCCACGGCCGAGCGGGTGCGGGAGTTTGCCGGGATACCCCCGAGCGCCGGCGCCGCCAGCCGGATGCGGCGCTTCCTGGCCGCCAGCCCGGCGGCAAAGCACGGGACCCACCGTTACCACCTGGCCGATTTCGCGCTCGACACCGCGGAACTTGAGCGGCGATTCGCGCCCTATCACGCCGAGTTCGGCCTCAAGCCCTCGTAACCGCCGCCGCGCCACGAAAGGAACGGGAATGTCGCAGAACACAGAACCTCAGCGGGAAGCGATGGCTGACGTCGACGCGGCCAACGCTGACTGCGGACCAGATCCCATCAAGATCGGCCTGCTCAGCCCGTTAAGCCCGCCAGGTGACCCGGTAGCTGGCGTGCTGGTCGCGAGGGGAGCGCGGCTCGGCGCTGAGTACGTCAGGGAGGAGGGCATCGCGGGAGGCCGCGGCGTCCGGCTGATCATGCGCGATGACCAGTTCAGCGCGGCGGCCGAGGGCATGCAGCGGTCCGTCGTCGGCGAGGTGGCCAAGCTGGCGATGATCGACGGGGTGACGGGGATCCTGGGCCAGTGGCACCTGCGGACGGCCCCGTTCGCGGCCGCGCTGTGCGACAAGATAGGCGTGCCGATGTTCGTGGAAAACGGGCACAGCGCCGTCACCGCGTCCGGCTACCGCACGATCTTCCGTACCTATTTCTCCATCGCCGACCGGGTGCCGCTGATGCTCGACTTCTTCGCCGAGCAGGGTTTCCGGCGGCTTGGCCTGCTCGTCGCCGACACAGTATTCGGGCTGGAGACCGCGGACACGATCGAACGCTACGGCCAGGATAGGCACGGCATGGAAATCCTGCGCTTCGACTTCCCGCAGGAGACCACCACCGACGTCCGCGACCAGCTGCGCAAGATAGCCGACTTCAAGCCGGACGCGATCGTCAATGACGCCGTGGTCAGGACCAATTACATGATCATCAACCAGGCTGCCGAGCTTGGCCTGCGATCGGGGATCCCGATGATGGTCACCTTCGGCTTCCCGATGCGTTCGGCCGACTTCTGGCGCGAGGCTGGCAAGGCGGGCAACGGCATCATGTGGCCAGCCACGAGGTACCGCCCGTCATGGCAGGGCATGACCGAGATCGGACGCTGGTTCACCGAGCGCTACACCCAGCGCTACGGCACCTTCCCGCCCGATACGAGCCTCAGCGCGTTCACCGACGTCACGCTCTTCGCCCGGGCTGTGGCGATGGCGGGAAGCGACCGCTGGGAGGCGGTCATCGAGGCGCTGGAGTCGGCTGAATTCCCGACCTGGCGCGGTCCCGTGCGTTTCGAGCGTGGTGCCGGGCACTGGCATCACAGCCCGCCGGAGCTGCAGATCATGCAGTACCAGAAGGTCGACCAGAGCTTCGACGAGGCCGCGGTCGTCTACCCGCGCTCGCTTGCGGACGCACCCTACCTGGCGCCGGGCGAGCTCGGCTGAGTGATGACGGCCAGGGAGCGGCACGGGACTCACCTGCCAGCGCCATCGGTCAGCGAGGGCAGTCAGCCGGCGGCCGCGGCCACGCTAGCGGCGAGCCTGCGCGGCCACGGAGTTGACCGGGTCTTCTGCGTGGCGGGCGAGAGCTATCTTGGGTTGCTCGACGCCCTGGCCGGATTGCCTGGCATGGACGTTGTCACCTGCCGGCACGAAGGATCGGCGGCTTTCATGGCGCTCGCGGACGCGCGGCTGGCCGGCCGCGCGGGCGTGTGCCTGGTCAGCCGCGGCCCGGGTGCGGCTAACGCGAGCATCGGCGTGCACGCCGCCTGGCAGGACGCCACGCCCCTGGTCCTGATCGTCGGCCAGGTCGCCACCGCTGACCTGGGCCGCGAGGTGTTCCAGGAAGTCGACGCCGGCGGCATGTTCAGCGCTCTGGCGAAGGCCGTCGTCGTGCTGCACGACCCGGCGAGAACGGCCGAGATGACCGCGCGGGCCTTCCGCATCGCCGAGACCGGCACCCCCGGCCCGGTGGTTCTGGTCACCCCGGCCGACGTGCTGACGCGGCCCGACCCGCAGGGCCGGCCGGCCAGCCGGTGGCCTGAGGACCCGGCGATGCCCGGGCAGCGGACGATCGAGCGGGCGCAGGAAATGCTCGCCGAGTCCGGCCGGCCGTTGCTGATCGCTGGCGGCCGGCTGGACAGCCAGGCCGGACGGCATGCGCTCGCCGCCTTCGCGGCGCGGCGGGGGATTCCGGTGGTCACCAGCAACAAGCACCAGGATCTGCTCGACAACAAAGATCCCCGCTACGCCGGGCACCTGCACAACGCTACGCCGGCCGGGCAGCTGGCGGCGCTCGGCGAGGCCGACCTGATCCTCGCGGTCGGTACCAGGCTCGACGAAGTCACCACGCGCCGGCAAAGCCTGCCGGCCTGGCTGCCCTGCCAGCGACTCGTGCATGTCTACCCGGATGCCGCCCGCCTCGGCCTGCGGGCCAGACCGGACCTCGGGGTGTCCTGCGACCCGGCCGCATTTCTCCAGGCTCTGGCCGACGGGCCGGCCGCGGGCGCGTCGTGGCTGGAATGGGCGGCGAGGCTGCACGCGATCGAGCTGGCGAAATCCCGCTGGGAGCCGGCGGCGGCGCCGGACGGGGTGGTGTTCGGCGCTGTCGTGAGCGCGCTCGACACGATCACCGGCGGTGACGTCACGGTGGTTGTCGACTCGGGCACGTTCACCAGCTGGGTCTACCGCTACCTGCGGTTCAGCGGCGGCGGCCGGCTGCTCGGCCTGGCTTCGAGCCCGATGGGGTCGGCGGTGCCGGCCGCCGTGGCGGTCGCGATGCGCGGGCTCAGCCACCCGGTGGTAGCGGTGGCGGGAGACGGCGGCTTCCTGATGAATGGCAGTGAGCTGGTCACCGCGGTGGCCCGCAAGCTGCCGGTGGTGGTGATCGTCGCTGACAACTGCAGCTACGCGACGATCCGGATGCACCAGGAGCGGGAGTACCCGGGACGGGTTGCCGGCACCGACCTGGTGAACCCGGACTTCGCCGCGCTCGCTTCCGCGCACGGCGCGCTGGGACTGACGGTTACCGACGCCGCGCAGGCTGAGCCGGCGCTGCGCACGGCGCTTGAGTGCGGCGGGCCCGCGCTGATCCACGTCCATGCCAGCCTGAGCTGGATAACCGCGTACCGGAGGCTCGACGGCGTCACCGCGCGCCGCCGGCCGCCGCGGACGGAGTTCCGCTGATGGATTATCACGACTCGCTGCTCAGCGCGATCGGGCAAACCCCGCTGGTCAGGCTGGGCAAGATCGCGGCCGGGGTCCGGCCGCTTGTCCTCGCCAAGATCGAGTACCTGAACCCCGGCGGTTCGGTGAAGGACAGGATCGCCCTCGGCATGGTCCGTGCCGCCGAGCAGGCGGGAGCGCTCAGGCCAGGCGGCACGATCGTCGAGCCGACGTCTGGCAATACCGGAGTCGGCCTGGCGATGGTGGCGGCCCTGCGCGGCTACGCGTGCATCTTCACCTGCCCTGACAAGGTTTCCCAGCCCAGAATCGACCTGCTGCGCGGGTACGGGGCGCAGGTGGTGGTCTGCCCCGCCGCGGTGCCTCAGGATGACCCGCGGTTCTACCGGAACGTGGCCGGCGAGATTGCCGCCGGGCTGCCCGGCGGCTGCCTGCTCGATCAGTACTCGAACGCCGCTAATCCGCAGGCGCACCGGGAGACTACCGGGCCGGAGATCTGGCGGCAGACCGATGGCAGGGTCACTCACTTCGTCGCCGGCCTTGGCACCGGCGGGACGCTTTCCGGCGCCGGCGGGTATCTCAAGGAGGTCTCGCGCGGGCGAGTCACCGTGGCGGGCGTCGATCCGGACGGCTCCAGGTACACCGGGCAGGTACTGCGTCCCTACCTGCTCGAAGGGGTCGGCCAGCCGTCCTTGCCCCGCTCCTATGACCCGGCCGTCGCGGACGAGCTGATCATGGTCACCGACGCCGAGGCCTTCGCCATGACCAGGGCACTGGCCGTCCGGGAGGCAATCCTGGCCGGAGGCTCTGGCGGCATGGCCGTAGCCGGCGCGCTGAGGCTTGCCGGGCGGCTGGGCGAGGACGCCGTGATCGTCGTCATAGTGCCCGACTCAGGACGCGGCTACCTGTCCAAGATCTTCAATGACGACTGGCTGGCCGAGCGCGGCTTCGACGTCCCCGCGGCCGGCGGCCCGTCGCTGGCGCGGCGGCAGGCGCGAGCGGACGGGGGCGACGCCCGCGCCAGCGGCCCGCCGACGGCCGCGGTCGCCCGCGACCTGGTGACAGTCCCCGCGTCGGGGACGGTGGGCGAGGCGCTCGGCGTGCTGCGCGGCCACGGCCTGGCCGCGGCCCCGGTAACCGCGGCGGCACCGCCGGTGCGGCTGGCTGAGGTTATCGGCACGGTGACCGCGGCCAGCCTGTCGGCGGCGGTCGCCAGCGGGCAGGCAGCGCCGTCCGACGCGGTGCGCGGCCATTTGCTGCCGCCGCCAGCTTTCGCCGGAGCGGGCCAGCCGCTGTCCCGCGCCCGCGACCTGCTTGAGGGCGGTGACGTGGTGCTTGTCCTTTCCGACGGGCTGGTCGCCGGCATGGTCACCCGGCAGGACCTCGATCCGATGCCAGGACATGCGCCATCGCTGACGCGAAGTGAGGTGGAAAACCGATGACCGACCAGAATGCGGCCAACGGACCGGACAAGGCCGGCGGTGAGGCTACGTGCCCGCACCAGCGCGGCCACATCGTGGACTCGCGGTTCTTCGGCGGCCGCTACAGCAGTGCGGCCAGCCGCCGGATCTTCTGCGACGAATGCCGGGTGCAGCGCTGGCTGAGCGTGGAGGCGGCGCTCGCGCTCGCCCAGGCTGACCTCGGCATCATCCCCGTGCGGGCGGCGCGCGACATCGCCGCCGCGGCCAGGGCGGAGCTGATCGACTTCGGTGCGGTGGAGGCCGAGACCGAGCGGACCGGTCACTCGCTGGTCGGCTTACTGCGCGTTTTCCAGGCTGCCTGCGCCGCCGACTCCGGGCAGTATGTGCACTTCGGAGCCACCACGCAGGACATCCAGGACACCGCGCAGGCGCTGGAGATGCGCGACGTGCTCGACATGCTCGACGAAACGCTGCGCGGGACGGCGCGGCACCTGGCGAGGCTGGCCGACGAGCATGCGGGCACCGTCGCGCTTGGCCGCACCCACGCTCAGCCCGCGCTGCCCATCACGTTCGGGCTGAAGATCGCGGGATGGCTCGATGAGATCCTGCGTCACCTGGAACGCCTGGCGCAGGCGAGGCAGCGGGTGCTGGTTGCCGAGCTGTTCGGCGGGGCTGGGACGATGGCGGCGTTCGGCCCGCGCGCGCTGGAGCTGCTTGACGGCTTCGCCGCCAGGCTCGGCCTTGGCGCACCGGTCACCGGCTGGCACGTCGCCCGTGACCGGGTGGCCGAATTCGTCACTACCGTCGCCATGGCCGCTGGCACGCTCGGCCGTGCCGCCGACGAGATCCGCATCCTGTCAAGGCCGGAGTTCGGCGAGGTGTCCGAGGCGTGGTCGTACGGCAAGGTGGGCAGCAGCACGATGCCGCACAAGCGCAATCCCGAGCGCTGCGAGCAGATCGTCGTGCTGGCAAGGCTGGCCGCGGCGCAGGCGCCGGTCGCGCTCACCGCGATGATCGGCGACCACGAGCGGGACTCTCGCTCGCTCCGGCTGGAATGGGCCTGCGTGGCCGATGTCTCGCACTACGCGCTTGGCGCCGCGGAGATCTTCGCGGAAACAGCGCGCGGGCTGCAGGTCCACCCTGAGCGGCTGAAGGCGAATACGTACGCTGTTGCCGAGCAGGTCGCCTCCGAGCCGCTCATGATGGCGCTGGCGGTCAGGCACGGCAAGCAATCAGCGCACGATATCGTCTACGGCCTCACCCAGCGCGCCGTTCAGGCCGGCATGTCCCTGCGCGAGCTGATCGAGCAGGACACCGACGGCGATCTGGGCCTGGACAGCGGCGCGCTCGCCGCGATCCTGCGTCCGGAATCCTATATTGGTGCTGCCCGTGATCTCGTCGGGCGCGTGACGGCACGAGCCGGGCTTTTGCTCGACGGTGACGGTCAGGGCGCCCGCGAGGGGCAAAGTGCGGACCAGCAGAGCCATCAGGTGCCGGAAGCGGTGTAGCCCAGATGAGTGACCGAATCGACGTCCGTCCGGCCCGGCCGGACCTGTGGGCCGACGTGGAGCGGGTGCTTGGCCGCGGCGGCCAGGTCAGGGGCTGCTGGTGCATGTGGTTCAGGATCAGCGGGTCCCAGCGGCGGCAGATGTCGGGCGAAGGCAACAGGCTCGCGCTTCGCGAGCTGGTCGACGGCGGGCGGACGCCGGGGCTCGTCGCCTACCGCGGCCCGGAGCCGGCCGGCTGGTGCGCGGTGGCTCCCCGCCAGGAGTTCGGCGCGCTCGACAGGTCCGTCGTCGCTAAGCCCGTGGATGACCAGCCGGTATGGTCGCTGGTCTGCCTCTACGTGGTACCGGGCAATCGCGGGCAGGGCGTCGCCCGTGCGCTGGTCCGCGCCGCCTGTGAGCACGCCGCGGTCAACGGCGGCACGATCGTCGAGGCTTACCCGGTCGACGACGCGACCGGGCCGGTGTCCAGCGACGCGGCCTACCACGGCGTCGTGTCGCTGCTGCGCGCCGAGGGCTTCACCGAGGTCGCGAGGCGCACGCCAAGGCGGCCGGTCATGCGCCGCGAGGTCAGCCGCGCTCAGGCCGGCCGCGCCAGGCCGGCGGAGCTGGCCGCGAAGAGGGAGGGCTGACCTGGTGAGTGCCGGGCTACCGCGGCTGGCCGTACTCTACGAGATGGGCGCCGCGTCACCATGGGAGATCAGCGCGGGCCTGGCCGGCCTGGCCGAGGTGATATTCGCGGTGCCGAGGACCGGCTCGGTCGCCGGGGTCCTGCCGCTGCTGGAGGAGCTGGGCACCTTGCTGTCGCTGACCGGCGATCCTGTGACCGATAGCGCGTCGCTCCGGCGGCTCGGTGCCGCCGGGATCGTCAGCTACAGCGAGTCCATGCTCCGGGATGCCGCCAGCATCGCCGCCGAGGCTGGCCTGCCCTATGAAAGCACTCAAGTTGCCGTGAACCTGACGAACAAGTTCATCCAGCGCAAGCTGCTGCGCGAGGCAGGCATCGACGAGGTGCGCAGCCATCCGCTGTGGTCAGCCGCTGACTGGCCGGCCGCGGCTCAGGCGGTCCGCTTGCCCGCCGTGCTGAAGCCGGCGCGCGGTGCGGCCAGCTTCAACACGAACGTCATCACCACGGCCGGGCAGGCCGAGCGCATCGTGCCTGCCGCCTTCGCGGCGAGCGCCGGTCACGCCCGGGCTGACGGCGAGCCTGTTCTGGTGCTCGAGGAATTCCTGCCAGGCCGGCCAAGCGAGCCCTACGGTGACTACGTGTCGGTGGAGTGCCTGTCCGGCGCGGGCGGCACCACCGCGTTCGCGATCACCGGGAAGCTGCCAATGCTGCCGCCGTTCCGCGAGTGCGGCCATTTCTGGCCGTCCCAGCTGCCAGCGGCTGAGCAAGCCCAGATACGCGACCTGGCCGCCGGTGCCGTGAGAGCCCTCGGCGTCCGTCGCGGGCTGGCCCATGTTGAGATCAAGCTCACCGCGGCGGGCCCGAGGATCATCGAGGTCAACGGACGGCTCGGCGGCTGGACAAACCGGCTGTCGATCGCGTCCACGGGGACCGACCTGGTGCGGCTGGCCGCCCGGCTGGCGCTCGGCGAGGACGTCACGCCGCCGGTGCCAGACCCCGGCAAGGTGCATTTTATCTACGACTTCGTCGCTCCGATCGAGCCTTGCGTGCTTGAGGGCATGCATGGCCGCCGCGAGGTACTCGGCATTCCTGAGGTGGCCGGCTGCCAGGTTTTCTACCGGATCGGTGACCGGCTGCCAGGCGGTATCAGGACCAACGACCTGGCGCTCATATGGGGAACCGCCGCTACTCACGACGCCATGATCAGCGCCATCGAGCAGGTCGGCCAGTCGCTCGCGGTTGATCTGCGTTTCGCCGGCGGCGTCAGGCAACTGACGGCCGCCGCGCTGCGCCAGGAAGCAACGGCCTACTTAGGGACGGGCGGATGACAGCCAGGCGGCTCATCGTGGTCTCCGGCGGAGGCACCGGAATCGGCCGCGCGATCGCGCGCAGGTTCGCCGCCGACGGCGACGACGTGATCATTGTGGGGCGCCGGGCCGGGCGCCTGGCGGACGCGGCCGCGGAAATCAACGCGCAGGCCCAGCGCGCCGCCGTCACCGAACTCACCGCGGACCTGCGCGAGCCCGGCCAGGTGGAGCGGCTGGCTGCCAGCGTCACGCGATCAGGCAGGGCCGTGGACGTCCTCGTAAACAACGCCGGCGGCAATTTCGCGCCTGGCCAGCCGGCACATCTGGCCGGCATCAGGGAGTCCTGGCGGCTCAATGTGGAAGGCAACGTCCTGCCCGTCGTCCTGCTGACCGCGGCGCTCCTTCCGGCGATCCGCCGCCCCGGCGGCGCGATCGTCACGATCTCGTCCGTGGCGGCGACGCGCGGGCCAGCGAGCTACGGCGGCGCCAAGGCCGCGCTGCACCTGTGGTCCACGCACCTGGCCGGTGAGCTGGCCGGGGACGGGATCACCGTGAACGTCGCGGCACCTGGATACGTGACGGGCACGGAATTTTACGGTGCCCGGATGAATCCGGAGTTCCACGCCGGCCGGGCGCGGCAGGCGCCGATGAACCGCGGCGCCGATCCGGCTGAGGTGGCGGGGCTGGTCTGGTACCTGGCCGCGAGCTCGGCGCGGTTCATCACGGGCCAGGTGATCGGGATAGATGGTGGCGCGCTCATCGTCAGGCAGCGGTAGCAGGATCGAGCGAGGAGGTTCCGGCGGGTGACCCACCAGGAGTTGCCGCGAGAGTCAGGCAGTGCGGCGAGCCACCGCTATCACGAGATCGATGGCTGCTGGGACTTAGACGCCCTTGAGTCCGCGCTGCGCGCCGTGGTCGCGGCGCACGGCATTGCGCGCACGGTGTCCGCCGTCGAGGGGAACCGGGTGACCGCGCCCGCGGCGCAGGCGCGGCTGGAACGCAGGGACCTGCGCGGCGCCGCTCCGGCCGAACAGCAGGCCGCGCTCGCCCGACTGCGCGATCAGCTATCGCATCCGTTGCCGCCCCTCGGCCAGGCGCCGGCGGTGACCGCGGACGTCAGCGTGCTGGCCGATGACCGCATGCGGCTGCATGTCGGCTGCAACGGCCTGGCGATGGACGAGGTCAGCGGGAACCTGTTCTTTCGTGCCTGGTGGCAGGCCTATTCGGGCGGCGCGCTGGATCGGCCTGACTTCTCGTTTGCCGGCTACGTGTCAGCCATGACCGCGAAGCGGGCAGGCGAGCCGGGCCGGCGTTCCCGTGAGTACTGGCTTTCCAGGGCCGATCACCTGTCTTCCCCGCCGGCGCTCCCGCTCGCCGTCGGCCCCTCCGCCATCACCGGGCGCGGATTCACGCAGCACATCGCGCGGCTGCCGCTTCAGTCATGGAGGGCGGTAAGGGACCTGGCCGCTGCCGCCAGGGTAACGCCGGCGACAGCGCTGCTCGCGGGCTACGCCGAGGTACTGGCGCGCTGGGGTGCGGGCCCGCGTTACACGCTGACCACGATCTCCTGCGATCGCGAGCCGATCCATCCGGGTATCGGCGGCGTGATCGGCGATTTCAGCCAGCTGTTCCCGACCGAGATCAGCATCGACCGCCGCCTGGGTTTCGCTGACCGTGCCCGCGCGCTCCAGGCCCAGCGGGATCGCGATGCCGAGTACCGGTATTTCTCCGGACTGCCGGGAACCAGCCCCCTGTTCACGTTCAGCGCCGCGCTCGGAGGTAGCTGCGACTCCGGGAGACCGGCCATAGGGCTCTTCGGGCGGGAAGTTTACCTGGCAAGCCAGCTCCCGGGCGCGTGGCTGAGCCTGTCCTGCGCCGAACGAGACGACGGCCTGCTGGTACGAGCCGCGGCGGTGCGCGGGTTGTTCCCTGAGGGACTGGTCGCGGCCATAATGGACGGCTACCGTCAGATGCTCGACGCGCTGGCCGGCGGCTCGGCCTGGACAGCGGTTACCTTTGACCTGATGCCGGCCGACCAGCGGTCCAGGCGTCAGAAGGCCAACGACACCTCCTGTGAGGCGCCGGGCGGGCTGGCGCACGAAGCCTTCCTGGGCCAGGTCGCGGTCAGGCCCGCAGCGCCCGCGATTCTCACGACCGCCGGGTCGCTCACCTACCTTGAGCTTGCCGAGCGCGCCGCAGCCGTTGCCGCCTGGCTGCGGGACTTCGGCGTCGAGCGCGACGAGCTAGTGGGGCTGATCACCAAACGCGGCCCGGAGCAGATCATCGGGATCGTCGGAATCTCGATGGCCGGGGCGGCGTACCTGCCCGTCGACGCGGCCCTGCCCGAAGGGCGCATCAGCTACCTGCTGCGCGACGGCCAAGTCCGGTGCGTGCTGACCAACACCGGCTGGCGGCCCGGCGAGGCTGGCAGCCTAGCCACGCTGGACCTTGACGCGGCCGGCCCGTACCCGGCAGGGCAGGCCGCGCTCTCCCGCGCGCAGCGCTCAGCCGCCCTGCCCCCCGGTGACGGCCAGGACGGCCTGGTCTACGTGCTGTATACCTCGGGGACGACGGGCACGCCCAAGGGCGTCATGGTGACCCATCGCAGCGTGGTCAACGTGGTCACCGACTGCAACAAGCGTTTCGGCGTCGGCCCTGACGACCGGTTCGTCGCGATCAGCTCCACCAGTTTCGACCTGTCTGTCTACGACATTTTCGGCGCGCTGAGCGCCGGCGCTGCCGTGGTCGTGCTTGATCCCGACGACGCGTTCGACCCCCATCACTGGCTGAGCCTGTGCGAGCGGTTCGCCGTCACGATCTGGAACTCGGTGCCGGCGATCGCCGGAGTGATGGCAGAGCAGGCCAGGCGGAGCGGCAGCAGACCGCTGGCTGGGCTCCGCCTTGTCATGCTGAGCGGGGACCGCATCCCGCCGGAGCTTCCGGCCGCGCTCCGCCGCCTGCGCCCGGGCCTCGCGGTGGTCTCACTCGGCGGGCCGACGGAGACCACGGTCTGGAACGTCGTGCACGAGATCAGCGAGCAGGACGGCGCCGGCGGGCGGAGCATCCCCTACGGCCGGCCCAATACGAACAACAGGGCCTACATCCTGGATTCCGACGGCCTGGATACGCCGGACTGGGTTACCGGGGAGATCTGCGCTGCCGGAGCCGGCCTAGCCCGCGGTTACTGGCGGGACGAGGAGCGCACGGCGGAGCGTTTCTGGCATGACCCGCGCCGCGGCGAGCGCCTGTACCGCACGGGCGACCTCGGCCGGTACCTGCCTGACGGAACCATCGAGATCACCGGGCGCCGCGACTTCCAGATCAAGGTGAACGGCTACAGGGTCGAAGCCGGGGAGGTGGAGAGCCGGCTGACCAGGATCAGCGAGATCGACCAGGCTGCTGTGGTGCGGCGCAGGACGAACCGCGGCGACTGGCTGGTAGCGCATCTTGTCCCCGCCGGACAAGGCCGGCCAGATCTCGGGCAGATCCGTCAGGAACTGAGCGACTTCCTCCCCGATTTCATGATGCCTTCGGCGGTTGTCTGGCACGACCGGCTGCCGCTCACGCCGAACGGCAAGGTAGATCGGCGCCGGCTGACCGAGATGAGCGAGCCCTAAGACCAAGTGGTGAGGCGGACGCCAGGGATCGGGATCTGGCGAGCGCACTGCCGCGGGGGTGCGGGCGGTGCGGCGGCAGTGGGATGGGGCGGTCAGCGGGCCGAGCCCGCGGACGAGCCGCCAGGTGAACCGAGCCGGGAGTGGGGTGCCGATAGATTAGCGGTCCTGACAGCAGTCGGCGGCGTCGGGACCAACGCGGCCACAGAACTTCTCCAGCGAGGGGTCGAGCGGTGGCAGCGGCGGCCCGGAGCCGCGTCCGAGCCTGCTGAGCTGGCGGATGTCATTGCTGCGGACATTCTGGAAGTGCTTCGCGGTGACGGCGGCCTGGTCGCCGAATTCGCCCGGCAACTTGTCCTGGAAATAGAAGCACTTGGCGGGTTCGACGCGGCGCTCGCCTCGGCGGACGGCGAGCTGCGCGGCTATCTGGCCGCCTGCTTCGATGATCTGCGGGTTTGCCTCGTACTAAGGCCCACCGTTGGGACATCCGTGGCGTTCCAGCGCCACCTTTGGGCCATCGGTGGGCCAGCCGCTAGGCAGTTCGCCCGGGCGCTACCACATTCCGGGAGGCCAGTTCACCAATCTGCGGGTTATTACGCGACGGCCGGTTGTACCTGCTCCTGGTGGTCTCCTAACCGAGTGGCCGCTGCCCGATCCTGGCCAGGTGCTGGTGGTACGGCAGGCGATGGGCAGGCAGCTCATCCCGGCGCCGAGACACGATGCGTACGCTTGGTTAAGGCAGATAGGTCCTTTCTCCGGCACTGCCGGGAATTCTGGCCCCAGAGCGGCCCGGCAGGCGCTAACGCGCGAGCGCGAATTGCTCGAGAAGCTCAGGGACCTAGAGGGAATCCCTGCCGTCCGGCAATTCGCAGCCGATTCCGGACGCGTGCCCTTGGCGGTCTCATGGCCAGTCAGCAAGCATGGTGAGCCGTGCCGCACGCTGCGCGCGACGTTCCTGCCCGGGGCGGCGCACGATAGGTGGCACCTGCACCTGCTGGTGAGCGGCTTCCGCGGCCTCGCGACCACGCTTTTGAAGCTGCATGAGCGCGACGTCACGCACCGGAACCTGAGCTTGGGCGGCATCGTCGTCACCGGCAGCGGCCGGTTCGCGCTGCGAGTTTTCCGTATCTGGTGCGACGACGCCAATGTACGCGGACAGGCGCTGCTCGAGCGATCCGATAACTACCTAGACCCGCTGAAGCGGCACGGCCAGCTCGATCGCGCTGACGCTGTCCTTCGGCTGGAACGGTTCGGCCGGCAACTCGGCTTCGATGCGCTCACGCTAGATGACCTGCGCGAACTGGCCAGGAAAGCGGGTAAGCGCACTTTGCTTTCGCAGCTCGGCGCCCTCGACGACGGTAACGGCTGAATCCTTCCGCGCCCGGCGTGCCGAATGACGCGCGAAAGTGGCGACCCGCAGACCAGCCGGATTGCGGGCATCGACATTAGGTTTGGCCGCCAGCCGCGGATTTGGCGCGCTATAGTCGGCTTTGCTTGGGGGAGGAATGGCGCGGCAATTACGCAAGGAAGCCATGAGCGGGGATAGCGGACAAAATAAGCTTGAAGGCGAAGCTGACCTGGTGCTGATCGCGCTTCCCGGCGTGCAGCAATTCATCAGCGAAACCCGCTCGGTCGGCGATGTCCGAGCGGCCAGCGAGATCTACAGCCGGCTCACGGCAGAGGTCGCGAGGGCCTGCGGCGCAGCGGGGCAAGTCATCTTTCCCGCTCAGTTCGCTGACGCGCAGGGGCTGCCAAACCGGGTCGTGGCGCTGTTTCCCGTCGGCGCGTGGCCAAAGATCGCCAAGACGGTGACCCAGCGGGTCAAAAAGACCTGGCAGAGCTGGGTCAAGGACGCGCTTGAGCTCAACGACCAGCAGGTGTCGGAGACACCGGGCATGCCGCAGGTCCAGTGGGTCGCCGTGCCGCCGGTTCCTGGCGGATACCTGGAGCAGTGGACCCGCGCTCAGTCGCTCATGGCGGCGCGGCGGCTGGTGTGCGACTTTCCCCCCGTGGAGTGGAAGCAGCGGACGCTGTGCGGAGTCGGGCCGCGCTGGCCAGCCGAGCGTCCGCCGGCCAGCGCGAAGAAGCACGAGCAGGTCCCGCTCAGCGCGGCCGCGTGGGTCAAGCGACGCTGGACCAGGATCAACAATCTCAGCGGGTTCGCGTCGACCTGGTCGATCGCGTCCGCGCCGTACCGGCAGGCGGTGCTTGATCACCTCGGCGAGCCGGAAGTCAGGGCAGCGGTCGCCGCCCTGAGCCAGATCGCGCGGGAGGTCATCAAGATCACGCAGGACGGCGACGTCAGGGAGTCGCCCCTGGCCGCGCTGGCGGCACACCCCGGGCAGGCGGGCGAGCCGGGCAGGTGGTTCGCCTCGACAGGCGGGCCTTGGGTATATGAGGACCGCTGGCAGGCGGAATCGCTCGCACGGGAAAACAAGGCCGGCGCGGCGGCGCTCGCGCCGCTGGTCAGGCGGGGCCGGGACGCGGCTCGCCGGCTGGCCGAGATCATGCTGGCACGCGGAGTCGGCAAGCCCGCCAGCCATCTGGCGGCCATCGTCGCCGATCTGGATGATTTCGGGAAATTCCTCAGCGGCCAGGCAGACAGCGCCGACGGCGAGCAACCCGAGGTGAGCGTCTACTGGCACCGGCAGGTCTCGGCGAGCCTGCGGCAGACAGGCCTCGATCAGCGCCAGAGGCTCGAAGACGCGGCCGTGCTCGGCCTGCCCGTTTACGCCGGCGGCGATGACCTGCTGGCCTTCGTCCCGGCCCGGCACGCGCTCGCGGCGGCGAAGAGCTGCCACGACCTGGTGTCGTCCGGGCTGCGGCGGCCAAGCACCGGGGTTTGTTTCTTCCACTGTCACGCGAGCTTGCGAGACGCGCTGACTAGCGCCAGGGAACTGCTCCAGGCGGCGAAAGGCCTCGACGGCAAGCACGGGCTCGGCGTCGGCTACCTGCGCCGATCCGGGGCCAGCGAGATGTCCGTGCAGCCCTGGGAGGCCGGGGGCGCCGAGACGATCGGCGCGTACGGGGTCTTCGCGGGGTCGCGGCAATACCGGCTGTCGCCTGGCCTGCTGGCCGATCTCGACAAGGACAGCGCTGAGCTGGCGCGGCTGTCGGCGGACTGGCCGGATATCTACCGGGCCGAGCTGACCCGGCTGGTGACCCGCCACCTTGATGGCAATCCGCCGAAGGCCGAGGTCAAGGTGGCTGCTGAGGCGATCGCCGGGCTCGGCGAGCATGAGGCGCTGCGACCGCGAGAGATCCCGGCCGCGGCGGCCTGGCCGCTGCCGGCCGCGCGCGTGGCCGTCTTCCTGCGGCAGGAGGCGCGGTGAGCACGGCGAGCAGGCAGGCGGCAGGGGCGGGGGAGTCCACCTGGCTGGCGTTCAGGCCGCGCGACACGCTGTTCATCAGGGACGGCCGGGACTTCGACGCGGCGGCCGACACGGCGGGGATGAGCGTGCGGCCGAGCCCGACGACGGTGGCCGGAGCGGCGGCCGCGGTGCTCGGCGGTGACCCGGATGAGGTCAGGGGGCCGGTGCTCGCGCGCCTGACCGGCGGTGACCCGGACGCGTACTTCCCGGTGCCTGCCGACCTGGCGCGGACCCCGGGGAGCGGTCCGGCCCGGGTGCACCGGCTGGTGCCGCGTCACTTCGACGGCGCGGCGACCGATCTGGACGACAAGCTCATCGCGGGCGGGCCTGGCCGGCCGCGCTGGCTCGGGCCGCCCGACGACGTTGGCGCGGTCGAACCGCTGACCGGGCTGATCCCTGCGGACCGGCTCGCCGCGTACCTGGCCGGGGAACTGCCGGCCAGGACGGGTTCGGCACTGGGGGCACTGGGGCGGATCGACGACCCGTTCGCGCTGGAACGGCGAGTGGGACTCGCTCGCGACGGCCGCCGCGCCCGGGCCGGTTACCTGTACCAGGTGACGCACCTGCGGGCGCAAGACGACTGGGCTTACCTGGCGCAGTGCGCGTTCGCTGCGGGTGAGGCGAAGTCGCCGCGCTCGCCGCAGGTGAAACTGGGCGGCCGCGGGCGCCTAGCCGACGTGACCGAAACGACTCTCGCCTGGCCTGGTGGCGGCCGTCCCGTCGGCCAGCGAGTACTCGCCTACCTGGCGACGCCGGCGCTGTGGCCAGGCGGCTGGCGCATTCCGGAGCGGGACGGCGCCCACCTGGTGGCCGCCGCCTGCGGGAAACCGCTGCCGGCCGCGACGCTGACGCCGGGGGAGAGGTGGCGGGAGTCGCGCGTCCAGCGCTGGGCGGTGCCGGCCGGCTCGGTGTACCTGCTCGAATTCGACGATGCGCCGACGGCGGTCGCCTGGGCGGCCAGGTATCACGGCACCGCCTACGGACCCGGGGAGCCCAGCCCGGAACTTGAGCACATGCGCACGGCCGGGTTCGGAGTCGTGCTGACGGGAGTGTGGGATGACTGAGTACCTGCTGTACCTGTACGCGGAGTCGCCCGTGCACACGGGCGCCGCCGGGAGCCTGGACGTGCTCGACCTGCCGGTGCAGCGCGAAGCGTCGACCGGCTACCCGGTGATCTGGGGCCAGAGCCTCAAGGGCGCCCTGCGCCAGGCCGCCGGCGACGCGAACTGGCCCAAGGGTGATGTGCTGCTTGTCTTCGGCTCCGACATCGAGGAGCGGGCGCCGGACGGCGGCACCACTGAAGGGCTGCTCGCCGTCGGCGACGCCCAGCTCGTCGCCATGCCCGTGCCGACGCTGCGGCGCACCTTCGCCTGGGTGACCTCGGACATCGCCCTGTCCCGGCTGGCGCGGAAGTACCGCAGGCTGGGCCCGCCGCCGCTGGCCGTCCCGCAGCCAGCGCCCGATCGCGGCCTGGCCGCCGGGGCCGCGTGGACCGACGCCGAGGAGGAGGCGCTCGGGCCGTGCGTAGTGCCGCTCGGACCCGAACCTGACGCCGAGCTGGCCGCCTGGGCCGCCCGGATCGCCGCCGACGCGCTGCCGCCGGGCGAGAAAGCGGCCGCTGCCTTTACCGTCAAGCTGCGGACCGACCTGGTGGCAGCCGGGTCTGACCTGATGCCGACGTTGCTGCGGGAATGCACCGAGCGCTCGGTGCGCGTGCAGCTCGACGCGAGCAAGAAGGTCAAGAACGGCCCCTTTTACAGCGAGTACCTGCCCGCCGAGACGATCCTCGCCGCGTCCCTGCTGCTGCGCGGCAAGGCCGACACTCCCGCCGTCCGAGACGCGTTGCGCCTCCTGCTCGGCAACGAACTCCTCCAGGTCGGCGGCGACGAGACGATTGGCAAGGGCCTGGTCAGGACCCAGCTGCTGCCGGCGGGAGGCGGCGCGTGAGCGGCGCCAGGCGGGTCGATCAGCGGATGGCGGCCGTCGCGGCCGAGCTGCTGGACGGCCAGGACGTCAACAGCGAGCTGCGGACGAGATACCGGCAGCTCAGCGCCATGTTCCACGGCGCCGGACTGGCCGCCACCTATGCGTTCATCGCGGCGAAGGCCGGCGAGAAAAACGATCTCGCCCTCGCCTACCGAAGGGCCGGCGAGGCCATCGGCAAACGCCTCGCTGAGCTAGGCCTCCTGCCCGCGAGCGCCGCCCAGCTCGACGTCCGCGCCGTCATGCCCGCGCTCGGCGACCTGGACGCCGTCCAGTACGCGCGGGCCAGCGCTGAGGCGACCGCCCTGGCCGGCTGGCTCAGCCGGCTCGCCGACGCCCTGCACAAGGAGCAGTCCGAGTGACAGGGCCAGCGCAGCCCGGCCCGGTGCAGGCCGCTGGCCCGCTGGGCAAGCTCATCCGCGCCGACAGCACTCGCGTCCGGCCCACCGCTGAGTACCCCCAGCCGAGCGCCGAGTTCCGGACCGGCGCGAACGCGCTCATCATGATGCGCCGGGTCGCGTTCCTCAAGGTCTTCGACGACGGCACCAAGGTCTTCAACGACGGCACCCGCAAACTCGACGAGGACGCCGGTCGTGCCCTGCTGCACTGGGCCGCCACGACCGGCCTCGGGCAGGAGAGCGGGCTAGTGCGCCAGGTCGCGGAACGGCGCACCCAGCTGGTCAGGCAGTTGCGCGCGCGTGGCCGACACGTGATCAGGCTCACCGCCAGGCCGGAGTGGCGGCTGGCGGTCGGCCTCGGCGACAAGGCGAACCCGCATGAGATCGGCCTGTCGCTGCACGGCACCTACGGCTGGCCGGTGATCCCAGGCTCGTCGCTTAAGGGGCTGGTGGCCGCCTGGGCTGGTGATTCGCCGGTCGCGACCTCGGCTGAGGTTAAAAGCGTGCTCGGCACGCCGGACTCCGCCGGCTCGGTCTGCTTCCTCGACGCGATCCCGGCCGGCGGCCCCGAGCCGGTCAATGTGGTGATCGACGTCCTCACCCCGCACGTCAAGCGCTATTACGAGACGACCGGCGAAAGAACGCAAGGCCCGGCCGAGCCGCCGGCGGAGTACCACAGCCCTGTTCCGGTGAAGTTCCTCACGGTGACCGGCCCGTTCAGCGTCGATCTCTACGGCCCGAACGCAGCCAGCCTAGTTATCGCCAGGGACTGGCTGATCAAGGCGGGAGATGAGCTAGGCGCCGGCGCCAAGACCGCCGCTGGCTATGGATATCTGTCGATCACCCAGCTCGGCGAGGACGAGTGATCACCGGTGGCAGTTCACGTCATCTCAGTCGGCCTCAGCCTCTTCAGGTCGCTCGAAGACCCGGACAAGCTTACGGCCCTGGGCCAGAAACCCGAGCTGATCAAGGCCATCGGCCAGGCGAGCCCGCGGGAACTGCTCAAGACGGCCGGGGTTCTCAGGGCCGCCGCGCCTGGCAAGGCCGGCGAGGCCGTCAGCGACTGGCTCTCGGGCGCGCTCGCTCGTCCGGCTGAGCAGAGGCGCGATCACCAGGCGGCTGACCTGCTCGCCGCCACTGCGGCCGCGATCAAGCCTGAGCAATGGACGGCGAGAATCAGCGCCGAGCTTGACACGTTCGATCGAGCCCGCCGTGCGACGATACCGCTCGGGAAAAAAGACACCGCCGTGCTGGTGTGCACCGACACCGCTGAAGATCTCCTCGCCGGGCTGTGGAACGCGGTCGCGCTCAGCGGCGGCGCCCGCTTCCTGAGCCGGATCAGGTACCTGCCCGATCCCCCCGCGCAACTCGGCAGCGTGCGCAATGCCGTGCTGCTGACCAGGATCAGGTACCTGGACGCCAGCTCGGACAGCGGCTTCGCCAGGGCCATGCGAGGCCTCGGCACGCTGGGCCGCGCCCTGCTCGACGCCGGCGACGTCGATCCCGGCGACCCCTTCCTGTTTTACCTGTCAGGCGGCTACAAGGCGGCGATCCCGTACCTGATTGGCCTTGCCGAAGGAGTGCGCTCGGCGGCACCCGACCGGGAGGTCGAAGCGTTCGTCCTGCATGAGACCAGCGAGGCCAGGGCGATCAGGCTGCCGCTGCGCCGGATGCCCGCGGACTGCGTCTGGGAGGAACTCAGGGAATTCGACGATCGGACGGGGATCTGTCACGGGGAAATCCCGGAGCCCCGCACTCTCGAAGGTTACGCCTACGAAAAGGACACTAGAAAAACTTTCAGGCTGACCCCGTTCGGCGAAGGGCTGCGCACCCTATTCCCCCGGCTGCACGAGCAGATCAAATAATGGGGATGAAAGCAACCTCCCAGGCTGGCCTCGATGGCCTGAGGCGACGGCTGCAAGGCGGGATCGGCCCCGTCCTGCGGCTGAGCCGGGAACCAACCGCCGCGTCAAGGGACGAGGACGCGCTTGCCGAGCCATGGCCGCGGGAGTACGTCTCGGCGCTCAGGCAGGTCCGCCAGGTGCCGGACCTTGACTCCTCGGTACCCGCGAACGCGATCAAGGCGCTGTCCGGGCGGCTGCGCGATCGCCGCCCCCTGATGATCGCGACCCTGTTCAACCCGGTCACCGTGCTTGACCACATCGAGCACGAGCTGGTCCCTGACCAGAGAACAGCCGTCGTCGACTCCTGGATCGGCGCCTGCTGGCTGGCCGAGGCAGCCTGGCAGGCGGTCCGCGCTGACCTGCCCGCCGCCGCCGGGTTCGCGGTCGGCGAGACCGAGTTGCTGCGACCGCTGGCGGGCCGGCTGCGATTCCTGGTCGGGAGCGAGCCGATGCGGGCAAGAGGACACGCCGATGCGTGGTGGACGGACGGGCGGTTCGGCCAGAGCGGCCTGCTCAGCCACACGTTCGGCACGGACTCCTGGCACCAGGTGGCCGGGGCCTGCCGCGAAGCCAGAGCCGAATGGCTCAGCTACCTGAACGCCTACCAGTCCCACTCCTACCTCGCCCAGGCCAGTCCCGCCCAGGTCGAGCAGGAACTGGCGGCGGTGATCTTCCGCGACGGCCGGCGCGGCGAGCCGCTCGGGATCTCGAACGCGACGCTCGCGAAGAGCTGGGTGCCGCTGGATCAGGCGGACCAGGCCGTCCTGCACGAAGTCGCCGAACGGCATCTGCTCCCCAGGTTCGCCCTGGGCGGCGTCGCGGCGCTCGCGCTGCAGGACAGCCGCCCGGCCCGGCGCTGGGCCCGCCGCCTGCTCGCGCTGGCGGTGCTGGCGGCAGGCCTGGGGAGTGTTGGGTTCGCGGCGGCGTTGCGCAGTCATGTCGCGACCGGGCTGGCTGTGGCCTGCTATGTGCTGATCGGCGCGGGCGTGGTCAGCTTCGGGCGCGACTGGGCCGCACCATGGCTGCTGCGCATGCCGGCCGCCGCCACGATCGGGATCATCGCGCTGATCAGCTTCCTGCCCGGCGGCTGGCTGTTTCCCCCGAGGCACGGCCGGATCGCCGCGGTCGTTCTCGGGGGAGCTGCTTTCTGCTATCTGGTTGTCGAGGTGCGCAACCACGGGGTCGGCCGCCTCGCGGTGCCGCGCTCGCTGGCAGTGCTGGTTGTCGGGGCGGTGCACGCGCTGCTGGTGAGCCTGATCGGGGTGATCGCGGTGGCGCCCGCGTTCGTGCCACGGGCGCGGGGGCTGGCTGGGATGTGGGATCACCCCGGCTACGGGCACGCCGGCCTGGTCCTGCTGCTGGCGACCGCCTGGTGCCTGGCCGTGGGCGTGTTTTCGCAGATTCTGTGGGACGACCGGCCGATCACCGCCCCGCTGGCGCACGTGTCCTGGAGGAGGTCGCGATGACGTGGACGACGGTGTCCTTGAAGGTCACCACGCCGCTGTTCAATGGTGGTGCGAGCCCTGCGGACGAGGCGGGCCTGCGGGTAGCGTCGTTGCGTGGCGCGATGCGTTACTGGTTCAGGGCGCTCGCCGGCTCGGTGATCGGGCCGGACCTTAGGCGGCTCAGCGCGGTCGAATCTCGAGTGTTTGGCAGCGCCGAGCACTCGTCACCGCTGGTGCTGCGGATCGCGAGCCAGCCGCAGGTGGTGCGGCCGACGGATCGGGCGAGCTTTCTGGCCGACCCTTCGCTGTCGCCCGCTGAACGCAGATGGATCATCTACCTGCTCGGCCAGAGCCTGGGTGACATGCGCGAGGTGAAGCTGCTCCGTCCTTACGTCGCACCTGGTAGCGAGATCAAGCTGAAGATCAGGTTCCGCCATCACGTCGGCGAGGGCGAGCAGGCGAGGAAAGCGATCGAGTCGCTCACCTATGCGTCGCTGTGGCTGACCTGCGCTTACGGCGGTGTCGGCGCCCGCGCCCGGCGAGGTTTCGGTGCCGTGCGGATCGCGGGTGCCGACGGTGCCTTGCCCGGTCCATGGACAGCGGATTCGATCGTGACTCCCGGGGCCGGCCACTACAAAGGGCTCACCTCCCTTTGGTCGCGCGGGGTGCTCAGCCCGTGCGTTCCTGAGATCGCCATTCTTACCGGAAAGCCGATTGCCAATCCTCGCGAAATCTGGGGTGGCAAGCCGCCGCTTTTCCCCGTGCTGAGCACGACGCACGCGCCGGCTCGGATCAGCGCGGAGACCTTTGCGAGCTGGCAGAAGACGATGATCTGGACTGGTGAGTCGCTGCGGCGGTACCGTGCCGACACGGACAATGCCAGCCCGGCAGCTAATTACCGGCCAAAGCTCGAAACCCGGGAATGGCTGGATGTCGTGCACGGAAATGACGACAGGTTCCAGCTTGGCGCTCTCGGCCTGCCGGTGGTCTACAAGGGAAACAGGACCGTCCGGGTGGCGAAGGTCCCTGGCGGCGATGAGCTGCGGCGGGCATCGCCGTTGTGGCTGCGACCGGTGGGGGAGGGCGGCCGGTGGCAGTTGCTGTCCTTCGCGTTCCGCGCGGAGTTCCTGCCGGAGGCCGCTCGGGCCGGCGTGCGACTCGGAAACCGCGACCTGAGCGTGACCGACCAGGATGTGCTTGAGGTGACCGGTGCGTGGATCGATGCCCTGGCCGACGGTCGAACCCCCCAGCGCCCGCCCACGTCATGACGTTGCCGATGTCTTCGCGAGGCTAGGCCATGCCCGTCATTATCGGAGCTCGGATCACCGCCGAGCGGTCGCTGGCGCCCAGCCCGCGCGAGCTGCACTACGTGGCCTGCTCGCTGCTCGAAACCAGCGATGCAGAGGCTCGTCACGCGGGCCAGGACAAGCCGTTCACGATCTGGCCGCTCCAGCCCGCCGCAGGACCGTGCGGTCTGCACTGGGTGTTGCGAGTCGGCTGGGTGCGCGCTGATCCGCCTGCGCCTGCCACGCTGTCCCTGGACAAGCTGCGGGTCGGCCACGTCAACTGCGTCGTGACCGAGACCATGTCAAGGAGCGCGACGCACGCGCAGCTTGCCGCCGGGCCGGTGCAGGCAGAGGCGGAGCTGACATTTGGCTCCCCGACGTATTTCTCCCACAACGGCAGCACGCTGCTGACTCCCGACCCGCGCCGGATGACCGACTCATGGCGGCGAAGCTGGAACACGTGGCTGCCCGAGCCCAGCGAACTGCGGATCAGTGATGAGACGGGGCAGGAAATCAGCAAGACCGTCGAGCTGGCCGATTTCGAGCTGCGGACCGTGACCGGGGCATCGGGGTACGGCCGGGACCAGGCGGGGTTTGTCGGATCAGTCCGGCTTCGACTGGGGCGGGGGGCAAGCTCGGATGCGCGGGCCGCGTTCAGCGCGCTGGCACGGTTCGCCGAGTTCTGCGGGACCGGCGCGCAGACGACTCACGGGTTCGGCGCTACTCGGTCGGGGTCGGGGTCGGGGTCGGGGGAGTGGTGACGGGCGCGTCGTTCGCAGGCTGGTACAGAGGTTTGCCGCGAGGCCGTTTTGGCGGTCGGTTGGCGCGTCGCGAATGCCGAGGTCAGGGGCATGGGGTGGTTGCTTTGGGGCGAAGTTGGTTGCCGTGGCGGGTACTGGTCAGGGAGGATGGCGAAACGGACACGATAGATGCAGGTCACGGCAATGCCGCAGAGGCACCCGTCACAATCCCCAGCCCGACTCCGAGGGCATAGAAACCCATGTCGGCATCACCTTTCAGGTGTGTTCCATCATAGTCACAATCCCCAGCCCGACTCCGAGGGCATAGAAACGTTTGGGGATAGGGTCTAGTGATGGTGGTACGCGATGGTCACAATCCCCAGCCCGACTCCGAGGGCATAGAAACGCAGCCCATACGAGGCGACTCTTCGGCGCAACTCTCCCAGTCACAATCCCCAGCCCGACTCCGAGGGCATAGAAACCACGATCGCAAGCACGAAGCTCACGTGCGGCATGGCGTCACAATCCCCAGCCCGACTCCGAGGGCATAGAAACATGACCTTTGTGCCCGGATGATCCGGTGACGAGCTCGTCACAATCCCCAGCCCGACTCCGAGGGCATAGAAACCAGGTTGATGGCCTGCTTCACGTGCGGGAACAGCGCGTCACAATCCCCAGCCCGACTCCGAGGGCATAGAAACACCGAGTACTAGGTCAAGCCCCATGAATAGGACCGTGAAGTCACAATCCCCAGCCCGACTCCGGGGGCATAGAAACCAGCGCGACGAAGATCGCCACGGTCCACTTGGATGCGAAGGTCGCAATCCCCAGCCCGACTCCGAGGGCATAGAAACCGCCGTACCGCCGCCGATCAGTGCCGACACGGTCACAATCCCAAGCCCGACTCCGAGGGCATAGAAACAAACCGGCGAAGGTCACGGGTGCCTGGCGCTAGCGGGATGTGCTAAGGCCAGGAGATCGTGATCCTGGTGTGACGCTTATCGATGACGTGTCCGCCCGGGAGCTGGTCATCAGGAGTGCCTGCCGGGTAGGCGGCGATCTGCGCGGTGGCGGTGCGGTGGCCGCGGTCCCAGTCGAGTATCAAGGTGGCCATCTGGTCCGCGAGCCGGGCGGCGTCCGGGCCGTGCGCGTAAACGCCGAACTCGTAGCTATCCGCGCCGGCGTCGAGCTGGCGGAAGGTGTGGTAGGCGAAGCTGGGGCCGTCGATCAGCGTCGGCGTGCCGATCGGTGAGGACGGGTCGGCAAGCTGCCGGGCGGTATCGGTCTTCTTCCTGGTCAGCAAACCGAAGCCGTCCAGCCAGGTGGCCAGCCACAGGTACAGGCCGTCGAACGGCTCCATGCCGCCGAACCGCACCCCCGGCCATGCTTCGGCGCGTGGCCGGAGCAGCGACTCCCGCAGCCCCTGGGCATCAACCGCCTGGCCGTCGTCGATCCGCAGCCCGACGTCCTCGTCGTGCAGCAAGACCAGGCGCTCGTTCCGTGTCCCCGCGCCTTGCATCGGGACGAACCCGCACATCTCATGACCCTGGCTCTCCAGGTGGCCGCCTGTGTACTCGAAGGCCACCGAGCGGGTCAGGCCACGCATCCGCAGCGGGACCACGATCCGGCCGCCCGGGGCGAGTTGGACGATCCAGGCCGGAGGAATGTCCCACGACCCGGCGGTCACGATGATCCGGTCATACGGCGCGTGCCCGCTCACCCCGTCCTCGGCGTCGCCGAGCACGACGTTCACCCGCCCGTACCCAGCCCCGGCCAGGAACCGGCTGGCCCGGCCGGTCACGTACGGGTCGATGTCCACCGTAGTGACCTCGCCGGCCTCGCCAGCCAACTCGGCTATCAGCGCGGCGTATAGCCGCCGGACCCGATCTCCAGCACCCGCATGCCCGGGTTGATCTGGGCCTGTTCCAGCATGACGGCCTGGAGCCATGGTGCGGACACCGAGCTGAGGGCCATACCGTGCTCGTCCCGCTTGGTGATCACCGAGTCGTTCGCGTAAGCCCGCTCCAGCGGCTCTTCCGGGGCGAACAGGTGCCGGGGAACGGCGGCGAAAGCGCCGTCGACCGCCGCGCTGCGGATCGCGCCCTGTTCGTGCAGCCAGGCAGCAAGCTTCGCGCGCAGTATCCCGGCAGGGTCAGGAGATCGAGCCTGAGTGTCCATAGCGGTGAGCTTAGGCACCGGATACCCCTTCCCCGGCGATACGCACCGGGACCGGTGCCATCGGCCTGTGGCTGCCCGCCGTACGGCCTGTGGTGCCTGGTGGTCATCTCGAGGTCTTGTCCTTCCGTTCCAGGATCTGATGCGCCAGGAGCTAGGTTGTTTTCGGACTTGTTGTTCCGCCCTATGACCTGCGCAAGCGTCCGTGATCATCCCGGTTCGTTTGCGGGGAGTGTTGTCACTTCGGGGAGGTTTCTCAGCCTCTGGGGCGGAAGGAACTCCCCGAAGTGAGGGAACTCCCCGCAAGCGCAGGAGAACTCTCCCCGGTCACCTGGCCAGCGCGGGCAAGTCTCCCCGGTCATCTCCGGCCAGCACCCCGGGCGACCGTTGCCATGCCGCCAGCCACGCGAGACTTGCCGGCCTCACCCAAAAAGCCGCACCCAAGCCACATTGACGGGCCTGCCAACCCGAACCCGAGCAGCTAGAACGGGTGTGTTGTCACCTCGCAGCCCTTAGGGTTTGGCGTACTTATTGCGTGGTAGCCGAGACGGTGTACCGTCGTGCGACGCACGGGCATGGGCGCAGGCTGGTCGGGCGCGAGGGCCGTTCAGCGCCAAGCACGGTTCGACGAGCATGTGCCGAGCTGAATAATGTCGTATGACTTGAACCCGGTCATCATCTGACGTTGACGGCTCTTAACGATGTATCTTCGCTTTGCGGATGAATCCGGAACACATGGGTGCAGTCATGCGTTCGTTGTCGGACGTATCGCGGCCGATGAGCTCGAAATGGTGTTTGGCATGGACATCGGGTGTAAACCGTCGGGTGGGACATGCGCGTTTTCCGGGTCAGTGGTTCTTCCCCGCAAGTAGGGTTATGGAGCGTCCGTAACATTGCTGGAGTTACCGCGCACGATCATGGGGGTGGGAGTGGCGCTTGTCTTAATCCTTGCCATCATCCTGCTTACGTTGTTCGCCGTCCGGTGTAGCAAGGCGAGGTCGCGATCCAAGGTCGCTGGCCACCGTTCAGATTCTCGGCCGGGGTCACATAGTCGCCCGCCACATCGGTCGGCGCCGGGCCGCGAGCAGGCAAATCGGGTGCCGATGGCGGCCACTCCAGTTCAGCGGGTGCCATCGCCTGGGCACCGCGTGCGGGCAAGCGAGCCGGCCTTTTCGGCACGCAGCACTGAGCGAGGCGCGGAGGGCGACCGGGCGTGGGTATCGCCTGGGCAGATTGTCCGGATCGGCGGATGCTCCATCACTGGCGGTCTTCTGTACATCGGACACGAACTGATGGCTCCCAGAGGAGGGGGCAAGCCAGATCCGGCACTTATCGATCCGGGCCTGGAAGTTGACCACCGCGCGCCGGACTATGCCGGCGCGCACATGGGGTACTGGCCTTCGTACAGCACGATCGCGCCAGCCTGCCGCGCCGCGTATCTGCAATGGCTCGCTGGTGGCCGGCACGCGCCGGATGCGTACATCGGCTATGTCTTCCTGTACTTCTACGGGCTGGAACGGCGCCTCCTGATTGATGCGCAGCAGTCGGCGGCAGCCAGGGCCGAGCGCGAGACGCTCGTGGCGGAAGTTCGGCGGCTTCTGGGGATCTACGGAATGAACGGCTCATTCCGCGGCTACGCTCAGAGCCTTCTTGCCTTCATGACGGCAGACGATGGTCAACGGCGTTATCTGTCTCCTCCTCCTGCCCGCGCGAACGACTGGGACGTGCCGTTCGAGTTGCGGCTCGGGCTGGGGCAACTCGCCGCCGATGCCCGGCCGGTACCTGCTGACTGGGCGCTGGCCTGGGTGCGCCTGCATCCCGAGATTTGGCTGCGCACACCTGCCACCCGTTGTCCCAGCGAGTTCGATGAGGTGTTCACAGGCCGGTACCGGGATCGCTGCGGCGACGGACTGCTGCTGGACGCTGGCCGCGCTAGCCTCGGCAAGGGGTATCACCCGGCCAGTGCAGGGATCGCGCAGTCCCAATTGCCGTCAGGCTGCCGGGTGCCCGACGTCGTTAGCAGCGTCGCCCCGGTGACGCTGCTCCGTGAGCTAGCTCGCGATACCTGCGACGATCTCGATGCTTACAGCCGGTACCTCGGCCGGCATCCTGACGGCGCCGGGACCGCTGCGGCGCTGGCGCTACTGCCACCCGGGATCGAACGGCAGGCCGATGCCGCGACGAAAGCCCTGATCACCTGGGCCGACGACAGCCTCGGAGCCGCCGATCGGGTGCAGGTGGCCGCTGGTGAACTTCTGGCCCGCTGGTCAGCCGCCTCGCCGGGGAGCCGGCCTGGGAAGTCCGATGCGGTTCTTCTGGCACGTGCCCTCGAAAGGCACGGCCTCGGCCTGGAACCGGACGTGCGGTTCGGTGGCACGGCACCAACTGGTCACGCGCCCGCTGTCTTGTTCCGCCGCGCGCCCGAAATGATCAGCGCCCCGAGCGACGGCTATGGCGCCGCTGCCACGCTGATCCAGCTCGGTGCTGCCGTGGCCAGCGCGGATGGCAGGGTTGCGTCCGCCGAGCAGGACTTCCTCGAGCAGCGGGTCGTTACTGGGCTGGGCCTGGCCCAGGACGAGTGCCATCGGCTGCGCGCTCATCTCGTGCGGACGCTGGCGGCCCCGCCGACGCTCTCGGCATTGCGCAAGCGCGCTAGCCTGCTGCCGGACGGCCAGCGGCATGGCATCGGCCAGCTTCTAGTGGCCCTGGCCGCGTCGGACGGCCACATCGCATCTTCCGAGATCGACTTGCTGGCACGCCTATTCGACCTGCTCGGCCTGGACCGGGCAGATGCCTACAGCCAGTTGCACGCGCTGAGCGACGAGCCGCTGACACGTATGCGCACGGCTGGGGCGCCAGCGGCTGGCTACGCCATTGCTCAACAGCCGCAGCCGCAGCCGGACGCCGGTCTCGTTACGGGTGGCGTCGTCCTGAATCAGGAGCTGATCAAGGCTCGCCTGGCTGAGTCCGCGCGGGCAGCGTCATATCTCGCGGAGATCTTCACCGACGACGATACGGGTACTTTCACTGCCGTTTCCTCGCCCGGTCTGGTGCCAGCGAGGGAGAAACAGCAGGCTGCCTGCCTTGACGGGGCGCATGCGGCGCTTCTCAGCCGGCTCGCCGCCCAGCCGACCTGGGCACGCGATGACGTCGACCAGATGGCCGTTGATCTGGGCTTGATGCTGAGCGGTGCGCTGGAGGCCCTGAACGAAGCCGCCTTCGAGGCTGTAGGAGAGCCGGTCTGCGAGGGCAGCGACCCGATTGACATCAATAGTGACGCCGTCAAGGAGATGTTGTCATGACCGATCCCGCGCTGGTGATGCCTCTGCGGTTGCGACCGCGCGACCGCGACGCGATTGTCGGATCCTTGCGCGCTGGCGTTGTCCCGCGTCGCGGGTTCGCGCACATCCAGGTGGGCCGGGCTGACGAGGTCGCCGCTGTCGGGCGTGACCTCGACCGGGTCGCGGACGGTGGCTCGATGATCCGGTTCGTTATCGGCGACTACGGCGCGGGCAAGACCTTTTTCCTCAACCTGGCTGCGTCGATGGCGGCGGAGAAGAAGTTCGTCACGGCCGCCGCGGACCTTACCCCGGACCGCCGGCTGCAGGCGACAGGCGGCCAGGCCCGCGGGCTGTACGCGGAGCTGATGCGCAATCTGTCGACTCGCTCCACGCCTGACGGCGGAGCGCTGCCCGCCGTCATGGACCGGTTCGTCACCACAGCGGAGTCCGAGGCCCGCAGCAATGGCGTCAGCGTCGGGTCCGTCATCGCCAGCCGGCTGCACGACCTGTCACAGATGGTCGGCGGCTACGACTTCGCCCAGGTCATCGGGCGGTACTGGGCCGCCTACGACAGCGGCGACGACCAGTTGATGGCGGATGCCATCCGCTGGCTGCGCGGCGAGTTCACTACAAAGACGGATGCCCGCCGTGCCCTCGGCGTCCGGACCATCATCGACGACGCCACCGTCTATGACGCCCTGAAGCTGATGGCGAGGTTCGTCCGCCTGGTCGGCTTCGCGGGTCTCATCGTATGCGTCGATGAGATGGTCAACCTGTACAAGCTCGCGAACACCGTCGCTCGCAATGGCAATTACGAGCAGGTGCTGCGCATCGTCAACGACTGCCTCCAGGGCCAGGCGGTCGGCCTGGGCGTGCTATTCGGCGGCACGCCGGAGCTGCTGATGGATACCAGACGGGGCTTGTACAGCTACGACGCGCTCCGCAGCCGTCTGACAGAGAACAGCTTCGCGGTGGGGGGCCTCACGGACCATACCGGGCCGGTCCTGCGGCTCGCGAACCTTGAGCCAGAGGACATGTGGGTCCTGCTGGGCAAGCTGCGGCACGTCTACGCCGGAGGTGATCCCGCGCATTATCTCGTGCCTGACGAGGCGTTGCCTGCCTTCATGGACCACTGCGCGCGCCGCATTGGGGACGCCTACTTCCGTACCCCGCGCACGACAGTCAAGGAATTCCTGAGTTTCCTCGCCGTTCTCGAGCAGAACCCCGGTACCAACTGGCGCGCGCTGATCGGCCAGATCGAACTGGCTGCCGAGACGAATCCTGATTTCGAACCACTGCCAGAGGAGACCGCCGACCTCGCGCCCGTCACAAGCCTGCGGCACGGTCGCGATGGCGACGATGAGCTCAGCACTTTCCGCCTCTAACGGCCCTGCTGCCGCCAGTCAGGCTTTTGACCTCCTAACCGAGCCGGTTCGTCGCTGGGTTTACGACCAAAGGTGGCTGACTCTGCGGGATGCGCAAGAGGTTGCTATTCCTGTGCTGCTCGCCGGCGAAGAGGATGTCATCATCGCGGCTGCGACCGCGTCCGGGAAGACTGAGGCGGCCTTCCTGCCTATCTGCTCGCGGCTGGGTAGCGACCCAGCCAGTGTTGCTGGAGCCCGCGTCCTCTACATAGCTCCCCTCAAGGCGCTGATCAACGATCAATACGATCGTCTCTCGGGTTTGTGCGAGAGTCTGGAGATTCCCGTTCACCGATGGCATGGCGACGTGCCTGAGTCGAAGAAGTTGGCCTTCCTGAAGCGCCCTGACGGGATACTGCTCATCACGCCCGAATCGCTTGAAGCGTTGTTCGTCCGGCGAGGCCCAGCGGTCGCTAGCTTGCTGACGCCCCTGCAGTACGTGGTCGTGGACGAGTTGCACGCGTTCCTGGGCACAGAGCGCGGTGCCCAGTTGCGCAGTCTGCTGCACCGCGTGGAACTCGCCATCCGGCGCCGGGTTCCGCGAGTCGGCCTGTCGGCCACCTTGGGTGACATGAGCCTGGCCGCCGGCGCGCTGCGGCCCGCCCAGCCGGAAAACGTTCGCTGCATCGTGTCCGGCACCGGGGGACAGGAACTGTCCATGCAGGTCCGCGGCTACCTGACCATGCCCCCCGCAGGCGGCCCTTCCGACGGCGAGGCCCTCGATCAACAGCGAATCGCGGAGGATCTGTTCAGGGTCCTGCGAGGGAATACCAACCTGGCGTTCGCGAACTCCCGCACTGACGTCGAGCTTTACGCGGCTCGACTTCGTGACATGTGCGAGGCGGCGGGGCTTCCCAATGAATTCTTCCCGCACCATGGAAACCTCTCCAAGGAGCTGAGAGAAGACGTCGAAGCCGCGCTGAAAAGTCACGAGCGGCCCGCGACGGCCGTGGCCACGACAACCCTGGAAATGGGCATCGACATCGGCAGCGTTCACTCCGTCGCCCAGCTGGGAGCGCCGCCGTCCGTGGCTGCCCTGCGTCAGCGCCTCGGCCGCGCCGGTCGGCGCGGCGAGCCGGCAATTTTGCGGGTCTATGTGACCGAACAGTCGGCGGACCAGAGAACCTCGCTCCCAGACGAGTTGCGCGCGGAACTGGTGCAGACCATCGCGATGCTGGAACTTATGCTCGCCGGATGGTGCGAGCCGCCCGCCGAGGGCGCATTGCATCTGTCCACGCTCATTCAGCAGCTCCTGTCAGCAATTGCCCAGCATGGCGGGATAACCGCAGCCTCGGGTTACCGGATGCTGTGCGGGCCCGGCAGTCCTTTCACTGCGGTGACGGCGGCGCAATTCGGGTCGCTGCTCCGGGGTCTTGGCGCCAGGGAAGTCCTCGTCCAGGCCGCCGACGGCATCCTGCTCCTCGGCCCGCTCGGCGAGCGCACGGTGAACCACTACAGCTTCTACGCGGCTTTCACCGCCTCCGAGGAGTACCGGCTGTTCACTGGCGGCCGGCCGCTGGGAACGATGCCCGCCGACTTCACCGTCTACGCCGGTGTACTGCTGATCTTCGCCGGCCGACGCTGGAAAGTGACCGCCATCGACCATGATCGCAAGATCATCGAGGTGGTCTCAGCTCCCGGCGGCAGGCCTCCAAGGTTCAGGGGCGACATCGCAGGCGTGCATGACCGAGTAAGAGCAGAAATGCGATCAGTGCTCGCAGCAGATCACGTGTACCGCTATCTGTCCGCCACAGCGGTGGAACTACTCAGTGAAGCACGAGCCGCGTATGCCCGCTATCGGCTCGCCTACCGCAGCATCCTCCAAGCGGGTCCGAATACGCTGCTATTGCCCTGGGCTGGCAGCAAGTCCGTCACTACCCTTACTGCCCAGCTTTCCGCGATGGGCCTGGACGCCAGCAATGACGGCCTGGTAATCCATGTCGCGCGTGCTGCTGCCGACCATGTCCGGGAGCACCTCCAGCTTCTGGCTGCCGCAAGCCCGGCGGATGCCCTCGCGTTGGCGGCAACTGTTGCCAATAAGGCAAGCGCCAAATACGACGGGTGGATCGATGACGATCTTCTCGCGGTTGACTATGCTCGCCGTTCGCTCGATACCAACGGCGCCTGGCGAGCCGCGAAGGCCCTGCTGGCTAGCGCTCCATAGCGTGCCGGAGGCATCGGAGCTCTTCGGCTCGACAACCCGGTCCGCGTCTTCAGCCTGGAAGAGCTGGTCGGAGTCGTGCAAGGGCTGGAGTGCGATCAGCCCGGCTTGACCGTTGATGAGATAGCACTATTTCGGCGCTACCCAGAGCGGGTAGGAAGGGCGTGAGGGGCGCGGCATTTGTGGGGACGCCATCTCCTGCCTGATCGAGGCCCGTGAGGCTGGATCAGCATGGGTGGCGCGAGCTGACATCGATGATTGTTTCGAGCACATTCCGCGCTGGGAAGTGCTGCGCAAGCTGAAAGGTAGCGTCCCTGACATCCAGGCGGTAGATCTCGTGCGGCGATTCATGGACCGGCCCGTGGTCGGCGAGCACTGTAAGCTGGGGGGGCCTTGGTCTCCATCAGGGCAGCCCGCTGTCGCCGCTCCTGTGCAACCTGTACCTGGATGCGTTCGACCGGCACATGCTTTTTCGCGGATATCGCGTGATCAGGTACTCAGACGATATGGCGATGCCGGTGCCTGACCGCGCCGCTGCGGAACGGGCGCTGAGCGATGCCTCAGAAGCACTGGGCGATCTGAGGCTTGACCTCGATCCGGCGAAGAGCCAGGCCGTATCTTTCGGCGAGGGCGTCTCATTTCTCGGTTCGGTCATTACCGCGACGACAGTCCGGGAGCGGCTGCGTTGTCGCATCCGATGGAGACTGTTGTCTACGTTGACCGGCCGGGAAGCTTGCTGCGCAGCCGCGGTGACCGGCTGGTGGTCGAACGTGGCGACGAGGTGCTGTTCAGGCTGAACTTGCGGAGAATCCGGCAGGTCGTCTGCTTCGGCCGGGTGGGAATGACGACGCCGTTCTTGCACCGCGCCCTGCGTGACGGCATTGACATCGTGCTGCTCGACGAGCATGGCGGCACGGGCGGCAGGCTCAGTTCGCTGGCGCACAGCGATCCGACTGCGCGGCGTGCTCAGTACCGGCTGGCGGACGATCAGCCGGCGGCGCGCGAACTGGCCCGCGCCTTCGTTGACGGCAAGATCGCGAATATGCGAGTGGCGTTGCTCCGCGCCGGCCGCCGGGTACCCGCGTCTTCGCGCACTGCCGCATGCGAGTCGCTCGCGATGACGCGGCTTCTCCTGACCAAGGCCCAGTCAGTCGATGAGCTCATCCGGTTTGATGACTTCACCAATGATGCCGGGGCGGGGTGCCGGATGGTTGCGCGCGCCCGGCAGGCGTTCCTGGCTGCCTACGAGCGCCGCATGCTGACGCTTTTCACGCATGAGCCATCTGGTCGTCGGGTTTCCTACCGGGTCGTGCTCGGGCTGCAGGCTAGAGCGCTGGCCCGCGCGATCATTGATCCGGATCGCGCATATCGGCATTATCGATCCGGTTGAGGATCAGGTGCGGCTCTATCTGCTTGATGACCGGGCCGTCAAGGGCACGATCGTGGTTGGCGCGCGGACGATCGAGGAGCGACAGGACTTCTGGATCGTTGCTTGAGACCGGTACAGCGTCTGCGGCGAAGTGCTTGAGAGGCCTCGGTTGGCGCAGGATGAAGCCGCAGGTCGCGGGCTTGAGGCCGCGATCTTGCCGCAGAGTGCTTGCCGTGAGGCCGCCTGTTTGGAGAGGATGGCGAAACGGACACGATAGATGCAGGTCACAGCCACGCCGCAGAGGCATCCGTCACAATCCCCAGCCCCGACTACGAGGGCATAGATACGCTCAAGGGCGTTGGGCAGTGTTACGCTGCCTGTCACAATCCCCAGCCCGACTACGAGGGCATAGATACCTCGTGTTGTTGCGCCGGTCGAGCCGGTTTGCCGACGAGTCACAATCCTCAGCCCGACTAGAGGCACCACACACAGTGCAGTATTTCTGAAATATGCTGTCGGCTTGGCGTTCAATCAGCCTTTGGCAATTATGCTCTGATTGTCCGATCAACAAGCTGATCGACGACATCACACGCGACCCGTTCACCGGGATCGGCAAGCCCGAGCCGCTCAAGTACCATCTGCCGGGAGCATGGTCACGGCGCATTGACGACAAGCGCCGCCTCGTCTACATCGTCACTGAGGCAGAGATCATCATCTTGGCGGCCTGCTACTGCTACTGACCTCATGATGGCTCGCCAGGTACGGCCAGAACTCAGAGCACGCACCGGGCGGTGGGGACAACCGTGTGCCCGCGGCGGCGGAGATGGTCAGCGAATTCCCTTTGGGCGGACGCCAGTCCGTGGACGAGCATGACCTGGTCGGGCCTGACATCAGCGATGATCGAGGCGAGCCCGGCGCGATCGGCGTGGGCCGAGAGAGCGAACTTGGCGACATTGGCGTTGACTTCGATCGGTTCGCCGTCAAGGGAAAATCTTGACGAGGAGCCGTCTGCGAGCGCGAGCAACTCCGCGCCTGCGGATTCCTCGTCCTGGTAGCCGGAGATTAGCAGCGCCGCCTTGGGGTCTGGAAGTAGCCACCGCGCCCAGATGACGGCGGGGCCCCCGGTGAGCATGCCGGAGGTCGTAACGATGACGCCACGGCGCATGGCCAGATACTGCTCGCGCCGGGTGCCTGGCGTGACTTGGCGGATGTCGTCGTTAAAGATCCTCAGCGGGCGTTCATGGCTGGAGGTCTGCTGCTCGTAGATGCGCGATATCTCCTTCGCGAGACCATCGACCAGTACCGGCATACCGGGGAGTTCGTTGCGCAGAGTCAGGAGGACTTCCTGGGCTCGCCCGAGTGCGAATGCCGGAACTAGAACCCGGCCGCCTCTGTCGACGGTGTCCCGTACGGTGTCGATGAATCTCTCGATCTCGCGAGTTCGCGGCGAGTTGCCCTTGCGGCAGTATGTGGACTCGATGACAAGCAGATCGCTTCCCCGGGCAGCGTCAGGAACTACCAGCCCGGAAACCGATGCCTGACTCTGCGATGAGGTGGACACATCGCCGGTGACGGTGACGCGAGTGCTGCCGGCGGTAATGACGGCGCCGACGGCGCCGAGGATGTGCCCGGCAGGGAACAGCTCGATGGTGACGCCGCCGGTCGTGGTGAACACGGACCCGACTGGCACAGCACGGACGCGGTTGATGGCCGCGAGGACATGCGGGGTTCGGAAGGGCGGCTGGTCAGCCAGCTCCCACGGGTCGGCATGCTCATGCGCGGCCCGCTCGAAGACCTTCACGGAGTCATGCCACATCGTCGGCAGAAGTGCTGCGGTATCGGCGGTGGTGAGCACCTCGATCGACGGATACCGCGCGACTAGGGCGGGGACGAAGCCGGCGTGGTCGCTGTGCGCATGGGTGATGACGACTGCGTCGATCCTGCCGGCCAGCGCCTGCTCAAGATCGGGCGGGCCGATGCGCGAGAGCCGGTGCTTGGGCCGGATGCCGCAGTCGACGAGGATCCGAGCGTCGCCGGCCTCCACCAGGAGGCATGACCCGCCGATATCGGTGCCTCCGCCCAGCGGGGTCACAGTCATCTCACGCTGGCGCGTCTGCACGGCCCGGGGCGGGGTCGGCATCGGCGGCAAGGCGACCGCGTCGAGTACCGATAGGAGCACGTTCACGTCGAGGTCGGTGTCCGCAAGCGCCCGCGTGATGAGGTTGTGCGTCAGATCTCGCATCGCCGTAGCGGGAGATCCGAGTTCGTCATTCGCGATCGGCAGGTCTGCCGCACTTCCATCCTGCCGGTCGAGCTCGCGAACGTCGCGCTCGGGCTCGATCGCCGGGGCGGGCCTGAGCGCAGCGGCGAGGACGGCTGCCGCATGTCCGACATCGCGGGTCAAGGCGGCCGAGCGAGCACGTTCGGCACCGAGTTGCACGCGCAGCGAGTCGGCATTGGTCAGAGCCTCGTCGCGGTCGGAGATAGCGGCGTCACGCTCGGCCTTTACCGCGCGCAGGTCACGCTGGGCATGGTCGAGCTGCCCCCGGGCCTGATCCCGGCGGGCGCGGGCGTGCTCAAGCCGGCGGAGCAGTTGCGACACCCTGCGAGCATCGGCGCTCGCTGGTCGTAGCGGAGAGCTTGCCCGAGGTGGGGTGAAGTGACCTGGTGACGAAGCCGGACGGGCCAGCGCAGCGGGATCGGCTCCCAGCCGTCTGGCTGCCGATGCCGATGTCTGCGTATCGGCGGCCAGGAGGTCGTCGAGCAGGGCATGCCGGGTCAGCGCGGAGGCGAGCTGGGCCGAGTACTTGACGGCCAGCCTGGCCCGCAGCGTTGGTTGCGAGGCGATGATGGTCAGCAGCGAGCTCCGGTTGCGGCTCACGAACGCGGCGCGGTCCAGGTCGTAGCCCGCCAGCGTGTCGCTGGCGAGGGCGACATCGGCCGCTTCACCTACCAGTACTATGAGGAGCTGCCCGGGACTGGTCGCCATCTAGCCGCTTGCCGCCGATTGGCCGGCGCAGGCCGCGGCGGCGGCAGCGATGGCTTCTAGCCTTAGTTGCCCGTCAGAGGCATCGACAATGAGGACGCCAAGGATGCGGAAGATGTCGACGAGTGCTTCGGTGCCGCCATAACCGAGTGCAGTGATCCGGTTCGCCTCGAGCGCCGCGTACCGATCGTCGGCCGCAGACAGCGCCAGCAACTCGGCGAGGGTCTGAGCATCGGCAGCGTCGCCGGAAAGTTCCGTGACGAGGAAATCCCATGCGGCGCTCAGCACCGCGTCGGTCCGTACCCCAAGCTTGTCAAGGAAATCTCTGGCATTGGCGGGCTCGGCCAGCCAGTTCCGAAGGTCGTCAAGGGCGTCGGATCGCATATCGGAGTCCTGCTCGCTGGTCGAGGTTTCCGCGACGCGGTTGAGCAGCACCGGCCAGCCGCCCGTCAGCGTGAGAAGCCTGGCGCGGGACGCGTCGTCCTGGAACGGGATAGTGGTCTCGTTCAGCCAGAGCCGCAATCCGGTATTGTCGTAGCGCTGCAGCGCCGTGAGGTTCGATGACGCGTCGGCCTTTGCGGCGACACGCACCCACAGTGATGCCTGCGTGGCGTCGGTGATCAAGACGATGCCGATGGTGCCGCCAACCCTCGCCGCGATCGCCTCCCTGGCTTTATCCCAGATCTCTGTTGCCACCATCCGACTGGCGGCGCGGAGGTCGGTGACCACGACAGAATGCCCGGGAACCATCGCCGCGGATTGGCAGGTCATCTCGAAATTGGCAGCGTTCGTTTCCTTGATGGAAATCGATCGGGCACCGTATACGGCGCGGGAGTTTTCATCGCGCAGTACTCGCGCGCATCGCGGAATCGTGAGCGCTTCCGTTCCGGCGATCACGCGGACCTGATTGCGCGTGGCTAGCAGATCGGCGATCTGCGCCGAGGTCAGGGGGCCTCGGGTGATGCCGCCCGCGTAAGGCGGACGTAGCAGCGAGCCGTCAAAGCTCTCCGGCGGCCGCGTGGACTCGGCGGCGTCCAGGACATCTTCGACCTCATCACGTGAGCCGAGCAGCGCGAGAACGTTCGGGGTGCGAAGCCTGTAGGCACCTTCCGCCGCACCGTAAGACAGCACTCCGAGGGCGACGCACTCGTCGAGCAAGGCGCGGAATTCGCTCGTGCGGACGTCCTCTGCGGCAAAGCCCTGAGGCCACCACTGCTCGCACTGACTGCGCAGGGCGGTTGCGGTGAGCGCAGATCCGAAACCGTGGACGTGAGTATGGTCGGCGACGGCATAGGCGATGATCTTGTACCGGGGATCGAGGTTGAGCGTCCAGTCAAACCGTTTGCGGAAATTATCGCGCAGCGACTCGTCGGACCAGACGGTTTCGATGTCGTCGGCGGTCACGATCTGCGGAAGATTGGTGCGGACGCCGCGACGGTGCAGGTGAGAGAGCAGCTTGGCGCCGAACAACTGAATGAGCGATGGCTGGTTGTTGGCCAGGGCCAGCACGCGCGCCGCGACGTTGTCGTCGTCGAACCGGAAGCCGAGTGCCCGCAGCGGGTCGGTGAGCAGGTCGTAGGCATGCTGCGGGGTAAGCGGGCCGACGCAGACGGGGTTGCCGAAATGCGCAAGGGGATGATTGGCGAGCCGCTCGAAGCGGGCCGTCTTGTGGAGGCCGGCGAAAACGACCTTGACAGCGCGGTCGGTGTGCTCCATCAGGTCACGGAACGCGGCGACATGGGGGAACTTGCCCTCTTTGGCGTCGGCGTCAAGAAAGAAATCGGACTCGTCCAGGAGCAGCAGGAGTTGCCGACCGGGAACGGCGGTGACCCAGCTTGTAATGTGTCCGATCGCGGATGCGGTGATATCACCAGAGGAAATTTCGTCGGGCGCGATGCCCTTTTCCGCAAGACGCGGCCACAGCTCTGCCCAAACCTTGCTGGCGGGAATAGAGCCCTGGCCGACCTTGTAGATCGACTGGTAGATCGCCTGGCGGTGCTCGCCTTCGTTAAATTTACGCGCCGCGGCACGCAGCAGCGCTGACTTGCCCAGTTGCCGTCCGCCATAAACTATGCAGGAACCCATCATGTCGATGACCTGGTCAAGCTCATCGGTCCGGCCGTGGAACATTTCGACGGGCACGAGTCCGGCGACGTCGGGTGTGAAAGGCGCCGACGAGGCGAATGGCAGCAATGTCGCCATCGTCGTGTCGCGGCGGGGTGTCGGCTGGGCCACAAGGTAGGCGAAGGCGGCGGCATCGACGACGATGGTCGTCGGCAACCTAGGGCCAGAACGCAGCATGGTCGCGAGTTCGCGACGAGCATCGACGCCGAGTGTGCCGAAGTACAGCACGAGAACCGAGTGGTCGGCGGGTTCGTCACGCAGGAGTTCCACCAGCCGTCCAGGGGTCGGTGACTTCCACACCGCGAGCACGCGAAGCGTGTCACCAGTCGGGCTGATCTTGGATCCGAACGCCGGGATCAGTGCTTCACCCTCGGTACCGCGAACTCCGGTGAGGTGAATCCAGGAGCTGACGCCCGGTACCTGGCCCTTGCGGTGATGCGGCGTGTCGGCATTCGTGACGAGGAAGCCGAGTTGTTCGAGTACGGGCTTGACCTGTGACAGCCTGCCGTCGAGTGGCCGAGCCACGACGAGGTTCTTCCACTGCTCAAGGCGCGATGCCGCGGTTGGCTGACGCGCGATCTGGGCGAGATCGATGCCCGCACCGCCGAGGACGTCGGCCAGGCCTCCGCTCTTGGGGTTCTGCCCGCTGTCGATGGCACGCTTCAGCTCGGTGAAGGCCGACAGGCCCTTGGTTGGCGCGGTGAACAGCGCCGGGAAGGCGGGGAAGAACCTGGCAAGGTGATCGGCGTCGCTGCGCGGAGCAGGCAGCTGACCGCGAGAGCGGATTGTCTCGATGTACTCGTCGGCGGTGGTGATGTCCTCGTCGGCGATGCAATTAGAAATCCGCGCCGCCTGATCGTCGGTGAGCGCGGCCTCCTTATGCAATTCGGCCAGCTGCTGCCACTTGAGCACCACGGTTTCCGCGACCGCCTTCGCGCGGTCCTCCCAGATGATGGCCAGCTCCGATTTCATGACGTCGAAGTCGCGGCGCGACCGACGGCGCTCAGCCCCGAGGGCACGCGTCCTGATCGATAGTTGCGCCCAGGTGTCGGCATCGACGCGGCCGAAGCGGCGGTCGGAGTCGATCTGGGCGGCAATCTTGGCTACCTGCTCATCGAGAATATCGGCGGCGTCGGCGGCGTCGCGGTCGCGGATGGCAGAGAGCCGGCGGGCCAGCGCCGGATCGTGACCGCGGAGCATCTCGATCAGAATGGCGGTACCGACGTGGTCGGCCCGCTCGGCGCGCTGGCTGAACGCTGCGCTCCAGCCGGCCGTGGCTCCGGCGATGGCCGCAGCCACCGCCGCGATGTCTGCCACAGTGACCGCACGGCGGGGGGCGAGCGCCGGCTCGATGTCCAGGGGCAGGTCGGGCGCGAGCGCTAGCAATCCGTTCGCGACCTGATCGGCGGGCAACTCTGAGTCGGATTCAAGTTGGATCCCGGCGGTAAGCAGATCGAGCGAGTTCTCGAGCAGCGCGAGCCCAGCCCGGACCGTAGCACTACGAGCAGTGGCGCCGGCGGCCGTCAGCGGCGCGAGTTCGGATACCGCGGCAGCGCGGGAAGCCGTAACCCTATTGCGCAGCTCCGCTATCTGCCTTGACATCCAGCCCGTATTACTCGATTGAGTGATCGCCTCGGTCGTCTCGACCCAGGCGGCGAGGGTATCGGCCACATAGGTCGCGCGCTCGATGACCTTCTCGCGGGCGCGAGCCTCCATCCGACGAGGTCGCCTGCCGTGTGCCTGGGTTCGCGTGTCGCGGTCGATGGCTGATTCAAGCTGACTGCGGGAGCGGAGGTCCGTGACCCGGTCGCGGACGAACTTGATGTCTTCACCGCGCCGGGATCCGGACGCAACCATCGTCAGGGCAGCGCCAAGGTAACCATGAGGGGCCATCCAGGTCTTGAATAGCTCGGTGGCGGCAACATAGCGGATGTTCCGCGAGAACGCGGCCTCGAGCATGGCGCGGGCGGCTGCCACTTGGTCGGCATACGCGGCCTCAAGGGTGGCGACCTCTGCGACAGCGTCCGAGCCGCGCGGCGTCAGATGAGCACCGCTGTAAATGCAGGCTAGCAGCGCGTCGGTTAGTTCCCTTATGCCGGGACCGCACCTGACCACGGCCGGGCACATGTCGCGAAGCGGGTCAGCCGCGCCGGCCGTCGGAGACAGCAGCCCGGCGCGCACGGACGCCGCATAGACGAGCATCTGCTCGCCGGGCAGGTTACGAAGCGCGTCCGCGTCGATAGTGGCGACGAGGTCCTTGAACGCGGCGACATTCGGCCCGGTCGATGTTCGCATCGCCAGCGCGTGCGCGGCGAGGTAATGCGAAGTAACGGTTACCGGAGTCGCGCCTGTGACCTTGTCAAGCCGCGCGGCGAGCGCATATTGCCTGGAGTCCATCAGCGACGCGTAAAGCTTGTCCACGTCCACAGCCTGATCGTGGCTGTCCTCTGCGGTGTCCGTCCCAGACTCGGCGTGATCGCCGCCGGCTGCCGGCGAGCCAGGCCCGTCGGAGGAATCGGCAGCTTCGGTCGTGCCGATAGGGAGATCCAGGTCGAGTCCGGCCAGGATCTCGTCGATGCTGGGCTCGACCACAGTCGCATCCGGGACATGTCCGTGCTGGGGGCCGGTGGCCTGGTCCGTGGCGGGAGCCTGCCCGGGATCAGGCGAGGTCTCCAGCACCGGATTGTCGTTAGTCGCTTCGGCCGGTTCGGGACCTGCCGGCACAGGGGCAGGAGGCTCGTCTGCGTCGTCGATGGACAAGACTCCGTTGGACGCGAGCATGACGAGGACGGCGGCACTCGGCATGCTGGTCTGCACGACTCGGACGAGTTCGGTGGACTGCTGCGGATCGGTGCCGCCGAGGTCGATGGCCATGACAAGCGCCTCCAGGGCAGCGAGAGTCGCCGGGTCCGTTTCGGTATCGGCGCGCGCAGCCAGGTCAGCGATCAGGGCCGCTTCGACGGCGACATACTCGGGTGCGCGCAGCCCGGTCAGGCGCCGGACGCGGTCGAGCGCTAGCACAGTCGCCTGGGTTGCCGAGAACGCTTCAAGCTCCTCCAGTGCCATGTCAAGTGTGTCGAAAGCGGTCGCCATCGTGACCTCGGCGGCCAGTTGAAGAAGGGACTCCATCTCAATCGCGAGTGATTCGAGTTCGTGCAGGGCCGCGATGGGCGGTACTTGTCCGGCGGCCATGGCGGTGTCGACATCGGCGAGCGCGCTGCCGCGAACGTCACGGTAGCGGGCCTGAAAATCCTTCAGGCGCGCCATGAGAGTTTCTGCTTGCGCGGCCGAGATCGAGCCAGCATCTGGATCGGCGTGGTCGCTTGCCTGCGCGGTGGTGGCCGCGCCAGTTGCCATTACCTCAAGCGTGCCGGTGCGCTCAAGGCCGGCGACTACGTCGCACAGTTTCGTCAGGGATGCTGGTCGCTCGGGCAGCTCCGGCAGCCGGTAACGGACCTGAGCCCAGACGTCGGTGACCGCCTCCCGCTGGCTGTCGCTCCAGAACTCCGGCGGGTCAGCGATGAGCCAGCCGAGTGCCGCGACGGCGCCGTCATGACCGGTGCAGATCATCGACGACCAGGCGGCGGCGCGCGACGGAGCCGAGATGCCGAACTCATCGACGCCGGAGGCAAGAATGTCGCGTAACGCGTAGTCGGCAAGGAAACTCAGGCGGGCCGGTTCCGCGATGAGAAGGGCAGCGAGTTCCCGCGCCCGCAGCTCGACGGTCGATTTGGTTGCGAGCACTCCGTAGTGCAAGGCATCGTGCAGCGTCTGGCATACCTCATCTTCGCCTCGTTTCGCGAGTGTTGTCCGCACAGCTTGCGCTACCGCGGCGGCAGGAGAGTTCGGGTTCTTCCTGAGCTTGCGGGTGAGGCGAGCGGTGTCCTCTCGCGACAGCCGGAGCACCTCGCCGGTCAGGTCGCGCAGTGAGAGCGTCATGGCGGCAGTCTTAGCGAACCGGCCCGGGCGCAAGATGCGCTGTTCTTCGGTGGTGAGGGCGAAATTTTCTATATCGGGATCATCGTCCCCTTCTGAGCGAAGGCGTGGATCAGAATGCCGATCTCTGGGCGTTACTTCACTATTTGCACTATTCGATTGGCTCACGCTCATCCCCCTGCGCGCTATTCCTTATATGAAACACATCGGCTAGCAGACTTTCTGCCATGCTATGCGGCTGTGAGCAACATTAATGATGAATGCCGCCAATACGTGGCTCTGGTCCGGCGTAAATGGACAATGCGGCGGCCGTTGCCTGGAGTTACGCCTGGTCAGGCGTCGCTGATGGCGCGTCCGATCCGGCATCGCCGATGACCTCGATCGCGGGAAGGACCGTCATAGCAGGATTCGGCAAAAGGCTGCCGGCCGCTGCGCGCACGTTCATGATCGCGGAAAGCTGCCAGCGGTCGCGCGCCAGGCTGGTTACCGTCCGCGCCAGGTGCACTAGGCACGCCTGGCGCCCACTCTCGGCGTTCTCGACGTGGCTCAGTGCTTGTGGCGGAGTGTCTTCGGATTCCTGCAGAAGGGTTTGCGTTTGGTGGGGGGATCGTCAGGTTTCCTGATACGAAAATCTTGGCGCCGTCCGGTACCCCAGCGAAGTCGCAACGTCCGCGCGACAGCACCGACTAGCTCACATCGACGGGCCTGCCAAACCGCCCGGCTTCCCTGACGATCATGAGTGACTGGAATTGTCCCTTCCTGTGGAGTCAAAGTGGCCGGCGGGACGGGCGAGGATGATCTGTTGTCCCCATGCGTCCGGGCCGCGCGGGAGCCGGAGGTTAGCTCTCGTCGAAGAGGTCAGCAAGGATCAATTTGGCGCGGTCCGGCACGTGCTCGTCCGGAAAAACTCTGGCGCATGCGTCCAGAACTTCGGCTGAGCTGGACAAGTTGAGGTGCTTCACAAGATATCTCATGTCTTCGGCGTCGCGGCGTCGTGCCGCGAGCACTTTCATGGCCAGCAAGTGCTCGGGCGAAGCAGCCGACACGCGAAGGCCGGGGTGGTCGAATACGCGCGGAGCAGTCGGGTCACCGCCGCGAGCTACGTATGCGCTGGCCTGCTCGTTAAGCCACCATGACGGCAGCCCAAGCTCGGCGGCGACGGACCGCGCCTCCTCCAGGACCACGCCGTGCGGCTTGAATACCGCGTCGATGTCCCGAGTTGAGCGGCGGCCGTCATAGGCCAGTGCCATCGCGGCACCGCCGATGACGTAGATATCGGCGACGACGCCTCGCCTGACGAGACGATCGCCCAGCCGCCGGAAGGCGTCTTTGATCGAGTCCCTGTCGAGCAGCGGACCTGGCTCTGTCATGCCACCTCAAGTTCCTCCGGCGCCACGTAGACTCCGCGGCGCCGGAACGCCGCAGGCGCGTGGACCAGCGCATCTACGCGGGCGGCACGGGTATTGAACGGGAACCACAGTTTCCTGAGTGATCGGCCTTCCGCCCATGCGGGCGCCCCGCGCCCGTCCCTGGCGGCCAGGTGCTCGGCCAGGGCAGCCAGGAATACGTCCCAGCGCTCATCGCCAGTTTGCTGTGGCTCGCCAGCCAGCAACGCGGGCCTAGCCTCCGGCGGCTCCCATCGGTAGTCCTCGAGGAACTCGGCAACCAGCCGCCACCGGCCGGACTCATCGGCTCCGGTCATCAGCAGCGCCAAGGTCACCAGGCTCATCGGCTCGTAGGCTGGCCGACCAGGCGGATCAGTCATGATGGTCACGCTAACCTATCGCAGCCCGCATGTGGCAGCACGAGAAAGGCCCGCCTGCCGTGAACGGCCAGGGCGGGGCACTCTGCGACGTCTGCGACGCGCTGGCATAACCTGGAGTTTACTGGAATTGCTCGGATAGGTTATCTTTAGCCGCGTGGCTGATGAGATGGACCGGCTCGAGCGGCAGATCGACCGGCTGCTCAGTGCGGTGCGGCGGGCGCTGGCCTCGGGCGACCGGGCACGGGCGAGGGCGCTGCGGGGGGAGTTGCGCGAAGCGCAGGGGCGGCATGCCGCCGACATACCCCGTCCCGGACGGTGAGCGGAATCCGAACGCCAGGTACCTGATCGCGAAGCGGCTGGTGGACGGGCTGCCGCGAGATCGGTCGTGATCGATCAGGAGCCAGCACAGGCAAATCGGATCGAAGAGGCGATGCGCGACGCGCGGTTCCAGGGGCGTCTGCAGTTGCCGTTGTTCGAGATGTGCGTGGCAACCGGTATGGCGGAAGTACGGTTGACCTCCCTGGACTTCCCGCACAGGTACGCCGATGCCTACGTGCGGGACAGCCTGGTGGACGGTGTTCGCTTCGATGAGAGTCCGGTCGGACGCCGGCTACGGTCGGCGACCGTCGCTGATGTCCGGCCGCTGTACTCGCGGGAACCCGCGTCACTCATCTTCGGAGCCTGGGACTCTCATCGCAAAGGGCGGTGGCCGAAGTTCGCGCGACTGTACTCGTCGGCCATGTACGGCCTCGATCCCGAAGTCTCAGTCCGCCGCGGCGGCAGGATGGATCCGCAGAACCTGACGGGCGCGGTCGACGATGCCTCCAAGGCTGAAGCTGACTGGCAGTTCATCGCGGAAGGCAGCAAGGCCAAGGGCAAGAAGCTCAGCGAGATCGGGCACGGCAACATCGCGCCTAATCCTGTTCCCGGAGGAGTGACGGTATCTGTGATCCAGCGGGTCGCGAGCATCTCGCTCGCGGGACTTGAGCGGCTCCGCTTCGGAGACGCGACGGCTGACGCCGGCAATCTCGCGCGAGCTGCGCTCGCCGCGCTGGCGCTTGCTGGTGACAGGCTTACATTTGGCGGGCCGTCCGTGTGGCTGCGCTCGGGATGTGATCTCGCGAAGGTATCGGAGCAGGTGGGCCTTGAAAGGCCCGGTGGCGAGCTGGACGAGTTCGCTGTGCGTGCTCAGGATGCGATCGAGGCGTTTCACGAACTTCGCGATCGTGCCGCCGCCTGCGGGATCTCGATGGACACCGACACGATCAGCTTGGTGCCGATCTCATCGCTCGCCGAGGCGATTAAGACAGCTGTCACTGTCGGCTCGCAGGACGCGGAGTAGCAATGCCGCTGAGCATCACGGTTCGCCTGCGGGGCGGAGGCTACGACGCGGGCGGTGAAAGGCCTAGTGAGGCGGAGTGGCCTCCGCATCCAGCGAGAGTGTTCTGTGCTCTCGCCGCCTCGGCGCGAACCGAGGCCGAGTGGGAGGCGCTGCGCTGGCTGGAGCAGCAAGGCTCTCCCCAGGTGTGGGCCGACCAGCTGGATCGGGTGTATCACGGGCATGTTCACGGCTATGTCGTTCAGAACGCGGTGAGCCCGAAGGGAGGTAACCAGAGCTGGCCGGGGCGCACCAGCGGCTCAAGGGCACGGGCCCTTCGTGGTGCCTTCGCGGGACTGGTTCGCGATCGTCTGGCCCTTGGTTGACCCACCGTCTGATGTAAAGGACCTGCTGGAAACGCTCGCGTGGAGGGTTCCCTATGTCGGGCGGTCGACCAGTAGGGCGCAGATGTCCGTCCGTTGCTCTCTTCCCGCCGAGCCTCATGACGGTGTCATCTATGGACCCGCAGGCGTCGGAGCTGGTATCCGTTCAGTTGGCCTGCGAGTCCCTTATCCGGGCTACGCCGGTGCGCTTCGCGGTGCCTATTCGTCCGGGGCCAGATCCTGGGAGGTCTCACGAACCCGTCCCTACTGCGAAGTTTCTGATACGCGAGGTGAGCAGAGCATGACTGCCATGGCGGTACCCAGTACCCAGGGCCCGTTCGACGAGCTGCTGGTCTGGACCATCGAGCGGCCGGCCGCCCGAATAGGCGGTGACCTAGTCGTAGCTCTGGCGAGCAGCTTGCGCCGGGCGGTCCTCTCCCGTGTCCCTGACCCGATTCCGGCTCAGGTCAGCGGCCATGGCGCACCGGGCCGTCAGCATGTCTCTTTCCTTGCCCTTCCTGATGTGGCCCACGATTATGCCGACGGGCACGTGCTCGGCCTCGCGCTGGCGATCCCTCGCGATCTTCCTGAGCCGGACGTGAATGTGCTGCTGAAAGCCTTGTTCCTTGAGCCTCCCCTGACCCGGATCGGCATTTCAGGCGGCCGGGTCCTGGCCGTGCGCTACGGGGCCGACAAGGCGGGATTGCGTCCGGCGCGGTGGTCGGCAAGCAGTCGCAATGGCAGGCGCGAATGGGTCACCACGACTCCGATGATGTTGGACGGCCACACCCGGCGCGGGCGGGACGAGGCCGATGAGGTCGCACGGGCACTTGTCATCGCCGGCTATCCCAGACCCGTTGACGTTGAGGTCTCCGGAACGGCGATGGTGACCGGCGGCATCTGGCGACCGCGACCATCGACTGTGCCGCCGGGGCGGCCGCGCCGGCGGCTTGTGCACGCACGGGTTCGGTTCGGCGATCCTGTCATCGGGCCGGTCCTGGCCGGGTCGATGCGCTACCTGGGTCTGGGGCTTTTCAGCCCGCTGACGTCGGCCCGGGCCGCCAGGGTGGTCCGAGATTCAGCGCAGGTGCCCGCGGGGGTGAAGTGATGACATGGCATGGCGCCGGCGCGCTTACCGCGCGGGACTTTAGCGAGTTCTTTCGTGAGGTGCACGGGCGTTCTCCATTTCCCTGGCAGCAGGCACTGCTGGACCGGGTATGCGAAGGCGGCTGGCCTGAGCTGATTGACGTGCCGACCGGGCTCGGGAAAACCGCGGTGCTCGATGTCGCGGTGTTTCTCAGCGCTATGAGGAGCGTGCACGCGCGCCGCCGGGTATTCCTGGTGGTAAACCGTCGCCTTATCGTGGACCAGGCCCACGAGGAGGCCATGCAGATACGACGGGCCATTGACGAGGCGGCTGACGGCACCGTCTGCGCGCGAGTGCAGAAGGAGTTGTCGGTCGCCGGGGACGACTCATCGAGTCCTCTTGATGTCACCCGTATGCGAGGGGGGTTAACTGGTCGTGGCTGTGGCTTGAGCGCCCTGACCGCCACGCGATTGTAACTGGCACCGTCGATCAAATCGGCAGCCGCTTGCTGTTCCGAGGTTACGGCGTGGGTGAGCGAATGCGGTCCATCGATGCTGCTCTCGTCGGTACGGATAGTCTTATTGTCGTAGACGAGGCGCACCTATCCGCCCCATTCCTGACGACATTGCGTGACGCGCTGGCAATTAACGCGAGTGCGGTAGGAGAGCTGCCCACGGTCGTGACCATGTCGGCGAGCCCGGACAGCGAAGATCGCGATGTCCATGGCATTAGCCGGGCGGATGAGGAGCATGCGGTCGCGAGCGTACGCCTGCTAGCTCCGAAGTCCTTGCACACGGTTTCCGTCAGCAGCTCGGGGACGGGTGCCGCGGCTGCGACCGCCGAAGCCCTCACTTACTGGGCGCTGCAGCTTGGCGGCCCGGGCAAGGTCATCGGAGTCGTCGCGAATACGGTTGCCATGGCGCGGGAGGTGTTCGAACTCCTGCGGGGCGAGATGCCCGACAAGTGCTGCGTGCTGCTCACGGGCCGCGTCCGGCCGCTCGATCGCGAATACCTCCTGGCTGCCTGGTACCCGAGGATCAAGTCTTTCGCCGAACGCGATCCGGAAGCGGAGCTGTACGTCGTGGCAACCCAGACGATCGAAGCTGGCGCTGACATCGATGTCGACGGGCTGGTGACGCAGGCCGGTTCGCTGCCAGCGACCGTGCAACGGCTAGGACGGCTCAATCGGCTTGGCCGTCGTGGCGAGTCCCATGCCGTTGTCGTGCGTGCGGAGAAGCTTGCCGATCACGTTTACGGCCCAGCGGCCGACGAGACCTGGGCTTGGCTGACGAAGCTGGCCGAGCCGAAGGCGCACCAGAGAGGTCTCGCGCTTGGCGCATTGGCCCTGGCGGGTGTCTCGCCTTCCAGGTTGCGCGGCCTGGTCAAGGCGATTCCAGCGGCACAGCAAGAAAGGATGCGCGGACAGAGACCGTACGTCCTCGTCCTGTCCGACGCAGCCCTCAGCGCGTGGGCACGTACCTCGCCCGCCCCGGATCCTGATGCGCCGGTCGCCCCCTACTTGCATGGCATCGGGGCAGCGGGACCAACCGTGCTCATGGCATGGCGTGGTGATCTTCAGGGAGACGATCCGCAGGAATGGATAGCGAACGTCGAGCGCATGCCCCCGATTGCCGACGAGGCTATCGAGATTCCGATCAGCGCGCTCCGGCGATGGCTCGCAAGCTTCGGTAACGGCAAAGGTGGGCAGTCGGTCGCGCCAGCTCTGGCGATGAGCGATCTCGAATCGGAACGCGCTGATGGTCTGGATGAGGCTAATGAAGCGGCAGCTTCCAGCGCCCGGCTGCTGCGCTTCAGGGGGACCGATGAGTCGGAGGCTGTCTGCGCTGCGGACATCGGGCCAGGGGATTTCCTGATAGCCAAGTCATCATGGGGTGGCTGCGATCGATACGGCTGGAATCCGGGATCTCCGATTTCGGTCGTCGACGTCGCGGATTTCGCTGGAGGAAGCAGGCGCGGTGCGGTCGTCCGGGTGAGCCAGACACTGGTCAATGCGGTGCGAGAGCTCACGCCCGAGCTGACGCAGGGGATCGAAGGCTTCGTCTCCGAGATAACGGCCGACCTGGACGAGGAGATAATTGACAATAAGACCTACCAGCGGATACTGAACGAGGCGATCCGCGATGACAAGCGGCCTGCCTCATCTGCGGGTGCTCAGAAGGCTTGCGAATTCTGGCGAGCTGGTTGAGCTTGAAACCGTGCAGGGAATTGACGATGCGGCTGGTACCGGGCCGGTGCCGGTCGCTGCGCTCTTCGCCGTGCGCAGCACAGCCTGGAATGATGACGACAGCTCGGCTGGCACTTCCGCATCGAACTCGCGTAAGCCGATCAGCCTGGCTGCGCATCAAGGAGCTGTCCGTCAAAGGGCCGGTGAGTTCGCTGCTAATTTGGGCTTGCCGGCCGGGATTTCACGTTCCGTTAAGCTTGCCGCGTTCTTACATGATGAGGGGAAACGGGACGAACGTTTCCAGATCATGCTTCATCAAGGCGACCGCTGGCTGACAAAAGCGGCCATCGAGCCTCTCGCTAAGTCTGGTATGGACCCGGCGGACCGAGCGGTGTGGCGGCGAGCGGCGCGAGAGTCGGGCTACCCAGCAGGGATGAGGCATGAGGCGTTTTCAGCGCGCATAGCCGAGGCTCTGCTCGAGGGTGCGAGGGAAGCCTATGAAGACGCGGACGGGCAGATCGACGTTGACCTCGTCGTCCATCTCGTCGCCGCGCATCACGGGTGCGGTCGGCCGTTGTTTCCACCGCTGATTGATCCGCGGCCACGTCAGATTGAGGTGCGGCGCCCGGATGGAGCGCTTGCCACTGTCAGCACTGCCAACTCGATCGACTGGAACGGCCCAGACCGCTTTGCCGGGCTCTGCGAGAAGTACGGGTACTGGGGCCTGGCGCTTCTGGAAACCGTGGTCCGGCTGGCCGACATCTGGTGCTCAGCGCGCTGTGAGGAGGCGTGATGGTCCAGACTATTGAGCTGCCAGCGCTCGACGGGCGTAGCCCTCTTGGTTTCCTAGCATCGCTAGGACTGCTGCGTGTCCTAGATCTGGCGGGAGTTGAGCCGCTGCGCCTGTCCTATTCCCCAGCCAGTGCGTCTGCCTTGCTCCATTCCCCGCTTGTGTCGGTCGATGAAGTCACCGAGCGGCTTGAATATCTGCTGTCCTCTAGTTCGCCCGGCGCCGTTATGGCCGGAAGCGATCCGAGGTTCCCTCTCCCGGCGGGCAGGCACGCCGATCCGATGCGGCGCCCTCGCGCCGAGTTCCGTGATCTCCTGGCCGAGATGGCGTCCATCGACGAAAGGACATGCCGTGAATGGATGCCATCGCTATTCACAGACCTTGCCGTTGACGCCCAGGGACGCGCCGATCTCACCCCGTTCTGCGCGCCGAGCGGCAAACAGAACTTGCGAACCTTCTTCGAGAAATCCTTCGTGGCGGTGCGCGCTGATCCGGCACTGATCCGGGAAGCCCTTACGGGCTGGCGGCGAGTGGACGGCTTCACCGGCGAGTACCTCGATCACCGAGTGCTCAACTCGGCGGCCGATGACCCGGCTGAGCGTTCAGTCGAGCGCGGCGTACCGGGAGCAACATGGCTGGCAACCATGGCGATACCGATGCTGCGCGTGACAGGCGACGGCGAGCGCGTACAGGCGACGCTCTGGTACAGGGCATCACGGCGCTCGTTCATGATCTGGCCGCTTTGCGAGCAGCCGCTTGACCGCTCGGCCATTATGGTGCTGATCGAGCATCCCAGCCTTGTGCCAGCGGGCGATGGTCCGGCTGTGTCTAGCCAAAGCTGGCCCGATCTGGGAGTATTCGCGGTTTACGGTGCGGAAAGGCAACGTGTCCCAGGCCGCAACTTCGCAGGTGTGCTGGCCCTGCTGCCCATAGCGGTGGCCTCGGGGTGACAAACTGGCCGCGTGCGAGCGCTGAGGTGGAGGGTCAAATGCCGGGCAGCGCTCGCATGCAGGTCAGAAGGTATTTTTGCAACTTGATAACTGGATAGTGGCAATGGTTGAGGGAATGCGTAAGATAGGTGCTCGCAAGCGGATGCGTCACCGCAGGTCAGACGGCTCGTTTTTGGCGAGCCGTCGCACCGCTCCTCCGGGAGCGGCTCCATTGAGGCAGCGACGGCGCGGGCACTGACGCGGAGATCTTCGGGGTCGCACCGCTCCTCCGGGAGCGGCTCCATTGAGGCTTGTAGCAAAGGCCCGGCTTCTATTATAGGAGCCGGGCCGTCGCACCGCTCCTCCGGGAGCGGCTCCATTGAGGCCAGGTGCTGGCGTCGTCTTCGCTCAACTCGCCGCTGGGTCGCACCGCTCCTCCGGGAGCGGCTCCATTGAGGCATGTCTACGACGCTCGGCGTCCAGGTGAGGGTCACGCCGTCGCACCGCTCCTCCGGGAGCGGCTCCATTGAGGCGGCGCGATCGTGATCGGGCTCACGGTCGTGTGGGGTCGTCGCACCGCTCCTCCGGGAGCGGCTCCATTGAGGCTATGCCCGCCGCCAGATCGCCGATTGCGAGGCCGCGTCGCACCGCTCCTCCGGGAGCGGCTCCATTGAGGCGCTCCCGGCGCCGCGTGGCGCCAAACCGGCCGCCAGGACGTCGCACCGCTCCTCCGGGAGCGGCTCCATTGAGGCGACCAGATGACCCTGACCGGCGCCATCTTCGCCCAGAGTCGCACCGCTCCTCCGGGAGCGGCTCCATTGAGGCGGCGGGGGCTTGCTGCCGGTCGTGGCGGCGCCCATCTCGTCGCACCGCTCCTCCGGGAGCGGCTCCATTGAGGCACCGCGGCCTCGGCGACCCCACCGGCCAGGCCTCGGTCGTCGCACCGCTCCTCCGGGAGCGGCTCCATTGAGGCACCATGAACGGGCGCTTGGAGCCCTGGGGTGCGGGCGTCGCACCGCTCCTCCGGGAGCGGCTCCATTGAGGCGTCGAGCAGCTAATCGACGGCGAGCCTATGACCGTCGTCGCACCGCTCCTCCGGGAGCGGCTCCATTGAGGCCGAGCTGGCCGGACTGCTATTCGAGCACGGGGTTCGTCGCACCGCTCCTCCGGGAGCGGCTCCATTGAGGCGATGATGCGCCCGAACGAGTAAGGGCGCAATTTACGGTCGCACCGCTCCTCCGGGAGCGGCTCCATTGAGGCTATCTACGTCTTACCTGGGGTCCGGCCTGAGAGGGGTCGCACCGCTCCTCCGGGAGCGGCTCCATTGAGGCAAGTCCGCGAGCTGGGCCGGCGCGATCGGAACGGCATCGTCGCACCGCTCCTCCGGGAGCGGCTCCATTGAGGCCCGTCCAGCAGTATCAGGAGACAGGGACCACCGTCAGCGTCGCACCGCTCCTCCGGGAGCGGCTCCATTGAGGCATGACACGGCGCAGGTGCACCATTTCGGCTCTGAGAGTCGCACCGCTCCTCCGGGAGCGGCTCCATTGAGGCGGTCTTCTCCGGGTCGGTGCAGAACGAGATAGACAGCGTCGCACCGCTCCTCCGGGAGCGGCTCCATTGAGGCGCTGACGTGCACGGCAACTTCATCTTCGGCGGCATCACGTCGCACCGCTCCTCCGGGAGCGGCTCCATTGAGGCGCAAGTACTATGGACGCGCAGAGCGCAGGTGTCATACGCGTCGCACCGCTCCTCCGGGAGCGGCTCCATTGAGGCCTGTCGGTGCTCGGCTGGGGCCTGGATTACGTTCGGGGGTCGCACCGCTCCTCCGGGAGCGGCTCCATTGAGGCCCGTAG
>DASTJM010000038.1:0-24056 GCA_035716545.1 Streptosporangiaceae bacterium
CGTCTTCACCGTCCGGACATACGCCACGACGGCCCACTCTATGACCCCGGATTAGTGCGCACATCCAGCCAGCGAAGACCGGGAACCCTCAGGTCAGCGCCTCACGACCCCCGCCGGGCCGCCAACGTGAGCAAACTCAGGAGCGCAGCAGCGACCGCAGCTCCGGGGTGATGGCCGGGACGGGCGGGCTCACCGCGGGCCTGCCTGGCCGGGCGGGGTGACCGCGAAGTGCGAGGGATCGCGGGCGAACCCGGGGGCAGGCAGGCCCGGCATTGGCAGAGGCGGGGTGTGCGGCACGGGCTGGTTCTCGGTGCCGCGGCCGAGCATCCGCCCGATCAGCGCGACGCTGACCGCCTCGGCGTCCAGCGCCCGGGCGCAGGCGGCGCTGACCCGGGCCGGTCCCCATTTCCGGGCCAGGCCGAGCAGGGCGCAGACCTGCCGCATCTTGGTCCGCGGCAGCGGGTGATCGAGCAGGGCGGCGGCGTAGGCGCCGATGGCCGGGCCGGTCTCATCAGCCAGGCGCTGAAGGTAGCCGATATCACGCATCGCGTACGCGGTCTTGTGCGCTGGCAGGTCGGCGGGGTCGGTGACCCGGCCGCCGGGCCGGGCCCGCGGGCGGGTCTTGACCAGCTGCCCCCGGTGCCAGACACGGACCAGCTTAGAGCCGGCGCGCACGTCGACGTGGCGGCCGATCAGGTCACCCGGCACCGAATACAGCGCTTTGGCGACCTCGATGTGATGATCGCGGTGCACCTTCGCGGTCGCGTAGACCGGCACCTCGTAGCCGAACACGGGCGCGGGCAGCAGCCGCGGCGCCTCCTCGGCCGCGAATACCTCGGCCGGGCGGCGGCGGGTGGTGCGATGGACCCGCTGCCCGCCCCGCCCCGCGCACCACGCCTCCGCCGCGCGCTGGGCCTGCGGCAGCCCGCCAGGGAACGCCTCCCCGGCGAAGAAGCTCCCCCGGACGAACGCCACCGCCCGTTCCACCCGGGGCTTGTCAGCCGGCCGGCGGACCCTGGCCGGGTCCACCACGAACCCCCGGTCCCGGGCGTACTCGGCGAACGCCCGGTTCAGCCGGGGCTCGGCCGGATGCGCCCGGTCCACGATCGCGGCCATGTTATCGGGGATGAGAACCTTGAACACGCCGCCGAAGAATAACCACGCCGCCTCGCACCCGGCGATCACCGCACCCAGATCCTGGCGGAACGTCAGGTACACATAGCAGTGACGGCTGTACACCGCGGTGAACACCAGCGCGTGCGTCACCCGGCGCCGCCCGGCCTGCGGATCATCCAGCAGGCCCATCCGGCCGAAATCAGCCTGGCATTCAGCCCCCGGCTCGCAATCGGCCACCCGCACCGTCGTCCGGCTGGCCCGGCCATGCCCGAGCACCTCCAGCGCATACCGGCGCAGCGTCCGCTCCGGCACCACCACGCCCTCACGCGCCAGCAACTCCCCGGCCCGCACCACGGTCAGGCCCTGACCGAGCAGCTCCTCCAGCCTGCCATGATGCGCCGCCACCAGCGCCCAGCTCGCCCCGTGCCCGTCCCCGCGATGCGGCCGGACCCGCCCGGCCACCCGGCTCAGCAGCTCAACGCACAGCTGCCCCTCCCCGGCTGCCTGATCCAGCCCGCACTCGCAAGCCGCCTCCACATACCGCCGGACCGTCTTGCGGTCCACCGCCGCCTGCCGCGCCACAGAACGAATTCCCTCGCCCCGCAGCCACAGCCGCAGCACCTCTCTGATCTCGTGCACCCCGACCTCCCGGAACGCCACCGCTGCCTCCCAGATCCGCTAAACGGCCCTGGCAGCGAGCGTGAACCGGGCAGCGGCCAGCCGACGCTGCCCCGCATCCGGGTGGTCCCATGCAACTGGCGGAAAGGCGGTCCCATCACACTGGCGAAACTCAGCTCAGCGTGGCCCCATGTTCCTGGCGGGCGACAACACGGCTCCGGAGGCCATGGCCTGCTCGACGGTAGTGCCCCCGGTGAACTGCGGGAACGCGGCTGCTGGCCGTGGAGAGTGAGATATTCTCTCGTGATTCTCTCGCGGCGCCCAGATCAGCGCTGCGCCGGAACCGTTGCTGCAGGTCAGTCGTGCGCTTCGGAGTGGATTGCGGCGAATCTGTCGCTGATCTTGTCCAGCCGAGTCGAGGTCAGTCTGGTTGAGTCCCCCTGTGCGGATTCACTCGGCTGGGCTGTGAGTTAGAATGTATGAAAGTCAGAAAATCTGAAGATGCGCGGGAGAGTGTCATGACAGCCGAGACCGTCAGCACAGCTCGCGTGCGGGGCCGGGGCCAGGTCACGCTGCCCGCTGAGATCCGTGACGCGTTGCACGTGGCGGAGGGTGATGACGTGGAGTTCACCCGCCATGAGGACGGCACGGTGACGGTACGGGGTTTGAAGACGATTCCGGCGGATCAGGCTTGGTTCTGGTCGCCTGGGTGGCAGGCGGGCGAGCGCGAGGCCGATGTGGAGATCGCGGCCGGTGACCTGTCGCCGGTGTACGGCAGCGCGGATGAGATGTTCGCTGACCTTGACCGGCGGGTGTGAAGGTTGCCGACGTTCCAGGTGACGTCGCGATTTGAGCGGGACTGGAAGCAGCTCGGGCCGGATCTGCGGGCGCGGTTCCAGCGTGTGGTCACCGGTCAGTTCGTGCCGGATCTGACCCGCGGCGTGTTCCGGCCGGGCCTGCGGGTCAAGGGCGTTCAGGCAGCCGCGGGCGTGTTCGAGATGACGTGGGCGCCGGACGGCCGCGCTACTTTCTCCTACGGGACACCGCAGCAGCCCGGCGAGCCGCACATCATCTGGCGCCGGATCGGCACTCACGACGTCTTCCGAGAACCCTGACTCTCGGCACGCTGCGTCAGCAGCGCACCGTCGCGGATGCAGACCCGACGGGCATGGCCAGCAGTTACGGCGAGGACTCTGCGGTTTCATGCCTATGCCGCAACGCTCGGCTTCACCTAGATAGCAACAAGAACAAGACCGAATGCGAAGGCGATACTCCTGCCCGCCTATACGGGTGGCGCGTCCTCCATCTACTCCGGGGGCGACGCACGCCGAGATGTATGCGATCATGCAGGGATGGCGTGAAGCGGGACCACTACATCCGCCATGCAGTCTGCTTGAGCGGTGCTCCGCCCGGGAGGCCGTCTGGACATCGGCGATCATCGCAGCCGGGTTCGTGATGATCCCGGCGTTCGAACACTGGCCCGCCTGAATTTGAGGGCACGCAAGAATCAGGCGGCCAAACAGCATGCGAAAGAACAGAGAACTCGCGCGGCGGATGAGTTGCCACAGTGGTCTTGGTAGAGACGCGCTACCGTGACCGAGCACTTAAGTACCGAACCGCCTGATGCGCTCCTCTTCGAAGGCGATGCCTATGGCGTGGGATCGGGACATGTGCCCGCAGGGCTCTTCGAGCCATTGACGGCTGCGCGCTAGTCCGCCCCAGAACTTTCGTCCGTCAACTCCAGGAGCAGTTCGGCGGCATCAATCGACGGCCCGATCCGCAACTCGATCAATCCTCGGACGAGGCCGTCTACGTTACCAGGAGCAACCGACCAGGCGACCTGCATGGTTGTGCCTTCCTGGGCCATCATCGGCGCCAAGACCAGGGAGTCAAGTTGCGTGTATTGTTCAGGCCTGGCTCTCTGAATTTCATACATAACTGTCGATGCGACATCTCCGATAATGCGGAAGGCGCGTGGTCGGCTCAGCACAGGGGGAAAGGGAGTTCGAAAATCTGCGGCATTCATAGCGGTGCCTAGAACCAATCCGATCCAAGCTGGTCGTGCAGGATCGGGCGTTCCTCGCGGCCTAGGCGCCGCCGGTAGTTCTGTAGGTTTGACGATCTTGATCGGATCGAGTACACGAACGGGACCATGGAGTTTAATCTGAACCTGAATGTCCGCATAATTACGTTCACTGGCGTTGACCAGATCGAGTTCCAAACGCGATACGACCAGCTCCGACCAACGGAAGAGCGCCAATGCCGAGTAATACTCCCGGCAGCCCGAAAAGTAGCGCTCAACCTCGCCCTTGTACTGGCTATCCGTCCTGGTGTCTCTAGAACCCAAGCCACCGAGCGCCGTAAGACTGGCCTCGAACGTTCTGCGTTCGAACTCCTGGGCAATCCGGAATCCGGTTCCGGCCGCCCCGGCATCAGGCGGCCGCTGTGAGTTCTCTGAAGCTGCAGGCGGCAGAAGTACACTGGTACGCCGTCGCTCCCACTCAATCAAGCGAAGATCCAGTTGCCTAGTGGCTGGATTTCGATAGGCTCACGCTTCGCTCTAGGTCGAACCATAAGCGCAATTGGCTGGGTGGTCGAAACTAGCCGAGCTTCTAGCGCTCGAATATCGCCGGGAAGGGCTTGGATCGTACGGCCGGGTTTGCGGACAAATATCTGACCTGCCAGATATGTGCCGCCACCCGGTTTCGGACACTCTTCAGCCAGCCCGACATCGAGCGGATCGTGGAATGGGCGGCCGGTCGGGGCGCCAAGGTGCTGATGTCCGGCGACCAGGAGCAGCTGGAAGCGGTGGAATCCGGCGGCGGGATGGCCTTGCTGGCGGGCCGGATGGGCTATGCAAAGCTCGCAGTGCCGGTGCGGTTCGCCGCTGAGTGGGAGCAGGACGCCAGCCTCCGGCTGCGCGCTGGCGACATCTCCGTGCTGACCGAGTACGACCAGCACGGCCGGATCGTGGGCGGCGAGCCCGAGCGCCTGCTGGATACTGCCGCAGGCCAGTACGTGGCCCGGTACCTGTCCGGGGCGGACGTGCTGATGATGGCCCGCTCGCACGAGGACTGCCGTGAGCTATCCCGCCGGGTCCGCGACGACCTGGTCCATCTGGGCCGGGTCGACAGCGGCCGGACCGCTGCGCTGCATGCCGGGGTTAGCGCGTCAGCGGGTGACCTGATCATCTGCCGGGCCAATGCGAACGAGATCAGGGTCGGACTCGGTGAGGTCCGGCGGCTCAGCAACGGGGACGGCCTACTGGTCGAGCTCGTCAACGAGGACGGGTCACTGGAGTGCCGCCTGGCTCTGGACGCCGACGAGCGGACCGGCGAGCGGCGGTTCGCCGAGGCGACATTCACCATGCCCGCAGCCGAGGTCGCCAAGGCCGACCTGGCCTACTGCGTGACAGGCAACTGCGTGCAGGGCCGGACGGTCAGCCACGGCCTGGCTGTGTTCCGCGGCACGGAGTCCCGCGGCTTTGCCTACGTCGCCATGTCCCGGGCCCGGCACTCCAACACCGCGCTCGTGACCACCAGACCGGACAGCGCCGACCCGCGCCCAGGCGGCCGGGCTGCCCCGGAGCTGTCCCGGTACGACCGGATCGAGCGCGACCGCCAGGCCCGCCTGCCTGCCGGCCGACGGCCGAAGGACACGACCACCGAGGCGATCGGCGTCCTGGCCGGCTGCCTGGAGCGCCGGGACGCTGACGATGCCGCGCTGGACGTCCAGCGGCAGGAACTGGCCGACGCAGACCACCTGATGGCGCTCCGCGTCATCTTCGACAACGAGACCGCCCGGGTCCGGGCCGACCGGTACGCAGGCATGGTCCGCGCCGCGCTCACGGCAGCAGACCATCCTGCAGCCGTTCATGCTGGGCACACTGCGCGGTGGCTGTACCGCACGCTGGAAACCGCAGAACTGGCCGGGCGTGACCCTCGCCGCCTCCTAGACCAGGCGCTGGCTGCCGGCCCGCTGACCGGAGCCCGCGACGTCGTGGCCGTCATCGACGCGCGGCTCCGCCACCAGGCCGGGCCGATGGTGCCCGCAGGTCTGCCCAGCTGGTCGGAGCGCGTGCCGCAGATGAGCAGCCCGGCCATGGAGGAGTACCTGCAGCGCATCGCGCTCGAGATGGACGACCGGACCGCACGGCTGGGCCCGCACACGGCGGAGACCGCGCCAGTCTGGGCGTTGTATGGCCTGGGTCCCGTGCCCGGAGATCCGGCAGAGCGCCAGGGCTGGGAACGCCGCGCCAGCGTGGTGGCTGCCTACCGCGAGGCCTGGGGCTACCACGACGAGGCCGACCCGGCCGGCCCGGAGCCGAGTACGTCCAACCCGCAGCAGAGAGCCGCATGGTACGGCGCGATGCAAGCGCTCGGCCCGGTAGACGGTGTAGATGTCCGGGGCATGACCGACGGTGCGCTGCTGAACGCGCGGGCAGTTTTCGAGCGCGAGACCGCCTGGGCCCCCCGTTATGTCGCCGATGAGCTCCGCCAGGTCCGGTCAGCGGCCGTGAACGCCGAGCTGCAGGCCATTCGCGCCGACGCCGAAGCCAAGGCCGCCGCCAGCGACCAGCTCAGACTCGCGCACACGCAGCTAGCCGACTCGGCCCGGGCGATGGAGGCGTTCTACCGCGCTACGGAGTCCGAGCTGGATGCCCACATGGCCGTTCGCCGCGAGTGGGCCGAGGCGACTGAGCACGCCCGGAGAACCGCGATCGCGTCCGACTCTGAATACCGTCGCCGGCACCCGGAAAGCGATCTGCCGCCGCTAGTCAACGGCGAGCCCGAGCCGGTTTCCTTGCGGGAGCGCGACGAGCTGGACACTGGCCGCCGGCCGGCCTGGCTGGACCGGCTGGCCGAGCAGCGCCAGGCCGCGCAGGCCGAGTTGGACGACCGCCGCAGCATGCGGGTTCCCTCCGAGGACCCGGACGCCGATTACGACGGCCAGGCGTGGCCGGAGCTGGCCAGGCGCCAGCGCGACGCAGTGCTCCAGCCGCCCAAGCCGGAGATCCAGCCGTCCCGCGCCGTCCTGGAGGCAGCCCGGGAACGCGAAGCTGCCCGCGAGGCTGGATAGCCAGTGTCAGTAGCAAGGCGCACACTGGAGTGCTGAGCATGACGAGGGGAGGCAGGACGATGCTGGTCAGCCCGGAGGCCGTTTACATGCGGCAGATCGGCAAGGCGCCGCTGAACCTGCCCGGCTGGGAGCGGTACAGCACCTGGGGCTGGGACAGCCGCGACGGTGAGCTGTACGCGCAGCTGTACCGCAACAGCGATGACCCGCGCGACATGCCGCGAGTATGGATCAGCACTGCGGCAGGCTGGCCGCAGTCGACAGCAGTACCCGAGGTACTTGCGGGATGGATCGCCCGGGCGACCGGGGCGGCGGACTCCGGTGTGCTTGCAGCGCTGGCCGACTCACTCGGTGACCGCGGCGCCCGCCTCCGCGAGTTGGCTGGCACGGCATAGACCAGGTACTGCGAGGCAGTTACAACGCGTATCCATGGCGCTGACCGATTCGCTTACCGCGACACCCATCTCCACGTATTGCCACTGGACGGCGGCAGGCAAGTGATCATTTTTCCGTCTCCCGCCACCCCTGTCTCGTTGTGCTGAGACGACGCGCAAAATTCGCCTGGCTCGTAGCAATTACCGGATGGAGTCCTGGGGTGGCATCCTGACGGTGCTGACGAATGCGTAGGAACTGGCGCAGGTGTCGGCTCTGGTGTTGACGAACTGATACCCAGCACTGACTCTGCAGTCACCCAGTTCGCAGCAATGACCTCCCGCGCGTGTGCAAGGCTTACCTGCCTGGAGCACACAGCTTTGTGAAGCGCGTTCTCAACGCCGTCCTTCGGATTGGGCAGCTTACCTATCTCAGGCCAGAGGTTTGCCGCGTCATTGTCGCCGCCAAGCTCTAGCGGAATAAGATGGTCAAGCTCGCCCGTGGCGGTAGAGGGCACTCCGTAGGCCGGGTACGCGTCATTAAACTTGAAATTCTCGGTCTGCGACTCAGGAGGCCGTACGCCATCTGTGTACCCAGGCATGCAGATAGTTGACGCAATGTTCGCCTGAGTAATGGCTGGATCAATCCCGCCTGGGTTACAGTGCCGATCTGGCAGTTGCTCATGGTCGCGGAAATGACACGAGCCAGGCAGTTTTCCGGTGACTTGACCAGGGTCATGCACTACCAGGATGCCAGTCCCACGAAAATGATGATGCTGCGCGGGAGGGCGGCTAGCCGAGGACGACGATCGCGTCGATGCAGATGACGGGGGGCTGGTGGCAGGATGGCTGGCAGGCGACGGCGATCCCGTCGAGGTCGATGACGTATTCCGCGAATTGTGAGTGCCACTGCCAATGGCAACGCCAATGATGACGAGAACTATAAATAGTCCGATAACGGACCCCAAGATGGCTACAGTCCAATTCTTCCAGTTCCAGTTTCTCATCCGGCTCCCGCCTGCAGATCAGTGCGCTGCTTTCCCGGCTTGCGTAGACGCTCAGCAGTTCAATGTGGATATCGCCTCTAAGAGTTCCCTGGGCAAGCAGTCAATATTGCATGACACGCTTTCGGTCGTATCCACCATATGTTATGCCCTAATTGAGCCAACTCAGGCCTCTGCCCTGCACGCTTCGTTGCCCGAGGCTTCAAACCGATTATGCCGCAGGCCACCAGGTCAGGGCTGATGGGCCAATGGCCTTGTTTTAAGGCTTGATGTGGTATTGTTGCCGTTTTGCGGCGCATGATGGTTCTGAGGGGCTGTCCCCGGACGAGTGGCTGCCGGACCGGATCTCGGTCGGTGTCCTGACCAGGGTTTTCACGCCGGAGCTGGTGGACGCGGCGGTGGAGGAGGCCGGGGCGCGAGAGCAGCGGCGCCGGCTGCTCCCGGCGCGACTGGTGATGTACTTCGTGCTGGCGCTGTGGCTGTTCCGGGGCCGGAATAGCGGGTACGGGCAGGTGATGGCCAAGCTTGCCAGCGGGCTGTACCACCAGCGGCGCGCCGCCGGCCTGCTGGCCGGGCAGCAGCTGGACCCGGACGGCTGGGTAAGGACCGGGGACGGGCGGCGGTGGCGGACGCCGGACATCTCCTCGCTGTCGCGGGGGCGGGGCAAGCTCGGCCCGGCACCGGTCCGGTTCTTGTTCGAGCGGGTCACGGGTCCGATCGGGGACGAGCAGGATCCCGGGGTGTCCTGCTGCGGGCTGCGGGTCGTCTCGGTCGGCGGGTCGGCCTCGGACGTGCCGGACAGCCCGGCTGATGACGAGCATTCCGGCCGCCCGTCGAACCAGTCCCGGGACGGGGCGTTCCCGCGGGTGCGGTGGCTGGCGGCGGCGGAGTCCGGGACGGGGAGCCTGCTGGGGGCGTCGCTGGGGCCGTACCGGGACTCCGGGCAGGCGCTGGCCCGCGACCTGCTGGAACAGGAATGCTCCGGGCCGGGGATGCTGGTGCTGGCTGACCGCGAGTTCCTGTCCCGGGCGCTGGCGCGGGAGTTCCTCGCCGCCGGGGCGCGCATCTTGTGGCGCGCCCCGGCGTCCTTCACCCTGAAACCTGTGAAGGTCCTGGCCGACGGCACCTGCCTGGCCGAGCTGAAGCCGCCCCGCAAGAGCGACGGCCCGCCGCTGACGGTGCGGGTGATCGAGTACACCGTGCACACCACGCCCGAAGACGGCGGGGACGAGGAGACCTCCGAGATGTTCTGCCTGGTCACCGATCTGCTTGACCCGGAGGAGTACCCGGTGCTGGACCTGGCGTGCTGCTACCCGGCCCGGTGGGGCTGCGAGACCGTCATCGGCCATCACAAGACCGACATGGGCGAGGGGCAGCCGGTACTGCGCAGCAAGGACCCGGCCGGCGTCGAGCAGGAAACCGTCTAGGAGGAGCCGGACCACGGACTCGACGCTGACTCGGTTCGTGGGAAGGTGCGTCCTCTTGCTGATGTCACCGCAGGCCGCATGGATGTGCGGGTAGTCCACTCCCCGGCCCGGATGCCAGTGTCAGGCGACTAATTCGGTGCCGTTGCTGTCGCTGAGCTGGTAGAAGTAGGCGACCGAGCTGACATGCCAGCTGTGTTCGTGAACCTTCACCAGCTGGAATTGGTGGCGTAGCTGGAACTGCACGGCGTCAGTCAGGTGCTCGGAGTACAGCAGGAGCGGGTCCTCAGAGAGCGCAAGCGCCTCTAGATTCGAGCCTGAGGGGTGACTGCGCGAGACGAAAAGTTGCGCAGTCGTGAAGCATGACAGTGCTCGCCGCAGAGGTGCCAGGAATCCGTCCCTGGCTTCGGCCCGCGTCCTACCGGGCAAAGGGCAACAGCATGACGAGACCGATCACATCGGATTGGTCGAGGTCGAGCGTGCCGACGTCGTACTCGCGCTCGAACTCCTCAAGTCCGATGCCGAGCACTTTGCGGGTCCTCTCGTCCAGCATCTGCCGCCCTTCGTCGCGGGTGAGTTCCACGACACCGGGCTCAGAGGTAATCGCATTCATCGCGGCCTCCGTCTGCTGGGTTACCTATGTTCAATATGCATGAGCAGTCTGACAGTTCAGCGCATCCGCCCATAGCTATCTAGCCGCAAGATCGACGCAGTTGCGCGAGGTGCGCTCGGGTCGCGGCGGGGGTGAGGGCGGCTTCGCGGATGCGGGCAAAGGTGTCCTGGTAGGCGTTTACCTGGCTGGCCCTGGTGACCTCGGTGATGTCGGTGTCATAGGGCCTAGTCTGGAGCAGGCCCGGCAGGACAAGCGACATGTAGACGCTGATCTGGGCGGCGTCGTTCTCGAAGCCGGGGAACTCGTTGGCGAAGATCCGGTTCTTGTCCTTGTCGGCCTCATGCCACCACAGGCGGGCGCGGGCTCGGGTGACGAGTGCTTCTAAATCGTCGTGCTCGGCCTCGGTAGCTGCGTAGATGCGGGCAAGGTCACGAATGTGGCTGGGGTCGGGCTCTCGCCACTGGTTAGCTTCGAACCGGTTGAGGCGGCCGCGGCCCCAGCCGAGCTTGTCGCCGGCTTCGTTCAGGCTCATGCCAGCACGGAGCCTCGGCGACCAGATGGCTGGCCAGCCGTCGTTTCGCGACGGTAGCGCCGTACGTGGCATCTGTCACTTCCGGCCTCCTCGTCCGTACCAGATCTAGTTATCCAACCATAGAATCTATGCGGCACGAATTGCTGGCGACTGGGCCGGGGAGTCGTTGACTCGCCTAGAGGCGAGGCGAGTTTGGTCGGCATTCCTTTCCGCTTCCGGGTGGTTGTACTAGTGAGCAGATTATCTGTGCTTCACAGATTCTGACGCCGGTAGGCTCCCTCCGAGGTTCTGTCAAGGAGGGATCTGGGCGTGGCCGATGGCGCCTACGGCTCGACCGTGGCGAAACGGCGGCTGGCGAGCCGCCTGGGGGAGATGCGGTTGCGCACCGGCCTCAGCCTGAACCAGGTCATCGACCAGCTCGGCTGGAGCAGGGGCCGGCTTGACCGGTACGAGCGAGACGAATGGCGGCTCCCCGACGCCAGCCACGTCCGCGATCTGGCGCGGATCTACTCGGTCGGAGACGACGAGCGGGCCGAGCTCGAAGACCTTGGCCGCCTGGCCCGCGAGCGGGTGTGGTGGCGGTCGTATGAGGACGTGCGGGAAAAACAACGAATTTCCTGGCTTTGAAAATGATGCCGCCCGCATCAGCGTCTACATGCCGCTCGTGCTGCCGGGACTGCTCCAGACCCGCGCCTACATGGAGGCCCTGCTTGCCGTCGGACCGCGAACGCCCGACTGGCAGGCTCGCGCCATCGAGGCCAGGCTGCGCCGGCAGCAGATCCTGGACCGGACCGACGGCGCCGCGCCCCGGCTGGTGGCGATGATCACCGAGGCGTGCCTGCGGTATCGGTGGGGCAGGGCCGAGGACCGGGCGGCGCAGGTGGAGCGCCTGGCCATGTTGAGCGGGCGGCGGGGGGTGGAGTTGCGGGTGCTGCGGTTCGCGGATGGGCCGCATCCGGGGATGTCTAGTTTGATCAACATCTTCGACTTTCCCGATGACGCCGATCCGCCGGTCGTGTACCTGGAGAACGACACCGAGATCGTCGAGGTGCGAAGGCCAGCCGAGGCGCGGGCGTACCAGAAGACGTTCGCGCGCGTCCGGGAAGCCGCGCTGTCAGCGGCGGCGCCCCGGACCTTCCCGACCAAGCTCAGCCAGGACGTGGAGTGAGTGGATCATGATCGATCTGTCGGGCGCGGTGTGGCGCAAGGCGTCGTGTAGCACGTCAGGCAACGGTGGCTGCGTCGAGGTCGCCGTCAACCTGCCAGGGGTGACCGCGATCCGAGATTCGCAGCGGCCCGACGATGGCGTGCTGGTGGTCGGCCGGGCTGCGTTCGCCGCGTTCATCGCCGATGCCAGAGCCGGTCGCTACGACAGCTGATGCCCGCCGCAGAGAGTAATTGTCAATACCTGTGGATCAAGATCTTTTAGGCGGCTTCGGCAGCCTCTTCCCCGGCGAGGGCTGGTGAGGGATCGCTGACGTCTGGCGGCTGGTCATCGGGCCGCTCGACGAGCTTGCCGTTGACGAAGGTGGCGCCGGCGCGGACGAGGGCGACCAGGTGCGGGGCGTTGACCATCCGCCAGCGGCGCTGCGCGGACTCGATCAGCTTGAACGCCATGGCGAGGGCTGCCGCCTTCGACCCGTGGCCCCTGGTGACCTTGGTCCGGAGCCGGACCGCGGCGAAAGTAGATTCGATCGGGTTCGTCGTGCGCAGGTGCACCCAGTGCTCCGCGGGGTAGTCGCAGAAGGCCAGCAGCTCGTCCTCGTCGCCGGTGATCTTCGCGGCGGCCTTGGGGAACTTGGCGCCGCAGGCGGCCGCGAACTTCTTGACCGCGGCGCGGGCGTGGTCCTTGTCCCCGGCGTTCCAGATCTCGGCCAGGGCCTTCTTCGCCCCCGGGTGCGCGGACTCCGGCAGCGCCCCGAGCACGTTCGCGATCTTGTGGAACCAGCAGCGCTGGGTCCTGGCCTGCGGGAACACCTCTGCGACTGCGCTCCAGAACCCCAGCGCGCCGTCCCCGATGGCCAGCACCGGGGCGCGCATCCCGCGGCGGGCGCAGTCGCGCAGCAGGTCGCACCACGACTCCGCCGGCTCCCGGTAGCCATCGGCGAGCGCGACCAGCTCCTTGCGCCCATCGGCGCGCACCCCGATCATCACCAGCAGGCACACCTTGCCCTCACCGAGACCGATGCCCAGGTGGATACCGTCCACCCACAGGTACACGTAGTCCACGCCGGACAGATCCCGGGCCGCGAACGCGGCAGCCTCAGCCGTCCGCGTCTGAGTCAGCTTCGTGATCACCGCTGGCGACAGGCCAGCGGACGAGCCGAGGAACTGGCCCAGCGCGGGCACGAAGCCGCCGCTGGACAGCCCATGCAGGTACAGCAGCGGCAGCACCTCGCTGATCTGCGGGGTCTTGCGCGCCCACGGCGGCACAATCGCCGAGGAGAACCGCATCCGCTCGCCGGTGCCCGGGTCGGTGCGCCTGTCGCTGACCCGCGGCGCGGTCACCTCCACAGCACCGGCGCTGGTCAGCACCGTCCGCGGCCCGGCACTGCCGTTGCGCACCACCAGGCGATGGCCATCCTCGTCCCGCTGACCGGCGAACCGCTCGATGCAGGCGGCGACCCCGGCCTGCAGCGCCGCGGCCAGCATCTGCCGGGCACCATCGCGGACGATCTGGTCAATCAGCGACGACGGCTGCCCATCAGCCAGCAGCACGGCAGGCACGTCAGGGACTACTGTGAGCACGGGTGTACCTTCCCGACCGGCGTTGGCCCGCCGATCTTGCCTGAGACCTCTACGACTCGATCACCGGGAAGGTACACCCTCCTTCACGTCCAGCCCTTCCCGGCCGATCTACAGGTTTCAAGCATTGCTCGCTTTGCTAACGCTAAGATGTCATCTGTCCATGGGGGGCATGTAATGGCTATTAGTGTTGCCTGGCAACGGTATGATGTCTGGAATCAGGCACTCTCCTCTGTTCTCTTCACGCCATCAAACGAAGGACGTCCGGTCTACCTGGACATGGACGACGATGTTCTCTCGCAGGTCGCGTTGGAAGCTGGCGTGACGGCGACGGACGCCCCGACTCAATTGGCAGACGCCGTTCGGGCCACCCTGGTCCGGCAGTCCACGTTTGACGGTGTCTTCGAGCAGCATCTGCGGAACCTCCGGCTCTGGTTACGCGTGACGCTTAGGAAGGCCCGAGACGAGAGCGCAATCCCAGATGCGCCCCCAGTCCTAGGCTTGCTGGCGGTGCTGACTCTCGCAGCCGAAGAAATGCAGCATGACGGAGAGTTTGGAGGCAACGCCTACTATCCGCGGTTGTTCCGCGTGCTGTCCATCGACGATGGTAAACAACAGAACCAGATCAAAACGGCATATCGCAGGCACGCTGAAGAACTATGGGGCGGGCTGAACGAATGGTTGACTGCAGCGGATGGCCTACTCGGACTGCCTACCGCCTACGCACTCAGTCACAGGTATGTCGGGCTGCCCCTATCGCAAGCATTGGTACGCTCCGCTGACAGGCGCCAATTTCCCCTCTTGTTCCACAGATTCGGACTCTCGCCCCGCGGGGAGATCTCGACCGCTGACATGGAACGACTGCTCGACAGTTGGTTCCAGATGCGTCCATGTCCGGTTAGCAAGAGCCTCGAGTCGCTGTGGCAGCGCGGGCAGGCTCGTGAGCGGATCGCAAGCGTAGCCGCTGTCGAACTGCGGAGCTGGGACGGCACTCTTGCCGATACCCACCCAGTGGAAGGTCGGCCGACAGGCGGCGTGCAACTGATCTCATGGCTGCGGCGCTTCCCGAAACAGTGTCTTGAGATCAGCTTCCTCGCCGACCTCGGAACAGAGGCCAGCCCTCAGACGCTGGTCGTTCTAAGTGCAAAGGGCGAACCGACCGTTGACGTATTGCCAGCTCCTGGTGGGCGGTTGCAACCAGTATTCACCAGTGAGATCGACACGGCCTCGTTGGTCGAGGGCGTTCTGCGGCTCGCGGAACCATCAGGGTGCCGGAATATAGCCCGCATCCCTCGCCGGGTCGTCGCATTCCGTTTCGACGACCTGCTCAATGCTTACGTTGAGTGCGAGCGAGTCCAACTTGGCGAGGACTCAATGCTGCTGGTCAAAGCTGACCATAGCCTGCCCGGTTCGGTGCAGCGGGTACTTGACCAGACAGCTCGACCCGGCTTCCGCGTACATACCGCGTTGCGGGGTCTGCCCGCAGGATGGGTGCTCTTCGCCGACATTCAGGTAGTGGCGGCGCCCGATGTCGAATCGGTTGGTACCGACCTCAATGCATTGATTCCCTTGCTGTCATCCCAGCTCGCGCTTGCAGGCGGCACCAAACTGCCTGGCACTTTGAGGAAGTGGTCCAGCCTAAACCCGCCCGAGATCAGAGCTGTGGTACAAGGCGCCACCACACTATCTCTCACCCTTGACTCAGCGCACGAGGCGAGCCGCACTCCAGACCTACCGCACACCTGGACTGCTGATGAATCGGCGCTGATAGCGAACATTAAAGACGTGGCTTTGCCCGACGGCGACTATGAGGTCTCGTTGCTGGCTGACGGTAAACCGCGCCAGCAATCTATCCTCAGACTGCGCTCATCCGATACGCCCGACGCTGCGGCTCGTACCGCTGTCACGCCGCTTGCGCATGACCTCGGAGGCGATCCGCTCGCCGTCATGCGCGCAACCCCGATTCGCTCAGATGATCCGACTAACACCATTGTGCGCGGACCTCGCGCCTCCTCGTGTGGCGGTTCGCTAGCAACGATGATCACCGCAGGCAGGGACGTTTGGTGGAACGCCCCCAAGCCGCCGCCCCGACAGCCCGCTCCCATCACTCTGGCTGCACTCGACCCGGAATCATGTGTCGTCACCGGCGCCCACTACATTGAGCTACCGCTAGCCGACGGGTCTGCGAAATGGGGTCAGATTCGCGGCGCGTGCAAACACTGCGGCTTGATCAAACGTTACCCAGCCCACATCAGCTGGTATCGCGATATGGCCTCTGGGCATGGCAAGGGCAGCAGGTCATTCCAGGTCAACGTCAGTCACCTGCCCGAAGTTGCTCCGGGTCGTTCCGGCTGGGACGTCGCCTTCGACGGCCTCGTCCATGTCCACGGCGGGAGCATAAACGCTTTTGAGTACGTGGCCGATCAGGTAGAAGGCTCACGCCTATTCACGGACACCTTCGGTCGGAGCTTGGAAGTTCGAGGCGACCTGGAGGTCGAACGCGGGCCTGACTTCGCGCCTGTTCGGTGGGAACTGAGCCCGGCTTACCTGACCGAGCTCATCACTGGCGAGTTCCTGCTCACTGGGTCATGGAGCCGGGACGACAAGGAGGCGCTTAGAGAGGAGGTGGAAAAAGTCGGTGGCACACTGATGGCAGAACAAGATCAGCATGGGCTGACGCGCCGAGCAGTCGCCAATGTTACCCCGACTGATCTGACGGATATTGCCGCGACGATCGGTACTGCCGGGGTCGTGTTGGACGCAGCCACCCGGCTCGTCGGCGTATTGCCGCCGCTAAGCGCCCTGGAGGCGTCGCTACCAAGGATTTCCTTGCCCAGTACGAGAAAGGTCCTGCGATTCCACCTGGAATCAGCATCCTGGGTTGATGAGCCTTTCGCGACCATTCCAGGTGCCTATCGCCTTGAGCGAGCCTTCACGCGTACCGATGTCTTCCGCACCCGTGGCGATGTCGAAGCGAGCACCGCCGCGCTGGCCACAATCCAGCTAAGCAAACACCTCGCCGCACGCCATTCTGGGAAAGTGCTGCTGGCTTACTCATCCCGCCTGCGGGTAATCGTAGTGCCGCTTGGTGCGGACCTGCCCGGACTCTATGGGCGTGCCGCAGTGCTTTGCGGCGGACGCCTACCCACCCCAGACGAAAAACATCGCCTGCTCGTGTACCACGACGTCCCGCAGCACGTCGCAGACGCGCTGACCGCCCTCCTTACCAGCTAAGGACCAAAGTGCCCGTCAACCCGATCTTGGTTCACGAAGAGCTGCGCGCCGCCTATCTGCGCTACTTCGACACCGCTTTCTGGCTCCGTGATCCGCGGCTTATGTCCGAACGACGGCGGCTGCTCCAGGAATCCAGCCTGCTGTTCACCGATCCACTGATTGAGCCAGTCCTGCCCTACGACGCTGCGGTGCCGCTTGCCGAGATATGCGAGCAGACCGGCATTTCTCCGCAGACCGGGGAGATCGTCGGGCGCGCGCTCTTCGGGGCATTCACGCCGCCGGGCACCCCGGTGATGCTCCGCGCCCACCAGGCAGAGGCAGTCTTGCGCAGCTTCAAGCCCGGAACACAAGACGGGCGGAACGTTATAGTGACGTCGGGGACCGGCTCTGGTAAGACCGAGAGCTTCTTGCTGCCGGTGCTATTGCGGCTCGTCCAAGAGTCAGCGTCGTGGGTGCCCCAGCCCGAAGCTACACGCTGGTGGGCGAGTCTCGACGGCATCTGGCATCCCAGTCGGAGCAGCGAAACCCGCTCCGCCGCTGTCCGCGCGCTGATCCTCTACCCGACGAATGCTCTGGTCGAGGATCAGATGGTACGCCTGCGCCGCGCCGTACGCCACATCGCTTCAGCCGATGAACGCAGCAAGCTCTGGTTCGGCCGGTACACCGGCAGCACGCTGGGTGGTGCGGCGATGCCGGCGAACGGGAAAGACGACAGAGTCATCGACATCGCAGCCCAGCTATCGAAAATTGTTGCGGAATACGACGCGCTCGCCAAAGCTGGCACAACCCACGAGGATCTTGCGCAATTCGCTGATCCGCGGGCACACGAGATGCTCAGCCGCTGGGACATGATCGCCGATCCGCCCGACATCCTCGTCACGAACTATTCGATGCTCAACGCGATGCTCATGCGCGGGGTCGAGCAACCTATGTTCGACGCCACGGCGTCCTGGCTGCGTGCGTCCTCTGCAAATGTCTTGACTCTCGTAGTTGATGAACTGCACCTTTATCGGGGCACACAGGGCAGCGAGGTTGCAATGGTCATCCGCAACTTGCTGATGCGACTTGACCTTCAACCAGAATCTCCGCAACTGCGTGTGATCGGGACGAGTGCCTCACTCGCCGATCACGATGACGGCCTGCGCTACTTGCAGGAATTCTTCGGCGTGCCCAAGGCTAGCTTTGCCATCGTCCCAGGCAAGACCCGTGACCTCGGCGAACCGGTGCAACTGGATCGCGCAGCGATACTGGCTGGCCGCGGCCGCACACCGCTACCCGTTCCTGCAGGCGAGCTCTCCCGGGCAGTCGCGCTGGCCTGTAGAGACGATACGGACGGACGTTATCGCGCTACGCCACTCGGAACGATCTCGCGCCGGTTGTTCGGCGAGGATGACGGCGGCGCTACCCGCGATGTGCTCAAGGCGATAGCGGCTGCCGACTCAGCGACTGGTTTGGTCCCGCTGCGGGCCCACCTATTCGTGCGAATGGTCCGCGGCATGTGGGCATGTGCCAACCCGGCTTGCTGCGGTGTGCCGGAAGCAGATCGGGACGGTCGCGCCGTAGGCCGTCTGCTCGCCGTACCTGCGTCGACGTGTCCCGACTGCGCCTCGCGGGTGCTTGAATTGCTGTACTGCTACGAATGCGGTGACGTCAGCCTCGGCGGCTACGTAGTCGAGCGTCTAAATGAGGGCGAGTTCGTCCTTGGACCTACCGCGCCGGACGTCCCCGCACTCGACTCGCAGCCCATTAGCCGACGTCGCCATGGTCAGTACCTGTGGTATTGGCCAGGTAAGCGGCCCATACAGCATGACCCTAGCTGGACGAAGAGCCTGCCTAACGGCAAGCAGGCGAAGTTCAGCTTCAGGCCGGTGAAGCTTGATCCTGCACTTGGCATGCTTTCGCCGTCGGGTACGCCGACCGGCTGGTGCCTATCAGTCTCCATGAAGCAGGCCGACCAGAAAGATGTCGCGCCAGCGCTGCCCGTCCGCTGCCCGCGCTGCGGCCAGCAGGGCTACAACGGGGACACCCAGATATTCTGGCGCGGAGAAGTCAGAACCCCAATCCGCGGACACACGACGGGCATAGCTCAGTCCACGCAGCTGTACCTGGCCCAACTTGTACGCAGCATGGGCGAGATTCCAAAAGAGTCGCGGACGATCTTGTTCACCGACAGCCGCGACGATGCCGCACGGACCGCCGCCGGGGTCGCGCGAAATCATTTCCGCGATCTTGTTCGGCAGCTCATCCGGCAAGTAATGGATGAACGCCCTGACGACGCCCTTGCTGTGCTCAGGAAGGCGGTAGCGAGCCCGGCCAGCCTCGACGACAACGAGCAGTACATTCTGAACAGCTATGTCGCTGAGCACCCGGAGGCCTGGAAGCTAGTCCAGAAGGAGCAATTCGTCCCTCTCTCACCCGAGGAACGGGCTGTGCTCGAAGCGCTGGTGCAGGATTCGCCGGAGGCACGAAAGATCCCATGGGGGGAGTTGCAAGCCCAGATCTCAACGCGCCTGGTCAGCCTGGGGGTGCCGCCGGGTGGTCCCGGTCCCTCGATGAGAACGGCACCAGGCGGCGCGCCGTGGTACCAGGTATACCCGCCACCCCGGCCTGGGGCATGGACGCCGCTGCCCGGTGCCCAGATGGCTAATGGTTTGTCTGCCTTTACCAGCTCGCTCAATGTCCAGCTCGCTGAGGCGCTCTTCGACCGCGCAGGACGCGATGTCGAGTCGGTCGGTCTCGGTTGGGTCGAACCGCGCGACCCGGACATGACGCGAGCACCGACGGACCCAGCGACCGCCCTGCAGATATTGCGGTCATGCGTGCGCCTACTTGGCACCGGTCGCTATTTCACGGGGGCGGAGTACGCCAAAGAGTCGTCCAGCATGCGCGGTTCGGTCACGCGTTACCTTGAGCGAGTCGCCCTGCACCTGGACATCGATCTTGATCCGCTTATGGAGTGGGCTATCCGCGTCCTCGCTCTGGGCCCGGTCGCCCCTCATTGGCTTCTGCAAGTGGATTCGCCTGTCGCCCCGCTCGTCCTGGTCGAGGGGGCGGACTGCATCTGGCGCTGCCCTACCTGCGGCTACAGGCACCTACATCCCTCAGCGGGCGTGTGTGCCAACCGGGGATGCCGGGGAGTTGGTCTAAAGCGAGAGCCTCGCCCGGATGAGTCCGATGACTACTACGCGTGGCTGTCTCGCCAGCAGCCGCGGAGGCTCGCAGTCGCCGAGTTGACAGGCCAGACCAAGCCTCTTGAGGAACAGCGCAGGAGGCAGCGCTGGTTCAAGGGCATCCTGATGCCCGAGCCAACAGAAAACGACATCACCAGCGAACTCGACGTGCTCAGCGTCACCACGACGATGGAGGTCGGAGTCGACATAGGATCGCTGAAGTCCGTACTAATGGGCAACATGCCACCGCAGCGATTCAACTATCAGCAGCGTGTCGGCCGTGCTGGTCGTGCAGGCCAGGCGTTCTCCTACGCCCTCACCGTCTGCCGCGACCGCAGTCACGACGATTATTATTTCAAGAATCCGATGCGGATGACCGGGGGCGTGCCGCCGCAGCCATTCCTCGACCTGCGGCGGCCTCGCATAGCCCAACGCGTTATTGCTGCTGAACTCCTCCGCCGCGCGTTCCTAATGGCCGACCAGCCCCCGGCGTGGACGCCGAAGAGCATCCACGGCACATTCGGAACCGCCACCACATGGCCTGATTACGAATCCGCAGTGAGCGAATGGCTTTCGTGTTCACCAGAGATTTCCTTGGTGATTCGCAGGCTCACCGCGTTCACTGGACTGGACGAAGATCGGGTCAGCGAGCTTGAGCGCTGGGCCCGCGCGGGCTTGGTCGCCGACATCAAGGATAAGGTCGAACTATGGGCCGCCGAAGAAGGCGAGCTCAGTGAGTTGCTAGCCACAGCTGGCGTCCTGCCGATGTTCGGCTTTCCCACCCGCGCACGTAACCTCTACAGCCGCAAGGCCAATACCCGGCGAGCGCTTGAAGATGCCGTTGTCTCCGACCGGCCGCTTGACATGGCGGTGTCCGCGTTTTCCCCGGGAGCACAAATCGTGCGCGACGGGCTGCTCCACACTGCGGTGGGTTTCGCGCACTACGAGGTCAAGGGCAAGGACGCCTATCCAGCGGACCCACTCGGCCCCGCGCTACCCGTTGGTGCTTGCGGTGAATGCAAGACCGTCTTCCTCAAGCCACAGGCCGAACAGTGTTCGGTATGCGCGGGCGCGTTGCGCCTGTTCGGTCTATACCAGCCGCGCGGGTTCCGCACCTCGTACGAAGCCAGGGATTATGACGACACGACCGATACTGCAAGCAACGCCGGCATCCCAGCGCTGTCCACGGTAGACGCCGCCCAACATCGTGTCGAAATAGCGGCAGTGACGCTACAGGTTTACGAGCAAGCACAAGTCCTCCAGGTCAACGACAATCACGGTGATCTTTTCCCCCTGAGGAAACTCACCGATGGATCAGTAGTGGTGTCTGATGACGCGGTGCTTCCGCCCAGGACTCGGAAGGCGGCACCGGAGGGCCAGGATCTCGATGCAGCGGCGATAGGCGAGCTCCGGACCACCGATGCGCTCGTGGTCAGCCTGGACCGGCTGGACGTGCCCGCAGGTGCGGTCGTCACCGCACGATCACTTCTACCGGCCGGCCCGGCAGCGTTCTGGTCATTCGCGGAGATCCTTCGCAGCGCCTGCCAAGTTGCCCTCGACATCGACCCACAGGAATTGGTTATGGGGCTGCAGGCGCGAGTCGTTGACGGGAACCCGAGCGCACGGGTCTTCCTCGCCGATGCTCTTGACAACGGTGCTGGGTATGCCGCGGAACTCGGAAAGCCCGGAACCTTCGCCCGGATCCTCTACCAGGCCCGACATGAACTTACCGTCGCGTGGGAGGCACCCTCGCATTCGAGTTTTTGCACGGTCTCCTGCCCTGACTGCCTGCGCTCTTACGACAACAGGCGGCTACACGGTGCGCTGGATTGGCGGCTTGCTCTCGACATGATGGACCTCGCAGCGGGAGGATCGCTGAAGACAGATCGCTGGCTCGCGCGGGGCGCTTCCCTAGTGGACGCGTTCGCCCAGAGTACGGGCGGCTGGCTGAGTGCCAAGGTTGTCAGCGGCCTGCCAGTACTACTCAATGATGACGACCACAAAGCGGTAATTCTCGGCCATCCGTTGTGGCGGCGGGATGAAGATCACCTTACCGACTGGCAGCGTCATGTGCTCGCAGCGGTGACGGCCAGCACCGGCATACACAACGTCGCGCTGTCTGACTTGTATGAGATGGACCGGCAACCCTTGGCGGTACTGCGGTATCTCACCTAGGACATGCGCGGAACGGCGGCATTCGACTCACGGTCCGGTCCGGTCAACTAGTCGTCGCGCAACGCGCAATCCTACCTCGCTTTCCCTCGACAGCCATCTGCTCTTGTCCGAGCCCGGTCTCGCCAAAGCACTTGACCAACGCTCCCGTCCGTGCTGAGCTCGCTACAGCCCACCTTTGGAGGCCCATTTGAACAGTGCCCGTCCCCGAGGGACCATGTTGTCGCTCTTCTCGGGAGCTGGAGGACTCGATCTCGGCCTGGAAAGAGCGGGCTTTGATCCAGTCCTGTGCCTTGACTCAGACCCAGCTGCTCGGGCCACGCTCCGGGCAAATCGCCCGTGCTGGCTGATTCCGGAAGATGGCGATGTTTCCACGGAGGCTTTGCGCTGGACACCGAAGGATCTTGGCTTCACGTCGACCGAATTGGACCTGATCGCCGGCGGGCCGCCTTGTCAACCGTTCTCTAAAGCCGCCCAATGGACTCCGTCCGGCAGAATCGGCCTAGAAGACCCTCGGGCGCGCGCGCTTGATGGAATGATCTTCTTGATCGATAAATTCCTGCCCAGGGCTGTTCTAATAGAGAACGTCCCAGGTTTTATGTCCGAGTCTGCGGGGGCGTTCAGCTTGCTGCAAGAAAGGCTATCGTCCATTAATTTCCGTTCTGGAACTAAGTATAGCTTCCGGTCATGGATCGTTGATGCTGCGGACTATGGAATTCCGCAACATCGTCGACGAGCAATCATCGTAGCATTCCGAGATGGGCAATCATTTCGTCTGCCGACGGCAACGCATTGCGGGCGGGGTATTTGTGCATGGGATGCGCTGCAGGATTATATTGAACCTGATCCCCCGAAGCCAACTGGATCGTGGACCGACTTGCTTCGATCGATTCCTGAGGGTATGAACTATCAGTGGCTCACCGCACGGGGAGGAGGCGCCGAACTCTTTGGCTGGCGTACGCGATTTTGGTCATTCCTTCTAAAGCTTGCGCGAGATCGCCCGTCCTGGACACTGCCTGCATCGCCGGGACCGAACACGGGGCCATTTCATTGGGAAAATCGTCCCCTGAGCGGTCGCGAACGTCTCAGGCTCCAAAGCTTTCCGGACGAATGGGTTCTCAGGAAGCCGCAGCGAGAACAATGGCGTATGGCTGGGAATGCTACGCCTCCGCTTCTTGCGGAGATTGTGGGACGAGAAATTGCGTATCAACTCGGCCTTGGAGTCGATCTCGCCGAACAACCGACTCTAGCTATCTCGTCTGGATCTGAAGTCCCGCCACCCACACCTCCCGCTCCAATACCTGGCAGATTTGCCTCTCAGGTCGGGCCGAAGCTACCGCACCCTGGCCCAGGTCTTGGGCCTTCCCCGCGCAGACAGAGCGTCGAAGCGACGAGCGAAGCCGCCTAGGCGAGACTGGCCTAGTCCCCTAGCCACTGGATCTGCACGACCAGCACGAGTTCGTCAGGGGGATATACCAGGAAGGTTACTAAGCCCTCGTCGTGCGGGCCGAACGCCAGGCTTCGCATCGACTTATGGGGTTCGCCGGGGTAGCGCTGGTACTCCATGGGGTCCACGATGACGACTGCTTCCATGAAGGCGGTGAGCACTTGGCGCACATGCCGCGGCAGACTCTCAGCCTCTAGGCGTGCAGGGCCGTCGAAATCCCAGTGGTACACGTCAGGTGCCGAACCGGGCCCGGATCTCTTCCCAGCTAGTGCGCTCCTCGGGAGGTGGAGGACCGTCGGTCATGTAGCGATCGACGCGTGCCAGGAATGCGCGCCGGGCGTCCGGGTCGCGCCATGCGTCTGCCTCGAACCACCAGCGGCGAACTGTCCGGAGCAGGGCCGTCAGATCCTCTTCCTGGCGTGCACGCTCGAAGGCGGCGTCAAGTTCGCTGTCGTAGCGCGCCAGCACCTCAGGGTCAGCGTTGGCGGCCAGCACTGCCCTGATCGCGGCTGGGGTGCAGGCCGGACGATCTAG
>DASTJM010000039.1:0-53779 GCA_035716545.1 Streptosporangiaceae bacterium
AGCCCCCGCCGTCCGCGCCCGCCATCCGCGCCCGCCGCCCGCGCCCGCCGTCCGTGCCCGCCACCCGCGCCCGCCGTCCGCGCCCGCAGTGCGCCGCTAATCCGCCCGGTGCGGCGACCGCGGCCTGCGGCGACCGCGGCCCGGCGGCGGCTGCCCGGCGGCAACGTCGCGCCTGCGCTGCTGCAGGCACGCCACCGGCCACAGCAACGTCGCCGCGTTCTTGCCGCCAGGGCGGCAACGTCGCTCCTGCGCTGCTGTCGGCCAGGCGCCGCGAACAGCAGCAAAGGCGCGGCGCTGCCGCGGGCGGCCCGGCCGGGCCGTTGCCGCGGGCCGCTGAGGCGACCTGCCCGGCGGCGGAGCTGAGCGGGTCACGGGACCGGGCCAGCGGCGGGCGGCACGGACGGGCCGCAACGCGCTCAGCCACGCAGCAAGCATCCCCTCCGCGCCGCCGGACCGCGCCCTCACAAGGTTCACGGCAAGTCAGCCCGGCAGCGAGCCGCTCCGGAAAATGCCTGAAACTGTAACCGCGACCTAGCTAACTACACTTGGTGAATAGCTACGTCACAGCTGGTGCGCGTCGAGAATGCCGATCAGCTTTCGTTTGCGCTTGTGGGTCAGCCTGAAGGATCGCAGATACGAGCGGAACGCCGTCTCCGTGCCCAGCCCGCGATGACAGGCACGCGCGCCGATGAGCAGTCTCGCGATCCGTTCGTAGGCCCGGTCGCCGGTCTCGTTCCTGAGCTGATCAACCTGGCGCAGATAGACGGCGAGCGCATCAGCCGGACGGGTGTCCGCAAGCAGGTCGGCCAGCCTGAGCCACTGGGCTTCCGTGGCGATCCCGGCCGCCGCGTCCCAGGCCGCATCGATCTCGCCTTCGGCTATCAGGATGTCGACGAGCGGCGCGGGCAACTGCGAGACCACCGTGCCGCGATGGCGCGATCTAGCCTTTTCGGCGTTGGAACGCAACAGGCCGAGCGCCCACACGCGGGTATCCGGCCAGGCTGTCGCCCGCTCGGCCGCGTCGCGAAGCCGCTGGAACGAAGCCAGGTCAGGCGCTGCGGCGAACACCTCACGACGCACGGTCAGCGCTTCATCGATCCGGCCGAGCCCGAGGTAACGCTGGACCAGGAAGTCGGCGATATTCGGCTGGCGATGGTGGCTCACGCGCAAGCCGTCCTCGGCCCACTTCAGGGCATCATCGGTACGGCCGGCCGCGGCGAGGTCGACTGCGATCTTCAGGTGGCCGAGCCCGGTGGCGGGCAGGTTGGCGGACAGGTGCTCGACTAGCGCGTCGGTATCTCCGGTTGATCGGAGCAGGTCTTCGAGCGCCCCGCTCGCCGCCCAGTTCCGCGGGTCCTCGGCCACGGCGCCCGCGAGCAACTCTCGCAAGCCCGCCAGCCCGGCATCGCCAAGGAGCTCACGGTACTCGGTGACCGAGATGGCGGGCACGTCGGCGATCATCAGCCGCCCGGCAATGAATTCAGCGAGTTCGCGCTGGTCGGGCGGGTCGGCCTGGCATGCCTGAAGGTGTGCATTCGTCAAGTACGCGACGGCCTCCCAGATCACCCCCGCCGGGTCGGCCGCGTCGCGACAAGTGCTCGTCACCAGGCCGAGTGCCATTGCGGCGAGGTCCTGCCCTTGGACTGCGTCCCCCGCATCGACAAGGTCCCCGATCACCTCGACGACCGTGTCAACCCGACGGGCGTATCGCCGCGACTCGCCCTCGTCCACATACCCGCAGGCTCCGAATTCGCCCGGGTCAAGCAACGCAACCAGGTGGCTCGCCATGGCGTCGACGTTTGCCGCCGTGGTTGCCGCCGTGGTCGCCGCCGCCGCTCGAAACGCCAGGCGACCGCGCCACTCGTCGTTGTCGACTGCTTCCTCGAGTACGAGCAGCAGCAGTTCATCCCTCTGGAGCGAGTTCAGCCAGGCAATCAAGCCTTCAGCCGAGCGGTCATCGCCGACACCGGTCGCGCCGGGGCCGGTGTCCGCGCTAGGGCCGACGTCCGCGGCGGAGCCGGTGCCCGCGCTAGGGCCGGCGCCCGCGCGGGGGCCCGCGCCGAGGTTGGTGTCCGCGGTGGCGCTGGCGTTGGCACCTGATCGCGCTCGGTCCTCCGAGCTTGCCCGCGAACCCAGGTATGCCAGTCCGACGGCGACGCAATGCTTGCAGAAGAAACCCTCGCGCCCATAAGGGCAGTTGCAGGCGCCGGTAACCCGGCGCTCGCCGGTCTCCCGAAAGGCCCCGCTCGCCCGGCCCCGGCCCCCGCCGCTAAGCGCCAGCATCACAAAATACTCGTCGGTGCCATGAACGGTGGCGGTGATCTGCTTGCCAACCGCCATAAGTCCGACGACCGCATCGGTATAACCAAGACCGCGCTCAAATGAGCGCTGACCAGCCGCGGCCAGCAGATCGGCCTCGGTCAAAACGTCATTGGCAATGGCCACCATGCTGCCATTTAACAACAGCCTGCCGACAATCCGGCCAACCGCGCGCCACCCAGCCACCCACGCCCCAGCCGAAGAGTGCGGCCACGGCGCCAGCACTGTTAGCCCGGGCGTGCGCGTCCTGGGTGGGCGGGCCACGCGCCTCCACTGTTAGCCCGGGCGTGCGCGTCCTGGGTGGGCGGGGAAACGGTGGGGCACCCTGCTGTCGCGCTGGCGACAGCAGGGTGCCCCACCTGCAAAACTGGTGCGCCGTTGGTTCCGGCATAGCAGCGCCAGCGGCACATCGGCAAGGCTTGGCAGGCTTGCCGGCTTGCGATGCTGGCGTTGGTATTGCTAATGAGGTAAAAGAGTCCACTGGGGCTGTCGCGACATGAAACCCTTCAGCAGGAACCCGGAAACCCTCCCTCAACCCGCGCCCGCGAACCTGCGAACCCCGCCAGCCCCGCGAACCCCGCCAGCCCCGCGAAACCCGCGAGCCTTCGGATGAGAGAACGCTTCCGGGCAGGGAACGCTTCCGGGCAGGGAACGCTTCCGGGCAGGTGGGCGCTGGCGGGGCTGGCGGGCTGGCGGGGTTCGCCTGCGCTGGAGGTGCCCAGCCACGGTAAACCGCCCCCGCGCAGCCGCAAAGTCAATGTGATCTGCGTCGCATTTCGATCGGGGCTAGACGCACGGTTCAGGGGTACAGCAGCCGCAGCATGATGAAAGGCATTACCCAGTAAACCAGTTGGAATAAAGAACTTTCATCGGCGGCTGGACGTCAAGCCGCGGCCGAACCTGGAGGTGGGGACTCCGTGGCTCTGCCAGACTTCTTCATCGCGGGCGTACCCAAGGCAGGCACCACTGCCCTGCACTCGGCTCTGGCCAGGCACCCGGCGCTGTACCTGTCGCCGGTCAAGGAACCCAAGTACTTCCTCACCGACGGACCACCGCCGGCGGAGGGAGGACCGGGTGATACCAAGACATACCGGGAGCATGTCTGGCAGCGAAACCGGTACGAGGCATTGTTCGACCGGGCTCCCGAGGATGCACTCAAGGGCGAGTCCACTCCGTTTTACCTGTACAACCGCGAGGCGCAGCGCCGGATCAGGTCGCTGATCCCAGGTGCGAAGCTGATCGTAGTGCTGCGTGATCCGGTCGAGCGCGCGCACTCCAACTGGGCCCATCTGTGGTCCGCGGGGCTCGACCCGTGCGCCGACTTCGTCGAGGCCTGCGACCGAGAGTCGGCCAGGATCGCGGCGGGATGGGCGGACTTCTGGCGATACACCGAGCTCGGCAAATACGGCGAGCAGCTTGAGCACCTGTACAGCCAGTTCCCGAGCGAGCAGGTGCTGATCTTCAGGTACCGCACGCTCATCTCCGACCCGGTGAACACCCTCGACACCGCCTGCGCCTTTCTCGGCGTCAGCACTGGCCTGCTGACCGAACTGCCGAGGGAGAACGTGACGGCCCATCCGCACCCGTCGGCAAGGTACCGCGCGGTCGCGGCGGCCAGGCGAGCGACAGCGACCGGCTCGGCCCTGCTGCCAGGCCACCTCGGCACGGGCCTGAACGACAAGCTTGAGCACCTGCTGCAGCAAGACGCCGCGCCTCGCAGACCGCTGACCTGGGAACAGCGCAAGGCGCTGATCCCGCGCTTCGAATCCGACGTGAGGCTGGCCGAAAGCCTCACCGGCTGGGACTGCAGCGACTGGCTGCTGCCGCGCGGCGAATCGGGTGGCCTGGTCGGCACCCGGCCGTCCGGCCAGCGCCAGGCGCGCAACGGCCGGCCACGCGAGTACTGACGCCAGCGAAGGCGACCGGCCCGGCGACGGACGGGCCCAGCCCACCCGACCGGCCCGGCGACGAGCCGGCCCTGGCCGGACCCGCCCGCCGGTCAGCCCTCGCGCAACTCAGTCACCAGATCGTGGGAGCCGTTGGCGTTGGTCAGCTCGTAATAGAGCCGCTCGCGCCCGTCGCCAAGATCGAGAGCGGTCACGTACCGCAGGCCGAGTCCGGGGAGATGCGGCGACTGCGCGACCGGCCCGCTGCCCAGGGCGTGAAGCGCGCCGGGCAGCGGTCCGCAAGCCAGCCCGGTACGTTCTTCGCAGTTCTCGGCCGCCGTGGCCCGTCCGTCGTAATACGCGACGACACCCTCGGCGGTGAACTCCACCGCGGCGACCCGCACGCCCCGCGCATCCCACTCGCCAGCCCTGGGAGCCAGAGCCGTGCCCTGCCACGTCCAGTCGAGGCCGTCCGCGCTCGTGGCGTAGCCGGTCGTCATCCGGTCGGTGTGGTCAAGATCGGTCAGCGGATGCACTGCCGCCCACAAGTGCCACTTGCCGCCGTGATAGGCGAGAACCGGGTCCTTGACGGCGCTCATGGCGTCACCGGGCAGGACCACCCGGCTGTCCCGAGGATCGAAGGCGTCGGGGGCGGCAGCTTCGATGACCTCCACCCGCCAGTGCTTGGTGCCATGGGTCGCGCAGCTCAGATACAACCGCCAGCGGCCGTCGGGGGTGACTGCCAGCGCTGGCCGCTCGAGCGACTCGGTGTCGAGTTCTTCCTGGCGGATCGTGCCGATGCGCTTGAAGGTCAGCCCGTCGGCCGATCTCGCGACCTCTACTGCATAGCCGCGCCGTGATGGCGTGCGCAGCCGGTAAGCGAGGAAGATGTCGCCGTCGACGCGGATAGCGCTCGGCGAACCCGCCCAGGCCCCCGGTCCCGTCGCCGGCGCGGACATCACGAGAGTGGCACGAGCCGGATCGGGAGGCAGTGGCAGGCGCACCGAGAGGTCATCAACAGTCACATAAGAAGAATACGCGATATTTCACCCAACAACGAACACGGTCCGTAAACAGGTGGCTACCGCATCCGCAGTCCGCGAGGACGCCAGTGCCCCGCTGCCCGCCCTTACTCCGCTTCGAGCAGCTTCCTGGCCGCCGCCAGCTCGCGTCGCGCGCTCTTGCTCACGGCCGGGTAGCGCGGATCGAGCTGGACGAGCGTGTCCGCGATGATCGCCGACGCGCACAGCCGGGCGAACCACTTGCGATCGGCAGGGACGACGTACCAAGGTGCCCACGGCGTGCTGGTGGCCGCGAGCATCTCCCCGAACGCCTGCTGGTACTCATCGAAGTACTCACGCTCGCGAATATCAGCGACTGAGAACTTCCAGTTTTTGTCGGGCACATCGAGCCGCTTCAGGAAGCGGCGCCGCTGCTCGGCCTTCGAGATATGAAGCAGCATCTTGACCACGCGGAACCCGTTGTCCGTCAGATACCGCTCCCAGTCGTTGATCTCCCGGTACCGGCGCTGCCAGATCCCGTCGCGGATCTCGCTTGGCAATCGCTGGCGGTCCAGGTTCTCCGGATGCACCCGTACGACGAGGACCTCCTCATAATGCGAGCGGTTGAAGATGCCGATCTCACCCCGCGCCGGAGTTTGCCTGACGTAGCGCCAGAGGTAGTCGTGACTCAGCTCGGTGGCCGACGGCACCTTGAAGCTGTGCACCGAGACACCCTGCGGGTTGACGCCGCTCATGACATGCCTGATCGTGCCGTCCTTGCCGCCCGCGTCCAGCGCCTGGAAGATCACCAGTACCCCGTGCTGCTCCTGCGCGGCCAGCCGCTCCTGGTACTCGGCGAGCAACTCGACCCCGTGCCGCAGCAACTCCTTGCCGTCCTTCTTGCGCAGGAACCCGGCCTGGTAGCCGGGGTCGAAATCGCTCATGTCCACGGTGCGGCCGGGAGCCACTCGCAGCGGTTCGATGAACCCTGCCAGCTGCCCCGCCCACGCCTCTCGCGACTCACGTGCCGCCCGGTCAGCCGCGCTCACTGCTGCCTCCCTCTGCGCCAGTCCTGCTGGCCCTGTACCCAGCCGCCGGCGGTTGAGCCACAATCCTAAACCACCTTTATGGCTGAAATAGTGTTATCGCGCTCATATCGAGGCGACTAGGTGAATGCCGACTTCAACATGTCACCCGGCCCTAAGGCCCACGCGCGCAAATATTCAGGTAGCCGAGTCGAAATTGCCCCGGCTATGAAAAGATTGGCGTTGGTCACATTGATCATTAACGGAACTGGGGTGTTATGCGCATTATCGCGTCCCGGCTGGCGGTCATTACCGGTATCGCTACGCTGGCATTAAGTGCTCTCTTTATGGCTGGCACGCCGTCGGCGTCGGCTTCGGCGACGCGCTCAAAGCCGCTGCCGTGCCAGGCCACTATGAGCGTCAGCCATCCAGCCGATTTCACGACTACGACCGTCCGGGTGAAGACCGTCGCCGAGGCCCGCGTCACGACCGTCGCCCACTACCGCACCGTGAACCGCGCCCATCACGGTCGCGCGAACCGGCACGGCCGCGCGGCGATTCCTTACCGCATCAGCGGTGCGACACCCGGTTTCCGAGTCGTCGTGGACGTCACTGTGCGCTGGCCGCACCGGTCAGGCAACTGCAAGACATCTTTCACGCCGCACTCGTAGCGCCTCACCACATCAATGCGCGCACCGGCACCCAATCGCAACATCGATCCGCGCTTCCACGCGGCGCCGGCCCGGGAAGCGCCCGCGCGGGCGCGAGCGGGACCTGTGCCTGGGATCAGGGTGCCGTTACCGGGCCGCGGCCTAGCCAGGTGCCGCGGCCGGGCTCGGCGGTAACCTGCCCGTCTTCCAGCACGACCTCGCCTCGGCTCACGGTGAACCTCGGCCAGCCGTGGACGTCGAAGCCGTCGTACGCGGAGTAACCGGCCCTTGACCGCATCGAGCTGCCATCGACCACCCGGTGCGCCTGGGGGTCGATGATTACCAGGTCGGCGTCGCTGCCGACGGAGATCGTGCCCTTGCGCGGGTAGAGCCCGAACAGCCGCGCAGGGTTCGCCGAGGTCAGCTCGACGAACCTGGCCAGGGAGATCCGGCCGGTACGTACCCCGGCCGAGAACAGCATCGGCAGCATCGTCTCGAGGTCGGCGACGCCCTGGCGCGCCGTGGTGACGTCCAGGGACGGGTCGATCTTGTGCGACAGCTCCCAGGGTGCGTGGTCACTGCCCAGGGTGTCGATACAGCCATCGGCGAGCCCCGCCCACAGCGCGGCGACGTCGCCATCCTCGCGCAACGGCGGTGCGCCAATGTACTTGCCGCCCTGCAGCCCGGTGAGCACGGCGCTGGTCAGGTGCAGGTAAAGCGGCCGGGTCTCGACGTAGACGGGCAGGCCGCGGGCCCGGCCGTCGCGGGCGGCCTGGAGCGCGGCCTGTGACGACAGGTGCACGATGTAGATCGGCGAACCGGTCAGCTCGCAGATTGCCACGGCCCGCTCGACGGCCGCGCGTTCAGCCGCGACCGGGCGGCTTGCCGCCCAGTCGCCCAGGCCGCCTCGGCCCTCGGCGAGCAGCCGGTTGTTCGCGAACCTGACTAGCGCCCCGTCTTCGCAGTGGATCAGCGTCAGCATCTGGTGCTGCCCGGCGATCCTGACCGCCTCGATCATCTGGTCGGCATGTTCATCGAATTCGGGCGGTGTCATGAACAACTTGAGGCTCATGTGACCGGCCTGCGCGAGCAAGGGAATCTCCGCGAGCGCTTCGGCGCCCTGCCCGTACATGACCTGATGCAGGACGAAGTCCGCCATGGCAGTGGCCTCCGCCCGCTCCAAGTCACGGGCCAGTGCCTGTAGCAACGTCTCGCCCTGGCCGGGAAAGGTCATGTTGCCGAACGTCGTGATCCCGCCCGCGATGGCCGCCGCCGAGCCGCTGGTGAAATCGTCCGCCCAGACAGGCTCACCGGGCTCGGGCGGCTGAGACACGGAGAGGTGGACGTGCATGTCGACGCCGCCGGGCAGCACCAGGGCGCCCGAGGCGTCCAGGTACCGGCGGCCACGCAGCTCACCGCCAACCTGAACGATCTTGCCGCCGCTGATCCCGAGATCGCAGTCGGCCGAACTGCCTGCGGTCACCACCGTGCCGCCCCTGATCACCAGATCAAACTCGTTCGCCGGAACCGGACTCACCTCCGCGCAGCTGGCATTGGCCCATCATTGTGCCAGCGGCGAGCTCGGCCGTCAGGAGGCAGCAGGCGCGCCCGCGTTCGCGCCGTGAGCGATCAGCAGTTCCGCGACCGCCGAGCTTGGCTGCTTGGAATCGTCAGGGCTAAGCGTGATGTCACGCACGTCGGCGCCGGCTTCGATCAGCATCCGGATCGAAGCCAGCCAGTCGGCGGCGCGATTGCTGCCCGGCTGCGCTCCGCTGCCGACGACAGCCCAGACCACCGGGGCACTGCCCCAGCGGGTGTCGAGTGCCGTGAGGTCAGCCCCTCGCTCGATCAGCAGCCTGATCACGTCGGCGCTGCCCGCGTATGCCGCGGCGTGCAGCGCCGTGCTGCCATCGGCGGCATCTCGCGCGTCAATCACGAACCCGAGCTCGAGCATCAGGCGCACGGCCGCAACGTTGCCGACGTCGGCGGCCTGGATGAGCGCGACGGCCTGCTCAGGCTCACCGAGCCTGTCCAGGAGGTAAGGCTCGCGTTCGAGTTGCCTGGCCGCCGCAGCGCTGTCGGCCAGCAGGCAAGCCTGCAGGAACCGGTCGCTACCAGAGGCGTTGTCTTGCGCACCGTAGCGCAGCAGCATCGCCGCCAAGTCGCCCCGCCCGAGGCTGACCGCCAGGGCGTAAGGCGATCGTCCGTCCGAGCCAGGGAGATCGGGATCGGCACCGTGGACGAGCAGCAACTCGACCAGTTCAGCGCTGCAGCCCGACCTGACTGCGCCCCGCAGCACAGAGGTTTGCTCGGGATCGTCTTCATCGGACAGGTATCGGCGCGGATCGGCGCCGGCTTCGAGCAGCAGCCGCACGCCCGTGACGTCGTTGCCGCTGATCGGCGCGGACAGCGCCATCCGGGCGATCTCCCGCACGTTCGCGGCGTGTGCGAGCAGCAGTTCCAGGCACCTGTGATCGTCGTCAGCGAAGCCGGCGAGGTACAGATCGTGGTCGTCGGGCACCGCGCCGTGCTCAAGCAGCAGTTCGGCGATCTCGGCGTTCGCCGCGCCAGCCACCGCGCAGCGCAACGGCGTCCATCCGCCCTCCGCACCGGTCCTGGCCCTGACCTCGGAGTCGGCGCCGGCTTCGATGAGCATCCGGGCGACGGCGTATAGCCCGGCCGCTCTGGCCGCGTCGAGCTTGTGCTAGCGAGACGCGCACGCTACGTGCAGTGGCGACCACCCGGTCGCAGTGTCCGGCCGGGTGGCTAGATCACGGTCCTCGGCGAGCGCCTGCCTGACGAGAGCGGCTTCGCCGAGCACCACGGCGGCGAAGAAATCCTGCGAGCCGAGGTCAGGATGGGCTTTCAGTATCCTGACCGCCCGCCCGGTCCAGTCACTGATGCTAGCCCGGCAGAACTGCTCGATTAGCCGTCCGAACTCGCTCGACCGCACTTCAACCTCGGCCTTGAGCGCGGCCCAGCTTGCGAAGCCGTACTCACGTGCCAGCGCTAGCTGTGCCCCGGCGAGAGTCAAAGGCGCGGCCACGGCACCGAGGCGCCCGGCCGCTACGGCGTCTTTCTCGCGCGCCGCGCGCAGCAGGTCACGAGCCTGACGACGCAAGTGTTCGAGATTGGGCTGGGCCGGAAGTACTGACACGACATCTCCCTCGCCGCCCCGGGGTCCGCGTCCGGGCCGGTCAGGAAGCTCACGGCCATCGGCCAGCCAGCTGATCGATCAGAGGTGGACTAAGTCCTGCCCGCGGACCCGGCGGCGCCCTCCGCGCCCAGACTTAGTTTAGGCGCTGGGCAGTACCAGGTTGCGGCGCTTCAGGCAGGCGCGTGGGCTGAGTTGCGCAGCCGGCAGCCGCTGAATTCGATCGTCGATTCCACGACCTGCTGCCAGAACGGCCAGATCGACGGAGTCACCCTGAGCTCGAAACCGGCCTGTGCGTGCATGCCGAGCAGGTCGCCGCAGGCGACTTGCTCGACCGCGACGATCTTTTCATCCGAAATCCAGTAGCCGCCGACTTCATGGGCGATGAACGACTCGGCCGGCATCCGGTACGCGAACAGACGGCAGGCTCGCATGGACTCGAGCCAGCCGGCTTCGATGACGTGAATCCTGGTCGCGGCGCTTTGCCCGAAGAACCGCTCGCGATCCCGGGGTGTGGTTCCCGGACCGGGCCAGACGCACCCTCGCGGGCAGTCCCTGGGGAACCAGAAGGCCGGGGCGTGGCGCGTGTCCACCGCCCAGACAACCGCAGGCCCGTCAGGGTCGCTGACGGTCGGGCGCGGCATGAAACTGCGCAGCGACGGATCCTCGCTGAAATGCCAGAGCGCGGAAGCGCCCTCGCCGTCGTAAGGTGGCGCCGGCTCGCGGGGCATCACGCCGACGCCCTGATCGCGCCTGGGTAAAAGCGGCGGACCGAGTCGAGCAGTTCGTCAAGCGGCGGCCACCATGGTCCGTGCTCGAGGAATCTGAGCGTGTTGAGCACGATCGTCGCCTGGCCCGCGCTGTCGGCCTCGCCGGCCACGACCACGCGTCTCGGGCGGGCCGCGTGGAGCGGGCCCAGGTACAGGTCGGGTCCGGTCGCGGCGTGCGCCGACGGTGCGATGACCAGGTAATAGTCGGGCAGTTCGAACTGCTTGCCGCGCCAGGCAGCGAGCACGTCGGTGGCAGACGCCTCGAACGCGTCGGCTCCCGGCGATCCGCCGGGCACTTCCCACATCGCCCGCCACTGGGCAGCGACGCCGGCGAGCGGGTCGTCGGCGACAATCACGTAGGTCGACCGCCGCCTGGCTGCCTCGCGCAATGCCAGGGCACCTTTTTCCCACGCCGGCGCGGGCGGGGCCTCGGCGGCCACCCCGCCGGCCTCTGCCTCAGGCGCGCGGGCTACCGAGACGTTAGGCGATCGGCCGATCTCGGCGAGCACCCTGTCGTCGGCCTTACCGACCAGGGCCACGACGGTCGAAGACTCACGGCGCATTGTGCCGATTTTAATGCGGCCAGCCGCTATGCGGGACCGCCATAAGCCGGGAAACCCTGTCACCGACCTGGCCGGCTCGCCGTCTGCCTGGCCCAGCCTGGCGCGGGTGCCCGGCGGCGTCTAGCGCGCCGGGCTATGGCCAAGCTGTGGGTTCTCCTGTGGGCTTCCTTCATGGTGAACCGGTGCCGCGCTGCCTACCGTCAGAATTGCCCGGCCCATCCAGCGGCCGGAACAACGAAGGCGGCGCCTCGCAGGCGCCGCGGGAAGGCAGGCGTGATGGCCATCGTCGTGTTCCTGATCGCCGCGGCGGTAACGACCGCGCCGATCTTCCTGACCGTCATCGTGAGCGTGGCGTCCAGGCGCGAGGACCGCGCCTGGAATCTGGGCGCCCGGCCGCGAGGGCAGGCGGAAGCGCTGGCTCGCAAGATCGTGGACTTCCGCACCGAGACCATCTGGCCGCACCCCAGGCGCGGCGAGCTGCCGGCTCGCGACGAGGCTCCGCGCGAGCCAGCCTGCCACCGTTAGCGGCGGCAGGTCAGGCAAGGCACCGTAGGTAGCGCGGCCGAACGACAGCGCCCGCAACTCCCCCAGATTCCAGGTAATCGCAAGCACCTTGTCCCGGTCACGGCGCTTCAGCCGCGGATCCGGTTGGCACGTCAGGGATATTGCCCAGCCCGGCTTCAGCCTGCCTGCCGCTGTTGGCGGCGGCCCGGCTCGCGAGTGCCAGCAGCACCGCGCGCTCCGCGACGCCGGGCTGGGCGCTAGCGACGGCCATCGCCGTGTCGGCGATGAGCTGCCAGACGCCGGAATCGTCGCCGGCAGTCCGCTCGGCCGCTGCGAGGTAGCTTGCGACGTCGGAGGCGGGCAGCCCGGAGGCATCGGACCGCAGGCAGCTGAGGAAGAGAATTCGCACCCGGCGCTGGGTCGCCGCATCCCAGTTCGGCTGGTGATCCAGGTAGGTCAGGCAGCGCTGGTAATCCTGGCCACGGTCGCCGGCGCTGCCCAGGGTGCTGCTGAGCCACAATGTGAGCAGGTCGTGGGCGGCCGAGGACGAGCGCCCGCCGGCGCGCATGAACGTCGTCACCGTCGGGCCGATGTAGCTGAGCAAAGGCTCGACGGCATGCAGGATCACTGAGTCGTTGGTGCCGCAGGACACGTCCATCTTGTGCGCGATCTGGTCCCAGTACGGCCTTGCCCAGCGAGTCAGGTCGTCATCGGACTGGCCGGCCGGGCTCATGTACAGCCAGTACGGGTCGACGGGCTCGCGGCGCGCCGACGGATCGGACGCGAGCTCTATGCGCAGGTCTCGCCGCTCGCCCTCGCGAGTGTGGCGAACGGTAAAGGCAGAGGCCAGGTCGGTCCACACGGCCTCAGTCAGTGCCGAGCGCCAGAGCAAGGCGTTACGGTGCCAGGCCCCCGGCGGGTCGTCGGATGCGGGGAAGAGCTGACTTGCCAGGAGGTGCCCGGCCAAGGTCACGATGAGCAGTACCAGGTTCGCGCTGTAGATGCCTTGCCTGGAGGCCGCTCCGAGCGAGCCGGGTCGATAACTGGCATACCGGTGGTCAACTCGGTCGGCGCTGCCGGCGTGGACCTGAATCAGCAGTTCGGCAAGCTGCCTGCGCCGACCCGCGTCGCCTATCTGGCAGGCGACTATTCCCTGGACGAAACGCAGTACCTGACGTGACGAGAGCGGCGCGTAGGACAGCAGCGCGAACGCCAGGTCGTCGCCGATCACGGCAGGACCGACCGCGAGGGCCGGGCGCTGATTGAGCAGGTCGGCTATGAGCTGGACCGCGAGCCTGGTGGCGAGGTACTCACCAAACGTCGCATGGAGGAACTCGAAGGTCTGCAGCCGGGTGCCATCTCTGATCGCCTGTGCGCGCTGCACGAAAAAGAACCGGCCCAAGGCCATGTCCGCGTGCGTGGCCGGGGTCCTGAAATGGCTGGCGGCCGCCGAGGCCGGGCCGAGCAGCGCGGTCAGATCCGAGTCGAGCTCTGCCTCGGTTACCCATTGCCGCTGCCGGTTGATCGCGGCGAAGGCTACCAGTGAGAGTCGCTGCAGTTCCTGCTCGACCCGCCGGGCAATCTCATCAGGCGGGAGCCCGGCGGCATCCTTGGCGACCTCGCGCGCGGCGAACGAGGTCAGCAGCGCCTCATACAGTGCCGACTCATCCAGCGAACCCGTGTCCGCCGCGGCAGGCTGTCCGCCGGGCCCAGGCCGTCCCGGCTGCTGCAAGGCGTTGGCGTCAGCGTCGTAGAGCGCGAGCATAAGCAGCAAGAGGGGCTGACAGGCGAGGGCCTGGTGCCGGGTGACTACCTCAGAGGGGAGCGGCAGCAGGCCGCGGTCGGCCAGGAAATCTGCGTTGAGCCGGTTCCACCGCTCCACCCAGCTGGTGATCTGCTCGGGACGGAACGGCTCGAGCCGCGCCACCAGGGCGCCATGCGGATAGCGCGCCCGGTCGGCCACGGCCGCACGGCTGGTCACCAGGGCAGCGAGCGGCCGCCCCTGGTCAGCCTCACGCTGCTGGAAGCGCGCCACCCTGGCCAGGTAATCCGACTGACTGAGACCTGTGGCCTGGAGCAGTTCATCGAAACCGTCAAAGAGGATCACCGGAATGGCGGCGCCAAACCCCTGGGCTACGGCAGGCCAGTTCACGGTCAGGCCGGTCGTGGTGCGAATCGCGTATTCAATCTGGTCCTGAATATCGCCTTCGGCGGGAGTCTCCCTGAGCACCACGCGGACCGGGACAAAGCCGGTCGCCGACAGCTGCCCGGCGAGCACCTTCGTCAGCACCGACTTTCCGGCACCCGGCTGCCCTAGCACCACCAGGGGCGCGATCGTCGCCTCCGGTGCCCGCAAGGCGCCGGACAGGTACTCGGTCAGCAGTGAGCGCACAGGCACGTCGGACCACCACGCCTCATCCGATGGCCAGTCGTCGCCTACCACCTGCCTGACCCGGAAGTCCGGGTCCTCATAGCCTTCGGCAAGAGTCGGCAATGGCATGCCAGCCGGAGCGTCGCCCTCAGCCAGGATCGGCCTGGCCAGCGGTGCCTGATAGGCGCTGGACAGGGTCGCCGCGAGACCCATCGGTGAAGTCAGGCCCGCCGTCCCGGCCGCCCCGGGCGCGATGGTCGCACCCAGTTGCACGGCCGCCCGCCAGGCCAGGGACCTGCTGGGGGTTGCCCTGCCCACGGCGACCAGCTCGAACTCGCTCTTTTCAGCGCCGGTGAGGCCGAGCGCGTCGGCGAGCAGCCGCGCCGTATCCTTGCGCGCGGTCAGCGTGATTCCGCGCTCGATATCGCTGACCGAGCGAGGGCTCACGCTCGCGGCCGTCGCGAGTTCCTCCTGCGTCAGCCCGGCATCCGTGCGCAGCTGTCGCAGCAGCTGGGCAAAGGCAATCGGGAATTGCTCAGCCAAACCAGCCCTAGCTCCAGCGATCGGCGCATCCGAGACCATTTCTGAGCACATCGTAGCCCGCGCACGCCCCGCCGGCCCCGCGCGGCCAGGGACCTGCGACGCATGCGGGGATGGGCCTGCGCCATCGCTTCCTGAATGGCAAGGGTGAGATTGTGCCCCGAAGGGCGGGTGCTGCAGTGGCCGCGGTCTTACCAGGCTTCTATCAGGTCGGCCGGGGTAAAGGCGGCATCCGCCGGGTGGTAGATGTCCCGGAGCGGGAGACGGCGATAAGCGGGACCGGGTCGGAGGTGACCCTGTCGCGGTGGCGCTGTAGTGCCGCGAGGTCATGGCCATCGAACTGGCCCGTCTCCAGCCATTTGACTGAGCCCAGGAACAGCAACCGCGTCGCGACCCGTTCGCGGTCGGCGCCGACGATATCGATCTCGACGTCGTTGCTGCGCGTCCAGTAGCCGCCAACCACTGGCGCGGCGGGAATGCCGCGGGCCAGCGCCTCGCGGGCCAGCGGCTAGCGGGCCAGCGCCTCGCGGGCCAGCGCCTCGCGGGCCAGCGGCTAGCGGGCCAGCGGCTAGCGGGCCAGCGGCTAGCGGGCCAGCGGCTAGCGGGCCAGCGCCTCGCGGGCCAGCGGCTCGACGGCCAGCGGCTCGACGGCGCGCCCGCGCCAGTCACTCCAGGTTCGCTCGATCCGGGCCAGCGTCAGGTCCGAGCGCATCCGCGGCGGAGTTCTTATAACGAAATCCATTTTACCGCTTGCTTAAACACGGGCGTTGCCTCAGATGCAGGCAGCCACGACTGGCTCGGTCGGCCCGAGCCGCCCCGCTACTTGCGCAACAGGGAGGCTCCTGGCGGAGAGTTTTCATGTTGTGGTGCCCTGCCGTGTCATTCAACGAAAAATCTCCACAACACCAAAAGACTCCCTCAGGAACCCGAGACAACTCCACGATCATGACGAAAGTGCTCCCGTAAACGGAAACTCTCCACCAGAAGCAATGCCCCTCCCCTGAATTCATCCTGGAAGCATGAATTGATCCTGGATGAAGCCGCGGTGCCCGTCGCGGCGCCGGATCAGGTCCTGGCGAGTCGTCCGCACTGGCGCCTGAGTTGCTGACAAGGCAGAAGTGGCTGATGTGATTGCCGGGACCAGAGCACGGGCACCTGGATGCGGGGATTGCTGCCGGAATCAGGTGCCGATCCGCGCACCTTTGTTGCCCGGGGCTCAAGGGCGGGCTCAGGGCAGGCTCAGCGTGGGCTCAGGGCCGGAGTCAGGCCGGGGGCTCAGGGCGGGGTCAGGCCGGGGCTCAGAGCGGGTCAGGCGGGGGTCAGGCCGGGGCTCAGAGCGGGGTCAGGCGGGGGTCAGGCCGGGGGTCAGGGCCGGGTCAGGCGGGGCTCAGGGTGGGCTCGGGCGGTTCGGGACCAGGCTGGCCGTGGCTGACCAGCCCGCCGCTACCTACCGGCACTGCGTTCCACGCCATCGATGTCACGAACACGCCGGTCAGAGCATGATCAAAATAAGCTAAGGGCTTGCAGATTATTAACACGCGGGTTTGGGTTTCGGGGTGAGGTCGATTCCGTGTGCTGTGGCGTGGGCGGTGAGTTCGGCCAGGGTCTTGATGGGCGTGGCGGCTGGGTGGATCTGGGGGCCGTGCTGGTCAAGCAGCGGCCGGGTGTGGCGTTCTGCCTTGGCGATGGTGCCGGTGACGACGCCGAAGAGCTCGGCGAGGGCGTGCCGGGGGGTGCGGAAGCGCTGGCGGAGGATGGTGATCAGGATCTGCTCGGGGAGGCTGAGCGCGGCGGGGTGGCCCCCGGCGGGCTTGCGGGCGGGCGGGCCGCCGCGGGCGATGTAGCGGGCGGCTTCGCGCTGGGCCTGGCAGGGGATGGCCAGGGCCCTGATCAGCTGGTTCCATTCGCCGGGGTCGAGGCCGGTCAGGGCCGGGTGCGCCCAGTCCGGGCGCTCGCCCTGGCGGCCGGGGGGAACGGGCGGGGGCGGCGGTGCGGGGGGTTCGGGGCGCAGGGTGTAGTTCCAGTCGCCGTGCCAGTGGTGGCGGCTGATCGGCAGGGCGGTCATCTGGGCGTCGCTGACCTTGACTTTGCCGGGGTAGCTGCCGGGGTCCAGCTCGGCGCGGACCGTTAACCCGGTGCGGGTGGTGGTGGCGGCGATGGTGTTCACGATGACTTCGTGGCTGGTCAGCGGCCGGCCCCGCCAGTTCATGGTGATGTGGGAGAACAGCCGGTGCTCGATCTTGTTCCGCTTGGAGGTGCCGGGCGGGAAGTGGCAGACGGTGACCGCCAGCCCTGTTTCCAGCGCGAACGCGGCCAGCTGGGCCTTCCACGCCCGGGTGCGGTAGCCGTTGGAGCCGCCGGCGTCGGCGGTGATCAGCAGCCGCCGCGCATCGGGGCAGGCGGCCCGGCCGGCGCCGTCCCGCCAGCGGCGGATGGACTCCACCGCGAACGCGGCGGTGTCGTGGTCGGTGCCCGCGTTCACCCACCCGGCGCTGGCGGCCAGGTCATAAACCCCGTAGGGGATCGCCTTGCCCAGGTCCTCGCCGGGGAAGTCGCGGGCGGAGACCCGGGCCGGCTCGCCCTTGGGCAGCCATTCCCGGCCGCCGTTCTTGTATTCTCCGGCCTGCTCTTTCTTCTTGGTGTCCACGCTGATCACCGGGTCCCCGGCGGCCTGGTGGTCCCTGGCCTGCTCATTGATGTACCGGAACTGGGCGTCCCGGTCCGGGTGCTGGCTGCCCTCGATGGTCCTGGCGTTGCCCTGCAGGCTGAACCCTTCCTCCCGCAGCAGGTCACCGACGGTGTCCGCGCCGACCCGGTGGCCCCGGGCGGTCAGTTCGGCCGCCAGCGCCCGGGCCGGCTTCGCCGTCCACCGCAGCGGCGTCATCGGATCGCCCCGCTCGTCCGGCTCGACCAGTGCCAGCAGCGCCGGGCGCAGCCCCGGATCGGTCTCGGCAGCCCGCTTGCGGCCCCCGCCCGGCCGGCGGGCCCGGCCTAGCGGCTCCGCACCTGAATCCAGCTCGGTCATGCCCAGCGACACCGTCGCCTCGCTGACCCCGGCTGCCCGCGCCACCAGCCGGATCCCGCCATGACCCAGCGCCCGCGCCTCGGCCCCCATCACCAGCCGCCGCTGCCGCTCATCCAGATGCGGGAAGACCGCCCCGAACTTCGCCGCCAGCATCTCCCCGGTCACCATCATCACGCCCATACCACACAAGCATGCCGCAAATCAGAAACCGACAGGTTATTTTTCTGCAAGCCCTAAGCGGCCGTCGCGTAATAACCCGCAGATTGGTGAACTAGCCTCCCGGAAAGTGAGAGCGCCCCGGCGAACTGCCTGCCGGCTGGCCCACCGATGGCCCAAAGGTGGCGCTGGAGCGCCACGGATGTCCCAAAGGTGGGCCTTAGTACGAGGCAAACCCGCGTGTTAATAATCTGCAAGCCCTAAGCAGCGGTCGTCTGAGGACGGCGGAACCTTCGGGCAAATGACGGATAAACGATCAGGGGCCTGACCGCTGTCACCAGCAATCAGGCCCCTGACCTGTCTCAACCTGACGTAGCCCCGACCGGATTTGAACCGGCGCTACCGCCTTGAGAGGGCGGCGTCCTAGGCCACTAGACGACGGGGCCGCGCTAACACCACTGACTAACGAACCGGATGCCAGGCTAGCGCATCCGGTGACCTCACATTCCAAGCCTGAACGCCAGGCCAGGCGATCATACTCGAAACAGACGTCGCTGGGGTACCAGGACTCGAACCTAGACTAACGGGGCCAGAACCCGTCGGGCTGCCAATTACCCCATACCCCACTGGAACGAGCCCTGCCCTAGTGGGCCGGACTCGGTCGCGCCAGTGCAGTGTAGCCGAATCGCGGCGCCACCTCCAACCCGGCGGACCCTAGCCCCGGTCGCCGACCGGGTTGCTCAGCGTGCCGATGCCCTCGATCGTGACCGATACCTCGTCGCCCTTGTCCATCGGGCCGATTCCCGCCGGCGTGCCCGTCAGCAGCACGTCCCCTGGGATCAGCGTCATCACCTGGCTGACGAACGCGATCAGCGCCGGAACGTGGTGCATCAGCAGCGACGTTCGCGAGTGCTGCCTGACCTCGTCGTTGAGCCTGGTGGTCAGCTCCAGGTCGGCCGGGTCAAGCTCGGTCTCGATCCAAGGACCAAGGGGGCAGAAAGTATCGAATCCCTTGGCTCTGGTCCACTGGCCGTCTCTGGCCTGGAGATCTCGCGCCGTCACGTCGTTGGCGATCGTGTAGCCGAAGGTAACTTCGCTCGCCCGCTCGGCCGGAACGTCCCGCCCCAGGCGGCCGATCACGACAGCGAGCTCGCCTTCGTAGTCCACCCGCTCCGAGATGCCTGTCGGCAGCGCAATGGGGTCACCAGGCCCGCACACGGCCGTGGAAGGCTTGAGGAAGATGATCGGCTCCGCCGGCTTCTCGCCACCCATCTCCTCGACGTGATCGGCGTAGTTCTTGCCGATGCAGATCACCTTGGTGGGGACGATGGGCGGCAGCAGACGCACGTCGGCGAGCCGGTAGTACGCGCCGGTGAGCTTGACCTCACCTTCGCTGATCGGATGCCCGTCAAGCTGGGCGACAATGAGCTGGTCGGCCGACTCGCCAGCCGGGGTACCGCCGCTGCCAGTGCCGTTGCCGTTGGCCGAGCCGGCGGCAACCGCGGTCACCGCTTCAGCGGGCAAGGCGTCAGCGCTGAGCACGCGACCGTAGCTGACCTGACCGTTGTGGGAAAACCTCGCGATCCGCATGGTCGAAGCGTACCGATCGGCACGTCTGTCCCTGCTACTGCCAGTACCCCTCGACTTCGGAGGCCGGCCGCGCCTTCGCCAGCTCAGGGTCTTCGCCGACCTCGCGCCGCGCGCGGCGCTGCCTTAGCAGGTCCCAGCACTGATCAAGTGCTTCCTCGGCAGACTTGAGCGCGGCATGCTCTTCGTCGGTGTTCAGCTCGCCAGCGGCCAGCTTGGCCCGCAGCGAGTGCTCGGTGGCGATGAGCTCGTCGATGCGACCGAGAATCTCTTTGTCGTCCATCCCCCCACTCTAAAGCCGGGTGAGTTATGGCGACGCTGGGCCGATGACCTGTGCCGCTGGGCTCACCGCGCGTAACTTGACTACTATGCAGCAGCCGCTGACGCGTGACCGCATCATCGCCGCCGCGGTCGATGTGATCGAGCGTGAGGGCGTCACCGCGATCTCCATGCGCAAGATCTCATCAGAGCTCGGCTGTGCCGTCATGTCCCTGTACAACCACGTGCCAAGCAAGGACGCCCTGCTCGACGGCGTCGCCGAGTACTTGCTGTCGGGCATCGAGCTCAAGGTCGAGGCCGACGCGACCTGGCAAGACCAGGTCAGGGCCCAGGCCAGAGCGCTCAGGGAGATCGCCAACGCATACCCGCGCTCCACGATGATCGTGGTGAGCAGGCCGAGCAACGCGCCCGTCGCGATCGCGCCATTCGAGGTGGCCCTGTCGACGTTGATAGGGGCCGGCTTCGAGGCCACGCAGGCGCTCGGCATCGTCCGCGTCTTCATCGCCTACATCACCGGCAGCATGCTCCGCCAGGTCGGTGTCGGCGCCGACGTCAGCGACCCCGACCAGATCAGCGCGGCGGTGACGCCGGATGATCCGTCTCAGTTCCCGCTGCTGACCAGCCTCATTAAGGAGGTCGCGCACCGCGACTACGACGCGGAGTTCGAGTTCGGCCTCGACTTGCTCATCTCTGCGATCACCGACCTGCACCAGCGCCTAGGGCGTGCCGGCTGAGCCTGTACAGCGCGCAGGTGGGGCACCCAAGTGTCGCCAGGACAGCAGCAGGGTGCCCCACCTGTCCGCGGTTCGCTGCTAGATGATCTTGTGAATCCAGCCGTACGGGTCAGGCAGGCGGCCGAACTGGATGCCGAGCAGTTCCTCGCGCAACCGCATGGTCACAGGTCCGGGCTGGCCATCGCCTACCTGCCAGCTCGTGGTCGCGCCCTTGACCGAGCCCACAGGCGTGATGACCGCGGCGGTGCCGCAGGCGAATACCTCGGTAATCACGCCTGACCTGCAGTCCTCCCGCCACTGGTCCACCGATACAGGCTCCTGCGTCGCGGCGATGCCCAGGTCGGGCGCCAGCGTCAGCATCGAGTCCCTGGTGACGCCGGGAAGCAGTGAACCGCTGAGCGGGGGCGTCACGATTCGCGCGTCCGAGCCGGAGCCGTAGACAAAGAAGAGATTCATCCCGCCCATCTCCTCGACCCAGCGGTGCTCGCTCGCGTCAAGCCAGACAACCTGGTCGCAGCCTTCGTCCAATGCCTGCCGCTGGGCAGCGAAAGCTCCGGCGTAGTTGCCGCCGGTCTTAGCCTCGCCGGTGCCGCCGCGAGCGGCCCTGGTGTAGTCCTCGGCCAGCCACACGGAGACGGCGCGCACGCCGGTGCCCGAGAAGACGCTGCCCGACGGTGAAGCGATGATCATGAACTGATACGCGCTGGCCGGGCGGCCAACGCCCAGGCCGACCGACGACGCGATCATGAGCGGCCGCACGTACAGGCTCTGCGCCATGCTCGGCGGCACCCACTCCTTGTCGTGGGTGACCAGCAGCTCGATCGCCTGCACGAAAGCGGCCTCTGGCAGCTCTGGCATCGCCATGCGAGCGGCGGACCTGCGGAACCTGGCGGCATTGGCGTACGGCCGGAAGAGGACGATCGGGCCTGACTCCTGGCGGTAGGCCTTCATGCCCTCGAAGATTTCCTGTGAGTAGTGCAGTACGGCGGTCGCCGGGTCGAGCACGAGCGGGCCATACGGCTGCAGCCGCCCATCGTGCCACCCGCGGTCAGCTGACCAGCGCAGCGAGATCATGTGGTCGGTAAATACCTGCCCGAAGCCAGGTGACTGGAGCATGGCGGTGCGCACCGCATCAGGTACGCGTCGGTCGGACGTCAGCACATCGAATGTGATCTCAGGTGCCAGCCTGCCACTCATCGCAGATCCTCCTTCGTGCGGCCTGCGCCCCATTGCGATAGCCCGCAACGGTGCCGTCCCTGCCGACGGCCCGCACTTCTATCTTGACCACTGATTAGGGCGGCTGGCCATCCGGCAAGCAGGACCGGTTAGCAGCCGCCTCGGCGTCGCTACCGGTCTGTCCCGAATCGCGACGTCTACGCGAGTACTCGCCAGGCGCTATCGTCGCCAGGGCCGACCTTGATCACTTCCGGGCCGAGGCCATCGCCGCTGACCTCGCCGGTCACCGCGATCCGCGCTGAATGTCCCATGGGCGGATCTTATCCGTCAGCTCGCCGCGCTGCAGGCCGGATCACCGGCCGCGTCCTTCATCCAGGACGCGGCGGCCGCCGCCGCTGCCGGGTCCACCGCGCTGGCCGGCAGCCGGGCCGCCAGCCAGCTGCCCTGTCCCAGATCGCAGCCCATCGCCTTGAGCCGCTCAGCCTGCTCGCCGCGCTCAACTCCAGCGGCGATCATCTCGATGCCCAGGTCGCGGCCAAGGCCGATGATCGCCGGCATCATCAGGGTCAGCGTGGGATCGCTGCCCAGCCCGGCGGTGAACGACCCGTCGACCTTGATCTCGTCTACAGCCAGCTGCCGCAAGTAGCTGAGCGAGGCGTAGCCGGTGCCGAAGTTGTCGATGGCCAGGCGCACACCGCTCGCGCGCAGGCGGGCAAGCTCGGCGGCTACCGGTCCGGCGGCGTCGGCCAGTGCCCGCTCGGCCAGCCGCAGAGTCAGTGCCTGCGGCGGCAATCCCGCGTCGGCCACGGCCTCGAGCACCCAGGCGGCGAACCCGGGCAGCGCGATCTGACGCGGCGGGCAGCTGATGGCCAGGCCAAGCTCGGCGCCCGCCGTCCGCCATGCACTCACCTGGGCGCACGCCGAGCGCAGCAGCCACTCCCACAGCTGTCCGGCCAGACCGAGATCCTCGGCCACGCCGAGCAGCCTGGCGACGTCCACCGGCTCGCCGTCATAACACCAGCCAGGCAGCGCCTCCACGCAAGTGACCTGTGCGGACCGAAGATCGACAACCGGCTGGTACTCGATCCGCAGCTGGTGCTCGGCGAGCGCGTTCCCGAGCGCCGCGCCAAGCTCGGCGCGCCGCCTGCCCGACGCATCCATGTCGGAGCTGAACACTTCGACCCGGGCACCGCCGGCCGCGGCGGCCTTCGACATCGCCACGTGCGCGTGGCTGAGCACCTGGTCGCACTGGTCCGCCTGGCTGACGGCGACGCCAACGCTGGCCGTGATGGCCGCCGCGCTCGCCGCGAGCGCGAACGGCTCAGCCGAGATCGAGCGGGCGAGCTGATACCCGAGTTCGGTGACCTGGCTGGCATCGGTCAGTCCCGTGCCAGGCGCGCTGATGTCGTCGATCAGCACCGCGAACTGGGCGGCGCTCCAGCGCCCTACGATCGCCCCTGGCGGCGCGGCGGAGCGCAGCCGGCGTCCAGCCTGGGCCAGCACGAGATTTTCCGACTGGTGGCCGCTGATCTCGTGCATGGCCCCGTCGTCCAGTCCCACCATGATCGCCGCCGCTGTAGCGCCGGGCCCGGTGCCGGCTTGCGGGCCGGCATGCATGCCCTTGGCCCGGTCTTCGAGGTAGGCACGGTTGGGCAGGCCGGTCACTCCGTCATGGAAAGTCACCTGGGTGAGCTGGCGGCGCAGCGCGACAATCTCGCTGTCGTCATGGCAGGTGATCAGCAGCCTGGCGGGCTCGCCGCGCTGTCCGCAGCATGACAGCGCCGCCGAGACCTGCCGCCACGAGCCGTCGGCGCTGCGCACCCGGCCCCGGAAAGTCGCCGTGCGCGAGGATCCGCGCAGCGCGGCCATCATGGCCCTGGTGCCGGCCGCGCGGTCCTCGGGATGCACGATGTCCGCCAGCCGCGTGCCGGGCAGCGCGCCGCGCGGATAGCCGAACTTGCCGCTATGGCTGATGTACTCGATCGTGCCCGACAGATCACAGATCAGCACCGTGTCGCTGGTGGTGTCGGCCAGCGCGTGGAACACGCCGTCGGACGCCTGCGCCGACGCCGAGACCGTCAGGGCACGGCTCGCGAACCAGGCGATCTCCACGACGAGCAAGATCACTATGACCACGGCTGTGATCGCCACGGCGGGCACCAGGCTGACGTGGCCGAAGACCGCGTACCCGGCGATCACCACGGCGGCCGCCACGGCAGCCGCGGGCGGAACGATCCGCGCGCTCGCCAGCCATGTGCCCGCCCGCTGGGCGGGCACAGGCGTGACCTGCTCAGACAGACCGCCAGCACGCTCGCCGCCGCCAGGCAGCCCCGTCTGCAGGGTCGTCGCCGGTCCCGGCGTCGCGGCGAGCAGAGCGAGACCCGCGACCAGCGCGAGACGCGGCCCGATGCCCGGGGTGACGCCCCCCGCCCTGGCCGCGACGGCCAGTGCCTCCCCCGCGGTCAGGGCGGCGAGCGCGAGCGCCGGAAGCGCGGTCAGGCGGAGATTTCTCACGATGAAAGGGCCGATCAGCCCGAGCGTCACCAGGCCGGCCACAGGGCGGATCAGGTCGAGCGCGAAGGGTCCAGGACTAGCGCCTGCCTGGGTGTAGTCGGGCCCGAACAACACCACCAGGCAGATAGCGAACAGCGATACGACAAGCAGCGCGCAGTCCACCGCGATGGCGGTGCCCTGCCGCACTCCGCCCGGCGTGAACTGATAGGGCCGCCACCGGCTGGTCTCGGCCGCCTCGCGGCCGCCCTCACCACCGTCAGCGGTGATCGTCGCCAGGCCGATCACGAGCGCGGGCAACCCGGCCAGGCTGATCAGATCGGCGATGCGCAAAGGCGGAGTCCCGCCGACGAGCCCGCTGACCCTGAACTGCGCAACGGCACCTAGCCCGAGGCATAGCGCCGATCCGGCGAGCCATCGATACCCATTATGAACAAATGGCGGCGCGGCGCTCGACACCCGGATCAGGCGCACGCTAGCGGCGGCAGCGAGCACTATCCATGCTGCCGACCAGATCGGCGTGCCGGAAGTCATTCATGAACCCCCGGATGCCCGCGCTCGCATTGTCTGCTCCTCCATATTCGGCCGCTCACCTGTCCTCCCAGGCGATGCCTGAAGCGCGTCGAACGGGTTTGCCTGAATGAGCGTGCCTGAATGTCCCTGCCTGGTGGGCCTGCCTGGACTCGTCACTCAGCTACCGGTTCGGCGGTCGGCACCGTTGCGGCCCGCCGATGCTATGCCGCGCTGAGTGACCAGGCTCGACTCTACGTGCGGCAGGTCACGCTTCGATTGAGGAAAGACGTAGGTGCGACCACAAACTGCGCAGTGACCGCTCAGTATTCACCCGTGATGACGTTAACGAGCGGAGTGTCCTGCTGATACCTGAGCACTTGCTCGCGAAGAAAACCAAGCACCGTGGTCGCAGATAGCCACGTAGTGGCGGCGGCATGCGGCGTGATTAGCGCGTTCGGAAGGCTCCACAGGGGATGTCCGGCTGGCAGCGGCTCAGGGTCGGTGACGTCAAGCGCCGCGTACAGGCGGCCGCTCGCGAGCTCGGCGCACAGGTCTGCGGTGCGCACGAGGGTGCCGCGGGCGCCATTCACTAGCAGGGCGCCGTCCTTCATCGCGGCCAGGAACCGCGCGTCTACCATGCCAGATGTCTCGCTCGTCACCGGAGTGAGCAGGACGACCACATCGGCCTCGGGGAGCAGCGCCTTCAGTTCGCCGGCCGGGTGCACGCCTTCCCGCGCGCTCCGCGCGACCTTGATGATCGTCGTGCCGAACCCGGCAAGCCGGCGCTCCACTGCCTGGCCGATCGAGCCGTAGCCCACGATCAGGACAGTCTGGCCGGCGAGTGACGATGCGAATGCAGGCGACCAGCGCCCAGCGCTTTGTTCCGCTATAAAAAACGGAATCTTGCGGACAGCGGCGAGAATAGCCGTCACCACCCACTCAGCGGTACTCACATCGTGCATGCCATGCGCGTTGCACAAGATTGCGCCCGGTGGCAGGTGCGGCCTGAGCAAGTCGATTCCGGCCGTGAGCGTCTGTACCACGCGCAGCCTCGGCATGCTGGCGAGCGCGGCGACCGACAATTCACACGGAAACAAGGGCGGCACGTAAAATTCAAGCTCCGCCGCCGAAGGCGGCAGCGGATTACCGTCATCGGGATCGACAACCTCGACTCTGATCCCGTCAACGCCATCGAGCGCGGCAGCGACCGGTGCCAGGGGCACCCAGATGAGCATGGCCGCGGCTCAGCTTCCGGCACCTAGGCGATGCAAGATCAGCTCACGCACGCTGGCCGCGTCAGCCTGGCCTCTGGTCGCCTTCATCACGGCGCCGACCAGCGCCCCGGCCGCGGCGATCTTGCCGTCCGCGATCTTCGCCGCGATATCGGGGTTCGCCGCTATGGCGTCGTCCACGGCCGCGGCAAGCACGCTGGTGTCGGTGACGACCGCCAGGCCACGGGCGGCGACGACCTCGCCGGGGGTTCCCTCTCCGGCGAGCACGCCGTCGACGACCTGCCTGGCCAGCTTGTTGTTCAGCTCGCCTGAGCCGATGAGCGAGATGATCCCGGCCACCTGGGCTGGCGTGATCGACAACGCGGCCAGTTCGAGGCCGGCGTCGTTGGCTCGCCTGGAGAGCTCCCCAAGCCACCAGTTGCGCGCCTGCTCGGCGGTCGCGCCCGCTGCGACTGTCCCGGCGACCAGGTCGAGCGCTCCGGCGTTGCGGATCGCGGTCATGTCCAGGTCGGACAGCCCCCACTGAGCCTGGAGCCTCGCCCGGCGGGCGGCCGGAAGCTCGGGCAGCGCGGCCCTGATTTCCTCGACCCACTCGGGCGGCGGAGCGACAGGCACCAGGTCGGGCTCGGGAAAGTACCGGTAGTCCTGTGCTTCCTCTTTGCTACGGCCGGCTGTCGTCGTCCCGGTGTCTTCGTGAAAGTGCCTGGTCTCCTGGATGACGCGGCCGCCCGCTCCGAGCACGCCCGCCTGACGCTCGATCTCCGACCTGACCGCTCGCTCGACCGACCTGAGCGAGTTCACGTTCTTGGTCTCTGTCCTGGTGCCCCACCCGGCGCCAGGCAGCGCGATCGAGGTGTTGACGTCGCAGCGCAGCGAGCCCTGCTCCATCCGGACGTCGGAGACGTCGAGCGCGCGCAGCAGGTCGCGCAGCTCGGTCACGTAGGCCCTGGCCACCGCCGGAGCGAGGCTGCCGGTACCCGGGATTGGCTTGGTGACGATCTCGACCAGCGGGATGCCCGCCCTGTTGTAGTCGACGAGCGAGTAGTCCGCCCCGTGGATCCGGCCGGCAGCACCGCCGACGTGCTGTGACTTGCCGGTGTCCTCCTCCAGGTGCACCCGCTCGATCCCGACGGTGAATTCCTGCCCGCCGACATCGACCTTCAGCCGGCCGTCGGTGCACAGCGGCTCGTCGTACTGCGAGATCTGGAAGTTCTTCGGCATGTCGGGGTAGAAGTAATTTTTCCTGGCGAACCGGCACCAGGTCGCGATCGAGCAGTTCAGCGCGAGGCCGATCCTGATCGTGTACTCAATCGCCTTCTTGTTGATCACCGGCAGCGAGCCTGGCAGACCGAGGCAGACCGGGCAGACCGCCGAGTTAGGCTCGGCGCCGAAGGTGACCGGGCTGCCGCAGAACATCTTGGTCGCCGTGCCAAGCTCGACATGAGTCTCAAGGCCGATCACCGGCTCGTACCTGGCGACGGCATCATCGTAGGGGACCGGTTTGGCCGGTGCTCGCGTCGTCATCGTCCCGCCTCCGCGCTCGTCGATGCCCCGGCCAGTCCGCATGCGTCCCTCAGCAGCGGGTAGCCGCGCCGCTGGTCGAGTGCCGCCTCCACCGCCGCGGCGACCAGGTAAGTCCGGTCATCAGCCAGTACCGGAGCCATGATCTGCAGCCCGACCGGCAGCCCGTCCTCCGGAGCCAGGCCGCACGGCACGGAAAGGGCCGGGTTGCCCGCCAGGTTGCTCGGGATCGTGCACAGGTCGGCCAGGTACATCGCCATCGGATCGTCGGACCGCTCACCGATCGGGAACGCCGTAGTCGGCGTGGTCGGCGAGACGAGCACGTCAACCTGCTCGAAGGCGGTAACGAAGTCCCTGATGATCAAGGTGCGCACCTGCTGGGCCTTGCCGTAATAGGCGTCGTAGTAGCCGCTCGACAGCGCGTAGGTGCCGAGCATGATCCGGCGCTTGACCTCGGCGCCGAAGCCCGCGTTCCTGGTCAGGCTCATCACCTCCTCCGCGCTGGCATCGCCGTCGTCGCCGATCCTCAGCCCGTACCGCATGGCATCAAATCTGGCCAGGTTGGACGAGCACTCGCTGGGCGCGATGAGGTAGTAGGCGGGCAGCGCGTAGCTGAAATGCGGGCAGGACACCTCGCTGACCTTGGCACCGAGCGTCTCGAGCAGCTCCACCGCATCGTTGAACCTGGCCAGCACGCCAGGCGCGTAGCCTTCTCCGCTCAGCTCGCTCACGACTCCGACGCGCAGCCCGGCGACGTCGGCCTTGCGTGCGGCGCTGACCACGGGCGGCACCGGGGCATCGAGCGAGGTCGAGTCGGCTGGGTCGTGACCCGCCATGACTTCGTGCAGCAGGGCGGCATCGAGCACGGTCCTGGCCAGCGGCCCTGGCGTGTCGAGCGAGGAAGCGAAGGCCACGAGGCCATAGCGTGAGTTGCCGCCGTAGGTCGGCTTGCCGCCGACCAGCCCGCATACCGCGGCCGGCTGGCGAATGGAACCGCCAGTATCGGTGCCGACGCCGAGCGGCGCCTGATAGGCGGCCACGGCGGCGGATGAGCCGCCTGATGACCCTCCGGGCACGCGGCTCAGGTCCCACGGGTTACGCGATGGCCCGAAGGCCGAGTTCTCGGTGGACGAGCCCATCGCGAACTCGTCCATGTTCGCCTTGCCCAGTATCACGATCCCGGCGTCCCGCAGCCGCGTGGTGATCGTCGCATCGTAGGGCGGCTGCCAGCCTGCCAGGATCTTAGAGCCGCAGGTGGTCGGCATGTCCCTGGTCGTGAACACGTCCTTGAGCACTAGCGGTACCCCCGCCAGCGGGCCGAGCGGCTTCCCTGCGGCCCGCCGCTCGTCCACGACCCGGGCGGCCGCGAGCGCCTCGTTCTCCGCGACGTGGATGAGCGCCCGGACGTGCAGGTCAGTGAGCGCGATCCGATCCAGATGCGCCCTGGCCAGCTCGACGGCGGACACCTCGCCGCTGGCGACCGCGGCTGCCATCTCGACGGCAGTCATCGTGGTCAGGTCAGTTGGCCGGGGAATGGGCTCAGTCATGATTCAGTCCTCCGTCAGGATGCGCGGCACCCTGAACCGGTCAAGCTCGGCGGCGGGCGCCTGGGACAGTACCGCCTCGGCATCGAGCGGCGCGGCGACGACATCGTCGCGGAACACGTTCACCAGCTCGGCCGCGTGCGTCGTGGGCGGAATGCCCGCGGCGGCGACCTCCTGCACCCTGGCCACTGAGCCGATGATCACATCGAGCTGCCCGGCAAAATGATCAAGTTCATCGTCGGTCAGCGCCAGCCTGGCCAGTTTCGCCAGATGCACGACCTCATCGCGGGTAATGGACACAGCCGTCATCCTAGAGGCCGCACCAGCACCACGCCGAACTCATATCGAGCAGCCTCGCGGCAGCCGGCCCGGCTAGGCGAGCTGGTTGAGCTTGCGCGGCTTGGTCTGGCAGGACGGAACGGCTGAGGCAGCGGCGGCGAGTCCACTCGCCGCCGCTCCGCCGACATCACGAACCTTCTGTTCAGCCCCGCCAGGCGGCGACGCCGCCGCTGGCTCCGGCGAGTAGTGCTCGGTCAGCCACTCCGAGGCCATCAGCGCGTTGAGCGGCCTGGCGAAATGCCAGCCCTGAGCACCGTCGCAGCCGAGCAGGCGGAGCGCCGTCGCCGTGGTGTCAGATTCGACCCCCTCGCCGATGGAACGGATGCCGAGCGAGGCGGCCAGCCGGACCAGCGACTTGACGGTAACGCTGTGATCAGCGGAGTCCGGCAGGCCGCGGACGAGCGCCGGGTCGAGCTTCACCTCGCTGACGCCGAGCCCGGTCAGCTGCGCGAGCGAGGAGTAACCGGTGCCGAAGTCGTCCAGGCTGACGCCGACGCCGAGATCGGCGAGCGCCTGGATCGTCGCGGCGGCCTGCGCCGCCTTGCCAGCTAGCACCTGCTCGTCGATGTCCAGGCCCAGGGACTCTGGCGGCAGGCCGTACCGGCGCAGCGCCTGGCGGATGAGGTCGACCAGGCGCCCGCCGAGCAGGTCCCTGGCCGGCAGGTTGACGCAGACCTGGATCGGCATCCCGCTCTGCCACCACTTGGCCGCCTGGGTCAGTGCCTTGTCGATGACCTGCTCGGTCAGCTCGCTCATCAGGTGGGACTGCTCGGCCAGGCCGACGAAATCGGACGCGGTGAGCACGCCCCGGCGCGGATGCGGCCACCGGGCGAGCGCCTCCATCCCGATCACCTGGCCGTCCGACAGCCTGATCTTGGGCTGGAAGTACAACTCGATCTCGTGACGCTGAATGGTCCCGCGCAGGTCCCCGAGCATCGCGAGCCGGTCAGCGGAGTTGCGGTCGTACTCGGCGTCGTAGCGCTCGATCCCGCTGCTCCGCTCCTTAGCGACGTACATCGCGACGTCGGAACGCTGTATCAGCTGGTCGAAGTTCCCGGCATCCTCGGGATACACGGCGATGCCGATGCTCGCCTGGATCTCGAAGATGATCGTCTCGAGCCGTACCGGCTCGGCGAGCGCCGCGCGCAGTCGCGACGCCACCTCCCTGGCGACGGCCGGCTCCTTGACTGACGGCAGCAGCACGGCGAACTCGTCCCCGCCGAGCCTGGCCACGACGTCGCCGGGCCGCGAGCTGACCACCAGCCGGTGCGCCACGATCTGCAGCAGGCGGTCACCGACCGCGTGCCCGAGCGTGTCGTTGACCTGCTTGAGCCCAGTCGACCTGTCGAGGTCGATGAGCAGGAGCCCTACGCCTGTGCCGATGGCGGCGGCCCTGGCCAGAGCCTCGTTCCCCCGCTTGGCCAGCAGCTTGCGGTTGACCAGGCCGGTGAGCTCGTCGTGATTGGCCTGATGCTCGCGCTGGACCGACATCGCGGCGCTCACGTAGATGGTGGCGAGCGGGAACGCGAACAGCGCGACGATGATCGGCGACCCGGTCGCCATCGCGACCGTGACCAGGGGCGCGGTCGCGAACAGCACCACGGAGGCGGCGATCTGATAGCGCAGGTTGGCCTTGAGCACCGATTTGATGGGCGACCTCGTGCGCAGCGAATGCGCCATGGCCACCATCGTGAAGTTCAGCGCGAAGTAGGCGAGGGCCGCGAGCAGCAGCACCCCGCCCTTGCCGTCGCGCGGACTCCACGGATGGTGCGCGTACGGACTGGCGCGGAACAGCAGCAGCACGAGCTCGGCCGCGCCCAGGCTCAGGCTGAGCTGCGAGGCGTTGAAGATGATGCGATGGGGCGTGTGCCGTTGCGCGACGCCGCCGACGACGACGGCGATGGCCCTGAGCATGACCGCGATCGGGAATCCCCAGAACAGCAGCACGCCCAGGGTGATCGAGCGCGACGCCGCGGCGGTCTCGGCCCACGGCCGTCCTGGCGTCGCGATTCGCCAGATCTCGCCGCCCAGGATCATCCCGCCCACTACCCAGAACATCGGCAGGCGCAGCTGTTCGATCAGATGCAAACGGCTGAGCCAGTACACGCCGATGCCGAGCACGACGATTCCGGCGGCCGATACCGCCGTCATGTACAGCCATAGCGGAGTGCCGAAACGCGGACCTATGTTCCGCGAGTCGTGTGCGTCTTTCATGGTGTCCTCACGAGCCGCCGGAGTAACCGGGGGGAGCCGGTGCGTGATTCACTGCTGGTCAGGCTACCCGAGAATTACACTTGACGCAGCCAAACGCATACTATCTGTTACTAGCCGTCTTGTCGTAGCTAACCGGCTACCTGTCGTGATCTCGTACTAGTGGCACATCATGCGCACCAAGGGCATCGCTAGCTATCTGACGCCGCTGCCGAGGCGGCTTCGGGCCCGGAATCCAGCAGCACCGCAAGGCCAGCCTCATCGAGCACGGGCACGCCGAGCGACTCGGCTTTGTCCAGCTTGGAGCCAGGGTTCTCGCCCGCTACCACGAAGCTCGTTTTCTTCGACACCGAACTGGACACTTTCCCGCCCTTGCCGGTAATGGCTGCCGCGGCTTCCTCTCGCGTCTGGCTGGTCAGCGTGCCGGTAAGCACGACAGTCACCCCAGCCAGCGGCCCGGTCGCCGTGCCGGTGCCGACGCCAGGGACAGGACCGGTACCGGTGAATTCGGGATCGGCCAGCCGCACCCCTGCCGATCGCCATTTCTCGACGATCGCCCGGTGCCAGTCGACGCCAAACCAGTCGATGATCGATCCCGCGATGGTCGGTCCAACCTCATCCACCAGCGTGAGCGTATCGGCCGGCGCGGCGGCTATCGCATCGACCGACCCGAACGCGCTGGCGAGCGCCCTGGCCGCGGTGGGACCGACATGCCTGATCGACAGCGCGACCAGCACCCGCCACAGCGGCCTGGTTCGTGCCTCGTCCAGATTCCGCAGCAGGCTGGTCGCGTTCGCGGTCAGCGCGCCGCCGATCGTCACGAAAAACGGTGACCGGCGCAGATACTCGGCCGTCAGGCCGAACACGTCGCCCTCGTCGGTCACCAGGCCGTCGTCCAGCAGCGCCTGCGCTGCCTTCCCGCCGAGCACCTCGATGTCAAAGGCCCCCCTGCTGCCGATGTGATAGAGCCGTTCGACCAGCTGAGCCGGGCATGACCTGGTGTTCGGGCAGCGCCAGTCCACCTCGGTTTCCTCGCGGGCAAGCGTCGTGCCGCAACTCGGGCACTGCGCGGGGAACTCGAACGCGCGCTCTGACCCATCGCGCAGGTCCAGCACAGGACCCACGACCTCCGGGATGACGTCGCCGGCCTTCCGCAGCACGACCGTATCCCCGATCAGCACGTTCTTGCGCACGACCTCGTCCTGGTTGTGCAAGGTGGCCCGCTCCACCACCGAGCCGCTGACCTTGACCGGGGTCATTACCGCGAACGGCGTCACCCGCCCGGTCCGGCCCACATTGACCCGGATGTCGAGCAGCTTGGTCGTGACCTCCTCGGGCGGGTACTTGTAGGCGATGGCCCAGCGCGGCGCCCGGCTAGTGAATCCGAGCACGGCTTGCATGGCGATCTGATCGACTTTGACAACGACGCCATCGATTTCATATGGCGGGTCATGCCTGTGCCCGGCGTAGTGCTCGATGTACCGGCGCACCCCGTCAGCGTCGGGCACCACCTTGTACAACTCGCTGACCGGCAGGCCCCAGGCGCGAAGCTGGTCATACCATTCGGACTGGCTTACCGGCCTCTCGGCGCGCTCGCCCTTGATCGCGCCGACGCCGTGCAGGATCAGGCCGAGCGGCCTGGTGGCGGTAACGGCCGGGTCCTTCTGGCGCAGTGATCCCGCGGCGGTATTGCGCGGGTTCACATACGGCGGCTTGCCAGCCTGCGCCTGCCGTTCGTTCAGCTCGTGGAACGCCGCCACCGGCAAGAACACCTCACCGCGCACCTCAAGCGTGGCAGGCCAGCCAGATCCGGCGAGCTGCCGCGGCGCAGCCTTGATCGTCTTGACGTTGGCGGTTACATCCTCGCCCGTAACCCCGTCGCCCCTGGTCGCCGCCCTGGTCAGCTTCCCGTCCGTGTACACGAGGTCAACAGCGAGCCCGTCGATCTTGAGCTCGCACAGGAAAGGGCCGGCGCCGCCGAGCCGCTCGGCCCTGGCGAACCAGCCGTCAAGCTCCTGCGCCGAGAAAGCATTGTCCAGGCTGAACAGCCGCTCCAGATGCTGCACGGGCGCGAAGCCGGCCGCCACGACGTCGCCGCCGACCTGCTGGGTCGGCGAGTCGGGAGTGCGCAGCTCCGGGTAGGTTTCCTCAAGCTGGCGCAGTTCGCGGATCAGCACGTCGTACTCGGCGTCGGAGATGACCGGCGCGTCGAGCACGTGATACCTGTGGTTGTGCTCGGCGACCTGCTCGGCCAGGTCCGCGTGCCGGTGCTTGGCCTCGTCGTCAGCCTGAGCCACGGCAGCGGGTGCACCCCCGGCCAGTACCGTGTCGGTCAGCACGGGCTCCGTGCCCTCTGAGTCGGCTCGCTCGCTCACCTGAAGCCCTCCTCGATCAGCTCGGGTATCAGCTTCGCCGCGGCGACGCACTGGCCAAGCGCGGTTCGCGCGTCAGCCGGCGAGGCTCCGGCCAGGCCGCACGCCGGCGTGATGACCACCTGCTCGGCCAGCCTGCCAGCCGGCAACCCGATCCGCAGCCACAGATCGATCACCGCTGCCGCCGACTGTCGCGCTGGCACTCGGGGGAGCGGGTGAACGACCCCGGCGAACATTCCGAGGCCCGCCTCCGCGGCCTCGCCGAAGGCGTCTTCGTCAGTTCGCCGCAGCAGGCTGAGATCGAAGGAAACCGCAGTCGCACCAGCTCCTGTTATGCATGCGAATGGTATTTGCTGTGCACAGCAATGCACCAGGGCCGGTTCTGCAGCCGCATCAAGGACAATGCGCAGATTGTCCGATGCCACGGATGCTTCCACGGCCGACAGCCGGTGCAGGCCGCTCGCCGTCGGCACGGCCCCGGCGAGCACACCGGGCAGCGCTGGCTCATCGACCTGGACGCAGATAGCGGCATCGGGCAGCCGGCGCTTGACCGCGGCCACATGCGCGGAAAGGCCCTCGGCCAGCGAGCCGACGAGATCGGCGACCGCGCCCTCGTCGGCCAGCGCGGGCTCCATGCTGCGACTCAGCTCGAGCGAGGCGGCCAGCGTCCAGGGCCCGCAGACCTGAATCTTGAAGGTGCCATCGAAGCCCTCGGCCGCCTCTTCCATGGCGTCGAGGTCGGCGGAGAGCATTCCGGCGGCCCGGCTCAGGTCGCGCCCTGGCCTCGCCGCCAGCCGCCAGCCCCTGGCGGTCGTTTGCACGGGCAGGTCGATCAGCAGGCTGGCGGTCCGCCCGATGATGTCCGCGCCAGGTCCGCGCGCCGGAAGTTCCGCCAGATGCGGGAAATCGGGAAGTTCGCCGACGATGACGGCCATGGCCTCGCGGGGGTCAGTCCCCGGCATCGAGCCCACGCCAGTCGCACTCCCCGCGGGCCACGTCACGGACCGTTCGTCAGCGTTCACCCGCGACATCCTAGTGGCCAGCACGTACCCGCTCTCATGCCGCGCAATAGGCGGCCGGCGAGCCTACGACTCGCGGCCGGCAGCGACCCGCCCCCGCGGTGAAACCGAGGCGATCGTCGCGGAGCCGAGCACCGTGGCCCCGGCGTAGAACACGGCCGCCTGCCCGCGCGCCACTCCCCTCGCTGGTGCGTGCAGTTTGATCACAACACCGTCCGCTGCCGGGCAGCACGTGCCCGGATACGTCTCACCGTGGGCACGCAACTGGACCTCAGCCTCGATCGGCGCGGCGGGAGGTTCGGCGAGACCCGTCCAGACCGGCCTCGTCGCGGTGATCTCGTGCACGTCGAGCGCCTCGGCCGGCCCGACCCGCACGGTCCCGGACACGGGCTCGATATCGAGCACGTACCTGGGCCTGCCGTCTGGGGCGGGCACGCCGATGTTCAGGCCGCGCCGCTGACCGACGGTGAATCCGTAGCTGCCGTCGTGCCGGCCAACGACCTGCCCGTCGGCATCGACAATCGGGCCAGGCTGCGAGCCGAGCTTGCGGCGCAGGAATCCCCTCGTGTCACCGTCGGCTATGAAGCACACGTCATGGCTGTCCGGCTTGTCGGCGACAGCCAGGCCACGCCGCGCCGCCTCGGCTCGCACCTGCTCCTTCGTGCTGTCGCCAAGCGGGAACATCGCCCGGGCAAGCTGCTCGCGCGTCAGCACCGCCAGCACATAGGACTGGTCCTTGCCGAGGTCAACGCTGCGGACCAGGCGCGGCCCGTCCCCAGCCTGCTCGATCTTGGCGTGATGTCCTGTACAGACCGCGTCGAAGCCCAGCGCGACCGCCTTGTCGAGCACGGCGGCGAACTTGATCTTCTCGTTGCACCGCAGGCAAGGATTGGGCGTGTTGCCGCGCGCGTACTCGGCCACGAAATCGTCGACAACGTCAGCGCGGAATCTCTCCGCAAGATCCCAGATGTAGAAAGGTATGCCGATGACGTCGGCCGCCCTCCGGGCGTCCCTCGCGTCCTCTAGCGTGCAGCAGCCGCGGGCCCCGGTCCGATACGAGGTTGGATTGCTGGACAGGGCGAGGTGCACGCCGGTCACGTCATGGCCGGCTGCCGCGGCCCTGGCCGCGGCGACCGCCGAGTCGACGCCCCCTGACATGGCGGCAAGCACGCGCATGCCGGTCACCCGCCCGTCCGGCCGGCCCGCCTGGCCCGGTCAACGACCTCGCCGATCACCGAGCCGAGCGCGGCTATGTCGTCCTCGCTGCTCGTGTGCCCCAGCGAGAAGCGCAGCGAGCCCTTGGCTCGTGACCGGTCAGCACCCATGGCGAGCAGCACATGACTCGGCTGGGCGACCCCTGCCGTGCAGGCCGAACCGGTCGAGCACGCGATCCCCTTCGCATCGAGCAGCATCAGCAGCGCATCGCCTTCGCAGCCGGGGAAGGAGAAGTGCGCGTTTCCCGGCAGCCGGTCCGGCCCGGGCTCGGGACCATTCAGGAGCGCGTCAGGTACCGCGCTCCTGACAACGCCGATGAGATGATCGCGCAACTGGCCGATCCGCCTGGCGTGCTCGGCCTGGCAGTGCTCGGTCCACTGTGCGGCCACCGCGAAACCGGCGATCGCGGCCGTGTCGAGCGTGCCTGACCGTACGTCCCTTTCCTGACCTCCGCCGTGCAGCACGGGCACCGGATCTTCGCCTCTCGCGAGCAGCAGCGCGCCAGCGCCAACCGGCCCGCCGATCTTGTGCGCGGTGATCGTCAGGGCCGTGGCGCCGCTCATGGCCAGGCTCACCGGCAACTGGCCCGCGGCCTGCACCGCGTCGCTGTGGAACGGGATGCCGTATTCCGCCGCTACCGCCGCGAGCTCGGCGATCGGCTGGATCGTGCCTACCTCATTGTTCGCCCACATGACACTGATAAGGGCGACGCTGCCCGGATCGCGCTCGACCACCTCGCGCAGGGTATCCGCGCTGAGCCCGCCCAGGCTATCCACGCCCAGCCACTCGACGTCGGCCCCCTCGTGCTCGCCCAGCCAGCGCACGCAGTCGAGTACCGCGTGGTGCTCGGTCGCCGCCGCGAGGATCCTTGTTCGCCGGCCGTCGCGACGCGCCCAGTACAGGCCCTTGATCGCCAGGTTGTCGGCCTCGGTACCGCCGCTGGTGAAGATCACCTCACTCGGGCGCGCGCCGTAGGTGTGCGCGATCTGCTCCCTGGACTCCTCGATGACCCGCCTGGCCCGACGGCCGGCGTTGTGCAGGGAGGAGGGATTTCCGGTATGGGCAAGCTCGGCCATCATGGCCTTGACCGCTTCGGGCAGGATCGGCGTAGTCGCGGCGTGGTCGAGGTAGACCCGCGACCCGTCATCGTTTCGCGCCGTGCGCAGCGGCTCCTGCGCCTCGTCAAGCTCGCGGACGTCAGCAGCTAGCCGGCCGCTGCTGCCTGAGTCAGTATTCGCCATGGTCCTACCAGCCTAACGGCACAATCGAGCGTCGCTCCGCCCGCGGACACCCGCAGACACAACACCGACCGTCAGCGATGCAATCCCGCCCGCGCCCTTTTCTCCCGCCCAGATCGATATCCCGGGGCGCGCCAGTAATCCAGCATGAGCCTCCCGCCGCCGTAACGGCCCGAGCAGCAATGACAACGAGTGCCTCCCTGCGGCTATCCGCACAACAGCGGACAGGCACCCATTGGTCTGTAATCAGGCCGGGTTTACCCTGTTTACAGCAATGCACTTGCGCCGGCCCGCCAGCACGGATGCCTGCTGCTGCTGTTCGCGCCTAGGCCGCGCCTAGCCTCCGATGCGCCGTTAGCCGCCGTTCAAGCGCAATGCCGCCTATGCCCCGGACGGCGTCACTATGCGGACCGGCCCCCACTCCGCCATCAGCCTCCCGTGTCGTGTTCGACGCTGGCCCGCGTTGTTAATGTCGCGGGATGCGGGCGCCGGCTCGGGGCGGATCGGGGCGGGGCGCCTAGCCGGACAGCATGGTGGTCCTCGTCGCTGCCGCCAGCGACCGGTTCGGGTGAGCAACGAGGTCCTGGTTGCTGCTGTCGGGTGGGACAGGGTGCTGAATCAGGGAGGCCGGGCGTCAGCCTGTCGCGGCTGCCGTGCCGTGCCCAGGACCCGGGTTTCATGATCGGGAGAGTTCACCGCGCTTTCCTGGGAGCCTTTTCACAGCGGGGAAAGTTCACCACTCATAGAAGAGAAAACGCTCCCGGACACGAAAACTCACCCCGCGGCAGCGGACAACCCACCCCGAACCCGGCCCGGAGCACACACAACCCACCCCGAACCCGGCCCGGAGCACCGACAGCCCACCCGAACCCGGCCGCGAGCGTTCGGAACCGCCCGCGATCACGGCTAGCGGCGCAGACGCCGCCGAAGGCACCCGGCCAGGTCAGCGCGGGCAAGTGCCGACGCAGAAAAGAAAATTGCCGTGACCTGAGTGCCCGTCCGGATGGACCTTTTCGGCAGTCTCTCAGCGCAAAGGCCCACCTTTGGGACATCCGTGGCGCTCCAGCGCCACCTTTGGGCCATCGGCGGGCCAGCCGCTAGGCAGTTCGCCCGGGCGCTATCACATTCCGGGAGGCCAGATCGCCAATCTGCGGGTTATTACGCGACGGCCGCCTAGCTCCTGCGCTTGTCGATCTCGTCTACTAGCTGCGGCACGACCTTGAACAGGTCGCCCACCACTCCGTAGTCGGCCAGCTCGAAAATCGGCGCCTCAGGGTCCTTGTTGACAACCATGATCGTTTTGGAGGTCTGCATGCCCGCCCGGTGCTGGATCGCGCCCGAGATGCCTACGGCTACGTACAGCTGCGGCGACACTGTCTTGCCGGTCTGGCCGACCTGGAACTGGTGCGGGTACCAGCCGGCGTCGGTGACCGCCCGCGAAGCGCCAACCGCCGCGCCGAGCGAGTCGGCGAGCTTTTCGATCAAGGCCATATTGTCCGCCGAACCCACGCCGCGCCCGCCGGACACGACGATCGACGCCTCGGTCAGCTCCGGTCTGGCGCCGCGTTGCTGTGCCACCCGCTCGAGCACCCTCGCCTGCTTTGCCGTGTCGCTGATGCTCACGCTGACCGGCTCGATCGTCGCCGGACCCGCCGCCGCTTCCGGGGTGATCGCGTTGGGTCGCACGGCGATGATCGGGGTGCCCGACCTGACCCTGGAGCTGACGTTGATCGCACCGCCGAAGATCAGCTGCTCGGCGGTGAGATCGTCGGTGATGCCGACGACGTCGGTCAGGATGCCTGAACCGGTCCTGACCGCCAGGCGGCCGCCGATTTCCTTGCCTTCGGCAGTGCTCGGCAGCAGCACAGCGGCGGGCGACTTCTGCCGGACGAGCTCGGCGAGCAGTTCGGCCTTGGGCGCGACGACGTACTCGTCGTACTCGGCTCCGTCGGCCACGTACACCTTGGCCGCTCCGTATTCGGCGAGCCTCTCCTGGGCCGCCTGCGCACCTGACCCGGCCCAGACAACCGCCGGCTCGCCGAACTTGCGCGCAATCGTCACGAGCTCGAACGTGACCTTCTTGACAGCCTCGCCATCGTGCTCGGCAAGTACGAGGATCTCAGCCATTCTCGGCAGCCCTTCAGTGCGTGTCGCCCGATCGGGGTCAGATGAACTTCCGCGTCGCCAGGAACTCGGCGGCCTTGGATCCGCCGTCACCGTCGTCAGAGACGATCGTGCCGGCCTGGCGGGGCGGTCGCTTGGCGAAGCTGATTACCTCGCAGGCGGCGTTGGCCAGCCCTACTTCAGCGGCATCAATGCCGGCATCGGCCAGGCTCATCGTCTGCACCGGCTTCTTCTTGGCGGCCATGATGCCCTTGAATGACGGGTAACGGGGCTCGTTGATCTTCTCGACCACGCTCACCACGGCGGGGAGCGAGGCCTCCACCCGGTCATAGCCGTAGTCGGCCAGCCGGTTGATGGTGATCGCCGACCCGTCGATCTCGACCTTGCTCGCGTAGGAGAGCTGCGGCACGCCGAGTCGCTCAGCCAGCATGGCCGGCACCACTCCGGTCCGCGCGTCGGTCGACTCGCAGCCGAGTATGACCAGGTCGAAGCCGATCTGACGCAGGACGGCAGCCATTGCCCCCGACGTACCGAGCGCGTCAGAACCGGCGAGCGCGTCGTCGACGAGGTGCACCGCCTTGTCCGCGCCCATCGACAGCGCCTTGCGGATCGACTCCGCTGTCCGCTCAGGACCCATCGAGAAGATCGTGACCTCGCCGCCATGCGCCTCGGCGAGACGAAGTCCCTCTTCGATCGCGTATTCGTCGAGCTCGTTGATGATGGCGTCGGCGGCATCCCGGTCGAGAGTCGAGTCCGAGGCCCTGAGAGTGCGTTCCGACCACGTGTCGGGCACCTGCTTCACGCAGACGACGATATTCATGACCGGCCGCCGACCTCCCTGTTACCTGCCATCCCGCACCTGCTGCTTCTACCCTGACTCGCCACCGCGGCCCCCAAAGCCGGCCCGGCCATGCGAGCGGCAAGAGCAAGCCTGCCAAATAACCACGACAGGGTGAACCGCGGGTCCCCGCAGCGTACTCACAAGCTATGTTACTCACAAGTAGCTTGGCGCCTGAGCCGGGCGGGCCGCCCGGGACTCGGCGGGCCCGCAGGCTAGACCCGGCGTTCAGCTAGGGCCACGACATTGGCCAGCAGCATCGCCCGCGTCATGGGACCAACCCCGCCAGGCACCCTGGCCAGGTGGCCGGCCACGTCAGCAACGTCGGCGCGCACGTCGCCGGCCAGCCCGTCGGGCGTGCGCGTGATCCCGACGTCGAGCACCGTCGCACCGGGCCTGATCATGTCAGGGGTAACCAGACCCGGCTTGCCAGCGGCAGCGACCACGATGTCAGCTTCCAGCGTATGGGCTTTCAAGTCGGCCGTGCCGGTGTGGCAGAGCGTCACCGTGGCGTTCTCGCTCCGCCTGGTCAGCAAGAGCCCGAGCGGCCTGCCGACCGTGATGCCGCGACCGATCACGGTGACGTTCGCCCCGGCGATCGGCACCTCGTACCTGCGCAGCAGCTCGATGATGCCCAGCGGGGTGCACGGCAGCGGCGCGGGCTCGCCGAGCACGAGCCTGCCCAGATTCATCGGGTGCAGGCCGTCGGCGTCCTTGGCCGGATCCATCAGCTCAAGTACGGCCTGAGCGTCCAGGCCGGCGGGCAGCGGCAGCTGCACGAGGAATCCGGTGCACGCCGGATCGGCATTGAGCTCCGCGACCACTTCCTCGACCTGGCGCTGGCTCGCTGTCGCTGGCAGGTCACGGCGGATGCTCGTGATGCCGATCTGCGAGCTGTCCTTATGCTTGCCTGCTACGTAAATGGCGCTGCCCGGGTCTTCGCCGACGAGAACCGTGCCAAGGCCAGGCACAATGCCGCGCAAGGCGAGCGCGGTTACGCGGCCGACAAGCTCAGCGCGGATCTGCGCGGCTACGGCCCTTCCGTCCAATTTGATCGCGGTCACCTGGCTATTGTCGCAGGCCGCTAGTGCCAGAAGTGCCGGACACCGGTGAAGTACAGGCTGACGCCAGCCTGGCCCGCAGCCTCGATGACCTCAGCGTCCCGGACGGATCCGCCTGGCTCGGCGATTGCTCGGACCCCGGCCGCCGCCAGCACGTTCAGGCCGTCGGCGAACGGAAAGAACGCGTCGCTCGCCCCGGCCGAGCCGGCCGCGCGATCTCCCGCCCTGGTGACGGCGAGCCGAGCGGCATCGACGCGGTTGACCTGGCCCATCCCGATTCCCACCGAGGCCTGCCCGCTGGCCAGCAAGATCGCGTTGGACTTGACGAAACGGCACGCGCGCCAGGCGAACCACAGGTCGGCGAGCGTTTCCTGGCTCGCGGCCGGCCCCGCCGCCAGTTGCCAGCCACCGGGCCGGTCACCTGGTTCGGCGGCCAGGTCGGTCGTCTGGGCAAGCAGCCCGCCGCCGATCTGACGCCATTCGGTCCCCGGGCGCACCGGGCCGGCCGGTGGTTCACAGCGCAGCAATCGCTGGTTTTTCTTCGCGGTCAGGATCTCAAGAGCGGCTGGATCGTAGCCGGGCGCGACGACGACCTCGGTGAAGATCTCGGCTATCTGGGCTGCCAGCTCAGCGGAAACCGGGCGGTTGACGGCGATGACACCCCCGTAGGCGGACACCGGATCGCACGCGTGAGCCTTGCGGTGCGCCTGCGCGACATCGGCGCCGAGCGCGATGCCGCAAGGGTTCGAGTGCTTCATGATGGCGACGCATGGCTCGGTGAACTCACCCGCCGCTCGCCAGGCCGCGTCGGCGTCGACGTAGTTGTTGTAGGACATCGGCTTGCCGTGCAGTTGCTCGGCAAGGGCGAGGCCGCCGGCCGGCTGTGCACTGCTGGCGGGAACGTAGAGCGCGGCCCGCTGATGCGGATTCTCCCCGTAGCGCAGCACCTGATGGCGCGACCAGGAGGTGGCGAGCACATCGGGCCAGCCACTCTGCGCAGCGGTCTCGTCCGGTGCGTAACTGGCGGCAAACCACGAGGCGACGGCGGCGTCATAGCGCGCCGTGTGCGCGAAGGCCCGGGCGGCGAGCCGGCGCCGCTGGTCAAGGGTGAAACCGCCGGCCGCGAGCGCGGCCTTGACCTCGTCGTAGGAGAGCGAGCTGGTGATCACCGCGACGTTGGCATGGTTCTTGGCCGCTGCCCTGACCATCGCCGGCCCGCCGATGTCGATCTGCTCGACGGACTCGTCCTCGGTCGCGCCTGCCGCGATCGTCTGCTCAAACGGATAAAGGCTGGAGACCAGCAACTGGAACGGCGCGATACCCAGGCTCTCAAGCTGAGCGGCATGATCGGCGTCTCGCAGGTCAGCGAGCAGTCCCCCGTGCACAGCCGGGTGCAAGGTCTTGACCCGGCCGCCGAGGCATTCGGGAAAGCCGGTGACCGACTCCACCGCCGTGACCGGGATCCCGGCCCCGCTGATCGCCGCGGCCGTGCTGCCAGTCGAGACGATCTCGACGCCAGCACTGTGCAGTGCCTTAGCCAGGTCGGCGAGACCGGTCTTGTCGTGGACGCTGACGAGGGCCCTGGTGATGGCGATCCTGGTCGCCGGATCAGACATGGGACCAGTGTCCCAGCCCGGATCACCGCCGGACCCGGGCGGCCCCGGCAATCAGCGCGACGGCAAGAAGACCCTGTCCGTTTCGCCGGCTGCGGCGTCATAGTAGGCGAACTATCCACCGGGAAAGGAGCAACCAATGAGACTGACCCGCGCGCGGTCATTCCTGGCCACGAGCTTGGTAGTTCTCGCGGGCGCCGCGACGACTGCCATCGTCATCGCCGCCCCCGCCTCGGCCAAGCCCGCGGCGCCTGCCAGTTCGCACCAGGTGGTACTGGTGAACTGCAACTCGGGCAAGGTGAAGCCAGCTCTCTTCGCACCAGGCTGCATGCCGTCGCAGGAGTTCTTTTCGCACCTGAGCTGGACAAGCTGGAAGTCGGTCGCGTTCGGCAGCGGCACTTTTAACCTCATTAGCTGCAATCCGAGCTGTGCCAGGGGCAAATTCCAAAAGTTCCCCGTCTTGGTCGTGGCCTGGCGGGCGAAGGCCTGGCCGAATCACGCGGGCAGGCAGTACTTCAGCAGGCTGACCATGATCTTCACCGGCAAGCGGCCGAAGAGCCTGCACACTGCCTCGCAGACCCTGACTCTGTCCGCGCACCAGTAGCGTCGCTAGTTCCGCCCGGTCCTGCCCGGTCCGCCGCGCGCAGCGGTACCCTGGCCGGGCCGGGCGGTGCGGCTTCCGGGTACAGCCCGCTTGTGCATTGGTGATGAAATAGAACCCGAGCGTTGCCACCTGATCCCGGCGCCGCAGGCTGCCAGGGAACCCAGCGACCACGGAGCGGAGGAACCGCACTGCCCGCCGAATTCAGTCAGCAACCCGCGCCGGGACCGCAAGACGAGTCCGCCGGCGCGGGCCAGCCTGAGGGCGCGGGCGGACCTGGCGGACCTGGCGGACCGGACGGACCCGGTGGCGCTGATGGAGTTGGCAGCGAGCGAGCTGGGGAGCTGGATGGGCGCCCGCGCCCCTTCTTCGCTGACGAGCCGTCCGAGCGGCCCGCCGGCCAGCCGCCCGGGCAGATGCCCAGCGGCCAGAACGGCTATGGGCAATATGGTCAGGCGCAATTTCAGCCGGGCGCGCAGCCGCCTGCCCAGCCTGGGCGGCAGCGTCAACCACAGCGACGACCGCCCACCCAGCCCGACCGTGAACTCCGCCACCGGGCAATCGCCTCCCTGGTGTTCGGCGCGTTCAGCCTCATCGCGCTGCTCGGGATCGGCACCGACTTGCGCAAGGGTGTTTACGTGCTGATCTTCAGCGCAGCGGTGGCGATCGCGGGCTTCATCATCGGGATCACCGCACTGGTCAAGGCTCGCCGGACGGGCAGCTTCCGGCCGAGGTTCGCGGTCAGCGGCATCGTGTTCAGTGCCTTGGGCGCGATCGTCTCGATCCCGATCCTCGCGACCTACCTGGCCTTCCCGACTCAGGTGAACAACTACGTGAACTGCCTGCACCAGGCACAGAACTCAAGCGACCAGCAAGCTTGCATGACCAAGTTCTACAGGTCGATTCACCTGGGGGTCTCGGCCTCGCCGAACTCCATCCCGTCGCCGCTGGCACGCCACGTTTCTCCCGTCGATCTGCCGCCACGCCACTAGCGAGCCAGCTCCCGGCAAGGACGGGAACTGGGTCGTCACGGTAGCGCTGACGGGCCTCTCGGACGCTTGGGCGGATGACCTGCCGCTTGGTCTTCGGCCCATCTGTCGAGGTAGATGACATGCCCGCCCTCGTCATCCTCGTCGTGCCCGGTCAGCCGGCCCGGTGTGGTGCGCGTGCTCCGGGTGATCACGCTGGCGACCGAGTCGGCGGTCGGCACCGCCGCACCCGTACCACCAGCGCCGGCGTCCCTGACGCTTCCTGGCTGCCCGGGGTCCCGGGCCGCCCGCCTGCGGCGGTACCACCAGTGACCGGCGCCGGCGCTCACCGCGGCGGCAATGCCTAGCTCAAGCGTGGCAACCACGGTGACCTGCCAGGCGGACGGGCCCACGGCCGACAGCCGGCCGTCTCCGAGCGGGCCGCCCGCGAAGGCCGCCAGCAAGCCGAGGATCACTCCGCAAGCCGCACCGCTGCAGAATCCCCTGATCGCCGCGCCATCGACGGTCATGTGCGGCACGTGCCGCACGATCAGGAGCCCGCCGGTCACCCCGGCCAGGTACGGAAGAGACAGCAGCAAGGCCGCGAGCCACCCGGCCACCGAGTCGTGCAGCCCGGTCGGCAGTGCCGCCAGCAAGGGGAACCGCGGTATCTGGCCGAGCACAGAGCCTGTCGGCGCGACGATCGTGCCCGCTCCTACGGCAAAGCCCGGACCGACCATGTAGGCGATGGCCCACAGCACGGCGTTGGGCAGGTACGCGAGCTGAGCCAGCAGGAGCAGTCCCGTGCCGACCAGGCCAGGGGAAAGCCGGTCATACACGGCTCCGAACTGGTGCACATGGTTTGCCAGCGCGACCGCGGTCGTGAGCATCCCGGCGGCGGCGAGCACGGCGAGCGAGCCAGCCGCGCCAAGCAGGATAGCCCTGACCCTCTCCGACATAAGGGTGCCAACCTTGGCCCAGGGCGTGAGCGCACGAGCGGCACCGAGCCACGCGGCGACGAAAGCCACGGCGAAGCCGGCGAGGATAGCCTGCGGGAACGACGCCCTAACCAGCTCTGACCTGCTGACAATCGCGATCACTCCGGCGATGACCGAGTATGGCGCCGCGACGGCCAGCGCGGCACCAAGCACCCGTCCGCCGCCGTTGGCCCGCTGGCCACCCGCGACGGCGCGGCCAGCCCAGAAAAGCAGCGTGCCGGGCAGTAGCACCAGCCCGAGCGGCAGCATCCCGATCCGCCCAGCTCCCTGGACCTGCACCGCGACGTGGTGGCCAACCAGCCACAGCACGCCAGCGGTGCGCAGGACTCCCCCTAGCCCGAGACCCGGATGGGGCGCGGCGATCCAGCCGACGAGCACCAGCATGGTCATCGCCGCAAGTCCGGCACCCGCCGCCGCTCCGGCGGCTCGCGCTCCCACGAGCACCAGCGAACTCGCCGCGGCTGCCCTGCGATCAGCCGGCGGGCCCTGGCGGTCTTGACCGGATTTCCCGGGGCGAACGGCGGAAGTCGTCACAAGACTCCACATTGGCAACCCAGGCGCCGTGGCGCGTGGAGGCGCGCCGGTCGGGATCCCGCAACCGGGCCAACAAGGGAAGGCGCGGCGGCAGGGCCATGAGCGCGGTCAGCGCATCAGCTCCCTGACCAGCTGGGCGGTGCCGCTTGGCGTCCGGCCCACCTTGACGCCAACCTTTTCCAGCGCCTCCTTTTTCGCCTGGGCGGTACCCGCGGAGCCCGAGATGATCGCGCCCGCGTGGCCCATCGTCTTGCCCTCGGGCGCGGTGAAGCCGGCGACGTAGGCGACCACCGGCTTGGTCACGTTGGCTTCGATGAACGCGGCGGCGCGCTCTTCGGCGTCGCCGCCGATTTCGCCGATCATCACGATCGCGTCGGTCTCATCGTCGGACTGGAACGCACGCAGGCAGTCGATGTGCGTTGTCCCGATGATCGGGTCCCCGCCGATCCCGACAGCAGTGGAGAAACCAATATCCCGGAGTTCGTACATCATTTGGTAAGTCAGCGTGCCTGACTTGGAGACCAGCCCGATTCGTCCCTGCGTCGTAATGTCGGCCGGGATGATGCCGGCGTTGGCCTTGCCGGGAGAGGCGATGCCCGGGCAGTTCGGGCCGACGATCCGGGTCGCGTTGCCGTGCTCGGTCGCGTAAGCCCAGAACGCGGCGCTGTCGTGGACGGGGATGCCCTCGGTGATCACGATCACCAGCGGGATCGCCGAGTCCACGGCCTCGATCACGGCACCCTTGGTGCCCGCCGGCGGCACGAGCACGACCGAGACGTCGGCACCCGTCCGCTCCATCGCCTCGCCGACCGTGCCGAAGACCGGCACGCTCGTCCCGCCCAGGTCCACGGCCTGGCCTGCCTTGCGCGGGTTGGTCCCGCCCACCACCTTCGTGCCGGCCGCGATCATCCGCGCTCCGTGCTTGCGGCCTTCCGAGCCGGTGATGCCCTGGACGATGACCTTGCTGTCGCTGGTCAGGAAGATCGCCATGTCATGCTCCCGTCGCGGCCAGGCTGGCCAGCTCGGCGGCCCGCCTGGCCGCGTCGTCCATCGTTCCTACCTGCTCCACGACCGGTATGGCGGCCTCGGTCAGGATGCGGCGCCCTTCGGCCGCGTTATTGCCGTCGAGACGGACCACGATCGGGTGGCGCACCGGCTCGCCGCGATCATTCAGCATGCCGATCGCGGTGACAATGCCGTTCGCCACGGCATCGCAGGAGGTAATGCCGCCGAAGACGTTCACCAAGACGGATCGGACCGAAGGATCGGACAAGACTATTTCCAGCCCGTTAGCCATGACCTCAGCCGAAGCGCCGCCGCCGATGTCGAGGAAGTTCGCCGGGCGCACGCCGCCGAATTCCTCGCCCGCGTAGGCGACCACGTCCAGAGTGGACATGACCAGGCCGGCGCCGTTGCCGATGATGCCGACCTGGCCTTCCAGCTTGACGTAGTTGAGGTGCTTCTCTTTCGCCCTGGCCTCGATCGGGTCGGCGGCGGTGGGGTCGGCGAAGCGGGCGTGTCCTTGCCGGAAGGCGGCGTTGTCGTCCAGGGTGACCTTGCCGTCGAGCGCCGCGACCCGGCCGTCGGTGGTGAGCGCCATCGGGTTTACCTCGACCAGCGTGGCGTCCTCGTCGGTGAACACCGCCCACAGGCGGGTCGCCAGCTCGATGGCGCCTTCGGCAGCCTCCTGGGGGATGCGGCCGGCTGCGATGATCTCCGCGGCCTTGTCCTTGTCGACGCCCTTGAGCGGGTCAATGCCGATCCGCGCGACCGCGTCCGGGTTGGTGTGGGCGACCTCCTCGATCTCTACGCCGCCCTCGACCGAGCAGATCGACATGAACTGCCGCCCGGCCCGGTCGACCAGGAACGACAGGTAGTACTCCTGCGCGATGTCATAGGCCTCGGCGATCAGCACCTTGTGCACGGTGTGGCCCTTGATGTCCATGCCGAGGATCGCGCTGGCCTTCTCGTAGGCCTCGTCGGGGTTCTTGGCCAGCTTGACGCCGCCGGCCTTGCCCCGGCCGCCGGTCTTGACCTGGGCCTTGACGACCACCATGGGATGGCCCTGGGCGGCGAACTCCTGGGCGATGGCCTTCGCCTCTTCGGCCGTGTAGGCGACCTTGCCGGCTTGCACCGGCACGCCGTACTCGGCGAAGAGCTCTTTTGCTTCGTGCTCGAACAGATCCACGTCCGCGTCCGTTCCTGACTGGTCTGGGTGTGCTCGCGGTGTCCGTTGGCCCGCCGTCTGCCTGGGAGGCTCGCGTGCCGCGAGGGGGTAGGCGCGGTGCCGCCTGTGCGGCTAGCCCGCCAGAGGTGAGCCTAGCGGGCGGGTGGTGGGTGGCTGGCCAGCCGGCCAGGTTTACCGCCCCGGCTCGCGACCTCCGCCTCGGCGGGCGGCTCCTGCCGGATCGGTCGCGAAAGCAGGCGGCGGAGCTCACCGCGGCGCTCGATCGCGGCGAGCTCCCTGACGTCACGTTCTATGAGGATTGTCAGGTAGGAATCGAAGAACGCCGCTCGGCGGCCGCTCATGGTCATCTGGCCGCAACTTGCGTGGACAGTTAGCCGCTTACTCCGTGGTCATCTGGCCGCAGTCAGCCAGCCTGGCGATCACCCGTGCAACTGGCCTGGGCGTACTCGCTCCAGCCCCTAGCCCGCCTGGCTTCCGGCCTTCTCGCCTAGATGCTCGTGCACCCAGTCCACGATCTCCTGGGTCGGGGCACCGGGAGTGAAGATCTTCGCTACGCCCATGGCGCGGAGCTCGGCGATGTCGGCGTCGGGGATGATGCCGCCGCCGAACACCGTGATGTCCGCCGCGTTCTGCGCCCTGAGCAGATCAAGGACCTTGGCGAACTGAGTCATGTGGGCACCGGACAGTATGGACAGGCCGATCGCGTCGGCGTCCTCCTGCAGGGCGGCGGCCACGATCTGCTCGGGGGTCTGGTGCAGGCCGGTATAGATCACCTCGACTCCGGCATCGCGCAGCGCACGGGCGACGACCTTGGCACCGCGGTCATGCCCGTCCAGGCCAGGCTTCGCGATGATGACCCGGATATTGCTCATGACTGCCCTTCCGGCTAGCAAACCGTCAGACGCACCTTACCTGCGGAGCGCGGTCGTGCCGGAACGCGAGGATGTCAGCTATGACGCAACCGCATGTGCCCGGACACGATCAGTACTCCTGCACCGACTATCTGGTGGATCACGACATGGGAGAACTCGCCCCCGGCCACAGGCTAGTCGTGCGCGGGATTTGCATCGACATAGAAGACCGCACACCGTCTAGCGGATTTGATCGACAGCGTGCCTTGCTGGCAGGTCGCCGACGGTGTCGTAGCCGAGTTGGGTCACGAGGCTGTCCGGGTTGATGGTGGCGCTGGGACGCGAAATACCGCCAAGATTGCCGCCTGGGCTTTAGATGCCTGAAGGCGGCGCTCGCCGTCCCGTCCCGCGCCCCGGAGGACGTCATCAGCACTGCCGCGCGGGAAACAGGAAAGGAAGAAGGAGACCAGCGGCAAGGGACGAGGCCGGGCACCGCGACCCGCAGCACCAGCGAGCGTGCGTGCTTCTGACAGGCCGGGCAGACCAGGAGTTGACCCGCGTCTACGCTGTCCCCTGGTCGCGGTGCGGACCAGCAGGATTACTTGCGTCCCGGATGGTAGATGTCCGACCTGTCCGCGATGTCGACCACAGTGATCGCGTGCTTTTCATCATCGATCTGGTACCTGACACGGTAATGTCCGCGCCGAGCGGACCAGTCGCCCTGAAACCGCGGCGAGAGAAGCTGTTTCCCGACGCGCTGCGGGTTCTCCACGAGCGGCCCTGCTATGAATTCCCACACCGCGAAGGCAGTCGATGGCGCAAGCTGGTACTCAAGCGCGCGACGCGCCTGCGCCCTGACAATGAGATGGCAGGACTCATTCACGCGAGCCCGGCCTCCCTGCGGCGGCGATCCATGATCGCCGCCATCTCGCCGCCGCTGATGTCAGGGCCGTCCGCGCCTGGCTCGCCGGCGCGCAGCCGGGCGATCTCGCGCTCCAGCCAGAAGATGGTCTCTTCCAGGGACTCAAGGTCATCGACAGGCAGGACAACCGCTACGGGCCGGCCGTTGCGCGTGATGGTGTAGTGCTCGTGAGTCGATGTGACATCCTTCACGACGGCCGAAAGCTTGTCCTTGGCCTCAGCCAGCGAGAGAGAAACCATAGCCAGAGTATAGGCCAGATTTCTGGCCTGTGCGACACAGGCGTGTTGCTCGCGGCGGGCAACCTCAAAGATCATGCCCACGAGGCGTGCCTAGCACTGCTGTGCTGAGCGAAGGACCGCTGCTAGCGCCCTCTCCGGTGGCCGTGCAAGGCTGCGAACTGGACCGCCCGTGCCATCTTGGCCCGCACCCAGGCGGCGCCTGATGCCGCCGCTTCGGCGAGCCACAGCGCGGCGCCGTCGCCGATGGCCAGGAACTGGGCTTCCTCGCGGGTGCGGGGTTTCGGCGCCCGGTGCAGCACGCCGGGCGGCGCGGGCGGCCATCTCGTGGACGCAGCCCGTTCCGTAAGCACGTCCGCGGTTCGGGTAATGGCCGTCGTCGACTCGCGGGCTGCCAGGCGTCGTGACCTGGTGCCGGGCTACCTCGGCCGCGCCGTCGGGCACGGCGCAGGTGATCACTACCTGCTCGCCGTGCCGGCGCACGTGCACTACCTGCCCTCCTGCAGCTTCGGCAAGAGCTCATCGATCACCCCCGGCCTGCCCGCCGGCGCACCCGTTCCTATAGGGACTGTCCGACGACGGCGGCTTCGATGACGTGCCCGAGTCCTTCGCGACCTGGCGCTGAAGCCGTTCCACCCGCGTGCTCAGCTCGCTGAGCCGGTAAGCCTCCGCCAGCCGCGCCGCCAGCTCCTCATGCGGGAGGGCAGCCAGTTCCCCGGCGGTCAGAAGCACGGGCTCGGCGGGCACCAGCCCACATTGCCATCTCCCGCAGCCAGGCACGACCCGCGACAGATAGTCGCGACCAGCCCGCGACAACCTCCTAACCTGCGATAACTCGCCGACGTTCCTGAATAGCTACCCACCCGTCAGCACTCGTCCACCGTCGGCGGCGATATCGCGCGCTATGCGCTTCAATTCTTCACCCAGCCTGCGGACTTCTTGCATTTCAGCGTGGAAGTCAGATATCACTTCGGCGAACGGCCCGGATGGATCTGACCGATTGTCATTCTTTGCCCACGTGGCGCCAGCTTTGGCGCTTGTTGAATGTTCCATTTACAAATCCTAATCACCGTTCATGACGTCTTGCACCAGCGCTTCGGCGTTCCCTCTGAGCCACGTTTGCAGGCGCTCGGGTTGATGTAACCTGCTTCAATGGTTTGAAGGCCACCCGGCTTGACCATGTTTCCAGCCATGGACTATGTTCTCCGCGACTGCATGTATGTGGGCAGCATATAGGTCAACTAGGTCACCTATTCCTGCACATATCGCACCAGCTATCGGGATTACTATGCAGGCGGCTGATATGGCAACAATAATTATATTTTTAAGCCCTTCCGAATGACTGGCGATCCATTTCGTTTGCGACCTGCTCCAGTATGAGTCTAGACCGCAGACGAAATGAATTCCGAAAACATAGCATACGTGTTTTTTCCAATGGAGATCACCAGCGGGGTCATCATTACTAACTGGATTCCCGTCCGCATAGCTGTAGGGGTCAAGGGTCTGCTCGATCATGGGGTCGACTGAGATGAATTGACCACTCTCTGGTGAATAATAACGGTGCAGTAGGTAGATCAGGCCCGGTGGGTCGGTGTAGCCGCCGGCGAAACCGAACGGAGTATCTGCGGTGAGTCCGCCAGTGGTCTCTGGCTGGCCCCATGCGTCGTAGCTGGTGGTTGCGGTCAAGGATCCGGAGGAGCTGACGATGCCGCGAACTGATCCGAGGGAGTCGGTGACGAGGTAGGTGATGGTTCCGGTGGACAGGTTCACCTGTTCTGCTGGTGCCAGTCCGAAGGCGTAGATGTAGGCGTCAGTCGAGTCCATGATCGTCTGGGGGATTTGCAGGACGGTGTTCCACACGAAGTCCTGGGTGCTGGTCCCGGTCGTGGCCGCGGCCCGGTCGCCGTTGCCGTCATAGCTGGCAGAAGTCATGCTGGCCGCGGGATCGTCGTATGAGGTCAGACCTCGACGATTACTGGCGCTACCACCTCCGCCGCGAGCACGAACGCATCCACCACGCGAGTTACCGCGAAAACCCAACCCTCGCGGCCTAACCAACTCACCTCACAAGAGCCGCACCCTTGTCCTTTTGTCCTTCTAAGGTGCGTGCCTATCGAGCCGTGGCTGCTGAGAGGGATCGGCGTCGCGGATCTGCCGAAGCTGGGCCGCGATCGCATGGGTCTCTGCTGTCCATTTGTCTGAGGGATGATCGAACCAGGCGTCATCATCCCACCGCAGGAACTCACCATAGAGAGTCAGGATGAGCCCATCCTCGAACCCACCCGTCGAGCGCCGCACCGAGCGAACAAGTGGATCACGGTCAAACACCGACTCGTTCCTGCCAGTACCCGGCGCGTACCTCCAGAGGCTCTGGCGCTGGCATTCCACGAAAATCCAGCCGTCAGCCGGACGTGCCGAGACATAACACAAGATGCGCTTGCCTACCGTCAGGCTGGCCGCGCCGCATCGCTCCTCAACTTCGCTGCACCGCACGTCCTGGCCGGCGAAGGAGGATTGCAAGCTGCGGATCAGTTCGCCCCAACGGACCGGGCTCAGCGTCTCGTCCATCCTCAGATAGCCCAGCCTCCAGAACACCTCAGCATAGATGGCGGCTACCTCTGCCTGGCACTGCCAGAGCCCGAAAAGAGTCGAGAAAGGCCCGCTTACCCCGAGCTTGCCGTAGCGATCCAGGAGATCTTCGCGCATCGCACTGCGTTCGCCGTCTCGGTCGTCCAGAAAACAAAGGTCAGCGACTAGCCTATCCGCCACCGACTCCATCTCAACGCCAGTCGTAGCGAACATCTCCGGCCTTGCTACGAGACCGGCCATCATGCCCAGCCACCGCTCCCGTAGTTCCTCAGCTGAGCGCATCACATGATCCTACCTGATTGCCTTCGGATGCCACCTTGACTACGTGCAATGATCCGGGCCAACCTCTGGCACCCGCGCAATAGCGGGATCACACCTCGGAGCGCCCGAGCCGCCTCCGCCAGCGTCGAAGTTCAGCTCTTCATAATAAATCCACATCTCCTGAAAGTCTTGCTGCTTCATTCCCGGCCTTTTGGTGTAAGCATCATAGGCGCGACCATCTTTGTGAACATAGTAATGATCATACCACCTACCGTCAGGGTCTTCCCCCGTGCTAGTCCGGCCCAGCCGCACACCTTTCCCGGCCTTGGGCGCCACCTTCCGAATCTCTCCGCCAATGATCTTCTGAATTTCTTTCGCGCATTGGTAGCAATTATTTCCGAAATAAGCGCCTCCGCGCCGCTGCCGCCAGCAAACGCCGGGGCGGTGCCCAGCACCGTCACGTTCCCCGTGACGGCCGGCCCCCACGTACCCGCTGTCGACAGCGCATCAGACGGCACCGCCGACGCGCACGACCCGCCG
>DASTJM010000040.1:0-30915 GCA_035716545.1 Streptosporangiaceae bacterium
GTCGGAGGAATCGGCCCCGCATTGGCTGCAGGGACCGCCCTGCCCTGTGCGATCAGGCGGTCAAGAAGCGGCGCTCCGGTAGTCGGCACGGCCGGGGAGAGGCGTGCGACCGGCCGCCCGTGCTCACTGATCTCAAGCGACTCGCCGGCCTTGATCCGGTCGAGCACTTTCGCGGTCTGCCGGTTCAGCTCGCTCACGGTCACCGAGTCCATGAGATAATAGTACTACATAGTACTAACTCAAGATGCGCGCTGACCTCGGTTAGCCGGTGAGTGCCGAAAACCCTGACGTACTCCCGAAACTGAGTGATCGGTGTGACCTGGGACGATGGGTGGCCGTGCTGGGTTGCCTGATCTATCGCTCCCTGGCCACGTTGCTGTCATGGCTGGTGCTGTTGCCCCGGTCCTCTGCGTCAAAGAACGCCGAGATCGCGATCCTGCGTCACGAGGTGACGGTGCTGCGCCGCGGCAACCTCAGGCCGGGGTTCGACTGGGCGGACCGCGGCCTGATCGTCAAGCTGGCTCGGGACAACCCGTGCTCGGGCGTGGTCCGGATCCGGGAGGTTTTCGGGGTAGAGCTACCGCTCGTCGCCATCTTCGATGAGCCACGATCAGGGAGACCACCCTGACCATCGACGTGGGCGCGGGCGATAGCCGAGACGATGGCCGGGCCGAGGCCATATCCCCCGGCATCGCTGGTAGCCCCGATGCCGAAACGACGGCAGAACCCTGCATCAGATGACAGGGACAAGGCAAATCGTCAGCTCAGGCCCGCATCGCGGGCTTCATCTACGGTCCCCTGATCACCGCCATGACCGAGGGCAAGGTGGTCTTCATCGACGACTGCACCCTGATCAGCCCCGCCGTACTCGCCGTCACCTACCCCGCCATGGACGGCCGCGGCGAGATCCGGGTCAAGGCGCAGAAGGGCGAGACGATCACCGTCGCCCCCGGTTTCTACGTCATCGGCTGGCACAACCCCAGCGTCCGCGACTATCACCGCGAGCAGGCCTGGCTCAACCTGTGGACAGACGCCTGCGGCCCGCCCGCCGCAGCGGCCTGACCAGCCACGACCCGGTCCGCACCCGACGCCGCAATGGCACGCCGTCCCGCGTGTTCTCGAACCGGAGACTAGGACAGGCCGCACAAAGGGTGAGCGGCACAGCACCCACGCCCGGAACCACCTGCGAAAACTCCTCGTGGAGGCAGATCCCATTCAGAATTCAGTCGGTGGATCCAGGTTAAGCCGGACCCGCCAGTAGCCTGCATGCTGAAAATACTGAAACCCGTGACTTAAGCGGCCGCCATCAGGTGGCTCAAGTTCAACCCCGGCACGCAGAAACTGGCGAGCGAGGGCACCTTCTTCACGACCGGGCTGTCCTATTTCTATAGCTCGATCAGTGACGGCACCAGCGGGAATACCATGTACACGTACTCGTTGTCCGGCTCTTCTATTTACTCTAGCTCCGCGATGCTGGGAATGAACTCCAGCGATTCCACCACATCGAACACCTACGTGATCCAAGGCAGCCACCCGATTCCGCAGACGGGCTCCATGACCTGCTTCGGCACCGCGTGCTCGTGGTGGGGCGACTTCACCAGCACGTACACCGACCCGTCTAACTTCGGCCAGTTCTGGTCCGCATCAATGTACATGGCCAGCACGACCTCGTGGGGCACCGTCATCGCAGCTGCCCAGCCCTAGCGGTCCACCGATCATCAGATTCCGGCCGGCTTCGCCGGGCGAGATGTCGACGTCTCGTAAGGAGTCCGGCCGGGCACTGGGCGGGTGGCGGGTAGAGCGGGACACGTCGCCACGAAGAATTGGCGATGAACTCGCCGGCGACCCAGTGGGTGGTTCTGTGCGCCCGTCGGACAGGGCCACCACGCACGCCGGACCCAGCGACCCCAGACAGATCACCCAGCTCAGTGCGGATCCGGACAGGGACGCGCCGCCACCTTAGAGGTACATAACCACCCGCTGTGCGGCCAGGTACCGGCCTGGACATCGAGTCCGCGGGGCGTGGCGGCGCAGCTGGCTGCTCGGCTTCGCCGCCGCCGTGATCGCCCGCGTCCGCACCGCCGAACGCAACGTCGCTATGCAAGCCGACATCAGCCAGCCAGCCCGAAAGCGGTCAGTCCACGGCGCTGGTACTCGCCAGCCGGCAGCAGGTCATCGCCCAGCGCGCCCAAGCCGCCTACCCGAACACCCGCAAAGCCAAGACGACCTGCACGGGTTCTGGGTACCGGGCCGGCTACGACCAGGGCAACCGCGCCGACATAGGCGCCACCCGCCTCACCCGGCAGCCCAAAGCCAGCCTCCGCTAACACGACCACCCCTGGCAGTCACCGATCATCCCGCTTGCTGCCGGGTGGTCACCACCTGCGCCCGGGGGTCGTGGTGGTTCCCCGCCTGCGGGACCTGGCGTGTTCTGGCTCTGTCAGTCTCGCAGGTGCGGCCGGTTGCGCTCCCGGCCGCGCCTGCGTGCCTGCCGCCGCAAGACACGCCACCAAGGCCCCGAAGGCCAGGAACCACCACATGCGGAGGCAACGCCATGACCAGCTTCGTCCTCATCACCGATGACCCGCCGAGCCCTGCGGCGGCGGCTGCATCTACACCGACGGTCACTGCCGGTGCCGCACCGGCGTCATCGACACCACCCCATGCCCGCCTGGGCGGCATGTCTGCAGCCGCCGTTCTGACCCGCCACTAGGGTGCTCGCCGGGCCTGCGCGCCTGGCGGGCACCCTCTCAGCGGCGGGCCACGAGCCGAAAGGTTCAGCTGGCCACACGCGCCGCCCAGTCGCACTGGTCAATGTGCCTGCCCTTTTTCATACTTTTGCCGGTTTTGTTGTTGATCTTGAACCGCTGTTCTCGCACCCTCGATCCATGATCAGCTCGCGCTTCACACCCATGCGCCATCAGATGAACATAGTCAGCTCCGCCGGCCCGGCCGGACCAGGCGGCTGCCGTTAGTGGCAGTCGTGTCGAGGCTGATGAGCCGCAACTGGCAGGTGATCACCCCCACCGGGACTTTCGCGGTCAAGCAGGCCGCCAGCGAGGAACCCGATGCCATCTGCGCGCGGCACGCCGGGGTGATCTTGCTAGCTCGATCCGGGCTTCCGGCGTGAGCGCAGCGAACGAGCACAGTGGGCGGGTCCTTGCCGAAGAGGTACGCCGCCACCTCGAGTTGGGCGTAGCCGAGATAGGGGACCTTCCAGCGGTTGTTGAGATGCACTTCGCCGCCGATGTCGTACTCAGTCCCCTCGGCGAAGGAAGCGACGGGCTGTGCGCGCACGACGGCGAGTCGGCGCTGCTGGTCGTTAACACCGATTACCCAACAGCCCGGACCCGGTTCACTCTCGCGCACGAGCTCGGGCATCATCTCTTGCAGGACCCTCGCGATGTCATTGAGGAACAACTCGGCGAGATGCTCGCCACTTCTTACCTCGAGCGGCGCGTCAATGCGTTCGCAGGGTTTCACCTCGATAAAGGTGCTCCGCAGCGAGGACTACGACGCGCGCCGCGTAGCTTGTATCGTCCCGCACACGCGCGGCGTCAGCATTCACGCACTCCTTCACGAACGCGTCCAGCGCAACCGCATGACCGCAGAAGCAGCCGCTGCGCTCGGCGCAATCCTCCACGCAGCCGGGCGGGGTCCAGCCGTGACCGTCAGCGACTTCACGGAGGGCGCGTCGCAAGGCCCTGAAACTCCCAGAGAGCTTTACCTCCCCGGACGGCAGCCAGCGCCCGTGACCTCGAACGGCGACTTCGCCTATCTCGTGAAGGCGCAACCTCAGGCTGACCCGACAGGACGGGCTTCGCCGAGAGATCATCAGACCGCGTGACTGTTTGGGAGATGCCTCGGCCAGCCGCGGGACACTGGGTGTAGTCGGATACGAACGGGCCGAACGACAGCATGTCGATCACCAGCAGCGCCGCCCCCGCCAGGAACAGGCCCCCGGCGGGCGGGCCAGGCTCATCTCGTGCGCTGGGAGGGAGCCGTAACGCAGGCCCTGGATCGGCATGATCACCAGTGAGGCGCCGACCACGACGGCGGTGGCCTGCATGATGCGGTGGATCTGATCCACCGGTACCCGAAGATCCCGATCACCACCGCCGGCACCGTCAGGATCCACTGCGGGATGCTCACTGAGGTGACCACGCCTTGCACAGCATCAGCAACTGGGGGAGCCGGTCGCTCCAGCGCACACGACTACCTCACCGGAGACGCGCTCCCAGGTCGCTGAACCGTCGCGGATGTATCTGACGCCCGTGCAGCGGCCGTGCTCCACGTCCAGGCGGGTGACCAGGCAGGCCGTCTCGACGACGAGGTTCGGCCGGCCCAGCGCCGGCCGCAGGTAAGCGTCGGCCGTGCTGACCCGCTTCCCGTCCGCGATGGCCAGATCGACCCAGGCGACACCCTCTTGCTGGGCGCCGCTGAGGTCATCGGTGACCGGGCAGCCGGCCTGGCGCAGGGCTTCAGCGAACGCGCACGCAACCGGATGCCGGCCTGTGGGAGCTGCCGGGGCCACCCGGATCGGGCCAGCGGTTCCGCGCAGTCCGGGATCTCGTTCGCCTGCCCGCTCCCGCGCAGGAAATAGGGCAGCAGATCCGTGAATCCCCAGCCGGCTGCGCCGTCCGCGGCCCACCGGTCATACACCGTCCGGTGCCCGCGCACCGATCTGTCAGGCAGCGGCGCTGCGGTCTCCTCGAAGGTCACCACCCCGTTGCACAGCAGGCTCCAGCCCTGCTCAGGGTGCCTGACGATGATTCGGGCGGCCGGGCAATCCGGTGCCTGCGGTAGCGGGCATGGCGGCAGGTGCGGGCATGTCTGCGGCTGCCCGCCCGCAGCCGGCGCTTCCGGGACCGGCCGACTACAGCCACGAGGCCGTTAGCCGTGCCAGCCGCGAGATTCGTGCCGCTCTGGCCAACCAGATGACGGCCGCTAGCGTCACTGAGCGGTACCCGATCACGATCGATCTTCGGCTCGACGGTCGCCTGATGCTGCCCGCGCAGGTGGCACGGCGCGCGGAGGCCGCGCTTGCCGTCCTCGCCACGATCAGCGCGCATCCGTTCGGGACACCGGCCTGGCAGGATTACCACACGCGTTTCTTTGACCGGTACGGCGCCGGCAGATTCGCATGCGGAACTGTGCCTTGAAGTCCGCGCCGCATCACCGGCCGCTCTTGAGCGCGGTGAGTTCGATCTGGCGGTGATCAGCGTGTCACGGGCAGCGGGCACGCTCATCGGCCGGTTCGCCGGCGTGCTCACGCCTTCAGACTAGGCTGAGATCACCGAAGCATTGGCGACGCTACCTGCCATTGAGCCCGGCATGCTGTGGGCGCAGCTGTCGTTCCCGCCATCGGACCCGGCAACCGCGCACGTCACCCGCGTGCCGCCGATGCTTCCCGCCGTGATCTGCATCGGGGAATATCCCAGCGCCTGCGGCAAGGCGATCACCCTTGATGATCATGCCGCCGGGTGTGATGGTGAGCGGCTTTACCTCGCCTCGCTCAGCGAAGGCCGTGCCCAGCCACGGGTACAGGCCGATGTGGACCTCGCCCTTCAGGTGCGCCGCCAGCACGGCGGGCGTGAGCGGGAGATAGTGAGCATCCTGGTGACGCATGCCCTTGCGCCACCCGCCGCGCACCGCCGGGACCCAGCCGCCCTTGCCAGTGCGCGGGCTGTCGAACCAAAGCCCAGTCCGCCAGCTGAGCCCGCGCCGCTGAGGAATCCGTGCTCATGTCTGATCCTTACTGCGGCAGGATCGAAAGGGTGGGGTCAGGGGTCATGCGACGGCGGTCGATGGCTCGGGTTGGGGGAGGTCGCGTTGTCTGGTGAAGGTGGGGGTCAGCAGCAGCGTGACCGATACCGCGTCGATGCTGAGCATGATCCAAAGGGCGTTGCGGGGGTCGAGCCAGCTGGCCAGGGCGCCGGCGAGCAGAGCGCCGGGCACGGGAGTGCTGTAGGTAAGGAACTGCATGCTGGTCCCGACGCGGCCGAGGATCTCCGGCGGGCAGTAGGACTGCTGGAAGCTGCTGAAGATGATGCTCGTAATGATGAGGCCGGCTTCGAGCATCAAGACCCCGGCGACGCAGAACACCAGCCTGGCGCCAGGGGCAGTGAGCGGAATCAGCAGCATGAACGGTGTCGTGCACAAGGCGTTCAAGATAAGGCCGCGTGATGTGCCGTACCGGGCGGTGAGCCGGCGAGCCGCCAGTGCGCCGAGCACTCCTCCTGCCCCTCCGACCGCCAGCAGCACCCCGACCGTACCTGGTCGCAGGCCTACCGAGCGGACCAGGAAAACCACGATCAGCGCAAGGTAGCCGGCCAGCGCGAAGTTCTGCGAGGCCGCGAAGATGGCCATCGGCCGGAGGAAGCGGTCGCCGGCCACGAAACGGACGCCCTCGGCGATGTCGTGCCTGATCGTCGTCGGGGGCCGTCGGCGCCGCGGTTCGCCGGCTCCGGCGCGGATGCCCAGCAGGCAGACGGCTGACGCCAGGAAGCTGGCCGCATCGAACAGCAAAGTGGCGGCCGGCCCGATTGCCTGGGACGCCAGGCCGCCCAGGCCGGGGCCGCCGATCCTAGTCACGGCCCCCCCGGCCTGCAGCTTGGCGTTGCCCTCGATCAGGTCGGCCTTGCTCACCAGCACAGGCAAGTACACCTTGTACGCGCTCAGGAACACCACATAGCACACACCGGACAGCAAGGCGACAGTCAGCAGCTGGCCGGTTGTCAGGACGTGCAGCCAGTAGGCGGCCGGCAAGCTCGCATACAGCAGCAGCGCCAGCACATCGGCCGCGAGCATCAGCGGGCGAGCCGGCAGCCTGTCCACCCACGCGCCCACCGGCAAGCCGATGACCAGCCACGGCAGGTAAATCGTCGCGGTCAGCGACGCCACCACAAAGTTGCTCGCATGCAGGATGTTCACCGCCACCAGCGGCATCGCGACCGAGGCCATGGCATTGCCCAGCTGACTGGTCGTTTCCCCGATCCACAGCAACCGGAAATCGTGCTGTCGCAGCAACCCGCCGAATCTGCGATGGCCGGACCTCTGCACCCTCAGCTCCCTTCATGAGACAGCGCAAGTGACAAGGAGTATTGAACTCCGAACAATTCGGCGGCGCCCTCGTGCTGGGCCTTCCATCTGCGGAGGGTCTCCGGCGGATAGTGGTCCTCTCCGTCCTTTCCGTCGATTTCTTCATGGTGCGCGGTACATTACGCCGACGTCCTGGTTATGCCGATGTCGCGGCTGGTGCCGCTGGTGGCGGCCGGGCTGGTGGCGGGGAGGTCGGCATAATCAGAGGGCTTCGAGGAAGGCCAGGAGCTGGTCGGGGGGCCGGTAGCGGCCGGGTTTGGCTTCGGGCGGGGTGGTTCTGGCAAGGGCTTTTTCTTTGAGCGCGAGGTCGGCGTGCAGGTAGATCTGGGTGGTTTCGGCTTGTTCGTGTCCGAGCCATAGCGCGATCACTGATGTGTCGACTCCGGCGTGCAGCAGGCGCATGCCGGCTGTGTGCCGCAGTGTGTGCGCGGTGATGTTCTTGGTCTTCAGCGACGGGCAGTTGTCTGTGGCGGCGGCTGTGTGCTTGGCGATGCGCCGTTCGACGGCGTCGCGGCTGAGCCGTCCGCCTTCGCGGGCGGGGAACAGCGGCCACGACCGTGGCGTGCAGCGGGAGCTGGCGGGACTTGCCGAACTTGCCGCTGCGGATGGTCAGCAGGCCCTGCCCGGCGGCCAGGCCGGCGCGGTCGAGGCTGATCGCCTCGCCGACCCGCATGCCGGTGGCGGCCAGCAGCCCGATCAGGGTCTGGTAGGTCGCCGCGCGCAGCGGTGTGCGGATCGCCGCGGTGGCGGTCATCGGCGCGCTCATGCACTGATCGTGACACCTTCCTGGCCGGGTACCGGACGCCGCCGATGGTCAGGAACAGGGATTCACCGAAGATGTCGGTCTAGGTCCAGATACGCCGGTTCCTCGTCGAAAGCAGCTGCGCTTGGGAGAGGGGACTAGTGGTAGCGGACATCGGAAAGCCCGTCGGTTGACAGCGCACGCGAGTTACCCGGGGATGGCTGTCCTGGCTACGAGGCGTGACTGCTGAAGGTGCTCCGATCGCGCCTGATCCGCTGATCAGTTCGCTCAGGCGGAATTGGGCTAGTTTCCAGCCTTGCTGGTGCTGGCGGCGTCTGCTGCAGTCGTTGCGCGTGCCTACGATGCCGGGCATGCCGGCGCTCGCGGCTCGGATGGGTCAGGCTGACGTGCTCTTGGGGAGGGCGAAGGCATACAGCCTGCCGGCGTAGGTGGCGTACAGCTTGCCCGGGGTAAGGACGGCTGATGAGGACATCGTGCCATTTTTCGTGAAGGGAAGGGTGTAACTCCACGCCGGGCGGCCTGTAGTGGCCTCCAGGGCGTAGATGGTGCGTGCGTTCCTGTCGCCGTGGAGGGGGCCCAGGATGAGCATTCCGTCGATGTTTCCCAGGAACTGGGAAGTGCTGGCGGACGACATCTGGGCTGTCCATGATTGCCTTCCGGTCCGAAGGTTCATGGCGTGCAGGGCTGTGTCGAGGTAGCAGAGGGTCTGCCCGGAAACGAGGTAGTCGTAGGCGGTGGTTGGGAGGGTCAGGGACCAGAGCTTGCGGCCGGTAGTGGCATCGAACGCGGCGAGGATATTTGTGCTGGCGTCGCCCGGCAGGGGACCCATGATGAGTGTGTCCCGGTAGAGGCCGCAGCCGACGATTTCGTATTGAAGGGTGTCGGAAGTGCTGGCGGGCAGGCCGGTCGGCGTGCTCCAGATCCGGTCGCCTGAGTCGGCCCTCAGCGCTATCAGGGTCATCGTGAGATCTAGCGCGAACAGCAGGTTGCCGGCGGTGGGGGCGTCGATGCCTGCTATCGCGCCGCGTTTTGACCACCGGACGACACCGGTACCCAGGCTTAGCGCGAGGTAGGGCGAGTTGCTGTTGGCTGTCAGCGAGTAGTCGTGGCCTATCAGCAGCCCGCCGGGTGTTGCGCAGTCCGTGGTGAACGAGTTGCTTGCGGGCCGGTAGGTCCAGCGCGTCTTGCCGGTAGTGCTGTCGATGCCGTAGTACCGGGACTGGGAGTCGTACACCACTATGGTGCTGGACGCGAACTTGCTGAAATTTATCCCTTGCCCTCCGAGTTGTGGGGTGTCGCTGCCTGTCGCGGTCGATGTCCACAGTACGTTGCCGGTTTGCGGGTCTAGGGCGTGCAGGTGCCCGTCGGTGCGGACGACGTAGATCTGCCGGGTGTCGTTGGTGATGTCCGAGTCCTGAGAATCGCCGTCATTCCACAAGAGACTGCCGGTCGCGAGGTCAAGGCCTGCCAGGCCGAAGCTGTCAGCGACGACCGCAATGCCGGGGTAGGAGGCTTGCAGGTACATGCCAGAGCGCGGCAGGCCAGTGCTCCACAGCAACTCCGGCGCGGGCGGTCTTGGTCCGGCAGGCCACAAGGCCGTCGCGGCGGCTCCGGTGGCGAGCAGCACGCCGCCGCCGAGCAGTGCGCGCCGTCTGCTGAGGACGCAGCCGCCTGTGTGCGGCGCGAGGGTCCGTTCGGGGCTACGCACGTCTTGCTGGATCGAGCGGGGTAGCCATGCGGCAGGCGAGCCGGTGGCATGGAACAGCGCGGGCAGTTTGGCTGCCGAGGGACGGCGTGCCGGGTCCTTATCCAGGCACGCGGCAATGACATCGATCAGGGAGGCAGGTACGCCGTCCAGGCATGGTTGCTCGTGAGCGGCGCGGTAGAGCAGCACCTGGCGCGAGCCGGTGCCGTAGGGGTCCGACCCGGTAGCGGCGAATGCCAGGACCGCGCCGAGGGAGAAGATGTCGCTGGCAGGAGATAGTGCATGTCCTGCGACGAGTTCCGGTGCCATGTAGCCCGGTGTGCCCGTGAACCGGTCATCGGAGGAGGGCGGGGACTGGGCCGTTGGACTGCTGATGCCGAAGTCGATGACGCGCGGGCCATCGGCTGCGCAGGACATTGGACGGTTTCAGGTCGCGGTGGATGAGGCCGGCTTGGTGGATGGCTTCCAGTGCCTCAGCCAGGCCCGCACCGAGGACGCGCAGACTGGGCTCTGGCAGCGGGCCGTGTTCCTCTACCGCAGTCTGGAGTGCTGGTGCGGGAATGTAGGCTGTGGCGAGCCAAGGGGTCGGCCCGTCAATGTCTGCGCCTATGACCGGCGCGGTGAAGGCGTCACTGACAGCTCTGGCCGCCTCAACCTGGACCCTGAATAGCGGGCGGAAGCCCGGGTCCGCGGCGGTGTCCGGGTCGATGACCTTGACGGCCACGGGGTGTCCGCCGGACGAGATGGCTAGATACACGCGGCCCATGCCGCCTGCGCCCAGCAGCCTGACCACGGTGTACGGCCCGATCCGGGCGGGGTTCTTAACGTCCTGGCGTTTCATGCCAGTACCTGCCCGGGAAGGCGTACAGCGACGCGGCGGTGGCCGCGTAGATGTTGCCGCCAGCGGCCAGTACCGCCCACTGGTCGTTGCCGTCTTGGTCGCGGTGCGACCCGAGCAGCCGTCCGGTCGATGCCTGGAGAACCGTGAACCCGGACGGCGACGGCGGGTCCGAGGCGCTGCCCAGGTATGACAGGGCCAGGAGGTCCCTGTCGCCTGATATGCGGCCCGGGTCCTGACCATATGCGGCTGATACCGGCGGCATGCTCTCCGTGCTCGTGCTCCACAGAGTGAAGCCAGTGCGGGTGCTCAGCGCCCATAGGGCGCTATCCCCGGAACTGTCGCCGCCATAGCCGACCGCAGCGAAGACCCGGCCATCTTGCGCGGCTATGTCGCCAATGTCGGCCGTGGGGCTAGTGGCCCAAAGCCGATGGCCGGTCTGTGCATCCAGCGCCAGCAGTTTGTTGTTCATCACAACCAGGGTGCTGTCCGACACGATGAGCTTGCTAAGCGGTTTGTTCATGCCAACTGCTTCGTGCGCGGTCCACAACGGAGTCCCCGTTTGCATGTCGAGACGCTGAGGGCCAGAGCCGTCGAGGAGGAAGCAACTGCGGCCGTCGGTGGTTGCAGCGTTGATGCTGCCTGTCCGGGTCCACAAGGTCTGACCGGTGGACAGGCTCACAGCCCACAAGGTAGTGGTCGACCCGAGGGAATTGTCCGTGATCAGCGCGATCCCGCCGGCCGCGTCGATGAGTTCAAGGCCTGGCTCGGCGGCCTCAAGCCGCTGGCTCAGAACCCGGTCGAAACGCGGTCTGCCGGTGGCGGCGTCATAGCCCAGAATATGCCCAGTGACGTTGGTTGATTCTGTGTAAATGCCAAGCAGGGTTGCTCCGGACACGCTCCACCATTCCACCTCTTCCGGGAGGATGGCGGTCCATACCTTCGATCCGGTGATCGCATCGATCCCGAGGGCGATCGACAGGCTAAACCACACGACGGTGCGGCCAACGGCAGCGAGTTGCCCGTTGGTGATGTAGTCCGGCGGGGTGTAGACCCACGGCTTGACCAGGCGCGGGATGCTAGGCCTTTCTGATCTTGCCCGGCCGTCGGTCAAGGCCAGCGTGATCGAGCCGCCTCCGATGAAGGCGCCAGCGGCGATGCCCAGCACCCGGCGCCGGTTGAGGCTACGGGCGCCCGGGCGCTGGTCCTGCGTACACGGCGGGGAGGCTTCCCGCTCGCGGCGGGTAATCTCCGCCCGGAGCGGTGCAGTGAGCAGAACTTCCGGTCCGGCGGGGGCTAGCCAGTCCGCTATGGCGTCCGCAGGGGGCCGTGCGGCTGGGTTCTTGTCAAGACAAGCGGCCAGCAGCGGACGAAGCGTGGCCGGGAGTGCCTCCAGCGTCGGCTCCTCGTGGACCACGCGGTGCAAAAGATCCTGGATCTCGCCGGTGCCGAACGGGCTCGTGCTGGTGGCCGCGAAGACCAGGATGGCGCCGAGGGAGAACACATCGCTGGCCGGGCCTGCATCGCCCGTCACGGTCACCTGCTCGGGCGCCAGGTAACAGGCGGCCTCCGGGGAGGTCTCGCCAGTCACGCTCTCGGCAGCGGCGTCAATGAAGGATGGCCGGGAGGCCGTGAGTAGGACGCGGGATGGCGTGAGGTTCCGCATGATGCGCCCGGTAGCGTGCGCTGCGGCGAATTCCTCAGCGAGGTGCGCGCCCAGGGCGCGCACCGAGACTTCGGGCAGCGGCCCGAAGAGCCCAATCGCGTCGGTCAGCGGCAGTCCAACGTGGCCTCGGTGATCGCCTGTCATCGAGCCTGCTCCCTGAACGCGAACAACGATGTGGGCGACGAGGCATACACGACGTTACCGGCGGCGAGTGCGGCCCAGCCGGGCCTGTTGTCCTGCGGCGTCGGTGCCTGATATGTCCAGAGGGTCCTTCCGTCCGAAGTCCGCAGCACCTGGACTCCCCCCGGGGGGCCCAGAAGCGGGATGCTGATCAGCTCATCGGAGACCGACATGCCAAACTGTGAGAGGCTCAGAGAGAAAGCGCTGGGCGTGGTCCAGATCGTGATGCCGGAGCGGGCGTCAATAGACCGGACACGATTGAAGTCGCTATCCACCAGGTAAATCCGGGTGCCATGCGCGGCTGTCCCGCTGGGATTGTCGGTGACGCCAGCCCACAGCCGTCTTCCGCTGGCGGTATCCAGCGCCAGTATCCGGTCAGACGTGACGATAAGGGTGTCACCAGCCAGCGCCAGGTTCGCGTCCACGCCAGGGGCAATCGCGTTTGGTGCTGCCCATCGCTGAGCACCGGTCCTCACGTCAAGTCTGCGGATGGTGGTGCCGTCCAGCGTGAAGCATTCCCGGCCGTTTGTGACGGCGCCGACCCAGGCGGGCGAGAGGGACTGATCCCGGGTCCAGAGAACTGCGCCGTCAGAGAGATCCACGGTGCCGAGGGCCGCTGAGCGATCCGACGTAAGACTGACAAGCGCGACCCCGCCGCCCACGTCATTGACCCCGCTGTAGCCGATGTCCCACGCTCCGAGTGAGTGCAGGAAGGCCTGTTTCCCGTTGCGCGCGTCCATGCCCAGCAGCAACGAGGCATCGTCAGTGCTGAAAGAACCGAAAAGAATCGACCCGAACACGCCCAGCCACGTCACCTGGTCCCAGTTCCCGGCAACTTCCCCGGGGCCGGTCCACAGGTGAGCGCCGGTTTCCGCGCCGATCCCCAGTGCCAGCTGGTCGTCCCACCAGACGAGTGTGCTGCCCGCCAGCGTGAGCCCGGTAGATCCGAAGGTGTGCGGCTGGGTGTAAGTCCACGTGGGGCGGAGATTGGCCGACGCGGCCTTCGCCGTCCTCCGGCCACCGCCGATTAGGGCGGTCACAGTACCACCTGCTGCTAAGGCGGAGGCGCTTCCGATGGCGGCCAGGGCCAGCATGCGGCGGCGGCCAGGACCAGCATGCGGCGGCAGTGTCGGCCACCAGAGTGGGGGCTCGAATGCGCGGCTGTTCGTGAGCTGGGCGGCTTCGCGTTCACGGCGGGCGATCTCGCCGCGCAACTGGGGAGACACCAGCGAGGCTGGATCGACAGGACGGAGCCACTTCAGCAGGGCAGTCACCGGCGGGCGGGCGGCAGGGTTCTTATCCAGGCATGCAGCCAGCAGCGGGCGCATGGCGGCTGGGATAGTGTCCAGGTGTGGCTCGTCGTGGACGACCCGGTGCAGCAGGGCCTGGGTGTCGCCGGTACCGAACGGGCCTGCGCCCGTCGCCGCGAAAACCAGGACCGCGCCGAGGGAGAACACATCGCTGGCGGGCACCGCCAGCCTTCCTGAGGCGACCTGCTCGGGGGCCAGGTAGCCGGGAGTGCCGACGGGTATACCGGCGCGGGTCAGATGCGTCCCGTCAAGGGCCTTGCTGATGCCGAAGTCGATGACCTGCGGGCCGTTTAGGGCGATCAGGATGTTGCCTGGCTTGAGGTCGCGGTGCACGAGTCCCGCCGAGTGGATCGCGGCAAGCGCCTCGGCCAGCCCTGCCCCCAGCGTACGTAGCGCAGGTTCACGCATCGGACCGAACTGCTCGATCGCCTCGCCGAGTGTCGGTGCGGGCACATACGCCGTGGCGAGCCACGGCAGTTCCCCGTCGGGGTCCGCGGTCAAGACGGGCGCGGTGAGGAAGCCGCCGACCTTCTTGGCGGCCTTAACCTCGCGGCGGAACCGGTCCCGGAATCCAGGACTGGCATATTCCGGCCGGACGACCTTTACCGCTGCCAGCCGCGACCCGGCCGACCGGGCGAGGTAGACCCGACCCATCCCTCCCTCTCCGAGCAACCGCACCACCTGGTAAGGACCGATCTCCGCTGGGACCTCATCGTCCACATTGCCCTCCCCGGTAGTCTCCTGTTGCCGAGCGAGCACCCAACGTGAAACACATATATCGGGTTGTGAGATTATCCGGTGCCGTGCCCGCCACGACGGCACTCGCCGGATTTGGGGAATGCAAGATCTGGGGTGCCGAGCCGTGCGGGCGGAGCACACCGAGCAAAGACGCCACAACCACGGCAACGGCCGCCAAGCCCCGGACCGTCACGGTCAGCCGCAGCTTCACCGCAATCGCCATTTCCGCTTGCACGCCGCCCCATGGCGCGTCCAGGCTGGCGGTTGCCGTCGCCCAGCACGTGACCTCCGGATTCCGCTTCGCAGAAGCTGGCGGACGTATGCCTGCTGCTTCAATCACCGGAATCACACTCCCTCCTGCCGACCGCCAGTACGGTCGGCCACGGCCCTGAGGCCGAACCGAAGCCTTGTAAGAGCAGATGGCCACAAGGTACGGAGGTGCCGCCAGGACCGGGCCTGCTCACTAAGGGAGTGCGGCGCAGAACTCGCGGACCGGTCCTGACAATGCCGTCATACGCTGGCGGCGGTAACGCCGGTGAAAGGATCGCAGAGTGGACCGTGAGAAGTTCTTCCCCCGAAGGCTGCCCGCCATAGGGACCCTGGCAGACGAAGTCTCGCAGGAACCGCCCGGCAGCATCGCGGTCCGGGCTGCCGAGGGTGGATTCGTGGTACAGCCACGAAAGTACACGCTGCTCTTCGGCCGTGACCCGGACGAGGTACATGTGGCGGTGGGCACCGACGACACCCGCGTCAGCCGCAAGCACGGCACGCTGACCTGCGACGGCACAAACTGGTGGCTGCGCAACGCAGGCGTCCTGCCGATCGAGCTGCCGGATGGCGAGATGCTCCTCGGGGACAAGGACCCAGGAGACAACGACCACATGCGGCTGATGAAACCCGGCTACACGCCACTGATCATCAGCTCATCCAGACGTCGATCGCATCTGGTGGAAGTCCTCATCGTCGCTTCTGGCACCACCAGCGGTGGTCATTACACGATCGTGGAAACCATGCCTCCGCAGGACATCTACGAGTTGAGCCCCGTCGATCGTCTGATGCTGACCGCTCTCGCCCAGCGGTACCTCCGCCACGAACCCTACCCCCAGCCCGTGACCTATCAGCAGGTCGCCGACGACCTGTACCACGTGGACGGCAAGACCCGGACCGACAGTGCCGTAGAGCAGAGAGTCAGCGCGATTCGTAAGAAGCTGGGGATTGCCGGAACCAGCCGCGACGAGGTGGGCGAACCCATAGGCACCATGCTGAATCACAACCTGATCCGGGAACTCCTGAGGACCACTACCCTGATGCCGCAAGACCTGCGCCTGCTCGACGGGGCATAGGGTTCCGGCACGGCTGCTGCGGACGCTCCCGGTCCGCAGCAGCACCTCCTCGACGCGCACGGCCCCGGCCACTGGGCCGCAATTAGAACCTGACACGATCGCGACCCCCGCAATCCGGTCAAGACGGCCCCGCATGCCGAGCGCGGTGCCGATGACGCGCCAGTTGACACTAGCGAGGACGCGTTCAAGTGAAAGGCCCTGGACGCGTGGTGCTGCCGGACGATGGTGCGGAGCCGGGCGTGCTCTTCGGGGCTGCCGGCCAGGCCGACGACAGGCAGCACCTGGCCGTCGATGATGAGGTCGCTGCCGACGGTAACCGCGTGGTGGATGGCTTCGAGCAGCCGCAGGGCGCTGTCTGGTTCGCCGGAGCGGAGCTTGAGCCAGGCGAGGTTGAGCGCCGGGCCGAGCATCCGCCGGGCGAGGTCAAGGGTGAGCGGGCGGCTGGCCTGACGGTAGGAGTCGATGTGCCGCCAGCACAGGTCACGGGCCAGGTCGTCCAGGCCGTAGTCGCTAGCCAGGAGCGCCGCCTTGTTCAGTGCGTGGGCCGCTCCGCCGAGCGGGTCCGCACCCGGCTCGCCGGCCTCGCGGACGAGGGTGGTGATCTCGGCGACCCGCGCGGGAAGCGGCGGGCACGCGGGGCGGGGCCAGCCGGTCAGGGGAAGCCAGCGGAGCCCGGCGTGGAGGGCAGTGTCCATCGTTCAGTCCCCGGGCAGGCACGCGCTGGCTGCCGCGCGGGCGAGGATGGCCTGAGCGGCGACGGGAAGGCCGCCCCTGTTCGTGGAAGATAACGCTGTGGGCGATGACGGCGCGCAGTCCGCGGCTGAGCTTGCCGGAGGAGGATGCGTCGGCGAGGCGGCGGCCTGCGTCCGTGAAGCCGGCGTGCCACCGAACGGCATCGCCAGCACCGTCGTCCTCCGGCAAGAACGCGGAGGTCACCGCTGTCGGCATTGCCAGGAGGGTGCGGAGCTGCCCGGCGAGCTGGGTTGCCTGCCCAGTGGTGCCGGGCGCTGGTTCCGGCCTCATGGCGGCCACGCGGGTGAAGATGTCGCCGCACTCATACCAGTCCAGTCCGGCGGCAGCGAGCATCGCGCTGATGAGCAGGACGGAAACCTCGCGGCGTCCCAGCGGCGGGTAGGTCATCGAAGAACTCGCTGGCCAGGCCGGACGGAGTGTCCCGCAGGCGGATGCGCCAGCCCGGCGGCTTGTTCATGTACCACCAGCCGCCGCCTGGTGCGCTGGATGCGGTGAGGCGGTCAATGCGCGGGCCGACGACTGTGGCCAGGGCCAGTTCGGGAGGCTGCTGCCGCCCGGGGCGGACCCGTACCTGATGCCAGCGGGCGGTCTCGCGCTGCTCTAGCGCGATGATCCCCGCCGCGTGGTATGCCTGGGCCGCGTCTGCGAGGTCGTCCGGGGCCAGGCCGGAGGCGGCCGCGGCACCGGCGGGGTCTCCTCCGGCGAGGACGGCCAGGACGGCATCCGCTACCTGGGAGGCTGGCGGTGTCAGGCGAGCAGCAGGCATGCGTCCTATCCTGAGATCGGCGCGGTTGACCGGCGGGCCGTCTCCGCCGCGAGACGGGTCCCGGTATCCCCGGTCAGCAGGGCGGGGGACCCGGTGCTCGTGCTGGCAGTCGCGGTGAGCGCGGCGGCGGCACCTGGCAGGCGGCGGGCGACGGCTGGGGTGATCGCGTCGGCAGCGGCGCGCGCGGTGGCCTGGTAGGCGCCCGCCAGGCCGTGGCACAGGCCAGGACTGGCCAGCGTGGCGAGGCGCTCGGGTGCCAGGCTGGCGGCGAGTGCCTGTTCGGCTGCTGCCTGCCGGGCCGGGTCCGCAGTGGCAATGGCGGCGAGCTGGAGCGCGCGGGCGATCCCGGGTGTCCCGTAGCACCAGGAGGGACGGCCGGGGCCGCGCTGGCTGGGGCGGCCGGCACGCAGGTCGCTGAGGGTCAGCCACTCCGGCCACCATCGGCCGTCGGGTGCGTCCTGCGACCACCGGTCGTACCAGTCGTACAGCACTGCGATCGCCTCATGCTGGCCGTCGACGGCGTGCCCGCTGATCGCCGCTAGGGAGACGAAGGCGAGTATCCCGGCTGCGCCGTGAGCCGTGCCGAGGTTGGCGTGCCCGCCGGGAGTGGGGTGCAGGGGGTCCGGGTCACGGGCTGCCCACCAGCCGGGGACCTGGACGCTGTCCAGGGTGAGCGGCCGGGTCACGATCTGAGTCAGGTAGCCCAGGATGGCGCCGAGAGCGTCGCTGTCCGGGGCGGTGCGCAGCAGGACTGCGCCGATCCCGGTTAGCCCGTAGAACAGGTGGTGCTCGCTGAACGTGCCCGGCTTGCCGCTGGCGATCCTGGCACGGGCGGCGTCGAGCCGCTGGCGGGCGATGCGGTCAACGTGGCGGCCGAGGGCGGCTGCGGCGTCCCGGTAGCGCGGCTGGCCGTCGGCTTGCGCGGCGTGCAGAACGAACTCGAGGGCGCGCCGTGCAGCAGGCATCCGCTCGGGTTGGCGTCGACAGGTTCTGCGGCGGCCCTGGTGATGGCCTCATGGGCCTCGCGCCACGTTCCGGCCCAGCTCAACGCGCAGCAGGGCGATCCCGGCGGCTCCGGTGTCCGGGGATTGCGCGGTCGCCTGGGCGGGGTGACCGTGGACGCAGTCACGGCCGGCCTGCCAGGGCGAGGTGCCGGAGGGCGGCGGCGCGGGCCAGCCGGCCTGTCTGCTTCTCGATGACGGGGTCCAGGCCGATGACGCGCATGTGGTGCTCGTGCAGCAGGGTCCGCGGCACGGTGCCGGGATCCCGCTGGGCGGACAGCTGCTCGTGGTACCCGGCCAGGGCCACGTCGCGCCTGTCCCACGCTTCCGCGACCGTGTCTCCGCCGGGCAGGGCGCGCAGCGCGGCTAGCCCGCCGGCCGGGTCGGCGAGGCCGCAGGCCAGGTCGCGGCAAGACCGGTCGGGCGGGCCGCTGCCCTGGTCCAGGCACCTCACCAGGGCCTCGTACCCGGCGGCGGGGCCGGGGGCGAACGCGGCGGCCTCGGCGGCGGCCCGGCCGAAATCGTCCGGTCCGGCCAGGCGCAGGTACACCGCGACGTGCTGCGGGACCTCCGGGTGGATCATGTCGCAGTACCGGCGCAGCCACCACCACTGGGCCAGCCCGTCCAGCCGGGCGGCGAGCTCGGGCAGGCAGGCGATGAGATCGTCGAACCGTGCCGGGTTCCCGGTGAACCGGGCGCACGCCACCGTGCCGGTCCCCGGCCGGTGCACGGCCCGAGGCCAGTTGCGGCATCGGGCACAGGTAGCCTGCCCCGAACCCGGTGAGCAGGGGACGGCCGCGCAGCGGGTTGTACGTGTACCGGCGCAGGTCGCTGTCCTGCCCGGCCTGGCCTTCAGAGTTGTTTTTCCGCAGGCACAGCTCCCGGCACCCGGCCCCCGGCCCCCGGCTCGCCAACGCCCCGCCCGGCTACCTAGCCCGCGTCGACAATGAGACCGTGGAGGGTTCCTCGGTTCCGGGGTTCCCGGGTTCCGGGTGGTCAATGCCGTTTACTTAGGCGAGGAGTCGGCGCCCGGCTAGGCAGCAGATCTCCGCGATCATGACGAGGGCCAGCCGTTTTTCTTGATCGCGGAAAGCCACCAACGATATTTGACAGCAGGCTTCCGCGATCATGAAAAATGCGGCCGGCCCGCGTGATCACGGAAACCTGCTGTAGGCCCAAGGCAGAAACAAGGACCAATGGTAATTGGTCAGACACACTGAGCTACGTTCAGCGATGGCAGCCCCACCACGGCAAATTCGCCAGGCGTCGGTAGAGTCACCCTGCGGGGCATCTATCGCGAGTCAGACAAAACACGCTCTCATCGGTCGATCCACCCCCGCAGGGATAGCCGGAACACCCGAACCAGCTCGGCATCGGCGTGGCCTGCTACGTGGAGATCACCGGCGGCGGCGACGAGTCAGGCCCGCCGAACGAGAACGCCACGGTCGAGGTGCACCCCGACCGCACGGCGACGATCCTCACCGGCACGTCGCCGCACGGCCAGGGTCACGCCACGGCCTGGACCATGATCGCCAGCGAGGAGCTCGGGATTCCCGGTCGACAAGATCACGCTCAAGTGGGCGACACTGACCTGATCCCGGTCGGTATGGTTGGCCGCGCGGAACTGCGCGGTGCTGTTGGCGAAGTGCGTGTCCAGCACCCGGGTGACGGTGTCCTGGCTCAGGTGCCGGGCGATGAGCTGGCCGGGTCGGCGCGTGCTCGATGTCCTTGACAACCAGGAGGTATGGCGGCGGTGCGCCGCAAGTCCGCGATCCTGCGATCCTCCATTGACAGTGCGCGGCTCGCCGTGGGGTCGGCCGGAGAGCCGAACCGTGGGCGTCGGAGTAGCAGCGGCGGGGATTCGGCTTCCTCTTGCCAGAAGCGTGCCGGGTCGGGTGAAGCGGGAGCCTCCCGCTCGAGCATCTGGAACTCACGGTGGTCTCTGTCCGGCACTGGCGGCAGCGGTGCTGGCTTGCCGCGTCGGCGTCGTGCCGTGACGCCGAAGGGGGCCCAGGCCAGTGGCGCTCCCTGCCTATCGGATTCGCCGAAGAGCACCCCGCCATGTGCGCGTCGCCCGACAGCTATGCGAGCAACAAATTAGCCTTGGAGCAGACCTTGCTCAGTGCGGGCGCATTTCCAGTGACGATTCTGCGCCCGGGCGCCATCTATGGCTCATACAGTCACTACCCTTGGGAATGGTATTTCGTCAAGCGGGCACTGGACGGGCGTCCGCACCGGATCTTGAGCTACGGGGGGCGTAGCCAGTTCCACGCCACGGCGGCCGTCAACCTCGCCGAGTTGATCCTGCTGGCGGCGGAGCGTCCCGGCTTCCGGATTCTCAACGCGGGGGACCCGGAACCGCCCTCGGTCCAGGACATTGCCGAGGCCATCTCCGGAGTGCTCGGTCACCGTGCGGAGAACGTGCTGATCGACGGCGGGCTATTTCTACGCCAATCAGGCGGTCGCGCTGAGTGGCTTTGATTGCCCAGCGGTGGCGCCTGTGGTTCACTGACGACGGTGGCAGTGGGCGAGGCCAATGCGAAGACGCAAAGCGCTACTGACCGCTGGAACGCGCGGCTGTACCTGACCGGGCTCGGCTGCTCGGTGATCGGCAGCATGGCGCTGAGCCTGGTCGCCGGGATCTGGGTCAAGTCGCTGACCGGGAGCAGCGCCCAGGCCGGGATTGCGTCGGCGTGCGTCTACCTGCCGTCGCTGTTCGGTCCGTTGGCCGGGATGATCGCCGACCGGGCTGCCCGGCGGCGCTTGCTGGTCCGGCTCAGCGTGGTGTCCGCAGTTGCCGACCTGCCGCTGCTGCTGGTCCGGTCAGCGGCGTGGACCTGGGTCATTTTCTGCGTGATGGCCTGGTACGGGATGCAACTCGTGCTCAGTGGCCCGGCGGAGGACGCGCTGTTCACCGAGATGTTCCCGCAGGATCTGCGGCAGCGGGTCAACGGCTTGCGGCTTGGCCTCCAGGAGTCGGGCCGACTGGTCGCGCCCCTGGTCGGCGCGGGGCTGTTCGCGCTGGCCGGCGGCGGCGTGGTTGCGCTGGTGGACGCCGCGACGTTTGTCGTCGCCGCGACCGCGACCGCGCGGCTGCGGGTGCGGGACGAGGCACCCGCGCGGCCGGAGAAGTTGAGCTGGCGGGCCGGCGTGCTAGCGGGCTATGCGCATATCAGGCGCACGCCCGCGCTGGCTCGCGTGATGAGCGCCGGCGCGGTCGTGCTGGCGGTGTCAGGCGTGCTCGTGGCCGCGCAGTACAGCCTCGTGCAGGCCACCGGCAAGCCGCCCGCGTTCCTCGGCGTGTTCGAGGCGTGCCTTGGCGGCGGATCGATCGTGGCGAGCCTGGTCAGCAGCCGTCTGCTGCGTCTGGTCGGCGAGGGATGGCTGAGCGTGTTCGGCACGGTCGATTTTGCGGTAGGCAACGCGCTGCGGGCCACCGGCGTGCTGGGGTGGGCGCTCGCAGGCACGGTGGTGCTCGGGTTCGCGTTACCGTGGGTGTTCCTCGCCGTCGTTAACCTCGCGCAGCGGGTCACGCCGATACATCTCCAGGGGAGAGTCTCGGCGGCGGTGACGTTGGCTATGTTCGGCCCGCAGGCACCGCTGCAGGCTCTGGGGTCGCTGGCGATCCTTTACGGGACTTTCCGGCAGCTTTACGCGGGCGCCGCGATCGTGGCACTCGCATGCGCGGCGTATCTCGCGCCGCGCGCCCGAACAGCGCGAACGGCTTGTCCATCTCCGCGCCCAGAGCATCCGCCAGTTCCGTCGCGAGTTGCCTGACGCTCGTCCGAGTCGGCTCATTCCACCGCGTCTGACACCCAGGGAACTCAACCGGCCAGACCTCGATGTCGTCGTCGAGGACGGTCGCCCACGAGGCGTAGACCGATGCTCCTCCGCCCGCATAGGGCAGGCAGAACAACCTGGCGGCCACGGACGTCTTCCGCCTTGGCGTTACCACCCACCCGTTGGCGCGGGACACTCGTGTAGGCATGCGTGCCACCCGGGAAGGAGTTAGGTCAGGCGATCGGCTGCCGCATGGTGTCGAGCAGCCCATTGAAGCGATCGCGGGTCGGCGCGTCGAAAACCGTACGGCGGGAACTCTCACGCCGAAGTCCCGCCAGATCCTGGCGATCATCCGTATAGCCAGCAGCGACTGGCCGCCGAGCTGGAAGAAGTGAGAGGTCCGGCCGATCGGCGCGACGCGGAGAACTTCCGACCAGATCTGGCCGACCCGGCGTTCGGTCTCGGTCGCGAGCGGTGCCACCGCCGCCCCGTCATCCGTGGGCTGGTCAGGCGGCTGAACCGCGGTCAGGCCAGCACGATTTTCCTTCCCGCTCGGCAGCCGCGGGAGGCCGGACCGTTTCACGTACCGGGGTGGGCACGGCGGCGGCTGGCAGCTGATCAGCCAGGAATGAACGGATTTCATCACTCTCTGCGCCATCGCCGACGAGATGCGCCGTCAAGGTCGGTTCACCCCGTTCGCCGGCGACAGTGACAGCGGCAGCCGCTGCTTAGGGATGCAGCAGCAGCGCGGCCTCGGCGTCGGATGGCTCTATCCGGACACCGCGGATCTTCACCTGGTCGTCTGCTGGGCGGAGGTATTCAAACAGGCCATCCGGCCGCTGGCGGACGGGGTCGCCTGTCCGGTACAACCGGGCGCCGACGACACGCTCCTGCCGGGCGCAGGTGGAGGAGGCTGGCCGTGATGCTCGCCCGCGCTGTCACCGTCACCAGCATCGTGGGATATGTCGCCCTCTCATTCACGATCAACGGCCTGCCGGCGTATCCGCCTGCTGGCTGGGTGGCAGTGCTCCAGCCCGTCCATCGAGAAAGTTCAAGGCCGGCCCGCCTCATCGCGCTCGTATACCGGCCTGGACGGCATCTACCTCGGGCTCGGCTCATCATGGGCATAAGCCTCGCTCTTGGCCGGCTCGCTATCCAGCGCCAGTTACAGACGGCGCACGCTGAACCTGCATGTAGCCGATAGTGTCTCTCCTTTTCCTAAGGAGTGCGTCGAGGTGTTCAGCCGCGACCTCCAGCGGGATGCGTTCTTGCTCCACTCGGCGTACCCGCGTGGACGAAGGATCGGTCAGCATCTGGTACATGTCCTGCTCAGCCAGCGTGAGCGCCGGAAGCTTCCTCCGCCGTGAGCAAGGTATGGGTTTGCCTTTCTCGTCGGTCCACGCTCCAAATTGTTCGTACGCCTCGTAGGTGGCGTAGTCCATGAGCATGGTCTCCACGTTGACTCTCGCCGCACGCAGGTCATTTACGATGCTCAGTCCGCGGGCGTCGATGTCACCCCAGTAGATGATGTCTCGGCACTGCCTGATCCATGGAATTAGAAGGAGGGTTCCCGGTGCCTTGGCACCTTCTCCTTCAACGGCTATTCCGCCGCGAACTGCCGGAAAGTAGACTGCGGTGTCTTTGTTTTCAAAGATAATGACGGCCTCTGGCTCGTAGGCGGGCTCGGCGCGGTCACCTATGGTGATGCTTTCGTGCCTCCTGCCGCCGTTCGCGCGATGGCTGGGGTCAAGGTAAGTAAAGTGCACACGGGTGGGGCGGCTGGACAGGCCGAGATCCTCACGGCCGGACAGGGCCCGGATGAGCGGCTGGTTCCTGTTGAGCCACTTGCCGTGGAACCCGGGCAGCGGGACTAGCCTGGGGGTCAGGCCCGTGGCGCTGTTGGTGGTGAACCATCGGGCCGCGTCAAGCAGCAATTGAAAGTCCACGTCTGACAGTGATTCCGCGCCGCGGATAACCCGTGGGTGATCGGCATCGGGAAACGCATTCCTGACCAGGGCCAGGCGGCGGCGTGCCTCGGCGAGGCGTCCGGGCCAGTGACCGCCGCACAGGCGGGCCGCAGCGCTCGCCGCCGGCAGCCTCCCGCTAGAAACGCGGGCCCAGGCTGCCGAGGCGAACGGCCAGGTGACGCTTGAGGATCTCGCCCTGCTCTCCGAGTTCGGCGGCGACCCGGACGCGACCAGCCAATTGCTCCACAGCCTGGAATACGGCTACCCGCTCGACCACCTCGCCCAGCGCATCCGCCAGGACCGTGCCGAAGCCGCCGACCACGTCCGCCTGCGCGCCGACCTGCAAGCCGCCGGTATCCCGGTCACCGACACCCTCCCCGACGGCGCGCACTGGCTGACCGGCCTGACCCACGACGGCGAACAACTCACCCCCGAGACCCACGCCGCATGCCCGGGCCGGGGTGCCACGTTCAAGTCCTGGAATCTCCTGGATCCCTGCCATTACTGCACCAGCCCCGCCGAGCACGGCCACGCCAGACGCCAGCCCACCACAAACGGCCAGCACAGCCCCGGCAGCGACAGCAATAACGCAGGAGCCGGGCATGCGGCCAGCGACGGAACATCATCCGGGCCGGACCGGCGGCTGGTGGCCGGGAACAAGGCGTGGCGGGCCGCCGCCGAAGTCCGGCACCGGTGGCTGGCCGCGAGCTTGTTCGCCCGCCGGTCGCTGCCCCGCCAGGCGCAGGCGTTCCTCGCCGGGCAGTTGCTGGCCATGCCCGAGTCGCTGCGCGCGCACCTGCCCGCCGTCCGCCGTTACCCGCTGTTCGCCGCGCTCACCGGCCACGACGCCGACCACCTCGCCGCCGAGTGCGACACCGCTCCCGGCGGCCGGCTCACCATCTTGGCCCTGGCCCCGGTCGTGGCCGCTTACGAGCACGCCATGACCGAAGGAGAGGGCCGCAACACCTGGCGCACCGACCGGTACAGCCCCTGCCCCCGCGCCGCCGCCGGCGCCTACCTGACCTTCCTGCACGATCTCGGCTACCAGCTGTCCGACATCGAGCACGCCATCGCCAGAGGCGCCCCCTTCACCACAGCGAGCCCACTCACCGCCATCCCCGGCGACAGCGACGACGCCGGACCGCCGCCCGACAGCACCGAACCAGCCGACGACGTGAGCGCTGCCAGCACGGATGATCCCGGACAGGCCGCTGCCTGACCACCCTTGTCGCGGCCGGGACCGCTGGTGACAGCCGGCAGTTCCGGCCGCGATGCAGGCACGGCCTGATCCAGCGGCGGGCTGACAGTCGCCCGGCCGGATGCCGATGACAACCCGCAACGTTGAAAGGAAGCTCCGCGATGATCACCGACCCAGAGCCGATGCTGTCCCGGGCACTTGCCTGCGCCCGTCGCGGGTGGCGGGTCTTTCCCTGCCGGTCGGGCGGCAAGGAACCCGCCACCAGGCACGGGTTCCGCGACGCCACCACTGACCTGGACCAGATAACCTCCTGGTGGAACCGGCAGCCCGCCGCCAACATCGCCATCGCCACCGGCATGCCTGGGCCTGACGTGCTCGACGTCGACCAGCACGGTCCCGCCGGCCACGGCATGAAAGCCTGCCGCCAGCTCAAGCTCGCAGGCCTGTTAGACGGTTGGACCGCGATCGTGGCGACACCAGGCCGAGGCCTGCACTTCTATTTCGCCGGCGGCGGCCAGTCCTGCGGGTGGCTGCCCCGACACCACCTGGACTTCCGCGCCGCAGGCGGATACGTCCTCGTGCCGCCCTCCCAGGTCGGCGGCAGACCCTACCGGCTCATCTGCACCCAGTCGGCGTCAGGCGGCCTCGACTGGACATCAGTCACCAGGCTCCTGGACGCCCGGCCGACATCACCAAGCCGGGCACAGTCGGCTGGGCCGGGTGACGCGCGGAGGCTGATCGCGTGGGCGGCGCGACTGGAGGAAGGCAACCGGAACTGCGGCCTGTTCTGGGCCGCCTGCAGGCTCATCGAATCCGGCCAGGAACACCTGCTCGGCGACCTCGCCGCCGCCGCATCGATCAGCGGGCTGCCTGACCGGGAAATCGCCCGCACCATTACCTCGGCCCGTGGCACCATCGCAAGGACGCAGGGGCCTGCCGCGAGCTAGTGCTTCCAGCCGGTCAGCCCGATGACCTCGGCTGCGATGTCGGTGGTCGTCCGCTCGTCGGTAGCCATGCGGTGCACGGAGTCCGGTGCCTGCTCGCTGAAACTGGCGGAGGGTCACCTGAGCACGCTAACCGCCGGGTGCCTTCGCGGCTGGAGCCGGCATCGCCTGCGGCCATCGCAGCGGCCGCGGCAGCAGACCACATGCCAGGTCCCGTCGAACAGAGGCTGATAAAACTCGGCGTCACGAGTCCCGAGATCCTCAATCAGGGTGCCGTCATCGACAGGTCCACTCGGCAGCTCATCGACCAGGCAGCACACGAAACAGCCGGCCACCGCTGGAACGCAGCAGTCGCCAACCCAGCGACCGCAACCGACACCAGCAAGATCATCGACGATGTCCTTGCCCGCGATCAGCGTCAGCCTGCAAGGCTGACTCCACTCGTCCCCAGGGTCCACGAACGGAACCCGGAAGCTCACCTGGAGTCACCACAAGCAGAGCCATGATCGATGAGCACTTCAAGTCTCGGCAGTGAGCCGATTATTCTCTGGGTCGAACGGTCGAGTGGTGGAATGCCATCGATGATTGATGTCACCTGTAGGTGCTGGATTTTGCCTTTCTCGGCAGGTTTTACCTCAGCTAGATGGGAGATTTTGTCTGCTTTAGCGATCTTGATGTCGCCAGCGCATTACGAGCTGGCGTGCACCAGGAATGTGAATTTCGGTGAAGCCTGCGTATTCTGCGGCCTTGCGCGATGCAGCGTTTGTTCGGCGCATATGCAGCCAGATTTCATCTCGCTTGCTAGCGTGAGTAGCTAGGCCGTATGCTCGGCGTCCGATGCCTTTGCCGCGGCTGTTCTTGTTCAGCTCAATGGTCATGCCGGCATAGCTGCCGAGGTCGTCGTCGTGGATCTGGTTGATCCATATGCTGCCGACCCGCTGGTAGCCATTATATATATGCCAAAACTCACCGCCTGGTCCGTCGCCACGGCCTTTCGAGCCGTGTCCGGGCGTGAGCCGGACATCGACTGCTTTGATCGACTTTTCGCTAGGTTGATTTCGGCGGATCGTGATGGTTTCCAGGAGGGATTCGACAGTGCTTTGCCAGTATTCCGCCGGGAAGAATCCTGGGCTGAGCGCGATAGCTGCGTGGTCGAAAGGACTGCCAACCTCCCGTATGGCGTCGCAGAGTTGGCCAACAACTCGTCGAACGATCTCCTTGGGCGGATCGTGGAGCACTGGGTGATTGCGCCAGTCCGAGTCGCCGTCGTACCGGTTGTTGAAGTAGTCGCAATCGACGTGTAGCAGCAGGACGGCATCATGGGGAAGATCCTTGATCCAGTTGCCGGGGCTTTCGGTCAGCATGTAGCTCCCGACAAGTGTTTGGTCGGCGCGCAGCGGTGTATCTAGGTGGCTAAGTTCGGCGGCGGGCCTTGGCTCGTTAGGTGCGAGCAGTGTGTCTGGGTCGTGTGTCAGCAGGAGCCGGTACCGTTGGTTACCTTGTGCGCGGCCAGATGGCATCCGAAGATGGCGTATGTGCACCGGGCGGCTCGCGGTGAGGACAGGCACGATGAAGCTGCCCATGCTTATGCCGCCGCTACGTACCGCCGAGTCGACTGTGGCTGGGCGATAGAGGTCGAACGGTCGGCCGGTGATCAAGTCGACAAGGGCTCCGCCGCGGGCCACGAGTCTGGGCGGCATCAGGTCCTGATGGTCGTCGGCATGTAGCACTACTACGGGTTTCTGCTGGTCAGGCTGTGCGGTGAGCACCCGGCTCCAGCCAGCGATCGTCCAGGCATCAGAGAGGCTGACCTGGATGCCTGATTGTCGATGAAGGGCGTTCGGTATATTGCGAATTTGAACTGGCCCTGCGAATTTCGACCACCACCTCAAACCTGTCGAGAGCTGCGGGTCTATGTAATAACTCGCCCGCGGCGGAGGCCTGAGCCGGACTGTCCACATATCCCCGTCGCGAGCGGCGTCCGGAACTCGGTCCTCCAGGTATTCCTCAAGAACCTGCTCACATTCCCGCTGGTCATCAGGTAGGCGCCCAACCGGGATGCGCACGGTGGGTGCGGCGTGGTTACTGCTAGGTTGCCGTGTCAAGGATCGATTTCTGCGCGGATGGCGAGAACCGTGAGGAGTTTGCGGCCAGCAGGTGTGAGCGCAGTACCACGGAGAATAGCTATGCCTTCGCCCAGCCGATCGGTGATGACGCTGACCTCCCGGTCGGCGCGTGCGCGGTCCGAGATCGGCCCGACGTGGGCTATCCACTCCCAGAATGCCTTCAGTTCGGTAAAGACAAAAACCGCATGCAGGACACCGCTGGGCGGTCGGGGCTCATCCCTCCATGGGCTACGGACAAATGGCTCGTCGGCCGCTACAAGATCCACGGTTCGGCTGAGCAGATAGAGTTTCTGGTGCCGGTGCTCGTGAATGATGCTGTCCGCTAGGTCTGCCAAGCCGAGGTCGGCTCGGCCGGCGGCCGGGGCAACATATAGTGCGCCAGGGACGCTGTCGTCACTGAAGGACACGGTCCTGTCGGGCGGTGCCGACAGGTCCCGTACTAGCTGTATGTCTGTGCACAGGGTGCGGAGTTCGTCCAGCAGCGTATTGTCGTAGTCGCCGATCAGGTTGAGCGCCGTCTCCACGGCCGACCGTGCACTCACGGTAGCGGGTCCGTGGAACGGGAGGAATTCGATTGGCTTGCCGAATGGCAGCCGCAGGAGTGGATCGTCGCGGTGAATATACGGCCTCTGTTGATCAACATGCCGGGCGAGCCAGCCAATGGACGTCAAGCCAGTCGCGTCAGCATGGACGTAGCTGCCATCCAACGCCTTGAGCGACATCTCGCTGGCATCAGCGCGCACCAGACGTACCCACAAGATGGCCGATGGTGTGACAGACACCTGTGAGAGTCCGGCTGACAGCGAATCTGTCATGCAGGCGGGTATCTCGTCGACAGGGTGACAGGCCGAATAGTCTTGGACGGCCCTCATGAGCGCAGGCTGCGCCCGCCTAACCCAAGTATTCATCATGGCGGTGACGTGCGGCTTGGCCGTAGACGCCTGGTCGAACTGAGCCAAATCGACATTCTCGTGAGCACGTCGAATTCCTGCCGTCAGCCGCTCATCCTCAATAGCGCGCCTCAGCCGCGCCCGAATGTGACCGATCAGCGCGAGCAGTTCCGTGCAGTAGATGCTCGGATGTGTAAAGCCGTCCTCCCCATAACGGTGCGGGACAGCGCCCCCGCCGCACACCGTGACCTCGGGACACGACTGGCACGTCAGTGATAGGCCGCCCAGGGACAGAAGCCGGGCATGTTCAGCGAGGGTCGGGGAGGCACACGCCTCATCGATCGAATAGTCCCGCACGTTCATGCCCAGGGCGCTGCGGCCCTCGGATGTGATCTTGAGCACGTCAAGATCGTGATAGCTGCCGTCGGTTTCGATTGTCAGAAGGCTGACCTCGCCGAACCCGAATGCATCGGTGGGGCTGGGCTGGCCGCATATAGTGCCGAGTAAGGCATCGAATATCCGTATCGGTAGTTCCGGGAACTCATCGAACCAGACGTCGAACGCCTCGGTTAGCCACCGCGCAAATAGGTTCGGGTCTGCGTCCCGGCCAGGCGGAGGTCGAAGGTACGTAGCATCTGGGAGCAGCAGATCCAGTGCGGGCATGTAATGTCTTGCGAAGTAAGAAAGCACATCCCGCGGGCTAGTCGTCGGATCGATAACGGCGATCACGCCCGCGAATGTCTTCGGACGCCTGGCCAGCAGCGTGAGTGCCCGCTCGGCAGCGTCGTGACTCGAATTTCCGGCCGGTGTTAGCCGGTGCAGGTCGTGCACTAGCCTCGGGCCATCGAGGCTCAAAGACACGCCAATATCGGCATCGCCCAAGATGTCGAGTGCGTCCGTCGTCAGCAGCACGCCGTTGGTTTGCAGCGACACATCGCAGCGGGCGCCTTCGGGCATTGCGTCCCGTAGTTGCCCAGCTAGCAGAGCAAGCCGAGTCGGTCCGAACAGCAGTGGCTCGCCGCCATGAAAGACAACGCTAAGCCGTCGCAGTTGCCGGCTTGAGGCATAATCGCCAATTCGAGCAACGACCGCAGAACATGTCTCCGACGAGAACATGTGCGGCTGATGCCGCCAAGACTGATCGGCATGCTTGTACATGTAGCAGTAGTCACATGCCAGATTGCAACGGGACGCGACCTTAAGCAGAAAGCACAAGATGGTCGGTCTCGCCGAAACGATGCCTGCCATGGCTGGGCGAGTGCTACTTCCTACTGTGCCGATGATACATCCTGCTATAGCTGGTGTTCTCGCGCTCAGCCGCCGCGCCAACGAGGGAGTCATGCAGTCGGGCAAGCGCCGGATGTCCTGGCCGCGATGCCATCAGTTCCTCGACAATGTCAAGCTCTGGCTCAACGACCGGCAGACTAGCACCATCTTCAAGTTCGGCCATGATCTCGACGATACGCTGTCAGCCTGCTCCCTGGAAAGGCTGGAGCTTGAGACCGTTCGAGGTCTGGCCTAGTTGCCGAGGTCAGATTTATCCGTTGTTACCAAGGCCACCTGCTGTCGCTTGCCAGCTTGATGGGACCAGGGTGTTGCCACGGGGAAGGGACCGCCTTGGGTCATGAGTGATCATGGTGGTTTCCTTTCTCGTCGTCAATGGATGCGCGGGTGGTTTTGGTGAGGGCTGGCTTTTGGCGGTGCCGGTAGGACTGGCCTTCGATGATGAGTTCGTGGGTGGTGGAGGCGAGGCGGTCGGCGGCGGACTGGGCCGGGAGAGGGTCGGCCATCGTGGATAGCCATTCGTCGGGGGTGCGGTTCGAGGTCACGACGGTCGGGGCTTTGC
>DASTJM010000041.1:0-95344 GCA_035716545.1 Streptosporangiaceae bacterium
GCACGCCACCGGCCACAGCAACGTCGCCGCGTTCTTGCTGCCAGGGCGGCAACGTCGCTCCTGCGCTGCTGTCGGCCAGGCGCCGCGAACAGCAGCGAAGGCGCGGCGCTGCCGCGGGCCGGCCGGCCGGGCCGTTGCCGCCGGCGGCTGAGGCGGCCTGCCCGGCGGCGGCTGCCCGGCGGCAACGTCGCGCCTGCGCTGCTGCTGGCACGCCACCGGCCACAGCAACGTCGCCGCGTTCTTGCTGCCAGGGCGGCAACGTCGCTCCTGCGCTGCTGTTAGCCAGGCGCCGCGAACAGCAGCAAAGGCGCGGCACTGCCGCGGGCCCGTTGCCGCGGGCCGCTGAGGCGGCCTGCCCGGCGGCGGAGCTGAACGGGTCACGGGACCGGGCCAGCGGCGGGCGGCACGGACGGGCCGCAACGCGCTCAGCCACGCAGCAAGCATCCCCTCCGCGCCGCCCGGCCACGCCCTCGCAAGGTTCACGGCAAGTCAGCCCGGCGGCGAGCCGCTCCGGAAAATGCCTGAAACTGTAACCGCGACCTAGCTAACTACACTTGGTGAATAGCTACCCGCCCAGGCATCGGCGACTACCTTAGGGTCAGGGACGGCGCCATCGAAGTCACCGTCGCGGTCGGTCGCCGAGCAGTACAACCTGGGCACGTCCTGGCCCGCCATCAGCACCCGGAACGTGGCGCGCTCTCCTTCGGCGAGATGCCGCACGGAGCCCTGATCGCGGGAGGTTCCGAGTGCCCGCGGCCAGGACCAGGGAGGCCCGCCGCCAGGACCAGGGATGCCCGCGGCCAGGACCGGGGAGGCCCGCCGCCAGGACGAGGGAGGCCCGCCGCCAGGACCAGGGAGGATTGTCAGCTGCTGCGGGGAGAATTTTCGTGTTCGGGAGTTTTTTCGTCCTGTGAGCAGAGAACTTTCCCCGCTGTGAGAACGCTCCCCGGAAAGCGCGGTGAAGTCTCGGCGATCATGAAACCCGGGCCCGGTCCGGTTTCAGCATCGTCCCGCTTGCCGCTGCGACACCGAAGTCCGCCATCTGCCACCTGTCCGCAGGGGCAGGCCGGTGTATCAGGAGTTGCATCGAGGTTACGCCATTGCGGGCATTCCTGGAATCCATATTTTCTTTAGAATTTCAGCGAGGAACGTCCTTGGCCTGCTTAAAGATCTCCGACTAGGAATGGTGTATAGATGGACAACCTGATCGCCGACGTTATCGGCGATATAGCACTTGTCTTAGTACTGTCATCAATATTCGGCGCGATCGCCCGGCGCTGCGGACAGCCGGCTGTAGTCGGACAGATACTTTCCGGCATCGCGCTAGGACCCAGCATCCTCGGTCGCCTGCCTGGCGGCCTGACCGCCCGGTTCTTTCCCGTCCAGGTACTGCCCTACCTCGGGGTGATAGCACAGGTCGCCGTGGCTATCTTCATGTTCGGCGTCGGCTACGAACTCACTGTGAGATCGTTCCGCGACAACTACCGGCCGGCGGTCCTCGTCGCCATAGGAGCGCTGTTCGTCCCCATGCTCCTTGGCGCCGGCACGGTGCCAGCCTTGCGGTCCAGCTATGCCCGCCTGGGGCAGTCGAATTTCAGCCACTCCTTCATCTTGTTCATGGGCGTGGCAACCTCGATCACGGCGCTGCCGGTACTCGCAGCCATCATGCGCGAACGCGGCATCTCAGGCACCGTGGCCGGCGCGACAGCCACCATGGCGGCCGGGATCATGGACGTCATCGCGTGGACCGTCTTCGCGGCCGCGCTGGTGGGGACCGCGGCCAAGGCCGGCAGGCCGTGGCCGGTCACTCTCCTGCTGGTCTCCCTGTTCGCCCTTGTCATGCTGCTGGCAGTGCGCCGCGTCCTTGGCTGGTGGATCCGCAGGCCCGGTTCGGTTCTGGCGAACCAGGTGCCGGCCGCGCTGGCTCTCACGCTCGCCAGTGCCTGGGTGACGGCCTCGCTTGGCTTGCACCCGGTCTTCGGCGGGTTGCTGGCCGGCTTCGCCATGCCGCGCAAGGACGGCAACCCCGATCCGGATGTGCTGCGCGCGATGGACTCGGCCAGCAGCCTCTTGCTGCCCCTCTTCTTCGTGGTGACCGGCCTTTCGGTGAACCTCGGGGCGCTCGGCGGTGCGGCTGTCCTGCTGATCCTGGTGCTCACGGCGATCGCCTGCCTGGGCAAGATCGTCCCTGGCTATATCGGCTCGCGCCTAGGCGGCCATGACCGCAAGGACTCGGCCACGATGGGAGCGCTGGTGAACACCAGGGGCCTGACCGAACTGATCGCGCTCAACATCGGGCTCGATGCCGGCCTGATCAGCGGCCGGCTCTTCACCGTCCTGGTCTCGATGGCCGTGCTGACCACGTTGATGACCGCTCCCATGCTGAGCCTTATCCGCCCGCGAACCGCCTTGTCCAGTCCGGGCCAGCCGGAGCCATCCGAACCCCGGACCGTACCTGGTGAAGGTCGCTGACGTGCCGAAACCCTTGCGTCGAGTCACCGTCATGCGATAATCGAGCCATGGGCAAGACACTGTGACGCATACACGCAGTCGCGTCATGCAAAGTGGCCGCCGCGGTGGTTGACCGTGTCATGTTCGCGTGGCGGGCACACAATGGCTACTTCGTTCAGCTAGCGGTTGCTCGCCCTCGTTGCGGCCGACGATGTGTTGGCGGGAGCGAGTCATCGTAGCGCGTTCCAGGGGAGATGCCGTGGCTTTTACAGATCCTGTGGCCGCCTGCGAGTGCCTCGACCCTGGCGGTACTCCCTGCCCATCGCCCTCAGATTCAGCCCGGAACTTAGCCGCCCGCTTCAGGGTGGCGCGATGACCGGGCAGGCGGCCCCGACAACCGTATTGCTCGTTGATGACCATGCCCTGGTCTGCGATGGGCTCCGGGGCATCCTGGAAAAGCAAGACGACATTTGCGTGGTCGGCCAGGCCTGCGACAGTGCGAGCACCCTGATCGCCACTGCCGACAAGCAGCCTGATGTAGTACTGCTCGACATCGAGATCCCAGGCGGAGACGCGGCCACGACTGTTCGCAAGATCCTTGATTGCTCGCCTGCGTCTCGCGTCATCATCTTGAGCATGTACGAAGGCCCTGAACTGGTAGACGCCCTGCTGAACGCCGGAGTCAGCGGCTATCTGCTCAAGAGCATCCACTGGCAGGAGCTCGTGACCGCGATCCGCGCCGTGGTCGCCGACCACGACCGGATCATACTCGGAGTTTCCCGCGAGAGCCTGCGACCGGTCCAGCACAGGTCGGCGGGAGAAAACTTGTCAGCACGCGAGCGCGAAGTGCTGGCACTCGTGGGCGAGGCGCTGAGCAACCGGCAGATCGCGAGCCGCCTTTCCCTGACCGAGGCTACCGTCAAACGGCACCTGAGAAATATCTTCGTCAAGCTGGGAGCGGTTTCCAGGATGGACGCGGTCAATAAGGCCATCCAGCCGCAGGCGCCGAGCGCGCGGAAAGTGCGCAGGGCCAACGTGCAACTATCCGGTGAGCAGCCGACTTGTCCTGACTGCGAGCGCACTGGCGACTATCCCCGGTGACTGAGCGCCCGCGGCCGAAAACCCGCGGCCGAAAACGCGGGGCCGAAAGCCGGTGACTTCCCCGGCGTCTGTATCAGACCGCCGCTTGCTGCCTATTCCTCAGCCGGTCAGCGAATTCCTGCCATTCCGCGCTCACGATATCGGCTATCCGGCTGACATCCCTGACCCAGTGCGCCGGAACGGCATCAATGAATTCCCGCCAATCCTCGGCCTGCGCAGAATGGGTAGCCATCCACCTCAGGAACGCCCTGCCCCCATCGGTGTACTTCAGCGCCGGGTCGCTCGCGAGCTTGGCCGAGATCGCCGGCCAGCCGAGACGCTGAGCATTACGGTCGGCTCGAGCGCAGAGCGAGGTCGCCGGCAGTGCGCGCGGGTTCGCTGGCACCACCTGCCCGGAACCCGGCGCTGGCTTGACTGCGGTGCCGGGCTGCACGGCGTGGCACCCGTGACCGGACGACACCGGGTCTGACCCGCGGCGGATCCTTGACCTGACGTCATGCACGGTGCCCAGGGACACGTCAGCTTCTCTGGCAACTTCCCTGAGCGAGGCCTCAGGGTGCGCTCCGATGTACTCAGCGGCGCGACGCCTGCCGTCGGCAGCGGACAGGGGCCGCCTCTTGCCGTCACGGCCCAGGCGCTTGCCCTGGAACTGAGCCTTCGACGTCGATCGGTTGCGCAGCGATGCGATCGTCTTCGCGCTGAGCCCGGCCACCTCGGCGACAGCTCGGTCAGACCAATCCTGGTGAGCGGCCAGTATTCGCTTGGCGCCTGAGATCCGCTCCGCCTTCGAGAGCGGCAGGCCGTGCAAGACATTCGACTTGATCGCGAGAACCAGGGCCTGCGCGTCGGTGCAATCGATGACCAGCGCCCTGATGGTCTGCTCGCCCCGGAGTTTCGCGGCGGCGACCCTGTGCATCCCGTCGATGATCCGCCAGCCGTTCCGCTGCACCAGGATCGGCGGTAACCTGACGCTTCCCGCCGCATCGGCGAGCAGGCGAATGTGCGTGGCGTCGGTGCCTGCCTGACGCAGGTAAAACCCTGGCACTAGCGAACGCAGCGCGACATCGGTCTCTGGCACGTGCTCCAGCCCGGTCATGGGATCTGAGACGACTTCTGAGATGGCACGGTCAGCCTCGCCGGCCAGGAGCTGCCCCGCCAGATTTACCGCTGCGCCCGCTTCGATGTCCACCATCACCGACCTCAATCTTGCGATTCGTTATGGCCCCTACTCAATAGCAGCAGGCTGCACCTGAGCCTAGGTGCGCGCCGATAGCTCGACAATACGATTCCGCCGAAAGTTACCCCCGGCTGAGCCATAGCATTGCCGATCGCGCAAATAGAGGCAATCCGGATGCGACTTTAGAGGTGTCGCGCTACGTCCTTGGCACCGGCTAGGAGATCATTCAGGGGTTCACCTGGTTATCATCCAACCAAAGTAGCAATCGAAATACTTCCATCGATACCCGCAATGGTCCATTAGATACGGACATATATTGTTAAGATAAATCTACTATGACCGCATCACTCATGCACCTAAGAACCTCGAATTCCTGGGTCAGGTCACTGCCGCTGACGTTATATAGCTGCGCTATAGAATCACGTCCTGCCGTGCTGGGAATCCATCTGTTTCGCTTCGCCGCCGGCGCCGCCCTCGCCGCCCCGATCGCCGCGCCGGTCGCCGCCCGCCTGCTGACGACCGACACGGTGACCGGTGCGCTGGCGTGGGAGCTGGCAATCTTCGCTGTCTACTTGTTCAACGGCGTCATGGACATCCAAGAGGATCGCGTGAATGGCTCACGGCGGCCGATCGCAGCCGGGGTCCTGTCCAGGCGAGCCGCCGTCTGGGTCGCTATCTGCGCGGCATTGCTGGCACTCGCCGGGGCGGCGGTGACTGGCATGACGGCTGCCTTAGCCGTGGCCGCGGTCTTGGTAGTCGGATGGCAGTATTCGGCCAGGCCAGGGCTTTTGAAGCAACGTCCGGCGGGCACCGCCGTCGGCGGCGCCGCCATGGGACTCCTGGCGTATGTCACTGGTTATTGCAGTCAGGCCCACGCTGCCTCGACGGCGGTCACACCGGCAGCGATGGCCTTCGTGATCGCCGCGTCAGCCTGGATGGCCTTCGTCGGCGCTCCGGCCAAAGACCTGCCTGATGTCCCTGGGGACGTCGCCGCGGGCCGGCGCACCCTGCCGGCGCTCTGGGGGGAGCACAGGACCAGGCTGGTCATCGTCGCCTCGGCGGTCACGATCGCCTTCGCGTTCGCGGCAGCCGCAATTCGCGATCCGGCGCTCCTGGCCGCCGCCGCGGTCACCCTGGCTGGCGGTACTGGCATGATCACGCGCGTCAGCCTGCATCCGATCTCGACGGGGAGTCGCGCCCGGCGCCGCCTGCCCTACCGGGTGTTCATGGTCACTCAGTACGCTACGAACGCCTGCCTGCTCATGACCGTGCTTGCCCGTTAACGCCGGCCGGCGCGGCCGGAAGCGACAGGCAGAAGCCAGCGCGGTGGTGTACGGTGCGGTGCGGTGCGGCACGGCGAAGCACGCGCGCATTTTGATACCCAAACGTTACACATCAAGTCTAGTCGTCACCGTTGGCCGCATCGGTATATTTAAGACAAGCGTAACTTTTCTAGCATGTGACGGGACAGGGCCGCACCCGGCCGATACTTCTGAATTACAGCCGGCGCTACGTTTAGAGCAGGGAACAGCTACTGCCAGAGCAGGGAACAGTTACCGCACCCGCCCATAGGGGAGTAAGTGGCCGAAGGCTCGACCAACGACGTTCAGAGCTCGCCTGGCCAGCCCGCCGGGCATGGTGAACGTTTCGCCAATTTGGTCCAGACCGACCGCTCGCAAATACTGGCAGCTTACGAGCGGAGTTTAGCGCGAGCGCAGAGTCCGCTTTTGGCGGACCCGCGGTCTCGGAAACAGGCGCTCGTCAACGCCTCAGATATCCTCGATGACGTTATTGGAAGCGTGCGATCAAACTGCGTCCGGATCGATGAGAGCTACAAGAAAATCGCGTGGGCGATCGGCCAGGCGCGGGCCGTGAGCGGGCAGAGTCCCGCGGACTCGCTTCGGGCCGCGGTGATCTTCTTTAACGTCACCGTCAGCGCCATGATGCGTCACGTTCAAGACGACTTCAGGTTGCTGTCAGTTTTTACTCTCGCGATCACCGCCTTAAATGAGAGCATCAACCGCAGGATCAGGGAAGCCAATATCGCGTATAACGGCTACCTGCTTGACCGTATTCACCGGGCGCACCTCGACGAACGGCACCGCATAGCGCGCGACCTTCACGACCGGCTCGGCGAGGGAGTCAGTGGCGCGCTGCGCCAGCTTGAGCTGCACGAGCTCGTCGAGCCTGACCGGCCCGTCGAGCCAAGGCTGCATACCAGTCTTGCCAAGGGCGCGCTGACCGAGGCCATGGACCGGCTCAGGCTGGTGATCCTGGACTTGCGCCGGGACTCTGTGACCAGCCTGGAGAAGGCTCTGGGCGATTACGTGATCTCGACCGCTACCGACGTCGACGTGCGCCTGCGTATCAGCGGTGACGAGAGCTGGGCTCCGCCTACGGTCATCGACGAGGTCTTCCTGATCATCAGGGAGGCGCTGCGCAACGCACTCGCCCATGCCTCTCCTCAGGTTGTGCTCGTCCGCGCCGATCTGGCCCCGCACGAACTGCGCGCCTGGGTAGAGGACGACGGATCAGGCTTCGACCCGCGGGCCGTATGCACCCGGATCTCGGCTGGCATCGCCAGCATGCGCGAGCGGGCTGCCCTCGTCGGGGGCAAGCTTGCTATCTCAAGCTCGCCGGGCCAGGGCACTCAGGTGGAGCTTGTGGTACCGCTGCCCGGATCGCCAGAAGGGCGGCCGAGCTGACCGGGCCGCTGCGGCGGGAAGACCGTCTCGAGCCTGGCGCAGACCTGCGCGGACAGCCTGATGCCGATCGCTGAAGCATTCATCTCCAGGTGAGCCGGGCTGCGACTGCTCGGGACCGGAATGACCTGACGGCAACCAGACAACCAGGCCAGGGCGAGTCGCGCCATTCCGATGTCCAGGGCGGCGGCCTCCGCCTCAATGGCGCGCAGGCCGCTGTGCTCCTGCGTGCTCGCCGGAGGAATGACCCCGGCCAGCAGGCCCCTGGCAAGCGGACAGTACGCGACGACTCCGACGCCGAGTTCATGCGCTACCGCCAGTACTTCCGTCTCAGCGGCCCGATCACGCAGCGAGTAGTCAACCGCCAGCGCGCTGATCGGTTGGATGGCATGGGCACGGCGCAGTTCATCAGCCGTTACCTCGCAGAGTCCCAGATAGCGGATCTTCCCTTCTGCCTGTAGTTCGGCGAGCTTGCCTACGCTCTCCTCCACGGGAACTCGCGGATCAACCCTGGAGAGGTAATAAAGGTCGATGTAGTCGGTTTTCAGGCGACGTAGCGAAGCCTCGCAGGCCGTTGCCAGGTACGAGGGCCGCCCGTCGAAAGAGACCGGCGTTCCGTCGGCGCTCGCGCGCCCGCCGCCATGCGTGGCAATCAGCACGCTGTCTCGCCTGCCCTCTAGTGACTCGCCAAGCAGCCGCTCCACGTCGCCGCGAGCATAGAAGTCAGCTGTGTCCAGCATCGTTATCCCGCTATGGAGGGCGACGTCCATGACCCTGACGCATTCGTGCCGGCTCACGGCGCCATGCAAGCCGGCGAACGCCGCCGTGCCGAGCCCGATTACCGACGAGAAAAGACCAGCCTGGCCGAGCTCGGTCACTTCCATGGCAGATCCGCCGGCTCATTGCTCACCTCGACTATTCCTCCTGCACAGGTGAGATCGCTCAATGCGCTTATCAGCCCCTGCAAGTATCCGCATAGCCTACTTGGCCATCGCTATATGGCGCCCAGGGGTCGGGCAATATATGGCTCTGCTGATAGCTGCCGGGCGATATTAACCTCCGATGCCTGATAAGTGCCATAATCGTCCTTCTCGCTAGTCCGGCCACTAGTGCTCACATCGCTCATTGCCGTCATTAGCCTCGCGCCGAAGCTTCGGGCAAATTTTTGTCCGCACGACAGTCTCACAGATACGAATATCGATACTTATCCAGTAGATATTACTGACTAGTTACTTAGTGATTAGGGGCAGATTAACCTGGTCTTTCCGGGCCTGACAATGACCCAAGGCCAAAGGAATTCCTCGCAGCGTCATGGTGAGCATCAGGGAGCACGCCTGGTGGTACGCCGGATACAACTTTCGACGCAACCCTCAGCCGACGGCACGACCTGCCACCGCTATGCCAGGCTCACGCCGACACGACCAGCCCCTGGCGGCGCCTGAAGGACGTTCAGTCAGAAGGCCGCCACAGTTGAGCGATGACAGGAAGGCCGCCGGGCTCCGGAAGTTCCGGACAACCTGGTTACTGGCGCGATGCCGCCGGATCCGGCGTGCGGCTCGCCCCGGTGACGCGCTCACAACTTGCTTACTGCCTGGCGAACACGGCGCGCACCGAGATCGTGTTGTGCATCGAGGCCATGCCCAGCAGATTCCAGCTCAACCCGAAGTCCGCCCGGTTCACCCTCAACTCGCCCTCCAGGCACAGTTCGCCGGGTCCGAGCAGCGAGGCTCGGGCCTCTAACGACGTCGGCCGGACCTGGTCCCTGACCTTCAGGGAGCCCGCAATGGTGACAGCCTCGCCAGCCGGCTCGATGCGATCGGCCGTAAAGGTGATGTCGGGATAGTTCTGGACATCAAAGAAGGTGGCAGAGCGCAGATGCGTGTCGCGCTGGCGGTTCTTGGTGTCGATCGAGCTGGCTGCCACTGTGAGCACGCCGCTGACTTCACCCGCTGACGTGATGACGCCGTCGCCGCTTACCTGCCGGAAGACACCGCGTACCGACGCCAGTCCCCACATGGCCCTGGCTTCGAGCCTGACCTGCGACCTGCCAGGGTCCAGGGTCCAGGACCCGGCGAGCTTCCCATCGCGCACTGCCTGCAAGGCTGATCCGGTCACCCCTAACGAGTCCATCACTCCTCACTTTCCTGACTCCGGATTTCCTGATCTCAGTACTTGACTCCAATGCCGGCAAAGTTCAATTTGGGGAAATTTTCCAAAAATCACTAAGAGATCTCTTTGAGTTACGCCAGGCGGGCGCGCAGCGCCAGGCACCGGCTGGCCGAACGCCGCGCGAGCAGGATCCGGCCGAGGCTGGCCACGGCAGCGATCGCGGCAGGCGTCACTGCGACCTGTCCCGGGGCGATCGCCAGGTCAGCGGCAAGCATCGCCAGCCCCAGGGCGTCGGCGCTGACGGCGCCAATGCCGGCGACTGCCACGATGGTCGGTGCCCGGCGCGGCCTGACCGGCAGCAGGCGCGTCAGGCGGCCGGTAGAGGCAATGCCGAGCGCGGCCGCCCACGCGGTGACTGTGGCCGCGACGGCCACGAGCTCGATGCCCCAGGCGAAGACGCCGTGCATGCCTGTCAGGTGCCAGAGCGAGGCAAGGTGGACGACGACATGGCTGGCCGCGGCAGTCCCGATCCACAACAGTCCGACCAGCGGGCCGGTCACCAGGAGGATCACGGCGACGCGGCGAGCCTGACTCGCGGCGATCTCCGCCAGGAAGGCGTCGGCCACCAGCGCGGGCTCGCCGAACTCGGCAATCGCTGCCCGCACTGCCCGGGCAGGGGGCAGCCCGCCGCGCTCGTGGCTGTCGGCGGCGTCAAGTACCCCCGAGCGAAGCTCGGCGACGATGTGATGATGCGACCTTGGCGAGCCGGGGAGGCGGGCAGCGATCTCGTCAAGGTAACGCTCCACCGCAAGCTCGGCCGCGCATCCAGTCGGCTCAGTCATGACGGAACCACCTTCGGGGCTGGCTGAAGCAGGACCGAGACGACGGCCGAGAAGTCCCGCCAGGTGCTGCGCTCGGAGTCCAGCGCCTGCCTGCCGGCCGCGGTCAACTCGTAGACGCGACGCCGCCTGCCGCCGGCTTCCGACCAGCTCGCCTGGACCAGGCCTGCCCGCTCAAGCCGGTGCAGCGCGGGATACACGGTGCCCGTCGGCAGGTCGACCTGTCCCTCGCTGCGTATCCGCAACGCCTCCATGATCGCGTAACCATGCCGTGGACCCGGTTCGAGCACCGCGAGCAGGATCCCGTCCAAGTGGCCCTTCAGCGTCTCCGCTCTCATATGTAGTCATGCTACACTACGGGCAATGAGTAGTCACGCTACAGGTAGCGATACGCGCGCATGACGATACCGCGCATGACTAGCCCGAGCAAAGGAGGCCTGACCATGCTCGGCGTGGCCTTCGGCCCCGACGCCGGCCAGCCGGCGGCCAGTTCGCCCGGCACGGCCGCTCCAGAAAGCAAGAGGCCGCCTGCGCTGGCGATTACTTGCCCGATGCCACTTATGACCTTGGCATTCCTTTATGGCTCCTCCATGGATTACGAGGAGTTTATCTCAGCCGAATCGGGGAAGACCGCGCCGTTGGCGCTAGCAGAAGCCCGGGCGGCAGGTAATCCTACGTATGACCCTTCGAACAATGAGGTGAGCAGGTTATGAGCGTGGAAACGCAATCCGCTGCCAGGTCAGCCCGCACCGTAAGCACGGCGGGCCTGGCCAGGCTCCGTTTCGTCAATCTCGTCGTCCTCGTTCTCGTTCTGATCGACTACGGAATTGGCATGTACGTCAACTTGTACGTCGACGTGCCCAAGTCGGACCATGGCGGCAGCATCGGCAGCGCGATCTCGAATGGCCCGGCGACGATCAGCATCCACGCCGCTCTCGGGCTCCTCCTGGCGCTCGGCGCGCTGGCGATCCTCGTGCAGGCAATCATGGCCCGCCGGTGGACAGTGGTGATCTTGTCCGTGGTCGGCCTGTTCGCCATGGTGTTCGCGTCGCTGGCCGGCACCACCTTCACGACCACCGGAGACGACGCCGACTCGATGGCCATGGCAGTGATGGCAGGCGTCGCCGTCCTGTGCTACGCGCTCAATCTCTATGTGCTCCGGCCAGGCCGGAACGACGCCTGAAGCCCCGGTCATGCGCAGATCATCAGCCGCGGCCGCCAGCATGGCGTGGTTCGTCGCTGTCGGCGGCACGTTCGGCGTGCTGCTCCCGTACCTGCTGAACGACTGGCACTTTCACCAGCCGCTGCCGCACTGGGCGATCGCCAGGGGCGCGGGGGTTCTGCTGATCTGCGCCGGCCTGGTTCCGCTCGTCGACTCGTTCGTCGAGTTCTTCAAGGCCGGCGGGACGCCCGTGCCGGTAGCGTCCCCGCCCCGCCTGGTGGTCACCGGCTTCTACCGTTACGTACGCAACCCGATCTATGCTGGCTTCCTTGTCATCCTCATCGGCCAGACCCTGCTCTTCGGATCGCCGGGAATGCTTGAGTACAGCGTGCTGGCCTGGCTCGTCGGAGCGGCGGCCGTCCGCTTCTACGAAGAGCCCGTCCTGACCCGCAAGTTCGGAGCGGACTACGTGACTTACCGCGGCGCCGTCCGCGCCTGGCTGCCAAGACTGCGCCCGTGGGAACCTGGCTGACCTGGCTCGCGCAAGTAATACGGCCGTCCCTGATCGCACGGGACGGCCGTATTACTTGTTATCGCGATGCTTCCCAGTGATAAAAACGATTAGCCATCGCGTCCGCGGGTGAATGCCAGTTCGGTGGGTCGTAGGCCCAGAGATGCGCTTTGAGATCGGCGCTGATCTTGATGAACAGCGGGTCGGATCGCGCGTCGAGTATGCTGCTGCCGCCGGAGTCGCTATCGAAATCCTGCAGATGGATATACAAATCCCGATAGTTGAAAAGCTCGCGCCGCCTGGTGCCCATCCGATAGGGCATGTCCGTCTGGTCGAACGCGTCGAACAGCTGGGCGACATCCGCAGCGGACCGCGGTTCCATCCGCCCGATGATGAGGGTACTGAGCATTGCGAAGTCTCGCCTTCTCGCCGCTGATTTGCCCTTCCAGCCTCACAGCGCCGCCTGAAGTACCAGTCGAGAGCCGCTAGGCTGCCCGACCGCTAAGCTCCGGAAAACAGGTCAGCGTGGAGTTGCGTCGTTGACCATGACGGCGAGTCCAGTGCCGGGTCTCCCGACAGGATCGCCGCCTGCAGCCGCTGCATTCTCGGGCAGGGCTCGACGCCCAGTTCGTCGTTCAGCACGGACCTGAGTTTCCTGAAGGCCGCGAGCGAGCGCGCCACGTGCCCTGACCGGTACAGCGCGATCATCAGGAATCCGCAGAGGATCTCGTTCATGGGATTTCTGGCCGCGGCAAGCGTCAGCTCCCCGAGCATGTCATCGTGCCTGCCGAGCGCCAGATCCGCGTCGATCCGCCGGTTGAGCACGCCGAGCCTGGTCTCCTCAAGGGATGCGGCCTCAAGTTCCAGTACCCGGCCCATCCGCACATCGACCATGGCCGGCCCGCGCCAGACCTCAAGCGCGGCGGCCAGCCGCTGCGAGGCGATCCGGTGATCGCCCGTCTCGGCCGCCATGCGGCCTTCCTGGGCGAGCGAACTGAATTCGTCAACGTCCGTCGTGGCGTCTTCGAGAAGGTAACCAGAATGCCGGGTGCCGAGTATTTCGCGTCCGGCCGTACCATCGGGCACAGCTGCTTCAAGCGCATTTCGCAACTGGAAGATGTACGTCTGAAGTGTCGTTGCGTAACTGCGCGGCGGACGGTCACCCCACAATTCCTCGATGAGGGTTGACACGGTCACAACCCGGCCAGCATTAAGTGCCAGCAGCGCTAACACTTGCCTTTGCTTCGGCGCACTCGGCGTGACTTGCCTGCCGTTCAGTACCGCCGATAGCGGGCCAAGCAGCCCGATGCTCAATTGCGCAGGTTCCCGGCTCATATCGCGTCCTCATCAACGAATATCCAGCTCGCTCGTGATTAGCCATGCAGTGGCCCGTGGTCGGTAGTGCGGCCTTATCTGAGGATGCCTCCGGCGGGGCCAATTTACCAGCGATTGCGCTGTCCGCACGCACTTTACGTGGCGATTCCCGAAATTGTGCCGAAGGCGTTCCCCAGGTAAATGACGGCGTTCGACCGCTGACTTCGCCAGGTTGAACGCCGAGCGTTAACATGCCGATCGCGCGACGCGGTGGCCAGCCGCGCGATCGGCATGGCCGGCGGGGTCAGGCGGCAGGCTCCCGGCGATGCGCCCTGGCCGCCTCGGCGAGTGCCCCGAAGAATCTGCCGGCCATTCCGCCCGGCTCCTCGGCATGCCATTGCACCGCGACCGCGAAGGGATGCCCGGCCAGCTCGACCGCCTCGACGAGACCGTCGTCTGACCTGCCGGTCACGGCAAGCCCCGCGCCTAGCCGGTCGATCGCCTGGTGATGATGGCAGGGCACGGCCGCGTTGTCGGTACCCATGATCTTCGCGACAGCGCTGCCCGCCTCGAGCCGCACTTGCTGCGAGCCGAAGACGCCGGGCTCTGGCTCATGACCCGGATGGCCGACGACGTCCGGCACGTGCTGGTGCAGCGTGCCGCCCAGAAAGACATTGAGGATCTGCAGTCCCCGGCAGATTCCGAGTACCGGCAGCCCGATGTCGATCGCCGCGCCGGCGAGCGCCAGCTCGGCGGCGTCCCTCCTGGGATTAAGCCGCCCCGTCCTGGGGTGCGGTTGCGCTCCGTACAACGCGGGATCCAGGTCACCGCCTCCTGGCAGCAGCAGACCGTCAAGCCGCCCGGCGACGTCATCGATCCCGGCGTGCGGTGGCAGCAGCACCGGCACGCAGCCCGCCGCGGCCATCATGTCGATGTACGTCTGCGCCATTAACGCCGCGGGCCGGTCCCATGGACCCCACCTGGCGCGGACCAGGTTGGCACCAATCCCGATCAGCGGCCTGCCGGTGCCGTCGCGTCCGGACGCGCTCATCGCGGCGCCCCGGCAGGCTCATCGCCGTACACCGGGCAACCGTACTCGGGCTCGAAGGGAGAGAAGACGGCCCACTGCTTTTCCTGCCGCAGCCGGTTCACCATCGGGTTGGTGTCAGAGAAGAAGTCGCCGCCGAGGGCAAGGACCCGGAACTTCTCCGGAGCGCCGGTCGAGTCGAACATTTCCTTGAGGAACTGCCCCAGGATCGGGCGACGGTTGTCGTAATGCGCGCGGATCAGCCGGAAGTACGTGTCGTAGCCGGTCTTGTAGAAGTTCTCGTAGCGCCGCGCAACCTCCTGCTCAGGCTCGGCGTCCCGCAGGCACCTGATCGTCTCCTCGGCCGCCCGGCGGCCTGTCACCAGGGCCAGGAAGACTCCGGCGGAGAATACCGGGTCGGTGAAGCAACCCGAGTCGCCGACAAGGAAATAGCCGGGGCCCGCGAGCGTATCGGCGTGATATTCGAAGTCCTGCTCCCCCGCCAGGTCCTTGCAGACCTCAGCGCCAGTGATGCGGTCCCTGATCCGCGGCTGGGCCTTCAGGTAGGCGTTGAAGATGTCCTCAGGGCGCGACTTGCGCAGCACCGAGGTAGGGGCGACCGCGCCCACGCTGATCACGTCCTTGCGGACCGGGATCGCCCAGAGCCAGCCCTGCTCCTGCACTCCGATCTGCGTATCGCCCTCGACGCCGGGATTGCACCGCTCGTCGATGCCGGCGAAGTGCTTGAATATCGCGCCCATCTGCAAGTGGTCGTCGGTTTTCCGCAGTTTCAGGCCGCGGGCAATCACGCCGGCCTGCCCGCTGGCGTCGATGACGAACCTGGCGGTCGCTGACCGCTTTTCGCCTTCATAGGTGTAACGTACGCCGGAAATCCGCTCGCCCGCGAAGATCAGCTCGGTGACTTTCGCCTTCTGGAGGACCGTGGTGCCGGACTCCTGCGCGGCCGCATCGAGCAGGATCTTGTCGAAGGCTGACCGTTCCACCGATGGCGCCCATGCCTGGTAGGGCTCGCCGGCATTCGCCATGGCGACCCGGTGTGACCACTTGTCGCCCAGGCAGAGCTCAAGGCCCGTCTTTATCGCGAATCCGGCCGCGGTCACGCGGTCGATCAGGCCGAGCTGCGTCAGCGCCTCGGTCGTGTACGGCAGGAACGACTCGCCGATATGGAACCTGGGGAATTTCTCCCGCTCTAAGACGAGCACCGAGTGCCCGGCGCGCGCCAGCGTGATCGCATAGGCGGATCCACCTGGCCCGCCGCCGATCACGATCGCGTCGAAGTCGCGGTCATGAGTCTGCGCCATTGGGGTTCTCTCTCCTTCATGCACCGCGCTTCCAGCGCGCCGCGCCGCTTACATTTACCCACGTTATTAGCCAATTTCTCGCGTATACGCACGGTAGGACAAGCCCGCGGTGCTGGTCATTTAACGCACGGCGCAGACGCCCTTAAGGCCGCCAATGCGCGTTCAAGCGCATAGTAAAATACAGTTGAACAGGACTGATTTACCGTGAAGTGCGGGCTGACATGTCACGCCCGGCGGCGGGCAGGTGTCATACCAGTGACGTCACTCGACTGGATCATCGGAAGGAGCAGCCACATGGCCCGCATCCCTGGAGTGCCTGCCCGGCAGGCCACACCGTACGCCCGGATGGTGTATTACTTCACCCGCCGCGGCATGGCGAAGCTCACCGGGCGCTCGCCAGAAGGCATGATCGAGCCGCTGGAGATCTACGCGCACGAGCCCGGCCTGCTGCGCGGCTATGCCGGGCTCGAGCAGGCTACAGCGAAACTGAGCCGCCTGGGCAAGCGGGTACGTGCCCTCGCTGAGCTGAAGGCCGCCACGGTCGTGCAGTGCGAGTACTGCATCGACATGGGCTCGCAGATCTCGCGTCAGTGGGGGCTGACGGACGAAGAGCTGCTGGCCTTGCCTGCCTACCAGGCCAGCCCGCTCTTCTCTGACGTGGATAAGCTCGTGCTGGACTACGCGGTGGGCATGACCAGGACCCCGGTCGACGTGCCCGACGAGCTATTCGCCAGCCTGCGGGCTCACTTCGACGAGCAGCAGCTGGTCGAGCTAACCCACGTGATCGCGCTGGAGAACCTGCGTGGTCGCTTCAACCTGGCTTTCGGCATCGGCGCGGCCGGCTTCAGCGAAGGCATGACCTGCGCTGTGCCGGTCTCGGTCGGGGCGGCACGCGAACCGGAGGCCAAGTAGGCCGCCCTGATCCGGCAGGCTGGTGTCAGACCTTAGCGCTGAGTATCGAGTTCACGAAGTCGATGAACGCGCGGGGAGTCTGCTTGTCGCCGACCTCGTCCTCGGGCAGCCGTACGCCGAAGCCGCGTTCCACGTGGCTCGCCGTCTCCAAGATGGCGAGCGAGTCGTAGCCGAGCTCGGCGAATTCCGTGTCGAGAATGTCGCTGTCGAGACTGACCGACTCGTCCTCGCCCGCGGCCGCGCGCAGTGCCTGCTTGAGATCGTCAAAGGTGAATGCTGGCATGTCAATCCTCCATTTCGGGTGGTGATCAGGTCCCGGCGGTGATCGGGGCGCCGGGTGAGCTCAGAAGTTTCCCAGGCCACCGCACACGTTGATCGCTTGCGCGGTCACCGGGGCAGCGCAGTCTCCTGCCAGGTAGCCGACCATCGCGGCCACTTCCTCGGGTGTCCCGTAGCGGCCGAGCGGAATCTTGGCCTCGAACTTGCTGAGGACGGCCGCTTCGGTGATGCCCCAGTGCGCCGCATAACCTTGCCTGACGCGCTGGGCCATGGACGTCTCGACGTACCCGGGGCAGACAGCGTTGACCGTGATCCCCGTCTGGGCCAGTTCGAGCCCGAGCGCCTTGGTGAAGCCGACGACACCGTGCTTGGACGCCGAGTAGGGAGCGCCGAGCACGACGCCCTGCTTTCCGGCCGTTGACGCGATGTTGACAATCCTGCCCCACCCCGCGTCGCGCATTCCGCCCCTGGCGAGCACTTCGCGCGTGACGCGGAAGACGCTAGTGAGATTGGTTTCTATAACCTCGTACCAGAGGCTGTCCTCGATCTCGGCGGTGATTCCGCCGCCGTTGCGCCCGGCGTTGTTGACCAGGATGGTCACCGGGCCGAACGTGCTTACCGCTGCAGCGACCATGGCCCGGACGTCGTCGCCCGACGTGACGTCGCAGCGCATGCCGGCCACGTCGAACCCGTCGTTCTGCAGGTCCTTCACGACCGCAGCAACGTTATCGGCGTTCCTGGCGCAGATATACACCGCGCGCCCCTGCCCGGCGAGCAGCCGGGTCACGGCAAGGCCGATTCCGCTGGTCGCACCGGTGACGATGGCGGTTTTTCTTTCACCCTTCAGCATCGAGTCCTCCCGAATAGCGCTTGAATCCACGCTCCCTGACGCCCGTCCAAAGATGCTCAAGAGATGCTGGAGCCTGCTTTTCCCGCACCGTTTTCACCGGCTTCAAGCGCGTTTCCCAGGAATTTCGCCAGCGCTCCAGGCGTGGGATTGTCTGTTGTCAGGCTGGCTCGCAGGCGCAGTCCGGTGGAGTTGCTGAGCCTGTTTCGCAGCTCGAGTCCGGTCAGCGAGTCCACGCCAAGCTCACGGAACGTGCTGTCAGGGGTGAGCGCCGCCGCGGTCTGGCCGAGCACGGTGGCGGCCTCGGCGCAGACGAGCTTGAGCAGGACCTCATCTCGTTCGGCCCCGGTCAGGCCCGCGAGCCGGCTGGCGAGCGGGCTCGGGTTGCCGTGATCAGCGGGATGGCCGGGCGGCGCGGCCGGCGGGATCCGCCTGGGCTTCGCCACCCGGGCGGCGCTCGCCGGCGCGGCCGCCAGTCCGCGCAGCAAGGCGGGCAGGCGGTCCTGCCCGGCCAGGGCGGCGCGATCGAGAAGGACCGGCACCAGGACCGGGTCGACGGCATCAAGCGCCGCGTCGAACATGCGGAGGGCTTCGCTAGTCGCAAGCGGGGCGATGCCGCTGCGCCGCAGCCGGGTCAGGTCGCTGTCCGACAGGTGCGCGGTCATGCCGCTGCGCTCTGCCCACACTCCCCAGCACAGCGAGGTGGCCGGCAGCCCGCTGGAACGGCGCAGCCGCGCCAGGCCGTCGAGCGCGGCGTTCGCGGCGGCGTAGTTGGCCTGCCCGGCTTCGCCGAGCACGCCGACCACGGACGAGAACAGCACGAAGGCCGCGAGGTCCAGGTGCCTGGTCAGCTCGTGCAGATGCCAGGCACCGTCCGACTTGGCTGCCAGCACGGCCACCAGGCTCTCAGCCGTGAGCGACGCTACGGTCGCGTCATCGAGCAGGCCGGCGGCGTGCACGACGGCGGTGAGCGGGTGACTACCCGGCACCGCCGAGATTGCCCGCTCCAGGGCATCCCGGCTGGCAACGTCACAGGTGACGACGGTGACTTCGGCGCCTTGCCTGCTGAGCTCAGCCATGAGGCCGGCGGCGCCAGCGGCGCTCGCCCCGCGCCTGCTCGCCAGGATCAGATGGCGGATGCCGTGCGCCGTGACCAGGTGCCGTGCCAGCAGGCCGCCGAGCGTTCCCGTGCCGCCGGTAATCAGCACGGTGCCTGACCGGTCAAGCGGCCTCGGCACGGTCAGCACGATCTTGCCGACGTGACGCGCCCTGCTCATCGAGGTAAGGGCGGTTCGTGCGCTCCGGATGTCATAGCCGGTGACGGGCGGGTGCGCCAGCGCGCCGTTCCCGAATAGCTCGAGCACTTTCGCCAGGGCCAGGCCCGCGGCGGCCGGGGGTACGTCACGCAGGTTGTAAAGGTGATACGACACTCCGGGCCAGCGGCTCGCCACCTGCGCCGGATCACGGATGTCGGTCTTGCCCATCTCGACGAACCTGCCGCCAGGCCCGAGCAGGCCGAGGGAAGCGTCGGTGAAGTCCCCGGCGAGCGCGTTCAGCACGACATCAGCGCCTCGCTCGCCCATCACCGTGCGGAACCGCCTGGCGAACCCCAGCGAGCGCGATGACGATATGTGAGCGGCGTCCAGGCCAAGCGCCTTGAGGTGATGCCATTTCCCTGGGCTCGCTGTGGCGAAAACCTCGGCTCCCAGGTACCTGGCGAGCCGCACCGCCGCGAACCCGACGCCGCCAGTGGCGGCGTGCACGACCACTCGCTCTCCCGCGCGCAGGCCCGCGACCTCGCGCAGGCACTGGTAAGCGGTAACGAATGCGACCGGCACCGACGCGGCCTCAGCGAACGACCAGCCGTCAGGAATGGCGGCCACTGCCTGATGGTCGGCGACCGCCACCGGACCGAAGGCGCCGTCAAACAGGCCCATCACCCGGTCGCCCGGCGCGAACGCTGACACGCCCGCGCCGACTTCGGTCACGACGCCCGCTCCCTCGATCCCGATCGACCGCTCGCCGGGCAGCAGCCCGAGCGCCACCGTGATATCCCTGAAGTTGAGCCCGGCCGCGCGGACGCCAATCCTGACCTGCCCGGCTGCCAGGGGTCCGGCCGCCCGCGGGTTCGGCACTGGCGCGAGGTCATCGATCGTGCCGCCACCGTGAGTATCCAGGCACCAGGGTGGTGCGCCGTGAGCTTCGTTCAGGGTTGCTGGCTTGGTCAAGGCCGGAAGCGTGAGCAGGCCATCGGCGGCCGGGCGCTCGCGCAGGCGGGGGACGAACACACGGCCGTCCCGCAGCGCAAGTTGCGGCTCGCCGATCACGGCCGCGGCCGGCAGGACCCGAAGCGACGCCAGGTCATCGCGGGTGACATCGGCCAGGACGAGCCTGCCTGGGTTCTCCGACTGCGCTGACCGCAGCAGTCCCCAGACCGCCGCCTGGACCGCTGCGGACCTGGCCTCGCCGGCATCGTCTCCGACCGCGAAAGCTCGCTCAGTCAGGACGACCAGCGATGCGCTCGCCAGTCGCTCCTCGGCAAGCCACGACTTGACCAGCGCGAGCGTGCTGACCGTCACGTGGTGCACCGCTTGCGGCATGCCTTCGCGCGCGGGCGGGCATGCGGCAAACACCAGCTCTGGTGGCGCCCCGCCGTCCTCCAGCGCGCCGCTGAGCTGGCCGAGGCCAGCGAACCGGGTGCCAGGCAGCGCTGGGCCGGGATCCCCTGGATCGCCGGCGTCGAGCACCGCGCACCTCGGGGCGGCCGGGCGGTCATCCCACCCGGTCAGCTCTGTCCAGTCCAGCCGCAGCAGGTACCCGGATGAGGCTGAAGGGGCGGCAGAGGCCGCCAGCGTGCCGGCCGCCAGCGACCGGAACGCCAGACCGCCGACGGTCGCCACCAGTTCCCCGGCGGAGTCTGTGGCGACCATCGACACCGTGCTTGCTCCGTCGGGCGCCAGCCGCACCCGTAAGGTCCCGGCTCCTGCCAAGTGCACCCGAACTGAGGTCCAGGAAAATGGGAGCAAGGTGCCCTCGCCACCGAGTACCCGAAGGTGCAGCAGGGCGTGCAGCGCGCTGTCAAGCAGCACAGGGTGCAGCATGAATTGCCCGTCAGCCTCTGGCGGCTCGGGAACCGCCACCTCGGCGAAGATCTCCTCGGCTCGCTGCCAGGCTGCCCGCAGCCCGCGGAAGCGGGGCCCGTAGCCATAGCCGCGCTCAGCCAGGTCCGCGTAGCCGGCACCGAGCGGAACGCTGGCGGCTCCGGGCGGCGGCCACTGGGCCTGCCCGGCGCGGGAGACCACGCTATCGCCGTAGGCGCGCAGCCTGCCCGATGCGTGCACGGTCCACGGTCCGCCAGCCTGCCCAGCCGCGCGGGAGTAGATGGCCAGGGAACGGCCAGTTAGCTCGTCCGGCTGTCCGAGCACCACCCTGAGCTGGACCCGGCCATGTTCAGGCACCACAAGCGGAGCCTGCATGGTCAGTTCGTCCACCTGCCCGCAGCAAGTTTCGTCACCCGCGTGCAGAGCCAGGTCGAGCAGCGTGGTCGCGGATACGACGGCGATGCCGCCGACGCGGTGATCGCCAAGCCACGGCTGCGCGGCCAGGGACAGGCTGCCGGTAAATATCAGCTCGCCGCTGTCCGGCGATTCGATACTCGCGCCGAGCAGCGGATGCGTCGCCGCGTCGAGGCCGGCGGCGCTGAGCGACGTGTCCGCCCGGCCGCCGCCGGATCGTGCGGGAAGCCAGAACCTGTCGCGCTGGAACTGATAGGTCGGCAGCGGCACCCGGCGCGCTCGCGGTGCCAGCGCCGCCCAGCGCAGGGGCGCGCCAGCGACATGGGCCTGCGCCAGCGCTGCCATGAACTGCTCGTGTCCGCCATGGTCCCGGCGCAACGTGCCGATGACGGCCGCGGCCACATCGGCGTCCTGCGCGGTTTCCGCGACCGGGACGGCCAAGATCGGGTGCGGGCTGACCTCGACGAACCTGGTGTGACCCGCCCGCAGCAAGGCGCGCGTAGCGGCTTCTAGCCGGACGGTGCTGCGCAGGTTCCTATACCAGTACCCGGCGTCGAGGCTGGCGGTATCAAGCCGCTCGCCCGTGACGGTCGAGAAGAAGGGGATGCCAGCCTCCCTCGGCTCGATGTCGGCCAGCGTGGTGAGCAAGGTCTCGCGCAGGGCCTCGACCTGGGTGGAGTGTGACGCGTAGTCGACGTCAACCTCGCGCGCCCTGATGTCGGCTTCGCGGCACCTGGCCACGAAATCGCGCACGGCGCCCTGCGGGCCGGCGACCGTCGTCGAGCAGGCGCCGTTGACGGCCGCGATCTCGATCAGGGAGCTCAGGGGGCCGCCGTCACTGCGCAGGAGCTCCCGTACCTCGTCCGCAGGCAGCGGCACCGAGGCCATCGCGCCGGTACCGGCCAGGCCGCCGAGCGCGATGCTGCGGAGGGCGACAACCTTGGCCGCGTCGTCGAGCGACAGGCCGCCGGCCACGCAGGCAGCGGCGATCTCGCCCTGGGAATGGCCGACGACAGCGCCGGGCCAGACGCCGGCTGCCTGCCAGGCGGCAGCGAGCGAGACCATGATCGCGAAGAGCGCGGGCTGGACGACGTCGACCCTGGCCAGCGGCGGCGTGCCTGGCTCTCCGCGCAGTACGGGCAGCAGCTTCCAGTCGGTGAACGGCGCGAGCGCGTCGGCGCAGTCCTCCATTCTCGCCCGGAATGCCGGCTGGGATTCGAGCAGGTCCAGCGCCATTCCCGGCCACTGCGACCCCTGGCCGGGGAAGACGAACACAGTGCTGCCGGTAACGGCGGCGCCGCGGATGACGGCCGGCGACGGCACTCCCTGTGACAGGGCCAGCAGGGCGGCGCGGAGTTCGCCGGGAGTGCTGCCGAGCACCGCGGCACGATGACGCAGATGTGCTCGCGTGGTGCCGAGCGAGAACGCGATGTCGATAGCGTCATGACCGGGCTGCTGGACGACGAATTCATGCAGCTTGCCGGCTTGCGCGGCAAGCGCCTGCGCGGATGAGGCGGACAGCACCCAGGGCACGATGCCTTGGCACGCGGCCTCGTCCGGGCCGGACCCGGGCTCCCATGCCGGCTCCGGCTGCGATGCCGGCTCCGGCTCCGATGCCGGCTCCCGCTCCGATGCCGGCTCCGGCTGCTCGAGAATGACGTGGGCGTTCGTGCCGCTGATGCCGAAGGATGAGACCGCCGCACGGCGGGGCCGGCCGGCTTCGAGCTCCGGCCACGGCCTCGCCTCGGTGAGCAGCGACAGGTGCCCGGCCGACCAGTCCACGTGCGGGGAAGGGGCGTCGAGGTGCAGCGTCCCTGGCAGCAGGCCATGCCGCATCGCTGCCACCATCTTGATGACGCCGCCGACCCCGGCTGCCGCCTGGGCGTGGCCGATGTTGGACTTCAGCGCGCCGACGTACAAAGGCCCGGCCAGGGGCGAGCGCTGGCCGTAGGTGGCGAGCAGCGCGGTCGCCTCGATGGGGTCGCCGAGCGCGGTGCCCGTGCCGTGAGCTTCCACGGCATCGACATCGGCGAAGGTCAGGCCCGCGTTCGCGAGCGCCTGCCTGATGAGGTGTTCCTGCGACGTGCCATTGGGCGCGGTGAGCCCGTTGCTCGCGCCGTCCTGATTGGTCGCGCTGCCCTTGATCACCGCGAGCACGGGGTGTCCATGGCGCCGGGCATCGGTGAGCCGCTCGAGCACCAGGACGCCCGCTCCTTCGGCCCACGCGGTCCCGTCCGCCGCGGCCGCGAAGGGCTTGCACCGGCCGTCGGGGGCGAGCCCGCGCTGCATGCTGAAGGCCACGAACATGCCGGGGCCAGCCATCACGGTGACGCCGCAGGCCAGGGCGAGCTGGCAGTCGCCGTTCCTGAGCGCCTGCGCTGCCAGGTGCAGCGCCACTAGGGAGGACGAGCAAGCGGTGTCCACCGTCACGGCCGGCCCGCGCAAGCCGAGCGTGTAGGCGACTCGCCCCGAGAGCACGCTAGGCGTGCTGCCGGTGAGCAGGTGCCCGGCGAACCCGGCGCTGGCCTCGTGCAGCCTGGGCCCGTACTCCGCCGCTGTCGCGCCCACGAAAACGCCGACCGGCTCGCCGCGGAGGACGGACGGAGCCAGCCCGGCGCGTTCGAGCGCTTCCCAGCACGTCTCGAGCAAGATCCGCTGCTGCGGGTCCATGGCGGTGGCCTCGCGCGGGCTGATGCCGAAGAAGGCAGCATCGAACTGGTCCGCGTCATGCAGGAATCCCCCGTGACGGACATAGCTGCGCCCGGCCTGCCCGGGCTCAGGGTCGTACAAGCCGGCCAGATCCCAGTCGCGGTTCACCGGGAATCCCGAGATCGCGTCCTTGCCATCGGCTACGAGTTCCCACAGGTCCTCGGGACTAGCGACTCCTCCCGGGTAACGACAGCTCATCGCGACAATCGCGATCTGCTCCTGCCCAGGAGCCCGCCCGGACGCCCGGCCGGCCGCCCGCTCAGCAGGCCGCACGGCGCAGGGTTCAGCGGGCTCGGCAGGTGAGCGGTCCCGCTGCGCGAGTAGCTCGCGCAGGTGCTCGACGAGCGCGGCCGGCGCTGGCGAGTTGTAAAGGTCCGTCGGCTGCAGGTCAAGGCCGGTGGCCTGACTCAGGATGACGGCGAGTTCGACTGTCATCGCTGAGTCGAGGCCAAGCTCGCTTAGCGGCCGGGCGAGGTCGATCCTGGCCGGCTCCTCATGCCCGAGCACCGTGGCGAGCGCCGCGGTCACAAGCGCGTGCGGGTCACCAGCGGCCGCTGGCCGTGATGGCGGTTCGCGGTGGCCGGTCTTGGAGCCAAGCCAGTACCTGCGCCGCCGGAACGGGTAGGTCGGCAAGTCGATGCTTCTCGCCCGCGAGCCGAAGAACTCGCGCCAGTTGACTGGTATCCCGCGCACGTGCAGGCCAGCCAGCGCCGCGCCGACCGCATCAGCTTCGTCGGCGCCGTGCATGCTCGCCAGGAAAGTCATGCCGCGCCCGGCCATGGCAGCCTTGCCCATTCCGGTCAGGCCGTTGCCAGGACCTACTTCCAGGCACAACCGGGCGCCGCCCGCCTCCATTGCCTCTAGGGCGCTCGCGAAGCGGACGGTCCCGCGCGCATGCTCGGCCCAGTAGCCGGGCCTGGCGAGGTCGGCCTGGCTGGCTGGCCGGCCGGTGACAGCCGAGACGAACCGCGGTCCGCTGGCCGGCTGGAACGCAAGGCTGCCCGCTACCGTCTCCAGCTCTCCGAGCACGGGCTCCATCAGCGGGGAATGGAACGCGTGACTGACCTTGAGCTTCCTGGTCTTGCGGCCCTTGGCCGCGATGGTCGCCGCGACCCGCCCGGCCGCGGCGGCATCGCCCGAGATCACCACCGCCGACGGACCGTTGATCGCGGCGATCGCGACCTCATGCTCGCACCCGCGCAGGAGCGGCGCGACCTCGTCAGCCGATGCCTGGACCGCGATCATCGCGCCGCCAGGCGGGAGCTCCTGCATCAGCCGCGCGCGCACGGCGACCAGCCTGGCCGCATCCGCGAGGCTGAGCACGCCGGCAATGTGCGCGGCGGCGAACTCTCCGACAGAATGCCCCGCGACGAATTCCGCGCGAAGGCCGAACGACTCAAGCAAGCGGCAGAGCGCGACCTCGACCGCGAACAGCGCGGGCTGGGTGTATCTGGTCTGGTCGAGCAGAGCCGCTTGCGCCGTGCCTGGCCGTGCCCAGATTAGCGGCCGGATCGGCCTGTCCAGGTGGCCGTCGAGCTCGCCGCAGACGGCGTCGAATGCCTGCTCGAAGGCCGGGAACCCGCGGCAGAGCCGCTCGCCCATCAGCGCCCGCTGGAAACCCTGACCAGGGAAAAGGAACCCCAGCTTGTCGCTGCCCGTGACCCCGCGCAGCACGTAGGCCGCGCGGCCGCCATCGGCGACCGCCCCGAGCCCGGCCAGCAGTGCCTCCTTGCCTGACGCGAGGATCGCGGCACGGTGCCCGAACGCGGTCCTCGTGGTGGCCAGGGAAAAGGCGAGGTCACCGAGGTCTAGGCCGGGCTGCCCTCCGGCCCAGGCGGCCAGCCCGGCCGCCTGGGCCCGGACCGCGTCATCTGTGCGGCCCGACAGCACGAACGGGACCGACCCGGGCGCCGTGGCCCGTTCCTCCGTGGCAGCTCGCCCCGCCTGCCTCAGCCCGGCGAGAACCACATGGCAGTTGGTCCCGCCGAGGCCGAAGGACGATACGCCCGCCAGCGGCTCTCCATCAGGCCACTTCCCGAGATCCCGCCGCACCCGGAGGCGGTAACGACCGAGCGGAATGGCGGGATTCGGAGAGCGGAAATGCAAGCTCGCCGGGATCTCCCGATGGCAGATGCTGAGCGCCGTCTTGATCAGGCCGGCGATGCCGGCCGCGCCCTCCAGGTGGCCGATGTTCGTCTTGACAGAGCCGACCAGCAGCGGAGCGCCCGGTGCCCGGGTAGCGCCGCAGACCGCTGCCAGTGCCGCCGCCTCGACGGGATCGCCGGCCCTGGTGCCCGTGCCGTGCAATTCGACGTACTGCACCCTGGCTGGCCGGACTCCGGCACTGCGGTACGCGGCGCGGAGCACCTCGCGCTGAGCAAGCTCACCCGGCGCGGCCAGGCTGCCCGAGGTGTCGCCGTCGTTGTTGACGGCGCTGCCCCGAATGACGCAGTACACCTTGTCGCCGTCGGCGAGCGCGCTTTCCAGCGGCTTCAGCAAGACAGCGCCGGCTCCCTCGCCGCGCACGAACCCGTCCGCCCGCTCGTCGAAGACCGCGCAGATTCCATCGGGCGACAGCGCGCCGAGCTTGACCACCTGCGCGGTGCTGTGAGCCGCGATGTTCAGGTGCACGCCGCCGGCCACGGCCATGGCGCACTCCCCGCGGCGCAGGCCCGCGCATGCGAGGTGGACGGCGACCAGCGACGACGACTGGCCGGTGTCCACCGTCAGGCTGGGTCCGCGCAGGCCGAGCGCGTAAGAGATCCTGTTGGCGATGAAGCCGCGGTGCAGCCCGGTCAACGTGTGACCGGTCACGGACACAAGGCCCCGTTCTCGGCTTAGCTCGGCATAGTCGTCCGCGATCGCTCCGACGTAGACGCCTACCTGGTGGCCAGAGGCCGAGTCGGGCGCCATCCGCGCGTCCTCGAATACTTCCCAGGCGAGCTCGAGCATCAGGCGCTGCTGCGGGTCAAGTTCTCGTGCCTCACGCGGGGAGATGCCGAAGAAATCCGCGTCGAACCCGTCGATCTGGTCGAGAAATCCGCCCCGGTGCGTCGTTGCCGCGCCATCGGGCCGCGAGCCAGGGTCGTAGAAGACATTGTCCGCGCGCCTGCCGGCCGGCGCGTCGGTGACCGCATCGCCACCGGATCTGAGCAGCCGCCAGAACGCCCCTGGGCTCGGCGCCATCGGGAATCGGCAGGCCATGCCGATGATCGCGACCTGGCTGTCGCCAGCGTTACCTGTCTGTGCGTACCGCATGGCCCTCCGCCCTGATTCGCTCCGCCGCGCCGCGCACGGCGAGCAGGTCGTCATCGTCAGCCCCTGACCGCACGGGCAGCAGCGCGGTGACCGCGCTGGCGCCCGAGGTGACAGCCGGATGCCTGCGGGCCAGGGCGCTGAGCCCCTGCCCTGGCCCGGCTTCGACGAGAAGGAAGTCGCCCCGGCTGAGCAGCAGGTCAAGGGTCGGGCCGAACAGCACGGCCCGCGCGGGCTGATCGGCCCAGAACCGGTGATCGCATGCCACCCGGTCGGGCAGCACCTCACCCAGATAGGCGGAATAGACCAGGCGGCGCGGCGCCCGCAACGGCGTCGCCGCCCAGCCACCGGCTGACCGCGCTACCGCGCCGGCCACGACCGGGCTGTGGAACGCCTGCCTGGCCCGGCTGCGCCTGCACGTGACGCCGGCGGCGCGCAGCCTTCGCTCGACCGCGTCCAGCTCAGTGTCGAGGCCGGCCAGCAGCACCTGCCGTGGCCCGTTGACAGCCGCAATCGCGACCTGGCCGGTCACGTAACCGGCGAGCTGCGCAGGCGATGCGGCGACGGCCAGCATCCCGCCGGGCGGGGTGTCGGCGAAGATCCGCATGCGGTCCTTGATCAGCCGCATCCCGTCGGCGAAGTCGAGGATCCCGGCCAGCGTCGCCCCCACCATCTCGCCGACGCTGTGGCCGAGCAGTGCGGCGGGGTCGACTCCCCAGCTTTCCACCAGCCTGCCGAGCGCGCAGCCCACCGCGTAGAGCAGCGGCTGCGCGCGAGAGACGTCATCAAGCGCCTCGGCTGGGCCAGGCGCCAGCCAGGCCGCCCGGACGCCGGCGCCTTCGCTGCCAAGCAGGCGGAAAGCGGTGTCCATCGCGTCGGTGAAGACATCGCTCACTCCGTAGAGCCCCGCGGCCATCCTTGGCTGCTGGGCTCCCTGGCCTGGGAACATGAGAACTACCTGGCGTCCGCCGCCGCCGTTCGTCGCCTCCCGGGACGGCGTCGCGCCTGGCCGCAGTGTGATCGGCATGGACTCAGCTAAGTCACGGCCGCTCTACCCCTGGTTGAATCGGGCTCGACAACCGCGGCTCGCGGCGCCTTTGAGCGAGCCCGGCTCCACCGCGCCCTGAGCGGGCCGCGAGCGAGCCACCGCACGGTGAGGCCAAAGCCAAACTCCCCTGGGGCCGGTTACATGCAGTTCGACGACCTTTTCATTGCCGGATGCGGCACCTGGCTGCCCGAGCCGATGACGGTGGAAGCGGCGGAGCAGGCAGGACTATGCGACCGCAAGCTCATCTGGCGCACGGAGATCGCCTCTGTCTGCGTGGCCGCGGGCGAGTCCCCGCCCGAGATGGCCGCCAGCGCGGCCCGCCCAGCACTGCGCCAGGCCGGATGCGAGCCGGACGACATCGACCTGGTGCTGCACGCCGGCGCCTATTACCAAGGTCACGACCTCTGGCCTGCCGCCGCCTACGTTCAGCGCGCCGTTGTCGGAAATCACTGCCCCGCGATGGAGATCAGGCAGATGTCCAATGGCGGAATGGCTGCGATGGAGCTGGCCGCGTCCTATCTGGTGGCCGATCCCTCGCGGCGCCACGCGCTGATCACCACGGGCGATAAGTTCTGCCTGCCGGGGTTCGACCGCTGGCGCAGCGACCCGGGGACGATCTGCGGAGACGGCGGCACCGCGGCCGTCCTGTCGACGGCTGGCGGGCTGGCCAGGGTGCGCAGCATGGTCACCGCGTGCGATTCCAGCCTTGAGCAGATGAGCCGGGGTCACGATCCGTTCGGCCCGGCCCCGTTCAGCGTGCGCCCGGTGGTCGACCTCGACACGCACCGGTCCGACTTCGTCGCCGAGTTCGGCCTGGACTCCGTCATGGAGCGCATCGACGCGGGCCAGCGCGAGGTCGTCGACCAGGCATTGCGCGACGGCGACGCCAAGCTCGCCGAGATGGACTGGTTCATCGTGCCCAGCCTCGGTGCGGGCCGGATCAAGGCGCACTTCCTTAACGTGCTCGGCATCGACCGGGACCGGACGAACTGGCCCTGGGCCAGGCACGTAGGTCACCTCGGGGCGGGCGACCAGTTCGCGGGGCTCTGCCACCTCGGCAGCACCGGCCGCCTCTTGCCAGGACAGCGCTGCCTGATGCTAGGCGTGGGTGCCGGCTTCGCCTGGTCGGCCGCGGTCATCGACATCATCGCCTGGCCTGCGCCCAGCTAACCTGTCCGGCTCCGGCCGCTGCCACGTTCCCGCCGCTGCCCCGCTACCGCCACTGCCCCGCTACCGCCACTGCCGCGCTACCGCCACTGCCGCGCTACCGCCCGCGCTCCGGCCAGCCCCCGGGCATCCTTCAGGTCAGGCGGCGGCTGGTTCGCATTCGCGGGCGACGACGGCTGAGTTGAAGCCGCCCCTGCCCCGGCTCAGGACGAGCGCGGCCCTGACGGGCACCTGCCTTGGCTCGCAGACGAGATCCAGGTCGTACTCGTCCGGAACGTCGCGGACGTTTACCGTCGGGGGGATCACGCCGCCCCGGATCGAGAGCAGCGCGGCCGCCAGGTCGAGCGACCCGCCGCCGGCGTATAGCCGGCCAGTCATCGTCTTCGGCGCGGTGACCGGCACGCCGCGCGGCCCGAACAGATCCCGGATCACGCCGGCTTCAGCCTGGTCAAGCTCGGGCTGCCCGGAAGCGTCGGCAAACACGACGTCGATGTCGGAGGCGCTCATTTCCGCGTCAGCCAGCGCGAGCCTGGCCGCGCGGAGCAGCCCGGCCTCGGCGTCCGGCCTGCGTGAATCGAAGGTCGCCGCGTAACCGGCGATCTGGCCGTAGGGCCGGGTAACTCCACGGGCGGCGGCCGACTCGACCGTCTCCATCACCAGGATCGCCCCGCCCTCCCCTGGGACGTGCCCGCAGGCGGCCTCGTCGAACGGCACGAAGGCCCGCGCAGGGTCCCCGCATTCGCTCAGCGATCCGGCTACCAGGTGAGCGACCCAGGCCCACGGGCACAGCGAGCTGTCGATTCCGCCGGTCACCGCCAGCCGGCTGCCCTTGCGCAGCTGCCTGCGCGCGTGGCCGACGGCGTCGAGACCGCTGGCCTGGTCGGTCACGATGACCGCGCCGGGGCCGCGCATGCCGTTCCTGATGGAAATCTGGCCGGTGTTCACCGCGTAGAACCAGGCGAACGACTGGTAAGTGCTGACGTGGTCTGGTCCCTGCTGCCACAGCTTCTGAAGCTCACGCTGGCCGAACTCGTAGCCGCCGGCCGTGGCGCCTGTGATCACGGCCATCTCGTACTCGCCGAACTCGGCCGGCCGCACCTGGGCATCGGCCAGCGCCCAGTCGGTGGCCGCGAGCGACATCCGCGTCATGTGGTCGGTCTGCAGGAGCAGCCGTTCTGACAGGTGGTCCTCGGCGCTGAAGCCGCGCACCTCGCCCGCCAGGCGCACCCGGTACTTGGCCGGGTCGAAGCGGGTGATGGGCGCGATGCCGAGCGCGCCGCTCAGCGTGCGCTTCCAGTACTCCTCGATCCCGAGGCCGATCGGCGAGGCGATGCCCAGGCCGGTGATGAGCGCGGTCATCGCAGGTCGCCAGGCTGCGTCAGCACCATGGCGCTCTGGAAGCCGCCGAATCCGCTGCCTACGGTGAGCGCTGTCCGCACGGGCTGCTCCCTGGCCACCAGCGGGACGTAGTCCAGATCGCAGTCAGGATCGGGCTCGTGCAGGTTGGCGGTCGGCGCGATCACGCCCTCGTTCAGGGCGAGCAGGCAGCCGACTATCTCCAGCGAGCCGATCGCACCGAGCGAGTGACCGATCATCGACTTGAAGGCGCTGACCGGCGTCTGGTACGCATGCGCGCCGAGGCTGCGCTTGAACGCCGCCGTCTCGTGCCGGTCATTCTGCTTTGTGCCCGAGCCGTGCGCGTTGATGTAGTCGACCGCCGACGGGTCGAGCCTGGCCTGGTCGAGTGCCACGGTGATGGCTTCGGCCATCTCCCTGCCGTCCGGCTTCAGGCCGGTCATGTGGTAGCCATTGCACCTGGAGGCGAACCCGGCGACCTCGCCGTAGATGCGGGCACCGCGGCGCCTGGCGTGCTCGAGTTCCTCGATGATCAGAACCGCCGCGCCTTCCCCGAGCACGAGCCCGTCGCGCGTGGCGTCGAACGGCCGGCAGGCGTGAGCCGGGTCGTCATTGCGACGTGAGCTGGCGCGGATGACGTCGAAGCACACAACGGTGATCGGCGAAAGCGGCGCGTCGCTCGCGCCCGACACGACGATGTCCGCCGACCCGTCGGCGATCAGGTCGGCCGCGTATCCCACGGCGTCGATGCCCGAAGTACAGCCGGTCGACACGACGGTCGCCGGGCCTTCCGCCCCGACTAGCCCGGCGAGCTCGGCGGCCATCGAACTGGGGACGAACGCGTCATACAAGTGCGGCCAGGTGTACTCAGGATCGACCAGCCACTTGCTGCCGCCGTCACTGCTGACGATGAACTCGCGCTCCAAGGTGGTCGTGCACCCGACGGCGCTGCCGAATGCGACCCCGGTCCGGCCTGGGTCGACCCGCTCGAATTCCAGGCCCGAGTCGTTCATGGCCTCGCGAGCCGCCACGACCGCGAACTGGGCGGCCCGGTCGAGCCGCCGGATCTCCTGCGGGCTCAGGCCCGCGTGCCCAGGGTCGAAGTCGCATTCGGCGGCGATCTGCGAACGGTACCTGGCGGGGTCGAATAAGGTGATCCGGCGGGTCGCCGTTCTGCCAGCCGCCAGCAGATCCCAGTACTCCTTAGTGCCAATGGCACCCGGAGCGACCGTACCCGCTCCGGTAATGACAGCCCGGCGGCGCATTATTTCATCCTCTCGGCCCTGTTAATTGCTCGTGCCCGATCACGCTGCCTGAGGCTGCTAGCGCTGGGCTGGAGCCTTGATGGGAGCGCGGTCGAAAGCCGCCTCTTCTCTGGCCGGCTCGAGGCGGCGTCGAGTATCCCTTCACCGCCATGCGACAGCGTCGCCTTGTTTGCGCTATGTCACAGGGAAAGGCGGATGAATGAAGCGATCACATCGATCAATGGCCGCATTGCCGGTCACTGCCGCGGTACTGGTTGCGACCGGGCTGACCCTGGCGTCGGTACCGACAGCCAGCCAGGCCTTCGCAGCGGTCAGGGACCATGCGGCTCCCTCCGTCACGGTCGTGGCCAGCGGGCTGAACGACCCCAAGAACGTCAGGTTCGGGCCGGGCGGGCTGTACATCGTTGAGTCGGGCACGGGCGGGAACTCCTGCGTTTCCGCGAACGGGACATCCTTGTGCGAAGGGACCACCGGGTCGGTTGCCTTGCTCGGCCGCTCCGGGCTGCGGACGGTACTGCCTGACCTTCCGTCCGTGAGCGATCCCAGCGAGGGGACGCACGGGCCCGCTGACGTCACGTTCGCCGGCGGCAAGCTGGCTGTCCTGTTCCAGGACGACGCGCTGAACCCCGACGGCACGACGTCAGTTCAGGGCCCTGGGTCCGCGGCGTTCGGCAAGCTGGTGCTGGCCAGCCCCTTCGCCGCAGCCTGGACCGCCGGCCCAGACGTCGCGGCGTTCGCCGCCGCCCACCCGCAGGACCCGGCGACGCTCGGCGGGCCCCCTGGCGGTGAGACTGTCTACGACAGCGATCCCTACGCGATCGTGCCCTACCGGGACGGTTACGCGATCGCCGACGCCGCCGCCAACGACGTGCTGTGGCTGAGCCCTTGGGGCAAACTGTCGATCATCAGCCGGCTCCCCGCGGTGCCGGAAACTGTGCCTGCCGGCGTGTTCGGTCCTGACCCGCTGACGATCGAGGGCCAGGCCGTTCCGACATCGCTCGCGGTAAGCCCTGAAGGCGTGCTCTACGCGGGCACGCTGCCGGGGTTCCCCGCCGATGCCGGCGCGGCGAGGATCTACCGCCTGGTGCCAGGTCACGCACCCGTGGCCGTAGCCTCCGGGCTCACCGAGGTCAGCGGCCTGGCGTTCGACAACGGCAAGCTGCTCGCGACCGAGTTCAACACCGGAGGCGGACTGGCGCCGGACTCCACGCCAGGAGCCCTGGTCGAGATCGGCGCCGGGGGCAACGTCACCACGCTGCCGGTCAGCGGGCTGCCGGAGCCGACCGGCATCGCGGTCGGCCCTGACGGCGCCGTGTACGTCGCGATCAACGGCAACGCACCGCCCGGTGCAGGCGAGGTCGTGCGCATCACCGGGATCGGCTGACCCGGCGAAACGGCAAGGGCCCGGCGGCTCTGGCCGCCGGGCCCTTGCCGGTCGTGAGCCTACGCGGATCGCTCGTCCACCCGGAAGACCACGTCGTCATCGTCGGCGATTTCGGCATTGAGCGCCTTGCCGCCGAGCAGCGCCGCAGCCTCGGCCTGAATGAAGACCCGCACTCCGCCGGTCTCGATGACCTGATCGCTGCTGTCAGGCGCCGAGGTTATAGACAACTCGAGTCCGCCAGCGGTATCGCCGTGCACGATTCGCAGGCCCGAGCTTGCGGGAAGTCCGGGTTTGGTGGTCAGAATGCGGATTGCTTCTACGGCAGGGTCAGTCAAGGTGAGCACAGGGCAGCAACTCCTTACATGGATCGTGACAGAGCGTCGGGCGGCAGATCGAGCCCAGTGAAATCAGGCACTGAGCACCCAGGCGGAGTCGTGCTTGGAGAATCCGATGTGCGGGTAGTATTCCGTCGCCGCAGGCGCTGACAGGAGCACGATCTTGGCCTGCGGCGCCTCCTTCCTGGTGGCATCGATCAGGGCCCGGCCGATGCCAGCGCGCTGGTACGGCAGGCTGACCGCGATGTCCGACAGGTAAGTCACGTACGAGAAGTCGGAGACGCATCTGGCGATGCCCACGAGCGCACCGTCGATACGGCAGGTGACGATGAGGTTGGCATTGCGCACCATGGCCGTGAGGCGGTCCAGATCAGCGATCGGGCGGCGCTCGCCGAGCCCGGAGGACTTGTACACCTCGAACACCTCGCTGATATCAAGCTCGGTGCCATCTTCACGCCCGATGTCCCACATCATGTAAGAGTTTCCAATCGTCTCAGGATCACATCATGATTAGCCAGGAAACGCTCAGGTCTCATCGAATCTGACAACATCGAATCTGACAACATCGAATCTGACAACACTGAGCCAGCCGATACCGCCTCGTCATTCAGCGTCGCGGCGAAATCCTCACCAGACTCGATCGTCCGGTTCGCTGCCGCCTGAATAGCGCGATAGGCCCGCTCCCGCTCGACGCCGCCTTCCAGCAGGTCGGCCAGGACGGCGGAACTGTAGACCAGCCCGTTCGTCTGGTCGATGGCCGCGCGCATGCGGTCGGGAAAGATCTCAAGCGTCTCCATCAGCTCGGCCGCCGCCGTCACCTGGTAGTGCGCGAGAGTCAGGCAGTCAGGGATCGCGACCCGTTCGACGGAGGAGTGCGAAAGGTCCCGCTCGTGCCAGAGCGCCACGTTCTCGAGCATCATGCCCGCGTAGCCGCGCAGTACGCGGGCCAGTCCGCACAGTCGCTCGCTCGTCGTCGGATTCCGCTTGTGCGGCATCGCGCTCGAGCCCTGATAAGCGGTCGTCCTGTGCTCTTCGACCTCGCGGACCTCGGTGCGCTGCAGCAGCCGTAGCTCAAGCGCGACCTGCTCGACGCAGGCACCGAGCGTCGCGACCGCCTGCACGAGCTGCGCATGCCGGTCGCGGGCGACGACCTGCGTCGGAGCCGGCTCGACCTCGAGGCCAAGTTCGGCGCACACGAACTGCTCGACGAACGGGTCGATCAGGGCGTAGGTGCCGACCGAGCCCGAGATGGTGCCCACCGCGACGGCTTCCCTCGCGTCGGCGAGCCGCCGGGCCGAGCGATCGATCGCGAAGGCGAAGCTGGCCAGCTTGTGCCCGAAGGTGGTCGGCTCAGCGTGAATCCCGTGGGTGCGGCCGATGCAAACCGTGCCCCAGTGCTTCACCGCCTGCTCGGCCAGCACGCGCCGCAATCGCGTCACCGCGTCGAGCAGCAGGTCGGACGCCCTCGCCAGGTTGAAGCCGAAGGCGGTGTCCACCAGGTCATAGCTGGTCATCCCCAGGTGCACGTACCTGGCGAAGTCATCATCGATGCCCTCGCAGAACGCGGCGAGGAACGACAGGATCTCGTGATCGCGCTCGCGCTCGAGCTCGGCCACCCTGGCGGCGAGTGGCACCGGCGCGCGCTCGATGCCGGCGAGCGCGCACATCGGCACCCGGCCAAGCACGGACTGCGCCTGGCTGGCGAGTACCTCTACCTTTACCCAGGTGGCGTAACGATTCTGATCGGACCATAGGTCAGTCATTTCCGGGCGCGCGTAACGACTTATCATCTCTCGGCTCTCGTACCAGTGACACTATTAACAGCTAGCAGATCCTTAACGCTCTTAAATAAGAGCCGCCAGCACCGCCGCTGAGCAAGTGTTCGAGCGCGAGTCAGCCGCGGTTGAACTGCCTGAGAGGCCGGTACCGCGATTACTTGCGTGGCATTCGGCCGCTGACATTTAGTAGCCGTGTGTCAGCCTCCATCGCCGCGCGAATCGGGCCGGACGCTCAACCGGCGTGCCGCAGCATCAGTGACCTGCGATCGCAATTGCGCTCCGGCCATTTGACCGTCACCGAGCATGTGCGGCTGACCCTCGCGGCGATCGAGGCGGGCAATGCGGGCCTCGGCGCGTTCGTCTCGGTCGCCGGTGACGAGGTCGCGGAGCAGGCACGAGCCGCTGACCGGCTCATCGAGACGTCGGGTGAAGCAGCCTGGAACGGCCGCCCGCTCCTGGGCGTGACCGTCGGGGTCAAGGACCTCTTCCAGACGCGGGAGCTGCCGACTCGGCGCGGATCGCTGCTGCCGAATCCGCGGCCCGCCCAGGACGCCCCCGCGGTGGCGAGACTGCGGGCCGCGGGGGCGATCGTCGTCGGGAAGACCGCGACCTCGGAGTACGGCTGGAGTGCCAGCACCGTCAGCAGGTTAGCCGCCCCGGCGGAGAATCCGCGGGCGCCCGGCCGCTCGGCGGGCGGATCGAGCGGAGGCTCAGCCGCCGCCGTGGCCGCCGGGCTCTGCGATGTCGCGCTCGGCACTGACGGTGCGGGATCGATCCGCATCCCGGCGGCTTTCTGCGGCGTCGTCGGGTTCAAGCCTTCGTTCGGGCGCATCCCCTACGTGCCGCCCTGCGCCGACCGGCTGGCGCACGCTGGTCCGCTCACCAGGTGCGTGGCCGACGCCGCCGAGCTCGCTGCCGTCCTGGCGGGACCACACGGCGACGACCCGGATTCGAGGCTCGGTCCGCTCACCGCGCGGCGCGCGAGCGTGCCAGGGGAGTCGCTGACCATCGCCTGGCTCGAGTTCCCGCGCACCAGCGCGGAGGTCCGTGCGGTCAGCGAGCGGGCACTCCCGCTCCTCGCGGCCCAAGGTCATCAGGTCGAGCGCATCGACGTGCCGTTCGGCGACCCGTACCCCGCGCTCGTGGACATCCTGGCGGCAGCCGAGGCTGCCGCCACCACGCCGGCCGATGAAACCGCGTGCGACAGCGGCCGGATCGCGATCGCGCGATACGGGCGAACGATCAGCGGGGCCGCGGTCATGCAAGCTGAAGCAACCCGGATGGCGCTGCGCGCCCGGCTCGGCTCGGTTATGGACCGCTATGACCTGCTGGCGATGGCCACGGTGCCGGTCGAGCCATTCGACGCTGGCGCGATCGCCCCGGCATGGGCGGCCGACCCCGCCGACCTGCTGTGGCTTGCCTGGACGCCCGCCACGTATCCATTCAACCTGACTGGCCATCCGGCCGTGTCCGTGCCGGCCGGCCTGACCAGCGCGAGCCTGCCCGTTGGCATTCAGCTGGTCGGGCCGTACGGCGGGGACGACCTGCTCCTTACCGCGGCTGCCCAGCTTGAGGCTGACTTCCGGCCGCTGCTGTCACCTTCAGCTTTCGACGCGAAAGGCCGCTGATCATGTACTCCCGGCCCTGGTCCGTGCGCGGCACGGAAGGGAGCGTTGGTTCCCCCTCGTTCGTCTCCCAGTTCGGCATCTGGGATGCCGGGCAGCTCGCGCTCGCCGAGCGGATCGAGGCCGCGCTGGGCGAAGTCGACCTGGTTCGCGTCGCCTTCTGCGATCCGCACGGGCTGGCCAGGTCGAAGACGGTCACGGCGGCCACGTTCGCGACGGTCCTGCGCAATGGCATGGACTTCAGCGCCGGGCCGTTCCTCTTCGACACCGGTCATGCGGTCGCGGTCGACTTCCTGGCGGACCCGGGGGTGGGAGTCAGCGAGATCGCCGGGGCCGGTGACTTCGTGCTCGTCCCCGATCCACGCACCTTCCAGGTGCTCCCTGGAACAGGCACCGGCCCCGACAGCCGCCCGAGGACGGCCTGGGTCCTGGGTGATGAGTACCTGCGCGACGGCACCCCGCACCCGCTGGCCTGCCGCGCCGTGCTTCGCCGCGTCTGCGCTGAATACTCCTGGCGGGATCTCGCTCCGGTCATCGGGCTCGAAGTGGAGTGGTACCTCACCCGCATGCTCGGCGGGCCGCCGGCCAACGTCGGCAACGGCTTCGGGTTGCAGGGGCGGGCGCCGATCGTCGAGGCGGTGAACGGCGGATACCAGTTCAACCTGGACAGCTACTACGACTCCGTCGCCGGCATCGCCGACCCGCTGGCCGTGCGCCTGCTGGCGCTCGGCCTGCCGCTGCGGACGATGGAGCACGAGTCGGGCCCCGGTCAGCTCGAGACCACTTTCAGCCCGATGCTGGCGATGGACGCCGCCGACGCGATGCTGCTCTTCCGGACTCAGGTCAAGCAGTTCTGCGCACGACGCGGCTACCACGCGTCGTTCATGACGCTGCCGCGGCTGGATAGCTTCGATGCCAGCGGCTGGCACCTGCACCAGTCGGTGACCAGCACCAAGACCAACAAGAACATCTTCGCCGAGGAAACCGCGCGCGCAAGTGCCGTATCGGCGCAGGGAGAGGCCTACATCGAGGGGCTGCTCGCCCGCGCTCGCGAGTTCTGCCTGCTGTCAGTGCCGACGGTCAACGGCTACCGCAGGCTCGGCCCGGAGTTCACGCTGTCCCCCACGCTGGCGAACTGGCGGGTCGAAGATCGCAGCGTGATGGTCAGGGTGCTGAGCGGCGGCAGCTCGGCGCACGTGGAAAACAGGATCGGCGAGCCCTGCGCGAACCCGTACCTTGCCATCGCCGCGCAGCTGTCGGCCGGCCTCGATGGCCTGACCGGCGGCACCGAGTCATCCCCGGCTCGCTCCTATCCGGCGCTGCCGGGGTCGCTGCGCGAGGCGCTGGACGCGTTCAGCGCCAGCGAGCGCGCCGAGCGGCTGCTCGGCGCGCCGCTCGCGGCCTGCCTGCGAAAGCTGAAGGAAAGCGAGGCGGCCAGATTCGGCGCCTGGTGCGCCGCCGAGGAACCACCCGCTGATCAGGTCACCGAATGGGAGCACCGCGAGTACTTCGGCGTCTTCTAAAACCACCAAGCATTCTGAAAAATGCGATCGGAGTAGACAATGCCCTGGGCCAAGGATGCTCAGCCCACAGCAGCGACGGGGCGCTCTGAGCGTATCTCCCGGCGAGTAAGGAACGAGGCGTGGAAGAAGCCACCACGTCGCATCGAGGCATCGGAGTGCATTACCTGCGACACGTGCCTGCGAAACTGCCCGCCAGAATTCGGCGCGATCTTCGATAACGGGCTCGACGTCGTCATCATCCCCGAGCTGTGCTCCGGATGCCCGGTCTGCGTCATGGTGTGCCCGGTCGACTGCATCTATGTCGACGAGGAATGGGGCAAGACCGAACCTGGCCTGTGGAACCACATCGAGCTCACCGCCGGGGTCAGGCTATGACCCTGCCCATCGAGCGGAACTCCGCCACCTCGCGCCGGGCCACGCTGGCCAAGGCAAGGCTAAGCCGCAGGCCGAGCCGCCTCGGCAAGGCCGCCGGCACCGCGCCGGAACCCGACTACCCGCTCTCCGATGATGCCGGGTTCCCCAGCCTGCTCAACCACGCCGTGGACCTGGCGATGGCCGCACCCGACGTGCCCTCGGCCGTCGACGCCCTGCTGACCTTGGGCGGCCACGTCCCTGCCCACATTCAGCTTCGTGCCCTGCGCATGGTCGATGAGTGCGCGCTGAAAGTGCTGTGCGGCCGGTCATGGCGCGAGGAAGGCCAGACCGGAGAGCCGAGGCAAGGCGGCACGAACGCCCGGCCGGCCTTCATCGGCGAGTTCGGCCTGACCACGGGCGGGCGGATGGTCGTGCGGGTGCCGTCGCGCGGTCCGCTGTCCAGCGAAGATGACCTGGTCGGCGGCGTGCTGCGGGTGCCCTGGTCGCACCAGGACCTGCGCTGCTACCAGCGCCAGCTCAGCCGCCTGGCGGCGCGGTTCACCGCGGCGGTGGCCGACTGCAGGCAGTGGCTGGCCGGAGCCGGGCCGCAGGGCAGGCACGACATTCTTGAGAACCTTAAGGAAGCTGCCTTCCGTACGGCTCCCTTCGTCCTGTACCAGGAGGACAAGCGCTACACCAACTTCCGTGAGCGGAACACGCTGACCGGCAAGACCTTGTGGCCAGGGCATCCGGACTGCGCGCTGAGCAGTCTGAGCGGGGTGCCGCTCGAGCTGTGGTCAGATAGCGACGTCGTCCTGGTGGTGTGCCTGACTCTGCTGGTCAGGTCGGCAGGCTTTGCGCGGATCGAGGAGGTCAACGGCACTCAGCTGACGATCGACCACGTCGCGTACCTGCTTGAGCAGGCTCGCCTGAAGTACAACAAGGTCCCGGGCGGCGGGCAGGTGGCCCCGGCCAGGTCGGTCTCGGTGACAGCGCTCGCTGACCTCGCCGGCGCGCTCAGCGCCAAGCGCCGCGAGATCTCCCCTTCGGTTCAGCTCTACCGCGAGATCCACGGCCCGCTGATGCACAAGATCGAGTGCGTGGCCGCGCCAGCGGGGCCTGCGGCCAGGCAGCGTGAGACGAGGGTCTGCGCCCTGGTGAGCGAGCAGCTACCGGTTGCGGGCGCTACGCTGGACGAGCTCGGCCTGGCCGTGAACGAATCGCCGGAGTGGCTCGCCAAACCGCACGGGGAATTCGGTACCGGGCTCGAGTCGCTGATCTACGAGACCGTGCGCGCGTCGACGTCGGCCTTCGACTGCGACTTCGCGATGAGCCGCGGCCTCCGGTCGCTGACCGCCCTGGTCGCGGGTCTTCGCGCGCAGGAATGGACCGAGCTAATCAAGTGGGACCTGCCGCATTTCTACTGCTGCGTGGTCCCGGTGCCGCAAGCGTGCCGCCATTTCGGCGACTCGCTGGCCCAGCTGGCCGACACGGCCTGGGCGATCTCGTCGCGAATGCAATATAACTCCTGGCATTTCCTGGCAGGTAACCTGCCCAAGATCCCGCAGGTAGCCGCTCGCGACTACTTCGTGCCGCCGACTATTCCCGACGTCGCCTACTACTCCGATCAGCATCATCACGGCCACGTGGCGGCCAAGGTGCGCTTCAGCATCAGGTGCCCGCAGACCGTCGAGATCGCCGGCCGGGCGTTCCGCGGCTTTGTCGATCTGCGGCTGCTTCGCTGCGCCGGCCAGCCCTTCGGCGAGCAGGACCTGCTCGCCGCCCACCGCACATCTGCTTTCATCGCCAAGGCTACGTCCGTGGCCGCCAAGCTGGCCGCCGATGGCGAGCAAGTCGAGATCACTTCCTTTGATTCTGAATGGCACTGGGCGAAGATCGCCTCTTAGCTGAGAGGGCCGCAGAAGGTGGCTACAGTCCGCAAGCGACTCGGTGGCGTGTCCTACGAGCATCCGGTCGGCTTCTGGATCGGCGTGACGCTGATCACGGCAGGGATGATCATGCAGCTGCCGATGTTCTATGCGGCACGGCACATGCATTACCGGCTCGCCGGCATGCCGGTTACCAATGAGATGCTCGCCGGCATGGCGATCATGCTCGGAGGCTTAGGCATCACCGCCTACAGCCTGTTCCCGAGGTCGCGACCGGTCAGGCCTGAGCTCAGCGGCGTCGCCATCGCGCCGCTGGACGATGCCAGGATCGGGCCAGCGCATGTGGCGCTGCTCGTCGTCATGGCGATCGCGGTCACGATCGACGGCATGAAGCCCGCCGCGCTCGCGTTCGTCGCGCCAGGCGCCGAGCTCGAGTACCACCTGCGCGGCCCGCTGAACCCGATGGCGCACGCGCTGCCCATCGGGCTCTATCCGCTGTCCGGCATCATCGGCACGATGACCGGATCGTTCGTCTGGGGGCTGCTCGGCGACCGTATCGGACGCCGGGCCTCCATCTTGCTGGCCGCGGCCCTCTTCATCTCCAGCTCGACGTGCGGAGTGATGCCCAGGTACTGGATAAACCTGGTCTCCTGCTTCGTCATGGGCCTCGCCGCAGGCGGCATGCTGCCTATCGGGTTCTCGCTGTTGTCTGAGACCGTTCCGAAGCGGCACAGGGGCTGGATGATGCTCGTGATCGGCAGCAACATCGTGACGGCTTACATCCTGGTGAGCTGGCTGGCGGCTACCTGGGCCTCGCCTGCCCATTTCGGCTGGCGGCTGCTCTGGCTGGTCAGCCTGCCGACGGGCGTGCTGCTCATCGGGCTCAACCGGTGGATACCCGAGTCGCCCCGCTTCCTGCTCTGCCAGGGGCGAGACGACGAGGCCCGGGCGGTAATGCGGCGCTACGGCGCCGTCATCGCCGAGAAGGCGCCAGACCCTCTGGCAGGTGCCGCGAGCCCGGCTGGCCCAGCCGGCGGCACCGGGCTGGCCGGGCGGGCCGGACTGGCCGGACTGACCGGACTGACCGGACTGACCGGCTCAAGGCAGCTCGTCAGCAAGCCATTCCTCGGCCTGACGGCGGCGATCGTGCTGCTCGCATTCGGCATCGGCGCGACCCAGTACGGATTCCAGCAGTGGATGCCATCCAACCTCGTGCTGCTCGGCTTCTCCTCGCTCAGCTCGAGCACGCTGCTCCGCAACGCCGCGGTCTTCGGCTTCCCGCTCACGTTGCCGGTGGCCCTGCTGTATCACCTGTGGGGCAGCAAGAAGACCGCCTTGTGCGTCACCATGATCATTGGCGCGGCCCTCGGCACGTTCGTCCTGCTCGGCAACGCGGCCGCCGCCCACCGCGACGTGCTCTACCTGCTGCTCATCGTGCCGGTCTGGGGGGTTAACATCCTTAACGCCATCCTGGCCGCCTACACCGCCGAGGTTTACCCGACCGTCATCCGCGCCCGGGGAAGCGGCCTGTCGGCGGGGTCGACGAAGGCCGGCGGCGTGCTGATCCTCACCCTCGCGGTCGTCGCCTTCGCCGCGCCGTCCATCAGGCTGACCGCCGCCTTCGCGGCGGTCCCGTTGCTGCTTGCGGTGATCACCCTGGTCGCGTTCGGCCCGGAGACCAGGCAGAAGCGCCTTGAGGACATCACCGCCGAAGAACTCCGCACCCTGACACCGCTCGCCGCGCCCGACGCCGCTCCGGCGTCCCTGTCCGCGCCGCCCCCCGGCGTCGGCTGAGCAGCCCTTCCGCAGGCAGGCACCCCCGGAGTCACTTCCGGGCAGCTCAGCAGCAGCAAGTAGCACCACCTTGCTGTTCGGCGAGGCTCGGCAACCGCAACAGAACCCTCCCCGCCGTCGTTGAAGACGGTGCTGAATTAGGGAGGCCGGTTGTCAGCCTGTCGCGGTTGCCGTGCCCGGGGCCCGGGTTTTCATGATCGGGGACACTTCCGCGCTTTACGGGGAACCCTTTCACAGCGGGGAAAGTTCACCGCTCATAGCAGAGAAAACGCTCCCGGACACGAAAACTCCCCCCGCGGCAGCGGACAACCCTCCCCGAACCCGGCCGCGAGCACTCAGAACCCCCGCGATCATGGCTAGCAGCAGGCGCCGCTGCCGGCCGATGCACTAGCGCCAGCATGGGAGCCCGCTTCCGGGCATCTCAGCAGCAGCAAGTAGCACCACCTTGCTGTTCGGCGAGGCTCGCCAGCCGGAACAGACCCTCCCCGCTGTCGTTGGGCAGGATCACGTTGCTGTTGGGGTCGGCGTCCCGACAGCAGCAAGCAGGACCACGCTGCTCAACGCACCCGGAGATCCGGCCGGCCAAGAACAGCGAGCGGGCTCCCAGGGACACGCCCTGGGAGCCCGCTCACCGCGCTCAGCCTCCGGCCGCTCAGCCTCAGGCCGCCAGCCGCTCAGCCTCAGGCCGCCAGCCGCTCAGCCTCCGGCCGCTCAGTCCGCGGCCACCGGGATCTTCGGGGCAGACCTCGTGTGGACGACGCGGTAGGTGTTCCACTCGCGGGCGAGGGTCACCGAGCCCAGCTTGGCCTCGGCTTGCCGCCGTACCGGGAGCCGCTCGTCCTGCGGGACCCCGAGGTACTTGTCGTAGGCATCCTTGCTTTCCCACTGGGAGTAGACGACCACGAACGAGTTGTCCTCGCCGAGCAGCTTCAGGTTGCCCTCGGTGCCGCCTGCCGGACCGCGTGCCCGCATACCGCGCAGCAGCGTCGTCGAGCGGTACCCGGGCTGGTCGATCAGCCACTCATGAGTGGACCGGATCGTAGCCATCGCGGCGTTCTGCTCCTTCGGGTCCACGTCGATGACCTCGAGCACGGTGTAGTCGTCGCGTTCGGGTGAGATCTCGGTGTAATCAAGGGAAGGGTGCCTCTTGCTGAATTCCACCTCGGTCTGAAGCAGTCTCGCCGAGGTCATGATCTCAAGGAACACCGGCATCGTCCGGTGCTTGAACACATCACCCGCGTACCTGGCTTCCAGATCTTCCAGGCCGCGCCACTGGATGAAGTTCGCCGTGCCCAGCCGCTCTAGGCCCCTGTGCACGGTGCTTGAGACCCAGCCGGGGAAAGCGGCGGTGTCGACGATCGCCCGCATCTCTTCCACCAGGCGGTCCTGCTTGTAGGGGGTGTCGGTCCTGAACAGGTTGATCACCGTCAGGTATCCGAGCTCAGGGGAAATGAATGGCATGATCTCCTCACCTTCTTGCGTTACCGGCTAGTTGGGCGTTACCAGGAAGTTGCGCGTTGCCAGGGAGCTGGGCGTTGCCAGGGAGCTGGGCGTTGCCAGGCAGTTGAGCGTCATCGGGTAGCTGGGCGAGCGCTCGCGGCTGGCCGAACCACCTGGTCAGCGCGTCGGCCAGGCCGGCGCCCGCGCCCGCCTCACCGGTACCGATCCAGGCGATGTAGCCGTCAGGGCGGACGAGCGCTGCCGTCACGCCCGCGAGTGGGTCCGCCGAACCCGCCGAACCGGCTGACTCCGCCGAACCCGCCGGCCCCGCCGAACCCGCCGGCCCCGCCGAACCCGCTGACCCGGCCGAGTCGGCGGGCGCAACCGCCGTCGTGACGATGTCCACGCGGTCGGCCCAGGGCAACGCCGCCGCGCGCGTCTCATCGTCTTGCGCCAGGTCGAGCAGGACGCCGCGGCCGGCGTGCAGCAGGTCGAATGCGCAGCCTCCCCCGGCCAGCTCGACGTTGGGCAGGCGGCAGCCGAGCAGCGGGTGCTCGCCAGGACCGACCTCGTAGCGAATGTCGAGGCCGGTGACCATGCCGGCGAGCAGGCGTTGCGCCTCGACGTGGGTCACCAGCTCGGCCAGCACCTCCCGCATCGGGTCCATCTCGTCCCCGCCCAGGTACAGAAAGCGCTGGGCGAGGGTATTGGCGAGGATTCGCGCCGCCACCGGATGGCGTTCTGTGTGGTAGGTGTCAAGCAGGCCGGCCGGGGCGTGGCCGCGAAGGTCGGCGGCGAGCTTCCAGCCGAGGTTGACCGCGTCTCCGACCCCTGCGCTCATGCCCTGGGCGCCGATCGGGAGGTGAACGTGCGCGGCATCGCCGAGAAGGAAGACGCGCCCGCGCCGGTACTGCGCCGCCTGACGGCTCGAGTCGGTGACAAAGCTGGTCCACAGCGGGGTGCCGCCATGGATGTCCTCGCCAGTGAGCCGCTGCCAGGCGCCGGCGATCTCGGCGAACGACGGCGCGTCAGGCCCGGTTCGCCTCATGCCGCCGCGTTCGTGCAAGATGACGCGGTTGACGCGGTCACCCATCGGCAGGACCATCACGTTCCCGCCCGGTACCCGCTCGCCGGAGAAACGCGGTCGCAGATCGCAGCCGGCCACATCGGCGAACCACATCTCGATGACCGGCTCGGTACCCGGGAAGTCGATGCCGGCGAGCTTGCGTACGGTGCTCCTGCCTCCGTCACAGCCCGCCAGGTAGCGAGCGCGCAAGGCTTGCGGGCCGGCCGTGGTGGTCACCGCGACGCTGACGCCGTCGTCGTCCTCGGTGAAGCCGGTAACCTCGAAGCCCCGGAGCACGACGGCACCGAGCTCGCCCGCCCAGCCGGCCAGCAGAGCCTCGGTGACCGACTGCGGCACGCCCCTGGCGCCGTACGAGCCCGCCGGGAGCACCCGGTAGTCGATGGGCAGCCCGCCGAAATGGCCGATCGGGATCGTCTGAAGATCCCCGAATCGCTCCAGCAGCCCGCGCTGGCCGAACTCCTCGATGGTCCTGGCGGAAAAGCCGAGCGCCCTGGACTGCGCGGTCGGCTCGGTCAGGCGGTCCACGACGAGGACGTCTATCCCGGCCAGGCGAAGCTCGCCCGCCAGCATCAGCCCGGTCGGGCCGGCTCCCACGATCAGCACGTCGGCGTCAAATCTGTCCACCTGCAGTCTCCTTCGACAGAAGCGATTCACGAGCGCGAGCCGGGTGAGGGTCATCGAGACCGCTCACCACCCGGGCGAGATGATCACGCGCGTCGCCGAGCGTGATCAGTTCAGCGAGCACCGCGCGCAGCGGCTCGATCTCAGGCCCGCCGAGCAGCACGGTCTCCTGGGCGCAGACCCACCGCAGCGCGCGCTCGGCGACCGGGTGCCGTTCGTCGTGATAGGTGTCGAGCAGGCCGGGCGCCGCCCCGTGAGCCACGACCGCGACGATCTTCCATCCCAGGTTGACCGCGTCAGCGAGCCCGATGTTCAGGGCCTGGCCGCCGATCGGCATGTGCCAGTGGGCCGCGTCGCCCGCCAGGAAGACCGGCCCCTGCCGGTACCGGTCAACCTGGCCGACCGCGTTGCCGAAGGCGTCGACCCAGACGGCCTCGCCTGCGGCGATGTCCTCACCGGTGACCTGCCGCCAGGCCCGGGTTATCTCGCCGTACGAAGGCGGTCCCGTCCGCCTGGTCACCCGCTGACCCTTCACGTGCACCATCACCCTGGTCAGGCCGCCCCGCGTCGAAGCCGCAGCGAAGCCGCCGTCGAGCCGCTCGAAGCGCCGATCGCGAATGCGAAGGCCCCTGATGTCGGCCCGCAGCAGCTCCCTGGTCGGCGGGGACACCGACGCGGTGAACCGGCAGAGCCGGCGCACGGTGCTCTGCGCGCCGTCGCAGCCGACCAGGTACCTGGCGCGGACGCGCAGCTCCGCGCCGGCACCGCGGGCGACGCACGTCACCCGGTCGTCATCGACCGCGACCCTGGTGACCTCGAAGGCGCGCAGGAGAGTCGCCCCAAGCAACACAGCCTGGGTACCGAGCGCTGCCTCGGTCCTGTACTGGGGCACCTTCCAGTTCCCTGCGTAGTCGCTGGTCACGCCCGACAGGTCGAAGGTCAGCCCGCCGAAGTGCGCCCGCGGCTCCGGTTCGGCCTCATCGAGCAGCGAATCGAACCCTCGCTCGTGCAGCAACTCAGCGCTCAGCGTGCTCAGCTGGCTAGCCCGCGACTCGGTCATCGGGCTCGCGAGCCGTTCCACGATCACCACAGGCACTCCCCCGTGCCTGAGCTCGCAGGCCAGTAACAGCCCGACCGGCCCGGCCCCGGCGATGACCACCTCGGTCGTGAGCGAGCGCACCCCGGTCCCCGTCACGACGCGGGAAGCCGGCTGCCGGCCGTCTCGGCTTGCGCGGTCTCGGCATGCGCCTTGGCGAGCTTCAGCGTAGCCATGCTGTTCGCGCTCAGCGCGGCCCGGACGCCATTGGTGGCGGCCGCCAGGTCAGCGCCCGCGCCCAGGATCTCGGCTATGCGGTCAGGATTGATCCGCACCGTGTGCCTGGACGTCACGGACACGCCGCCGCCCGGCCTCGGCTCGATGAGCCAGCGCCCGGTATGCAGCAGCATCAGCGGCGGCAAGATGATCTGCTTGTAGATGATGGTGTCGCAGGGCTGGCACACCCGCACCGACCTCGTCGTGTGCACCGACCCGTCCTTCGCCCGGGTGTCCATCTCCAGTACCTGCAGGCCAGGGGTCTCCTCTTCCAGCCAGACCCGGGAGACATGCGGCAGCCGCTCCTGCCAGAGCTGGGCCTGGTTGAGGAAGTCGTAGACATCCTGGGCCCCCCCGTCGACGTCGACGGTATCGGCGAAGGTGATCAGCTGCCCGGTGCCGTCGAGCTCCGCCCGCTCTTTGAGCGCCCGCAGCTCGGACGTGCTATTGCGGTCGACGGCCTGCCCGATCCACTCAAGGTCGGCCGCACTGTCGGTACGAGCCGAATAGTCATGAAGTAAGCGCACACGGCACTGTGCCCTGGAGACTGGCTCGACGATCCACTGACCGCCCATTCCGCCGACGGGGTGGACCGACTTGGCCTGCCTGAAGGCAATGGTGAGCTTGCCCGGGTCATGCTCGCGCTTCGAGGTCCAGCTTCTGGCCTTCCCGTTAGCCGTCGCCCAGATCCGGATCAGCTCGCGGTCGCCATCCGATTCGGCCTGCTCAGCGTGCACCGTTGGCGGGAAGATCTCCGGCCACTTCCCGACGTCGGCGATCAGCTCGTAGACCTGGCCCGCGGGCGCGCCGATCGTGATCTCGTGTTCCACATTGCGGATAGTGCTCGTCACTGTGCTCTCCTAGCGGGCTGACGCTACGGGCTGGCGTCGCGAGGCTGCCTGCGCGCCCGCGGGCGAGCCGAACCAGCGCCGCAGCGCGGTCACGAGCTCGCCGCCGCCAGGCGCCGCCCAGGCGACATGGCCATCGGGGCGAAGCAGTACGGCGCTGATCGGCACGCCAGCGTCCTGCGGCCCCTCGGGGAAGCTCGCCGCCGCGACCACGTCGACCCGATCTGACCAGGCCGCTGCCAGGCTGCCCGCGTCGGCGGAGCCGCCGGACGTGATCAGGACACCGCGGCCGGCGTGAAGGAGCTCGGCGACCGATGCCTGGCCGCCGGCGGCCAGCGTAAGCGGGCGGTCAGGCATGCGGGCACCGACCAGCGGGTGTCCTTTTTCACCCATCTCATAGGTGATGTCGAGGCCGCTGACCATGCCGGACAGGTGACGCGCCACTGCCGGGATCGCCATCAGCTCGGTCATGACGGTCCGCAGCGGCTCGATCTCCTGGCCGCTCAGGTTCAAGATGCCCTGAGCCCTGGTGTTGCGCAGGACCCTGGCGCCGACCGGATGCCGCTCGTCGTGGTAACTGTCGAGCAGGCCGCTCGGCGCCCAGCCCTTAGCCGTGGCCGCTAGCTTCCAGCCCAGGTTGACCGCGTCCTGCACGCCCACGCTGAGTCCCTGGCCGCCTGCGGGCAGGTGAATGTGCGCGGCGTCGCCGGCCAGCAGCACCCGGCCGCGCCGGTACTCCGTGACCTGCCTGGTCGCGTCGGTGAAACTGCTCACCCACAGGGCGCGCCCGCCGTGAATGGACTCACCGGTCAGCCGCTGCCAGGCGTCGGCGACCTCGGCGAAGCTGGGATTGCGGTTCTCGCGTGGCTTACGGTGCTCGCTGGATTTGCCGTTCTCGCAGATGATGATGCGGTAAACGTCAGCCTCGAGCGGGCCCGACATCACCATGCCGCCAGGCAGCCGCTCGCCGATCATGCGCGGCCGGATCTCGCACCCGGCGACGTCGGCGAGGTACATCTCGCGGGTGGCGTCCGAGCCAGGGAAGTCGAACCCGGCTAGCTGCCTGACCGTGCTGCGCCCGCCGTCACAGCCCGCGAGGTACCTGGCGGAGTGCTCGGACCTCCCGTCAGGCCCGTCGACGACCGCGACGACTTGATCATCCTTCTGGCGCAGGCCGGTGACTGCGTGACCGCGGCGGAGCGACACGCCGAGCTCAAGCGCCCAGCCTTCGAGCATCTCCTCGATCTTGTACTGGGGTATGCCGCGCACCCCGAAATGCGACCCTTCGAGCACCCCGAAATCCATCGGGATACCGCCGAAATGGCCGAGGCGGCTTATCTCAGGATTGTCGAAGCGGGCAAGCAGCCCGCGTTGGTGGAATACCTCGGTCGCGCGCGCGGTAAATCCAACGCCGCGCGACTCACGGCCACGAGTCGCATTGCGCTCGAAAACCGTGACATCGACGCCGCCAAGGCGTAGCTCGGCCGCGAGCATCAGCCCTACCGGGCCGGCGCCGACAATTATGACATCCGGGTCCATCATTTTTCACCTTCGTTCAGGTAGTACTTACGGCGGTTACGCAGGCAGCGCCTCGATGATGGATACGGGCGAGGTCGTCGGTATCACCTTGCTGAGCTTGAATCCCGCACCGGCGAGAAGCTCCGCGTACTGGTCGGCGGTGCGCTCTTTGGCGCCGAGCAGCATCATGAGCCACAGGTCGATGATGTTGCCTATATGCCGGTTGTTCTGTCCTGGCAGCACGTACTCGATGACGTAGACCGCGCCATCGGGCTTGATCGCATCGCGGATGTTCTTGAGCACCGCAAGGATCTGCGCTTCGCTGAAGTCGTGCAGCGTGTGCTTGAGTATGTACGCGTCGCCCCCGGCCGGCACGGTCTCGAAGTACGAACCGTGCTCGATCGATGCGCGGTCGGCCACGCCCGCTGCCTCAAGCACCGCGTCGGCACCCACGCTGTTATGCGGCGCGTCGTAGAGCACGCCGCGCGAGCCGGAGGCCCGGTTCAAGATCCCGGCGAGCAATCCGCCGCGCCCGCCGCCGACGTCGATGATCGTCTTGCGGGCCGAGAAGTCGTGCGCCGCGATCACCGTGTCCGTCTCAGGCGCTGACATGCTGCCCATGCCCTGGAAGAACGTTCCGGCGAACTCCGGGTTCGACCCCAGGTACTCGTAGGCGCTCATCCCCCGGTGCCCGGGCAGGCTGGCCTCGCCGGTCCTGACCGACTCAAGCAGGTGACCCCAGTCCTCCCAGAACATCGGGTGGCCCATGAGCAGCGCGATGCCCCGCATGGAGTCGGGGGCATCGGCCCGCAGCGCGTCCGCCATAGGGGTCAGCTCGTAACGACCGTCACCGCGCTCGGCGAAGACTCCGTAACCGGACAGCATGCGGAGCACGCGGTAGATCGCCTCAGGATCGGCCGAGACCTTGGTCGCGATGTCGCCAGGGCTCAGCGCGCCATCGCTCAGGATGTCGGCGATGCCGAGCTGTGCCGCGGCATAAAGAGCCTGGGTGATGACTGATCCCTGGATCAGGTCGAGCAAAGCGAATGCGGCCGACTGATCCCTCACCGGCGCCGATGCGGACATGATTCCTCCCGAATTCATAATTTCCGGCCGCACCGATGATAGGCACGGTCAGCTATACCTTCATAGCCGTCGAGATAGGCATGTTCAATAGGCGCCGTTCAAGGCGGGCTCAGTGGCGTTCAACCGAGGAATATCGCCTGGTTGAACTAGTACCCGGGCTAGCGGCGTTGACTTTGCGGCGTTGACTTTGCGGCGTTGACTTTGCGGCGTTGACTTTGCGGTGTTGACTTTGCGGCGTTGACTTTGCGGTGTTGACTTTGCGGCGTTGACTTTGCCCGGGAGGTCTGAGTCTTATAGCCGAGACGAAATGTGCGGGCAGCCATTCCCTTTATCCGAGCGCGAAGGAGCGACCTGTGACTGAGGTCAGCAAGAGTAATTACGACGCGATTGTCGTCGGCGGAGGTCCGAGCGGGTCCTCGTACGCGATCACGCTTGCCAAGAGCGGGCACTCGGTGCTCGTGCTCGAGCGGGAGCAGTTCCCGCGATTCCACATCGGCGAGTCGATGCTGACGTATACCGCTGACGTGCTTGAGCAATTCGGCTTGCTCGACCGGATGTGCGCGGCTGGCTTCGTCATCAAGCGCGGGATCGAACTGACCGGCACCGAGGGCACGTTCAGGCGCCTGGACCTCGCGAAGATCGGGAACGGTTTCCGCGGCTGGACCTTCCAGGTGGAGCGGTCGCATTTCGACAAGATCCTGCTCGACGCCGCGGCCGAGACCGAAGGCGTGACCGTCCTTCAGAAAGCCAAGGTCGCCAGCCTTACCTATACCGGCAGCCGCATCTCCGGCGTCCGGTACACCCACGACGGCGCTGAGCACAGCGCGACGGCCAGCTTCGTCATCGACGCGAGCGGCCGGGCTGGCGTGATCGCCAGGACGCACAACCTGAGGAAGACCGATAGCCATCTGAAGATGGCGGCGGTATTCAAGCACCTCGGCGGGGTCGACGAAGCCAGGAACCCGGCGACCGAAGGCGACATCCAGCTCGGGCTGCATGAGGACGGGTGGCTCTGGGCGATCCCGATCCGTCCCGACGTGATGAGCGTCGGCTGCGTGGCGCCCGCGGAGATCCTCAGGGCATCAAGGCCCGAAGAGATCTTCGAGTCGCACCTGGAGCGGATCCCCAGGATCAAGCAGCGCATCGAAGGCACGACCATCGTCCGCGACCTGTCGGGCGAGAACAACTTCGAATACCACTGCGACACGCTGGCCGGGCCGGGTTTCTTCATCATCGGCGACGCCGGCTGCTTCACCGACCCGGTGTTCTCCGGCGGTGTGCTGCTGGCCCTCACTACCGGCAGGCGCGCGGCAGAGGAGACCGCCAGGTGCCTTTCCGGCGAGACCGACCCGGCGCAGGCGGCCGAGCGCTACCAGAACTTCTTCAAGACCGGTTACGAGACCTACTACCGGCTCACCCGCGCCGTCTACGACAACAGGTACGCGGGCGGCGGGCGGGAACTGCGGGTGACCCCGCGGGGGCAGGACCGCCGGCTGGCTGGCGCTGGCTGGTGGGGCATTCAGGAGAAGCTGCACGCCACCTCGGGCGGCCCGTTCGACACCGAAGAGGCCATCGAGCACTTCTGGCTGGTCCGGGCGCTCAACGGCGACTTCTGGACCGAAGACAACAGGTTCTTCCAGCGGTTGCGCGAAGAAAAGGCGTGGCGCCTGTTCGACGGCTTCGAGCCCGCTTACCAGTGCCCCGTGCATCCCGCGCAGCCGGTGGCGGCGGCCAGCTAGCGGGTGCCCAGGTCCCTGCCGCGCCGCCGCGCGGCAGGGACCTCGAAGTATTCGAGACAGGAGCTGCCCGATGACGTACGTCATAACCGAAGCCTGCATCGATGTGCTCGACAAGGGGTGCATCGAAGAGTGTCCAGTCGACTGCATTTACGAGGGCGACCGGATGATGTATATCCACCCTGGCGAATGCGTCGATTGCGGCGCGTGCGAGCCAGTCTGCCCCGTTGAGGCCATTTACTACGATGACGACCTGCCCGGCCAGCTACAGGATTTCCGCGACGTCAATAGCGAATTCTTCGCCGGCCTCGGCTCGCCAGGCGGCGCGGCGAACCTGGGCAGGATCGGAAAGGATCATCCGCTCGTGGCGGGTCACCGCCAGTCGAGTCCCTCCAGATGAGTCCAGAATTCGCGCTCCGCATCAGTCAGGTGCCCGCCGTCCGGCAGCTGCTCGGGGTGGCCGGGTGGCGGGCCGCTGACCGGCCGGGCCGGCGGACCGGTCGCCGACCTGGCATCGACAACGTCATCCTCGGCCGGCGGGTCGGGCGGGATGATGATCATCTGACCCAGCCAGGACAGCACGGAAAGCGAGCTGAGCAGCTCAGCGAGGGCACGGCGAATCCGGTATCGCTTGACATTTCGATTATCAGGATTACCTAAGCCCCAGTATTCCATCGGACAAAACATCGCCCTGCCTCCGCCGCTCCGGCTCTTCGGAATGCAGCCTTTCCTTCGCCCCTAGAGACCGGCTTGAGGATCGCTGAGCCCGGCGCGCGGAACTTTTCCGAAATTATCTTGAGAAGTTATGCTCGAGTTGAAATCCACATCACAGTGACGGGAGATTCAGATGCGCGTCCTATTCAACACCAATCCCGGTGAGGGGCAGCTTTATCCGATGGTCCCCTTAGCGTGGGCGCTGCATGTGAGCGGCCACGACGTGCTTGTCGCGGCGACCGAGGATTTCCTGCCGAAGATCACCCGCATCGGCCTGCCTGCCGCAGCCTCCAGCGAGCCGGTCAACCTGGTAGAGATCATGACCAGCGGCTCGGGAGGCGAGCTGCGCCCGACCGAGATGTCGTTCGAAGACCAGGTTCGCGCGGCGGCCCGAGGGTTCGCCATGGTCGCTGAGCGAACCGCGGACGGCACCGCCGAGCTGATCGGCACCTGGCATCCTGACCTCGTGATAGCCGAGTCGACCGCCTTCGCGGCGCCGATCGCTGCGGCCAGGCACGGCGTGCCGTTCGTCGAGCACCGGCCAGGTCCCGCGCTGCCGGGCCTGATGCGGAAGCTGGCGGCCGAGGAACTGAGCGGCGGACTGCCCGAGCCGGCCCTGATCATCGATAACTGCCCGCCGAGCTTCCAGCTCACCGACGTGCCTTCCGGACATGTGACCCGTTACGTGCCCTATAACGGCCCGGGTGTCGTGACGGACTGGATGCTGGCCAAGGGCGACACCAGGCGGGTCTGCGTGACGCTCGGGACAAACCTGCCGCACGCTCCCGGTTCCTGGTCACTGCTGGACCTGATGATCGCGACCCTGAACGAGCTGCCGGTCGAACTGGTGATCGCCGTCCCGAATCCGGATGAAGTCCGCTGGCCTGACCTGGCTGGCCAGCCCGCCTCGGTGCGCGGGGTCGGCCGGTTCCCGCTCAGCGCTCTCGTGCCGACCTGTGACCTGGTGATCAACCACGCTGGCGCCGGTTCGTCGATGACCACGATCGTCGCCGGCCTGCCCCAGCTCTGCATCCCGCACTACGGCGATGACATCCGCCGCGCCCAGCAGGTCGCCGAGCGAGGCGTCGGCCTGGCGATCCCAGCGGGCGAGGTTTCCCCTGGCTCGGTGAAGGCAGCCGTCACAACCCTGCTCGATGACCCCAGGTACCAGCAGGCAGCCGGCGAAGTCGCCAGGGAGAACCTCAGCCTGCCCGGCCCGCTGGACGTAGTAGACGCCCTGCAAGCCCTGGTCAGCTGACCGGCGCGCCGGGCTGACCGCCGACGTGAACAGCAGCAGGTCACGCCATGCTGCTGTTCACGTCGGCGGTCGGGCGCCAACCCCGCTCGAACCCGGCACCCGCGGGAGGCAACATGCCGGACGAGCACGGATTCGCCGGGCTGGCTAGCGCGGTAAGCCTGAAGACTGCCTGGCTGCTGGCCCGCCGATGGCCCAAAGGTGGCGCCAGAGCGCCACGGATGTCCCAAAGATGGGCCTGAGGTTGCTCCGCTTTGACGGACAGGCTTGATAAGTGATCAGGTTACTCGCCTGATGTTTTTGTGGTGCCGGCTTTCGTAGTCGGCGGGGCTTTGGTAGCCAAGTGCTGAGTGGAGCCGGGTGCCGTTGTACCAGGCGATGTACTCCACGACTGCCCGCCTGGACCCGGCCAGGGCCGGTCCGGCCCGGGTGTCGATGAGCTCGCCCTTGAGCGAGGAGAAAAACGACTCGGCCAGCGCATTGTCCCAGCACTGGGGTGTCCTGCCCACCGAGAGCGTGATCTTGTTTTCCTGAGCCAGGGCGTAGGCTGCGGACGTGTACTGGCAGCCGCGGCCGGAGTGGAAGATGACACCGGGCTGCGGGTCCCTGGCGGCGACCGCGTCCGCGATCAGTTCCGTGCGCAGGTGGCCGGTCACGGCGTAGCCGACGACGCGGCGAGAGGCGATGTCGATGACTGCGGCCTCGCAAGCCACGAATCACCCGCGTTCCGCTACCAGCGCTGCCAGCAAGACGGCATCTTCGACCGGTTCACCATGCACGTCAGCGCGCTCTGGAACGAAGGACGCGACGTGTGGCACGCGACAAGCCAGGCGAGATGATCATGCCGGGTTTCCCCAAGACTTTCGCCAAGCCGTCCTAGCGCTGCGCGGCTGGTACCGGCTGCTTGCGGCAGGCGGCGGCGACTTCGGCCGCGACCTGGCCGGCCACCGAGGCGGAGTGGTGCGGGCTCATCGGCAGGCTCAGCACCTGGGCAGCAAGGCGCTCGGCCACGGGGAAGTCGCCTTCCCGGTAGCCCGAGTCACGGTAGGCGGGAGTCAGGTGGATCGGGACCGGATAGTGGATCAAGGTGTCGATTTCCGCGGCCGTGAGGTGATCTTGGATCGCCTGCCTGGCCTGGTGCCTGATCACGAACTGATGCCAGGCCGGCTCGGCCCAGTCTGGCACGTACGGCAGCACCAGCCCGGTCCCGGCGGCGACTGGCGCGAGCGCGGCCTGGTACCGGGCCGCAAGGGCGCGGCGCCTGGCCGTCCACTCGTCGAGATGGCGGAGTTTCACCCGCAGGATCGCGGCCTGGATCTCGTCCAGCCTGGAGTTGGTTCCCATGATCTCGTGCTGGTATTTGACCCGGTAGCCGTAGTTGCGCAGCAGCCTGATCTTCTCGGCCAGGGCGGCATCACCGGTGATGACCGCTCCGGCGTTGCCCCACGCACCGAGGTTCTTGACCGGGTTGAGGCTGAACGCGGCCGCGACTCCGAAGGTGCCGACCCTGCGGCCCCGGTAGGCGGCACCGTGCGCCTGCGACGCGTCCTCGACGACAGCAAGGCCGCGACGCGCGGCGAGGCCGCCGATGGCGTCCATGTCAGCGGGCTGCCCGTAAAGGTGCACAGGGATGATGGCCGCGGTCTTCGCGGTGATGGCTGCCTCGGCGGCGGCCGGATCGATGTTGGCTGTCAGCTCGTCACATTCGACTGGCACCGGCCGGGCACCGACAGCGGATACCGCGAGCCACGTCGCGATGAAGGTGTGCGAAGGGACGATCACCTCGTCGTCCTGGCCCACTCCCAGCGCGCGCAAGATGAGAACCAGGGCGTCAAGCCCGCTCCCGACGCCGGCGCAGTAGCGCGCGCCGCAGTAGCGCGCGAACTCGGACTCGAACGCCTCAAGCTCGGCTCCCATCAGATACCACCCGGAGGCCGCCACCCTCTGGCAGGCGGCGTCCAGCTCGCTGCCAAGCTCCGCGTAGCCGGCCGACAGGTCCAGAAAAGGTACTCGCATTCCTTAACCTCGCAGTTCTTGAACGAATTCGTCGTAGTCACGGATGTAGTCGGCGTCGTCATAGCGCTCAGATGCCAGCACGAAGCACAGTGAGTCAGGGGTGAAGTTCGTCATGTTCCGCCACACCATCGGGCCCAGGTACAGTGCCCGGGTAGGAGAATCAAGGCGGTGAGCGCACACGCCGCGGCCGTTGTCCAGGGTGATGTCAAACGATCCCTGGATGGCCACGATGAGCTGCTCGAGCTTGCGGTGCGCGTGCGTGCCCCTGGCCGAGCCCGCGCCCGCTCCGTACATGAAGTAGACCCTGCGGGCGAGGAACCCGACTTCCCTGCCGCTTTCTATGACCGCAAGGCTGCCCCTGGGATCGGCATATCGCGGCAGGTCAACGAGCCGGTGCCCGGACGCGGCTGCCCGATCGCATGCCCGCGCAGCTCCGGCGGTAGCCCGAGCGGTCATGAAGCGACCGCGGCCTGCCGGGCGCCCACCACGCGCGGCTCAGGGATCGGCACGATGAACTGCCCGCCCTGGTCAAGGAACGCCTGCTCGTTGCGGATGATGTCCTCGGCGTAATTCCATGCGAGCAGCAGGTAGCAGTCGGGAGGAGACTGCCTGGCACGCTCAGGTGACCACACGGGAATGTGCGTGCCCGGCAGCACCTTGCCCTGTTTTCCTGGCGTGGTGTCGCTGCAGAATTCGAGGTCAGCCGTTCCGAGTCCGCAAAGCTGGAGCAGCGTGCAGCCCTTCGACGGCGCGCCGTAGCCGGCCACCCGCTTGCCGTCGGCGACCAGGTCCCGCACCAGTTGCCGCACCTGGCCCGTCAGCCGCCTGGTGCGCCCGGCGAATTCCAGGTAGGCCCGCTCGCTGCGCAAGCCGAGCCTTTCCTCGGCGGCGAGCAGATCGGCGACGGCAGGCTCCGGCTCGCGTCCGTCCGCCGGTCGCGACGCGAATACCACGATCGACCCGCCGTGCACGTTCGCCCGCTGGACATCGATGATGCGCAGTCCGTGGTAACGGAAGAGGACGCTCAGCGTGCCGAGGGAGTAATAGGACAGATGCTCGTGGAAGATCGTGTCGAACTGGTTGTCCTGGAGCAGGTCAACCAGGTACGGGACCTCGATGACCAGCACGCCGTCATCGCGCAGGACGGCCTGCACGCCGTTGAGCACGTTGTGCACGTCGTTGATGTGGGCAAAGCACTGCCGCCCGAGCACCAGCGACGCCTTGCCCTTCTCCCGCGCGATCGGCCCTGACACGGCCGGCCCGAAGAAGTCAGCGATGGTCTCGATCCCGTTGTCGTTCGCGACCTTGGCGAGATTCCTGGCCGGGTCGATGCCGACCACTCGCAGGCCGCGCTCGGCGAACAGCGCGAGCTGGGCGCCGATGTTGCTGCCGAGCTCGACAACCAGGTCACCGGGCGAAAGCCCGGCCTTGGCCGTGCACCAGTCGACGATGTTCCCCATGTGCCTGGTCAGCCCGGCCGAAGCCTGCGACACGTAGACGTAGTCGGCGAACAGCACCTCGGGATCGACGACGTGGCGCAGGCACATCAGCCAGCAATTGCGGCACGCCACGACGTCAAGCGGGTACGTCGGCTCTGGCGGGTAAGGACCGTCCGCATCGAGGAAGCCGTTCGCCAGCTCCACCGGTCCGAAAGAGATGACGTCGAGCCAGTCACGCTCGCCGCATACCCGGCAGGCGTCCACGAGCGTGACCGTGCCCTGATCTGTATTCATGGAAATCTCCGAAAGGTAAACGTGCCTACCGGCGGGCCAGGGAATGATCGGGGCGGGTCAGCGCCGCGCGCTGGCGAAGCGGCTCCCACCATGGACGGTTGTCGCGGTACCACTGCACGGTCATGGCCAGGCCTTCGTCGAAGTTGACCTGCGGCTCATAGCCGAGTTCGCGACGGGTCTTGGAGATGTCGAGCGAGTACCGCCGGTCATGACCCTGCCGGTCACGGACGAACTCGACCATGTCCCACCCGGCACCGCAGGCATCGAGCAGGCGGCCGGTGAGCTCGAAGTTGGTCAGCTCGGTGCCGCCGCCGATGTGGTAGACCTCGCCGGCACGGCCGCGGTGCAGCACAAGCTGCAGCGCCCGGCAATGATCAGAGACATGAAGCCAGTCGCGCCGGTTGCCGCCGTCGCCGTAGAGCGGGACGCGCAACCCGTCGAGCAAATTGGTCACGAACAGCGGTATGACCTTCTCGGGGAACTGGTACCAGCCGTAGTTGTTAGTGCACCTGGTGACGCGCACGTCAAGGCCGAACGTGCGGTGATAGGCGAGCGCCAGCAGGTCGGATGCCGCCTTGGCGGCGGCGTACGGCATGTTGGGCGCGACAGGCGACGACTCGGTCCACGAGCCGTCGTCGATCGAGCCATACACCTCGTCGGTCGAGACGTGCACGAATCTGCCGATGCCGTGACGCAGCGCCGCGTCGAGCAGCACCTGAGTGCCAAGCACGTTCGTCTGCACGAACTGGGCAGGGGCCAAGATCGACCGGTCGACATGAGTCTCGGCGGCGAAGTGCACGATCGCGTCGTGCCCGGCCAGCACCTCATCGACAAGGCCGGCGTCACAGGTGTCGCCCTGGACGAACCGGTAGCCGGGTAAATCTGCGACCGGTATCAGATTCGCCAGGTTGCTGGAGTAGGTTAGCTTATCGAGAACGGTAATCCTGAGGTCCGCTGAATACGGCAGCTCGCCTCTCAGGCTCAATCGCACGAATTCCGATCCGATAAAACCGGCGCCACCGGTTACCAGGATCTTCACAGTACCTCCGTACACAACGGCAGGTGACGCCGCCGTTTCTCTGCTGGATTGCGGCTTCCTACCGTGCCAGAGATCCGGCGGCTTTGAGAAGGCCAGTTCTATGATCGGCCAGCCGCGCTCGTTCAACCGCATCCGCGTGACAGTTGAACGATTGCCGCGCGGCTGAAAAGCTAGCCAAGCCGCATTCTGCAGTGATCACCGAGAACGAGCTGATAGACGCCGGGCGCCGCCGCTGACGCCGTGATCTCGACCTCGCGGCCGATAAACGAGTTCTCCACCCGCAGCACCCCGTCGATCCTGGTGTCAGGAAGCACGATCGAGCTCTCGATCTCGCTGCGGCTGATCTGGCAGTTTTCCCCGATCGAGGTAAACGGGCCCACGTAGGAACCGGAGATCTCGGCTCCGGACGTGATAATCGCGGGCCCGATGATCGTGGAGTTCCTGACTCTGGCCCCGGCCGTGATCTCGACTCGGCCCCGGATCTCGCTGGCCGAGTCGACGTCTCCGTCGATCCTTGAGGTCAGTTCGTCAAGGACAACGCGGTTGACCGCCAGCATGTCGGTCACGCTGCCGGTATCCTTCCACTCCCCCGTGACGATCTGGTGGCCAACCTTGTAGCCAGCGTCAACGAGCCATTGCACGGCATCGGTGATCTCAAGCTCACCCCGCCAGGACGGGCAGATCTTGCTGACCGCGTCGTGAATGACCGGCGTAAAGAGGTACACCCCGGCGAGAGCGAGGTCGCTCTTGGGAACCTGCGGCTTCTCGACCAGCGCTGTGATGGCTCCGCTGCCGTCGAGCTCGGCCACGCCGAAGCTCCTGGGGTCGGGAACGCGCGTCAGCATGACCTGGGCGTCGGGCCGGCAAGCCCGGAAATCGCTGACGAACCGGGTGATGCCGCCGCTCAGGAAGTTGTCACCGAGGTACATGAGGAAGTCGTCGTCCCCGAGCCAGTCCCTGGCGATCAGGACAGCGTGAGCGAGGCCGAGCGGCTCGGGCTGATGCAGATAGGTAACGTTGAGACCGAAGTCAGACCCGTCGCCGACCGCCCGCATCACCTGCGGCCCGGTATCGCCGATGACGATCCCGACGTCCGCCAGGCCCGCGGCCGCGATCGACTCAAGCGCGAGGAAAAGTACCGGCTTGTTACCGACCGGAAGTAGCTGCTTAGCTGAAGTATGCGTCATGGGCCGCATGCGGGTGCCGGAGCCACCGGAAAGTACTAATGCTTTCATGCGGCCCAGTGTAATGCGACCGCCGGACAGGAAATCAAATGCAGACAGGCGAATAATATGATCGACGAAAAGGCCGCCGAACGGCAGTCATTAGCCGACCCGCAGCGCTGGCTAGCGCTTACTGTCATGCTCTTCGCAGGTTTTATGGACCTACTCGACCTGACGATCGTGAACGTGACGATCCCGAGTATCATACGAGACTTGCATGCTAGCTACACGCAGGCCGAATGGGTAGTAGCTGGCTACGCACTTGGATTTTCCGCGGTGCTGATCATTGCCGGAAGGCTGGGCGACATCTTCGGGCGCAAGCGGCTCTTCCTGGCGGGAATGACCGGATTTACGATCGCGTCGGCGCTGTGCGGCATCGCGGTCAGTCCCGGCATGCTGATCGGTACCCGGCTGCTGCAGGGGGCCATGGCAGGCACGATGGTGCCGCAGATCCTGTCGATCATTCGCGCCAACTTCCCGGCGAACGAGCGTGCCAGCGCGTATGGCCTGTTCGGAGCCGTCGTGGGCTGCGCCTCCGCGGCCGGGCTGATCGTCGGCGGGCTGCTCGTGCAGTGGAACGTGCTCGGGCTGACGTGGCGGCCGGTCTTCCTGGTCAACGTGCCGATCGGGATCGCGGCGGTGATCGCCGGCTGGTATGTCATCCGCGACGCCAGGTCCCAGGAACCGCCCAGGCTTGACCTGATCGGGGCAGCGCTGGCACTGACCGCGACGCTGCTCGTGCTCTATCCGCTGACGGAGGGCCGGTCACTGGGCTGGCCGGCATGGACGTTCGCGATGCTAGGCGGCGCCGTGGCGCTGATCGCCGTGCTCATCGGCTACGAGCGGCGGCGGGCGGCGGGCGGCGGATCCCCGCTGGTGGCCCTCGGCCTGTTCCGGGCCAGGACGTTCAGCTACGGCATGGCACTGCTGGTGATCTTCGCGGTCTCCTTCGCCGGCTTCTTTTTCATCTGGACTCTCTACCTGCAGGTCGGCCTGGGCTGGACTCCTGAGCACGCAGGCCTGACCGGGGTATCGTTCGCGGTTGCTGCCATGATCGGCTCGGGGTTCTCCGCCGCCGCGCTCACGCCCAGGTTCGGCAGGCGCGTGCTGATGGCCGGAGCCCTGGCCAACGCGGCCGGGTTCGCCGGCTACTCGGTGCTGGTCAGCCACTACGGCGAGGCGATCGGCTCATGGCAGATGGTCGCGCCGCTGACCATGGCGGGCCTGGGCTTCGGGGTGGTGATCGCCCCGATCATCGACCTTATACTCACCGACGTCCCGGTCGCGGACGCCGGAGCAGCCTCAGGGCTGCTCAGCGCAATCCAGGAGTTCGGCATGGCCGTGGGCGTGGCGATTGCCGGTATCGTCTTTTTCACCTATCTCGGGGGCTCGCATGGCGCGGCGCGGATCGACGCGCTGACCACCGCGACCGTCCACTCAGCCCGTGCGCCTGGCTTCATCAGGGCCTTCAGCCTCGCCCTGTGGTATCCGGTCGGGATCCTGCTGATCTTCTACGCGGGCTTGTTCGCGCTGCCGCGCCGGATGCGCCCGAGGGACCTGGACGCCGAACTGGCGCAAGCCGAGGGATCATAACCGCTGCCGCCCTGGCCCGGCCGGGCGAGGGGTGCCGGGATGCGCGGCATACGCAGAATGCCGGGATGCCGAAATCCCGGATTGAATATTACTTTCGTGTCGATTTGCCGCCGCGCTCGCGGCCTTTTCGATCTCCACGTCATCTCCACGTGGAGTTCGCGGTCATGTCACAGCCGGGCAGTTATATCCAGGTGTAGTGATTCGGACGTTGGGGCGATCAAGGGGGAACGGGATGAGCAGGCAGACCACTTATGGTGCCGCCATCTCGCTGAGCGACCACGTCTAGGGCGTTGGCGTTGTCCGGATATTGCGGGGGCATATCCGGGCACGCCAGCGCATCACTGAAGCTGCCAGGCGATACGCCTGGCAGCTTTTGTGCTTGCTCAGGTGGCTTCCTTGCCCCTGTCTATGATGCCCTTATGGCGGCGCTTTGATCCTGGCCTGGATGGCGGCCGCGGTTCGCGCGGCTTCCGCTCGGCTGGCCAGTTCGGGCTGACCAGCGGCAAGCTCACGCTGATCGAGGTCCCGAGTCCTTGCTCGCTCTCGATTTCAAGCGTGCCCTGGTGCGCCCTGATCAGCTCGGAGACGATCGTGAGGCCGATGCCGCTGCCCGCGATGTCCGATGACCGCTGGCTGCGGTAGAACCGCTCGGTGATGTGGGGGAGATCCTCGGCCGCGATGCCAACGCCGGTGTCGGTGACCCTCAGCCGCCCTGAGTCTTGCGCCCGCTCGGTCTCGACCGTGACCTGCCCGCCCGATGGCGTGAACTTCAGGGCGTTGGTCAGCAGGTTCACCACGACCTCGTGCATGCGCAGCGGATCGCACATCACCTCGACCCTGGAGAGCCGCTCGACCAAGGTCACGTTCGAGGCCTCAAAAGAGTCGACGAGGCTTGCCGCGGCAGTCGCCGCTACGGCTGCCAGGTCCCGGCGGATGAGCGTGAGCTGGAGCGCCGCCGCTTCGGCGGAGGCGAGGCGCTGCAGGTCGTCGGCCATCCTGGCGAGCCTGAGTACCTCGTCGCGCAGCGAGCCGAGATGCTCATCGGTGGGCTCGGTCAGGCCGTCGAGCATCGCCTCGTGGCCCGCCTGAAGCACGGCGATCGGCGTCCTGAGCTCGTGCGCCACGTCCGCCACCAGGTTGCGCCTGACCTGGTCCTGCTCTTCCCCGGCGTCGGCCATCTCATCGAAGGCGCTCGAAAGCTCGCGCAGCTTGCCAAGCCCCCGCACGTCGCCGACCCGCGCATTGGAGTCACCGCGCCTGCGCGCGTGCGTGGCCCAGGTCAGCCGGTCGACCGGCCTGGTGATCGCCCGGGACAAGGGGATCGCGACCAAGATCGCGATCAGGATCGCTGAGGCGGCGGCGAGCAGCCTGGACCGCCACCGGGACAAGGTAAACAGCGCGATCGCGCGAACGAACGTCCCGCGGTCGAATGCGAGCGTGACCAGCCCGATCTCATGCCCGCCCGATATGACCGGGTCCGTGACCTTGGGCCCGGTGGCCGCGACCGTCTTGTAGCCCGGCGAGGACTGCTCGACCGTGCCGTCCGCAGCGCGGACCTGGACACCCGCCCCGCTGCGGGCGATAAACGCGACGATGGGATGAAGGTCGGCGTGCGCCCAGCCAGCCCGCCGGACTGCCACCGCGGTGGCCAGCGCCGTCGACCGGGCCAGATCGGACTCGCGGTTCCTGACGAGCTGGTTGAACGAACTCCCGATCGTGACAGCGGCGATCAGGACTGATGCCAGCACGGCCGCGAGCGCCACGCCGACGAAGGCGAGCGTCAGTTGCGGGCCTAGCTGCCCGATCCAGCCGCTTGCCCGCCTAGACATCCCTGGCAAGGCCAAGCCGGTAGCCGCCGCCTAGGACCGTTTGCACGATCGCGGGGTTAGCCGGATCTTCCTCGATCTTGCGCCGCAAGTTCTTGACGTGCGAGTCGATAGTCCGCTCGTATCCTTCGAAGTCGTAGCCTCGCACCCTGTTGATCAGCTCGAACCGTGAATACACCCGGCCGGGAACGGTCGCCAGCGCGACCAGGATGCCCCATTCGGTGGGCGTGAGCTCGACCTCGGCGGCGCGGACGCGGACGACCCTCCTTGGCTCGTCTATGGTCAGCGCGCCGTCGCCGAAGCTGCTCACCGCATGGTCCGTCGCCGCCGGGGCGTTGCGCCGCAGGATCGCCTGAACCCGCAAAACCAGCTCGCGCGGGCTGAACGGCTTGGTCACATAGTCGTCGGCGCCAAGCTCGAGCCCGGCGATGCGATCCTGCTCGCTCGTCTTGGCGGTAAGCATCAAGATCGGCGTGGGGCTGACGGCCTGAACCTCCCTTGCCACCGCCTCGCCTGGCACGTCGGGCAGGCCGAGGTCGAGCACGATCAGATCAGGCTTCGCCGTCTCCATGACGTTGATCGCCTCGGCACCAGAGTCGGTTGAAAGCACGGCGAATCCAGCCCGCTCCAGATAGGACCGCACCAGGTCTCTGAGCTTGCGCTCGTCCTCAACGAGCAGGACTGTTGCCGTCACCCGAGGTCCTCTCCGACGTCCTGGCGGCGTTCACGTCGCCAGGACTCATCGACCGAGCAGTGCCGCCCGACTGCTCGATGCGCTGATCATGCCCAAGGCCCGTTAGCTCCAAGCGGCCGACCCTTGCCGTTGCCTTGCCGCAACGCCGGTTTCGCCGCCGCATCCGGCGGCCGTCCCGCTCTCCGACCGTTCGGGCAGGTGCCGGGCATGGCCTGACGGTTTCTTCCCGAGCGGGACCATGATCGTGGCCACCGTGCCCTTCCCCTGCTCGCTAGTGATCGTGAAGCGGCCGTGCTGCGCCCGCATCAGCTCGGCGACGATCGTCAGGCCGATCCCGCTGCCGGTCGCCATCTGGGCGGATCGCTGGCCGCGGAAGAAGCGTTCTGTCACCCGGGGCAGTTCGTCGGCAGGAATCCCGATGCCGGTATCGCTGACGGTCAGCTTGCCCAGGCCGCGCCCGCCCGTGCCGGTTTCGAGCATGACCGCGCCGTCGGCCGGGGTGAATTTGAGCGCGTTGGTCAGCAAGTTGACGATCACCTCGCGCATCCGGTCCGGATCACACCGCACCCACACCGTGCTGAGCCTGGTGTCCAGGCTGATGCCGGCCGTGCCGAACGAGTCACGCAGGCTCGACGTCGCGTCTTCGGCGATCGCCGCCAGGTTCCGGGGCACCAGCTTGAGCTGCAGCGCGGCGGCTTCGGCCGCGGCCAGGCGCTGCAAGTCCTCGATCATGCGCGCCAGCCGCAGCACCTCGTCGCGCAGCGACCACAGGTTCTCCGTGGTCGGCTGGGTAACGCCATCGAGCATGGCCTCGTGGCTGGCCTGCAAGATCGCGACGGGGGTGCGCAGTTCGTGCGCGATGTTCGCGACCAGGTTCCTTTGCAGCCGGTCACGCTCGTCGATGGCGTCGCTCGACTCGTTAAGCGCCACCGAGAGTTCGTGGACGACGCCAGCGCCCTTGACGTCACCTATTCGCATCGATCTGTCACCTTCGCCGCGGGCGCGGATGGCCGCGAGCACGCGTTCAAGCGGCAGGGTGATCTGCCGGGAAATGAGCAGCGACACCACCAGCGCGATCAGGGCGACGATGCCGGCGGCGCCGAGGCTGGCCCGCAACCGCTCGCTCTCGAACGTGCTGACCACAGAGCCCAGGCCCCCGTCACCGAAGCGCACCGAGACCTCGCCGACGCTGCGGCCGTGCACGGTGACCGGGGTCGTGAATTCATGATCCCGGTCAAAATGGAGGAACCCGGGCGTTCGCTGGATAACATGGCCAGGCAGATCCCGCACCTCGGCAGCGGCGCCCTCCCGCATCACCACGTCGAGCACCGGTTTCAAGGCCTCTCCCTGGGGCCAGCCAGCCGGCGGCTGCGCGTAGATGGAGCTGGCCGCCGCGGCTACCGATTTGCTCAGCGCGCGCTCCTGGTCCATGGCCAGGTCGTTGATGTCGTTGCCCGCGCCCACTTCGGTGAGCCACGACAAGATGATGATGGCAGCCAGAGCGACACCGAGGAAGGCGACCGCTAGTCGCAGTCCCAGTTTGCCGATCCCGAAGACAACCGGCTTGGCCATCCCCTATCCGGCCCGGTTGCAAATTGACCGGCCGCTGGCTGGCCGGCACCCGAGGGCTGGCCGGCACCGATGGGGCCTGCGGCAGAGGGATGGCGTGCCTGCCCCGGCCGGCGTGCTGCACTGCGCCATCTCCGCATGAAACCCAAGTCACATGCAGACCTGATGGTCACGCTGTGTAGCCAGTATGTAGCGGCTACTCGGCGGCGAGCAGCACGTCGGCGTCGAAGCACGTCCGGTCACCCGTATGACAAGCCCCGCCCAGCTGGTCGACCCTGACCAGCACCGTGTCGCCATCGCAATCGAGCGCTACCGACTTCACGACCTGCAGGTGCCCGGACGTCTCGCCCTTGACCCAGTACTCCTGGCGGCTGCGCGACCAGTAGGTGCAACGCCCGGTGGTCAGCGTACGGTGCAGTGCCTCGTCATCCATGTAGCCGAGCATCAGCACTTCACCCGTGTCGTGCTGCTGCGCGATCGCGGGAAACAGCCCGGCCGGGTCCCGCTTGAGCCTGGCCGCGATCTCCGGGTCAAGGCCCGGCATCCGACGAGTCATGATCCTCCCTGGTGCAGAAGGCGTACCCGGTGGCCCGCGGCTCGCAAGGACTCCTTGACCTCGCCGATCCCAAGTTCGCCGAAGTGGAACAGGCTCGCGGCCAGCACCGCGTCGGCGCCGGCGGCTACGGCGGCGGGGAAATCCGACGCCCGGCCAGCTCCGCCGCTCGCCACCACCGGTACGTCAACGACGGCTCGTACCGCCGCGATCATCGGCAGATCGAACCCGGCCTTCGTGCCATCGGCGTCCATCGAGTTCAGCAGGATCTCTCCGGCTCCCAGCTCAGCAGCCCGCGCAGCCCACGCAACCGCGTCGATGCCAGTGCCGCGCCGCCCGCCGTGCGTGGTCACCTCGAAGCGCGACGAACCTGATCCGCCCCGGCGCGCGTCGACCGACACCACCACGCACTGCGCTCCGAACCGGCTGCTCACCTCGGTAACCAGGGAAGGCCGCGCGATCGCGGCGGTGTTCATCGCGACCTTGTCGGCGCCGGCTCGCAGCAGCCGGTCCACGTCGTCAGCCGACCGGATACCGCCCCCGACGGTAAGCGGTATGAATACCTGGCCGGCCGCGCGCTCCAGCACTTCGTACATGGTCTCGCGGCCCTGCGCCGACGCCGTGATGTCGAGGAATACCAGCTCGTCCGCACCGTCGCCATCATAAGCGGCAGCCAGTTCGACCGGGTCGCCCGCGTCGCGCAAGCCGCGGAAGTTGACGCCCTTCACCACCCGCCCGGCATCGACATCCAGGCAGGGAATGACCCGCACCGCCAGCTCGGTCAGGCCAGCGCCCATCATGCCGCCACAGCGCTCAGCGCGTCCTTTAGCGTGAACTTCCCGGCATACAGCGCCTTGCCGACGATCGCGCCGGTCACCCCTGAAGGCACCAGGCCAGCGATAGCCCGCAGGTCATCGAGCGACGACACGCCGCCGCTGGCGATCACCGGCTGTCCGGTGAGCGAGCAGACGGCAGCGAGCAGGTCAAGGTTCGGGCCGTTCAGCATGCCGTCCCTGGCCACGTCGGTCACCACGTAACCCTGGCAGCCGTCCGCCTCCAGCCGCGCCAGCACCTCGCGCCACTCGCCGCCGAGCGTGGTCCAGCCCCGGGCGGCGAGCCGCGTCCCCCGCACGTCGAGGCCGACGGCGATCTTGGGCCCGTACTCCGCCACGACCGCGCTGACCCAGTCAGGGCGCTCCAGCGCGGCGGTGCCGATGATGACCCGCTGGCAACCGGTAGCCAGCGCCCGCCGCAAAGACTCGTCGTCGCGGATACCGCCGGAGAGTTCGACCGCTACGTCCACGCACTTGATGACAGCTGCCAGCAGGTCACCATTCGTTCCCCGCCCGAAAGCGGCGTCGAGGTCGACCAGATGCAGCCATTCCGCCCCGGCCCGCTGCCACGCAAGCGCCGCGTCGATGGGGTCGCCGTACGAAGTCTCCGTTCCCGCGGCGCCCTGGACGAGGCGGACGGCCTGGCCGCCGGCCACGTCGACGGCGGGCAGCAGCGTGAGGCGGGCGGTCACCTGATCATCTCCAGCCAGTTGGCGAGCAGTGCGGCACCGGCGTCGCCGGACTTTTCCGGGTGGAACTGGGTCGCGCACAGCGGACCGTCTTCGACTGCCGCGACGAACCGCTGGCCGTGCGTCGCCCAGGTGACCAGCGCGTCCGAGCAGGCCGGCCAGGCGGTCACGGCGTAAGAGTGCACGAAGTAGAACCGCTGGTCAGCCCCGATGCCCGCTAGCAGCCTGGTACCTGGCGAGGTGCAGAGCGTGTTCCAGCCCATGTGCGGCAGTACGGGCGCGTCGAGCCGGCCGACCACTCCAGGCCACGCACCGCAGCCCCGCGTCACCTCGCCGTGCTCGCGTCCCTGCGCGAACAGCACCTGCATGCCGACGCAGATGCCGAGCACCGGCCTGCGGGCCGCGAGCCGCGAGGCGATGACGTCGCAGCCCCCGACGGCGCGCAGGCCGGCCATGCAGGCCGCGAACGCGCCCACGCCTGGGACCACTAGCCCTTCAGAATTCAGCGCGATCCGGGCGTCGGCGGTCACCACCGTGTCGGCTCCGGCCCGTTGCAAAGCCCGCATGGCTGAACGGAGGTTACCCGAACCGTAGTCGAGCACGGCAATGCGCGGCTTGCCCAGGCTCACAGGACGCCCTTGGTACTCGGGACGCCGAAGCCGCGCGCATCGGCTGCGGCCGCGGTGCGCAAAGCCCGCGCGAAGGCCTTGAACTGGGCTTCCACGATGTGATGCGGATTGCGGCCGTAAAGCACGGCGACGTGCACGCAGATTGCGGCGCTCGCGCTAAGGGACTCGAAGAAGTGCCTGGTCAGCGTCGTGTCATAGGTGCCGATCAGCGGTGCCAGGCCTGCTGGCTCGGAATGCACGACATAGGGGCGCCCGGCGAGGTCAACTGCCGCCCTGACGAGGGTCTCGTCCAGCGGTATGAGCGCGTCCCCGAACCTGGTGATGCCCGCCTTGTCGCCGAGCGCCTCGCGCAGCGCCTCGCCCAGCGTGATCGCGGTGTCCTCCACGGTGTGATGCGCGTCGATCTCGGTGTCGCCGGCTGTTTTGACGCGCAGATTCAGTGAGCCGTGCTTGCCGAGCTGGCTCAGCATGTGGTCAAAGAACGGCACCCCGGTCCCGACCTCGGTCGCGCCCGTGCCGTCCAGGCTGAGGTCAACCTCGACCTGGGTCTCCTTGGTCGCGCGCCTGACGCTTGCTCGCCGTTCGTTCATTACGCTAGAACCGCGTCGAGTGCCTCGCGGAAGGCCGTTAGTTCCTCGTCGGTGCCGATGGTGACGCGCAGCCAGCCGGCCGGGCCTACCTCCCTGATCAGCACGCCGCGATCGAGCAGGGCCTGCCAGATCGCGTGCCGGTCACCGAACGTGCCGAAGAGCACGAAGTTCGTATCCGAGTCGGCGGCCTTGAGCGAGCGGCCGCGCAGCCAGCTGACGAGCTCGTCGCGAGCCTGGCTGATCACGGCGACGTTGGCCAGCAGCTCTTCGGTGTGCGCGAGCGCGGCTCGCGCGACCGCCTGGGTTATCGCTGACATGTGGTAGGGCAGCCGCACGACTTGCAGTCCGTCCACGATGGCGCGGTCCGCGGCCAGGTAGCCGATGCGGGCGCCCGCCATAGCAAAGGCCTTCGACATCGTGCGGATGACGATCAGCCCCGGGTAGCGCGGCAGCAGGTTAAGCGCGGTGGCGTCAGGGTTCCTGGCGAACTCGGCGTAGGCCTCGTCAACCACGACGACGCCAGGGGCGATCTTGCAGACCTCTTCGATGACGTCGAGCGACATCGCCGTGCCAGTCGGGTTGTTCGGCGAGGTGAGGAACACCAGGTCGGGGTTGAGCTCCGCCACCGCCGCCGTCGCCCGTTCGGCGTCGACGCCGAAGTCGTCGGCGCGCGCGGCCGGCAGCCACTCGGTGCTCGTCGTCTTGGCGATGATCGGATGCATGGAGTAGGACGGCTCGAAGCCGAGCGCGCTGCGCCCAGGCCCGCCATAGGCCTGGAACACCTGCTGGATGATCTCGTTCGACCCGTTGGCGGCCCAGACTTGCCCGGCTGTCAGGCCGTGACCGAGATAGGCGGCCAGATCCTGGCGCAGGGCGACCGCGTCGCGGTCCGGGTACCTGTTCAGGCTCGTGGCCGCGACTGTCGCGGCGGCGCTGATCGCGGTCACCAGTGCCGGTGAGGGCGGGTACGGGTTCTCGTTGGTGTTAAGCCTGGCCCTGGCGTTGACCTGCGGCGCGCCGTAGGGAGTCCGGCCCAGGAGGTCCGTGCGCAGCGGCGGCGGCCCTGAGGTGATCGCACTCTCTGGATCGCCTTGCATCTGGGCTGTCACTCCGGCTCCCTCTGCATGTATCGCGGGCTCTGCATGTATCGCGGGCTCTGCGTGAATCGCGGGCTCTGCGTGAATCGCGGGCAGCGTGTCCTCCGCGGCCGCGCGCGAGATCCTTACCCTGACCGCGTTGACGTGAGCCGCCAGGTCCTCGGCCCCGCCGAGCGCGCCGATGTGCCCGGCGACGCATCCGAGGGCGGGCCGAGTGCACTCCACGACGTGAATGCCGCGCAGGAAAGTCAGAACCGACAGGCCGCCTGAGTGCCGCGCGGTCCCGCCGGTCGGCAGCACGTGGTTGGAGCCTGCCAGATAGTCGCCGAGCGAGACGGGCGCGTACGGCCCGACGAAGATCGCTCCGGCGTTGCGGACACGTTCGGCGAGCGAAGCAGCGTCCCTGGCCTGGATCTCCAGGTGCTCGGGAGCCCAGGCATCGGCGACCGCCAGGGCGCCGGCCAGGTCGCCGACGAGCACGCAGGCCGACTGGCCGCTCAGGGCCTCCTTGATCCGGCCCGCGTGCCTCGCTGTCTCGAGCTGCCTCGCGAGTTCGGCGTCGACCCGCTCGGCAAGGCCGGCATCGGTAGTGATCAGCAGGCAGGCCGCGAGCGGGTCGTGCTCGGCCTGCGCGATCAGGTCCGCGGCAACGAACACCGGCTCGGCGGTCTCGTCAGCCACGATCGCGATCTCGGTCGGGCCGGCTTCGGCGTCGGTGCTGACAGTGCCGTGTAGCAGCCGTTTCGCCGCCGCGACATACACGTTCCCTGGCCCGGTGATCGTGTCAGCCGGCGCGCAGTCCTCGGTGCCGTAGCCAAGCATCGCGATCGCCTGCGCGCCGCCGGCCGCGTGCACCTCGGTCACTCCCAGCAGTTCGCACGCGGCCAGGATCGCGGGGTGCGGCAAGGCACCCTGGTGCCCGCCAGAGCCCGGTGCGCTCTCCGCGCTGCCGGGCCGGCCGCCGGAAGGCGGTGAGGCGACCGCGATCTCCGCCACCCCCGCAACCTGCGCGGGCACGACATTCATGACGACCGAGGACGGATAGGCCACCAGGCCGCCAGGGACGTAGACGCCTGCCCTGGCGACCGGCGCGTAGCGTTCGGTGACTGTACTGCCGTCGGCGACCCTGGTCACCGTGCGCTCCGGCAGCTGGGCCTCGTGCACCAGCCTCGCCCGCCTGATCACCTCGCTCAGCGCCGCGCGCACGGCGGGTTCCAGACCGGCCAGCGCCGCGGTCAGCGCCTCGCGCGGCACCCTTGTCGTCGGCAGGTCGACCCCGTCGAACCTGGCCGTATGCGCACGTACCGCCGCCGCTCCCCGCTTGCGTACGTCCTCGCAGACCGGCCGGACAACTTCGACGGCGGCAGCGACGTCAAGCGCGGCGCGCGGCAACATCGCGGCCAGCCGCAGCCCGCCGACCCCAGCTACGTCTTTTCCGCGCAGATCGACCTTCGTGAGCACTCAGCAAGCCTAGCCGCTCGCCTCCCCTGACCGGCCAGCCACTAGCCCGCGCTCGGAGCTCAGGTCCCCGGCCCTGAACTCCCGGGGTTCCGCGTCCGCCGCTCGGCCGCTGGGCGGCCGCCAGCCGAACAGCGGAAAGGTTTCACTTTCATGTCCTGTACATGGCTGGTCCACTCTCGGCATGCTTTCTAGCTGAAGGTGGTGTCGTCAGCTGGAGGCATTCGTGGCTGATCAGCAGGACATTCCGGTCAGCGGTGGCGCCGATATCGATCCGAACACCAGCAGGCGCGGATTGCTCAAGGCAGGGCTCATCGCGGGAGCCGCGGTCGGCGTCGGAGGCTGGCGGCCACCAGGCGACTTGGGCACCGGACAGGAGCTAGATCAGCACGCACGCAGTCACCTGCGCAAACCTGGGTCGCTTCCCTATCCGAACCTCGCTCCCGGCACGGACACCATTCCGAAGATCGACCACATCGTCGTCCTGATGATGGAGAACCACTCCTACGACAACAAACTCGGGATGCTCAACCGGCCCGGCGCCGACGGCTTCAGGATTGGCGCGCACGGGAAGCCTACGGCCACCAATCCGTACGCCAACGGCGATCTGCAGCACGCTTTCCGGATGCCGACTACCTGCCAGATGTCCGGCAAGCCAAGCCAGACTTGGAAGGACAGCCACTTTTCGTTCGCGACGGGCCGAAACGACGGATTCGTCAAATCCGCCAGCGGCCCTGTGGCCATGGGCTACTGGCAGTGGGCGGACCAGCCGTTCTACTACTCGCTCGCCCGGGTTTTCCCCATCGCCGACCGGTACTTCTGTTCGCTGCTAGGCCAGACCTTTCCGAACCGGCGGTTCCTGATCTCGGCCACCTCGCTCGGCATGGTGAATGACAGCGTGCCCGATCCAGCCGCTTACCCGAAGAACGGGACCATCTTCGACCGGCTGGATGACGTCGGCGTGAGCTGGAAAAACTATTACTCAACGGTCCCGACGACCGCCCTGTACCCGAAGCTCTACCTCGCGAACGCAGGGCACAAGGTCGTCAAGATCAGGCACTTCTTCTCGGACGCGGCGAACGGCAAGCTCCCCGGCTTTTCCCTGGTCGACCCCGATTTCGTCGCCGACTCTGAAGAGGACCCGCAGAACATCGCCGCAGGCGAGCATTTCGCGGCCCGGGTCATCGACGCGGTGATGCGCGGGCCCGGCTGGCCCCGCACGCTGCTGATCTGGACCTATGACGAGCACGGCGGCTACTACGACCACGTGCCGCCGCCCCGCGCGATCGCGCCTGACGACATCGCGCCCGACGTGCCGAAAGGTCAGTCGAAGTACGACGGGTTCACCAGGTACGGGTTCAGGGTGCCGTGCGCAGTCGTCTCGCCGTTCGCCAGGCCGAACTACGTCTCGCATCAGGTCTTCGACCACACCAGCGTGTGCGCGCTGGTCGAGGCCAAGTGGAACCTCCCGGCAATGACCTACCGTGACGCCAACGCCAACGCGATGCTCGACATGCTCGAGCTGAGCAAGCCAGCGTTCGCCAAGCCGCCTGAGCTAGCCAGGCCACTGCTCACCGCCCACCCGGTCTCGACCCTGAAATGCGACGTCACCGGCCCAGGTGAGATCCCCCCGCCCGGCTCGATCACCAAGCCACCGGCTTAGCGGTGCCCGAGCCCGGCGTTCGGGCTGAAAGCTTGCCCCGAGCGCGGACGCTGGTTCATTGCGGGCCAGACAGCACCGCGGGCCAGAAGGCGCCGCGGGCCAGAAGGCACCGCGTGCCAGAAGGCACCGCGTGCCAGAAGGCGCCGCGGCCAGAAGGCGCTGACCTTACAGCAAGCAAGGTGAGGTTACTGTCGGCATGCCTTCAGCGACCCTGCTGTGGCTACTCGATGATCTTGGAGATAGGGAGTTCCAGGATGTCGCGCGCGCCGGCCGCGCGCAGAGCGGGTATGAGCGTGTTAACGCCTTGCTTGGGTACGACCGCTTCCACCGCGTGCATATCGCCACGGGCCAGCGAGGTGATCGTGGGCGATGACATCGCAGGGAGCATGTCGGCGATCACGCCTAGCTGCGCGGCGGATACGTTCAGCTTCACCAGCACGTTGCCGCGGGCCAGGATCGCGCCGCGCAGCAGCAGCACGACGTCTTCCATGGCGGCTCGCTTCGCCGCGTCGGCGTAGGATTCCTGATTCGCGATCAGTTCGGTGTAACTGATGAGCAACGTGTGCAGGATGCGCAGCCCGTTACGGCGGAGCGAAGATCCGGTCTCGGTGAGATCGACGATCGCATCGACGATGTCAGGCACCTTGGCCTCGGTCGCGCCGTACGACGGCGTGACCACGGCCTTGATCCCGTGATGAGCGAGAAACCGCCCGGTCAACGCGGGGAATTCAGTCGAGATCCTGATCCCCTCCGGCAAGTCATCGATCGATTGCCAGCTTGAGCTGATCGGGACGGCCAGCACGACGCGGACAGGATCGCTCGTCGCCTTCGAGTACGCGAGTTCGCCTAGGGAGGCGACGTCGGCCCCGGTTTCGGTGATCCAGTCCCGGCCCGTAATGCCGATGTCGAACAGGCCCTCGGTGACATAGGTCGGAATCTCCTGCGGCCGCAAGAACCGCACCCGGTCGATCCTCGGGTCCTCGATCGACGCATGGTAGTCGCGCTCAGACCCGCGCCGCACCGTCAGGTCAGCGGCGTCGAAAAGGTCAAGGGTGGCGCGCTCCAAAGAGCCCTTGGGCAAGACGAGTGACAGCACGCCAGCACCCTATCGGGTGGGGCGGACCTCCCGGGAAGGACCAGGCGCGGAGTACCGGGAAGGACCGGGCGGGGAAGATCCCGGGCGCGGAGGACCAGGCGCCCGCCGTGTGCGCGGCCCTCGCCCGCAGCACCGCCCGCCGGCCGGCGGGCCCGCGCTCAGGCGACCACCGTGGCCTGCGATGAGCCGTCCGGAAGGCGGCGTACCTCGAGCCGTTCGGTTACGCGGTCCTTGAGGTCAGTGACATGGCTCACGATGCCGACCGCCCTTCCGCTGTCGCGCAATTCATCGATGACGCCGAGTACCTGGTCGAGCGTGTGCTCATCAAGCGAGCCGAACCCCTCATCGATGAACAAGGTCTGCAGGTCGACGCCGCCCGCCTCGGCCTTCACGACGTCGGCCAGGCCGAGAGCGAGCGCGAGCGAGGTGTAGAAGGTCTCGCCTCCCGACAGCGACCTCGGGCTGCGTTCCTCGCCGGTGTACCTGTCGATGACCGACAAGGTCAGCCCGGCGCGCTGCCGCCTGGACTCGCTCTCGTCGCGGCGCCGCAGCTCGTACCGGCCCGAGGACATCGCGGCGAGCCGCACGTTGGCCGCGGCCACCACCTGCTCGAACCAATGCCGAAGCACATAGGTGGTCAGCGCGACCCGGCGGTGCCCGTCCATGCCCTTGGCCAGCCCGGCCAGGTAAATCGCAGGCGCGGTGCGCGCGGCGAGCTCCTGCGCGGCGCTCTCGGCCGCGCGGACCTCGGCCAGCCGCCGCCGCAAGCGGTCGGCGCGGGCCACGTGCCCGTCACGGGCCGAACGGGTTTCCTGCTCGGCTTCGCGCGCCAGGCACAGGGCAGCAACAGCCAGCCGCGCCGCTTCGCTGGCCGCCGGAGCATCGGAAAGCTCAAGCCCGGCCAGCGGAGGCGCGCCCGCGGCCGACCTCAGCTCGGCGAGCGTCCGCGTCCATGCCTCGGCCTGATCGCTCAGCCTGGCCTGCTCCGCCGGGGTCCGAACGGCAGCCCTCGCCTGCCCGAGGGCCTCTGCGCCGTCGCCAAGATCTAGCCGCAACTTTGCATCGCCTGCGCCCACGGCCATCCAGCCCGGTCCGAAACCGCTGGCCAGCGCCTCGTCTTCGGCCACCCGGCGAGCCCGTTCGACACCTTCAAGCGCGCCAGCGAGATCTCTCAGCGCGGCTGCCAGTGACCGATCCCGAGCGGCATCGGCTTCCAGCGCCGCGTGCCTGGCGGACACCGACGGGTAGGGAGACGCGGCCTTGCCGACGGTAATCCGCAACTCAGCCAGGTCCGCCTCCGCCCGCTCGGCTTCCCCGGCGGCCGCTGCCTGCCTGGCTGCCGCCGCGACCAGCTGATCGCCAAGCCGCCCGAACTCGGCCCGCTTGCCGGCCAGTTCCCCGTCCAGTCGCTCGACCTCGGCGCAGGCCGCCATGGCGGCCGTTACCTGCTCGTTCACCTCACCGGCCGCGACCGTCAGCTCGGCCAGAGTCCGCTGCCCAACGACAGCCCTGAGCCCGGCCACCTCGCGATCGACCTCCGCGTGCTTCCGCTCGGCGCGCGCCCGCGCGGCCTCGGCTGCCTCCCGGCCCAGTCGCGCGGCCTGTACCTGTTCGGCGGACACCGGCTCGGTCCCCGCTTGCGCCGGCCTCGGATGCTCGGCCGACCCGCACACGGGACAGGCGGCACCGTCGGCCAGGCTGGCCGCGAGTTCAGCGGCGATGCCCGCGAGCCTTGCGTCCATCGCCTGCTGATGTTCATCGACTGCCCGCTGATGCGCCTTCACCGCCGTCTGGAGCGCAGCCGCGCTGGCCTCAAGCGGCCGGCTGAGCGCTGCCAGCTGGCGCGCGGCACCGGCAAGCCGGTCGAGTTCAGCCCGCTGTTGCCGAGCCGCATCCAGCGCGGCGGCCGCCGAGCGCGTCTCGCCGAGCCGGACCTCGACCTCCGCGATCCGCCCGGGCAGGTCGCGCCGGGCTTCAAGAAGTTTCCCGACTCGTCCCGCCGCCTGCTCAGCGGCCAGCCGCAGCCCGGCGGCTTCGATCTCCTGCTCCGCCAGCGCCGATTCAGCTTGAACAAGATCTCTCAGGCTGGCCGCCTCCTCCTGGCCGGCCTGGGCACGGGCCTGCATCAGCGCGGCTGCCTTCCCAGCGGCCACGCTGTCGGTGCCCTCGCCGGCCAGCACCTCACCAGCCAGCACGTCACCAGCCAGCACGTCACCAGCGAGCGCAGCCAGCGTCTCGGCATCCCCGAGCATCTCCCGCAGCTTTCGCCTCGCGGCCGAGGCGGAGCGTTCAGCTTTACCGAGAACGGCGGCGAGCGGCCTGACCGGCTCGGCCCGGCGGGCGGCGTCGAGCACGGCTGCGAGCTCTTCGTGACGATGCCTGGTGGCTTCGTGCTCGTCCAGCTTTGCCCGCGCCTCCACGAGCCGGGCGAGCAAGGCGGCCTTGACCGTGGCCGCCTGCTCGGCGGCCTGGGCCTTGGCTACCTGTTCGGCTGCCAGCTCGAGCGCGATCTCGGTGATGGCCACTCGCGCGGCTAGGTCGTCATCTGCCTGCTTGAGGCGGATGGCGCGGTCGGCCGACCCCAGGACCAGCAGCTCTCCTCGTGCGTCGGCGTCCAGGCCCGCCGCCTCGGCGGCGACCGAGACCGCCATGCTCACCTCGGCATCGGCCCGCTGGCGCGCCCGGATCGCCTCAGCCCTGCGCCGGTCGAGTTCGACGGTGATCGCGTCATAGAGCTGGGTACCGAACAGCTTGGTGAGCAGCGCCCGCCGCGTGTCGTCATCTGAACGCAGGAACCGTGCGAACTCACCCTGCGGCAGCAACATGACCTGGGTGAACTGAGCCAGATTGAGCCCGACCGCCGTAGTGATCGCCTCGCCGACCTCGGCTTTGCTGCTCGACAAGCTGACCCAGCGTCCATCTTGCCTGCGCTGCAGGTGGACGCGCATGGGCTCGGTCGTGGTGCCGGGGCCGCGCCGCTTCAGCCGCTGATGCTCGGGCACCCTGGTCAGCAGGTACCGCACCCCGTCAATGGAGAACTCGAGCCGTACCCGCGGCTCAGTCTCCGGGCCGGCGAAGTCCGAGTGAAGCCGGTCGTTGGCCGACTCCGCCCCGGCCAGCCTTCCGTACAGCGCGAACGTAATGGCGTCGAGAATGGTCGACTTCCCGGCGCCAGTCGGACCTTCAAGCAAGAACAGCCCGCCGCGGGTGAGCTGGTCGAAATCGATCTGCTGCGCCCTGGCGTACGGCCCGAATGCCTGCAGTTCCAGGCTGTGCAGCCGCATTCAGGCCGCCGCCGCCGCCCGAGTTCCCGCGGCATCGAGCGCGCCGTCTTCTGCGCTTCGCACGGCCGAGATGACGTCCGCCAGCACGGCCTGCTGCTCAGCGTCGGGCCGCCCGCCGCTGGTGAACTCGACGAACATCGCGCAGATCTCGACTGGATCGGCGATCCGCGCGACCCGCCGGAGGTCGGCCTCGGCGCTGACCGGCTCTCCCTCGGGGACGAAATCCACCACGAGCGTGTGCGGCCAGCGTTCGCGCAGCCGCTCCATCGGTGCGGCAGGCCGGACGGTGTCGGTCAGCACGACCTTGACCCAGGCGCCGGCAAGATCGGGGTCATCGGTCGCGAGCAGATCATCGAGCTTGCCGCTGACCTGCCGTAGCTTGCGAGGCACCGGCGCGGGCAGCAAGGTCGTGGTGACCGCTCCCGCCGAGTCGATCTCGGCGAGGGTCACCGACTTGTGCTGGTGACGCTCGGAAAAAGAGAAAGCCAGCGGCGAGCCGCTGTACCTGAGATGGCTGCGGTCATCCGGGGCGACGACATTCTGCTGGCCGTGCAGGTGCCCGAGTGCGACGTAACTCAGACCAGCGAAAGCCGACGCCGGGGTGTCGCCGATCCCGCCAACCCGGATGTCCCTTTCAGAATCAGAAGTCGAAGCACCCGTGACGAAGGCATGCGCCGCCACCACGACCCGCCCGATTCCGCGCGCGGACGCATCGGCCCGGATCAAGTCCGCGGCGGCGGCCAGGACGGAGCCGTGCGAGCGATCCGCGTGCAAATCGTCGGCGACGGCGTCGGGCAGCAGGTAGGGAATGCCGTAGATGGCGACCTCGCCATGGCTGTCGGCGAGCACGATCGGACGGGCTAGATCGGCCAGGCTGGTACGGAAGTGGATCCCGGCGAGCTCGGTCAGGCTCGAGCCGAACCCCAGCCTGATGGCGGAGTCGTGGTTCCCGCTGGTCAGCAGCACGGGGATGCGCGCGCCGGCGAACCCGCGCAGCGCGCGGTCAAGCACCGTGACGGCATCGGGAGGCGGTACGGCCCGGTCGTAGATGTCACCGGCCACGACGACAGCGTCGATGTCCTGGCGGACGGACTCGGCGAGCAGCCAGTCGAGGAACGCGGCCTGATAGGCGAGCAAGTCCGCGCCGTGCAGGGTTCGCCCGAGATGCCAGTCCGAGGTATGGATCAGTCTCATCGGCGCACCATTAGCAGTCGATAGTCGTTGCGTGCTCCTCAGCGATCTTGCTGCGACTATTCATCATGCCGGGCGAGACCGTCTTTCCTCACCATTGCCATGCGGGCGGCGTGTCGCATACCCGCCCGCTGCCTCAGCGCCCCGCCACCCCAACCATCCGCCGCCCGGTCGTCCCCAGCCCTCCGCCGCCGCCGTCACCAGGCGTCCCGGCCGTCGCGCCATCCCCAACCGACCCCGCCCGGCCCGGTCCCCCGCCGTCCCAGTTGTCGCTCCTTCACCTTTCACCAGTTCAAGCTACTTGCCATGATTTTCTGGGAGTCGCAGTGAACTAGTGAAAGGTTTGCTGCGGGGTAGTAGACAGAAGGGTGAGGGCGACGGACAGCAGTGCGGCTCGACGGCTTTTCGGGTCCGCGCGGGTCGTGCGGCTTGCATCGGTGTCCGCGCAGGGAAGGCCGCACCTCGTACCGTGTACTTTCGCGATGGACGGCGACCTCATCTATACCGCGGTGGACCACAAGCCGAAGACGACGGCCAACCTCAAGCGGCTGCGGAACATCCGGGCCAATCCGCGCGTCGCCCTGCTGGCCGATCACTATAACGAGGACTGGTCGGCACTGTGGTGGGTGCGAGCTGACGGTCACGCATCGATCATCGACGATGAGGCTGCCATGTCCAGGCCCATCGATCTGCTCGTCGCCCGGTATTCGCAGTACGCCAGGCAGCGGCCAGCAGGCCCGGTGATCGTCATTAGAGTCGACCACTGGACCGGCTGGTCACCGGGCTAGCTGAACCTGGCTGGTCACATTTCCGCTACCGCGGGAATCACCCGATCGCCGATGATCTCCAGCGCACCTGGCGCGGCCACCGGGCCAGGTGAAGTCAGGAACCTGCAATCCGACATGCATTCGAACGGCATCTCCATCGCAATAGCCAGCACAGCAGAACGCGCCGCGGCTTGACCGCAGCCACGACGCAATCCTGCCGCCGGCACCGAGCGCGCCCCATACCGGGGTAGCTCCTGAGGCCCATGCCGGCATCGAAGGCACTAATGCAGGTGGAGGTTCACCCCGAGCAGGAGCAACCACCACAGGAATACCGCCAGCAGCGCTGAACCAACCAGCTTCAGCCAGCCAATAGTGATGTAGTGACGACTGACCGCGACAATAATGCCCACCACGATGTAGATCAGGCCGACGAGACTGATCGATATTCGCTTGTTCACGGACGGTGCTCCGATCTCGCTGCGCGCGTCATGCCGAGCGGTATGTCACCCGATAAAGCAAAATCATCCCGCTTCGGCCAAAAAATCTGCTCAGCGCGGTCAAAGCCAGGCCAGACAAGATCCATTTATCCGAAATAGCGGCCTGGGCCGCTGGAGCCCGAGGGCAGGAGGTCTGCGCAACCGCACGTCCAGGCGAGGCGGCCGGACACCGGGACGCTACGGCGCCGGGGGCAGCTCAGGCTACGGCGCCCGCCGGGACGGGGCTCGGGCTACGGCGCCCGCCGGGACGGGGCTCAGGCTACGGCGCCAGCGGCGGGGCTCAGGCTACGGCGCCGGGACGGGGCTCGGGCTACGGCGCTGGCGCCTGTCCGGGTTGCCTGCCCTGGCGGGTGCCGGGTGCGCGTCCCGGGCACTCGGCGCTCCAGGGTCTTCGCGTCCGGGGGGTTTGTCCGTGTTTTCGGTGGAGGATTTCCAGGTCCGGGAGGATTTTCGTGCTCCACGACGAAAAACCTCCCGGACCCGCAAAAGTTCCACCAGGAATCCGACAACCCTCCCGGCTACGCCGGCAACCCTCCCCAGCCCGAGAACTCTCCGCCAGGAACCTGGAAAACCTCTGTAAGCCCGGCCACCAGAACCGCCAGGCACCAGCAAACTCCCCCAAGCCCTCTCAAGTTCCGCCATCGCGCTCCAACGCCAAGGTTGGGCCATCGATGGGGTAGCTGCGGAGGCACTGCCGGGCCACCGCCGGGCCACCGCCGGGCCACCGCCAGCCACCGCCGACCCACCGCCGGGCCACCGCCAGCCACCGCCGACCCACCGCCGGGCCACCGCCGGGCCACCGCCAGCCACCGCCAGCCACCGCCGGGCCACCGCCAGCCACCGCCAGACCGCCGCGGCGGGCCACTGCATTGCCCGTAGCCAGGTAGGGACTAGGACCTTACGAGGCGGGAGACGGCTTCGGCTGCTTCTCTCACCTTCGCTTGGCCCTCGGGGCCTCCTTGGGCAACGGCCTGGGTGACGCAGTGGCTCAGATGGTCTTCGAGCAGGCCAAGAGCAACCGATTGAAGCGCCCTGGTGACCGCCGCCACCTGGGTGAGGACGTCGATGCAGTAGACGTCTTCGTCGACCATGCGCTGCAACCCGCGCACCTGGCCCTCGATGCGGCGCAGGCGCTTGCGGTAAGCGTCCTTGTCCTGGCTGTATCCGCGCATGCCTGACCTTACCTGGCCAGTACGTAATCCCAGACGGGGTCCGGTGAGGTCGAAGGCGAAGCGATAGCCGAACGAGCCTTGAGTTCCTCGCATATTTATCGTTCCGCCGGGTAGTTTTGCGCGCCCAACAGGCAGCTAGTGCCTTACTACGTCTGCCTGTCCGTGAGTGAAGGAGTGATTTGAGATGGCTGGAACGCTCCGTGTGAGCAGGAGCCGTGGTGCTTTCAGCGGAGTGCTGCTCATCGTGCTTGGCCTCTGGGGCGGGCTAGTCCCGTTACTGGGGCCGTATCTGAACTACGCGTACACGCCCGACAAGGCATGGACCATCACCTCGGGTCGGCTCTGGCTCGAACTCCTGCCCGGCGCTGTGGCCATCGTCGGCGGCGCGATGGTCCTGGTCAGCAAGCTGCGTCCGTGGGCAATGCTCGGGGCATCGCTGGCCATAGCGAGCGGGGCCTGGTTCGCGTTCGGCACCGCGATCACCAATCTCGCGATGAAGAATCCGCCGACGCCAGGAACCCCGATAGGCGGGTCAGTGTCGCGGGCGGTCGAGCACTTCGGGTTCTTTACCGGCCTCGGAGCCGTCCTCATCGGTGTCGCGGCGATCGCACTGGGTCGCCTGTCGATCATCTCGGCTCGCGATGCGCGCTGGAACGAGCGCGCCGAGCGGTCCCTTCAGGCGGAGCGCGACCTTCAGTCAGCGGACACCGGCACTGTGCCGACAGCACTGACGACGTCTGCTCCGAGGAAAACCCCGATGGCCGCGCTGACGCGGCTAACGAGTCGCGACAAGTCCGACCGAAGCGATGACAGCGGTTCGGGCACCTCAGCTCCGGACCGCGTGAGTTCAGGCAGCGCGCGCAGTTAGCCGAGAAACAGCGAAGGGTCCGGCCAAGTGCGGCCGGACCCTTTGCTAACCGCGAGTAGTTCGATAGGACTAACAAGAGCGGTGAAGTCGCCCGGCAGCAGTGCGGCTTTCCGGGAACGCCGGCTGCGAGGACCGCTAGTTTGAGTCTACTTTGAGTCCGACTTGCGAGCACTTGACCTACTCGACCGATAGCGCCAGACTCTAACGGCACTAACGTTACCAGCGACATTTCGTATAACAATACGATACGATCCGTTTTTTTAAATCTGAGGTAGGCTGAGGATTCATGGGAAGCCCTGGGATTCCGGCGCGGCTTTGGAAGATTGCGTCTGTCGCCGGCTCGGGCTTCAGTCAGCACGAGCAGCCTCAGCCGGTGCTGGTCGGGCAGGCCAGTCCGGGGTCGGCCGCTGGGGGCCAGGCGCTGCCAGCGGAGGCGCTCTCGGCGGCGACCTGCTACGGATCAACCGGCGATCGGGCCGACGAGGCGATCACGGACCCGGAAAGGCCGGAGAGGCGGGAAACATCGGAGAACCCGGAGAGCCGGGAAACGCCGGAGAAGCAAGAGAAGGCTGAGAAGCGGGAGAGATCGGAGAGGCCGGAAAAGCATGAGGCCCGCTCGCGCGGTGGCCGAGCCGGCGCCCGTGGACCCAGAGTCGGCACCCCGGGGCTCAGAGGAGGCACCCCGGGACCCAGAGCCAGCGCTTCTGGTCTCACCGGGACCAAGCGCCCGGGCGGTGACCCCGACCAGACGCTGCCGCCCAAGCGAGGCACCAGCAGGTCCGCCCGGCCGAGGCGGGGCAGGCCGCGCAGCGAGCGCGCCGACCGCGATATCTTGCTCGCCACCCTGGACGTGCTCGCGGAGAAGGGCATGGGCGGACTCTCGATCGAGGAAGTGGCAACTCGTGCCGGGGTAGGCAAGACCACCATCTACCGGCGCTGGTCGTCTCGGGGAACGCTCGCGCTCGACGCGTTCCTCGCCGAGTTCGAGGGACAGCAGGCGCTGCCTGACACCGGAAGCTTCGCGGGAGACCTCAGGGCAGCGCTCAGCTCATGGGTCAGCGCGGTCTCGGGAACGAGCGCCGGCGCGCTGCTCGTCGGCCTCCTGGCCGAGATCCAGCAGGACCGTACTCTTGCTGCGGCATGGCAGGACCAGGTCATAGCGCCCTTGCGTGCACAGTACTCGATCATGCTCGACCGCGCGATCAACCGGGGGGAGATCACCGGCCTGACCGACGCGGGTGTGGTACTCGACCTGGTGTTCGGCGCTTGCTATTACAGGCTGCTGGTGCACGGCCACCAGCGGCCGCTGAACGAGCAGTTCGTCAATCAGGTCGTCGACGTCGTCGCCGCGGGCGTCGGAGCCAGCACTGACTTATCCCGCTACCGCCTAGATCAAATGGGAGTGGTCAGCAGCGTCCGGCCATGCACGACATCGACCTTAATCGTGGCCAGCTTGTCGATGTTGATCGACGTGCCGCCTTCGATCAGCAGGTCGGCCGGATGGCCGGGTACGCCGTAACCTGCGGCGGGGACCAGCCAGCCCACCATGATGCGCTGCTCTCCGGTCTTCGGCACGGCGATGAGCTCGCAGTCGAGCGATCCCTTCACGTGGCCAAGCTCAAGCACCACTTGGGGCTTGCAGATTAGTAACACGCTGGTTTGTCTCGTACTGAGGCCCACCTTTGGGACATCCGTGGCGCTCCAGCGCCACCTTTGGGCCATCGGCGGGCCAGCCGCCAGGCAGTTCGCCGGGGCGCTATCACATTTCGGGAGGCCAGATCGCTAATCTGCGGGTTATTACGCGACGGCCGCTTGGGTGCCCCACGGCTTAGGCACCAGCCCCACGGCTTAGGCACCAGGCCGACGGTACCGGTGATGCCGGTGACCGGGTTCGTAGCCTTGCGCAGCGCGCCGCTCAGCACAACCTCGGAAGCCGCCGGCGCGGATGACCTCGGCAGCGCGAAGGCGCCGGTCGCCATGCCGGCCGGTATCAGCACCAGGTCGCCGCCGCCGCCAGCATGCTCCGCTGCCTGGCTAGCACCGCCGCGCTCTCCATCGGCCTCACCGCGGCTGGCACGGCGCCAGCTAAGGAGCACTCTCCTGGTACAAAAGTGACGTGCAGACCGGCAAGCCGGGCAATGGCTCGGCCACCGTGCGCTTTCACACGTCCACCGCTGATAATGAACTAATCCTGTCGCAGGCTTATGACCTAGACGCTCAACGCGTCCCGGCCATAAGCACGCCGTTTCTTAGCGGATCAAGAGCGCGATGCGTAGTCCCGCCGCCCGGGGTTTCCCGGAGTTCTATACCTCCCAGGGGTATGCTGAGCGGTGCGGTCTGGGTAGGTCGCTACAGCTAGGCAATGAAAGGACAACATCGTGCTCGAGGACATCGGCTCGTCGCTGCGCGAGGCGTTCTTCATGTTCTGGGAAACCCTCTGGGCGCTGGTGATCGGCTTCGGCCTGTCAGGGGCTGTGCAGGCGTTCGTCCCGCGTGACGCGCTCCGCGCGAAACTGGGGAACCGGCGGCCCGCGGCCATCGCCAGGGCATCGGTCGCAGGCGCGCTGTCCTCGTCATGCTCGTACGCCGCGTCGGCCATGGCCAAGTCGCTCTTCGCCAAAGGCGCCGACTTCGTGACGTCGATGATCTTCATGTTCGCGTCGACGAACCTGGTCGTCGAGCTCGGCATCGTGCTCCTCGTGCTGATCGGCTGGGAGTTCGTCGTCGCCGAGTACATCGGCGGCATCATCATGATCGCGCTGCTGGCGCTGGTCGGCGGGATGTTCCTGGCTGGGCGCAAGGCGGATGCGGCGCGGGCCAAGCTCGACACCGAACATGATCGCGGCGGCGGTCACGTGCGCAAGACCGGGCACGAGCAAGCCGCCGGTCATGAACACCAGCACCCGCAGGGCGAGCCCCCCGAGCCTGAGATGACGCAGCCCTGGCGCAGGGCAATCCGCACCAGGGGCGGCTGGGCCGACGCGGCTACGTATGCGATCTCCGACCTGACCATGCTGCGCAGGGAGATGGTCATCGGTTACATCGTGGCCGGGTTCCTCGCGGTACTCGTGCCACTCGGCTTCTGGCACTCGTTCTTCATCACCGGGCATGGCATCTGGACCAGCATCGAGAACGTCATCGTCGGGCCATTCATCGCCTTGATCAGCTTCGTCTGCTCGATCGGCAATGTCCCGCTCGCCGCCGCCCTCTGGAAGGGCGGGATCAGCTTCGGGGGCGTGGTCAGCTTCATCTTCGCCGACCTCATCGCGCTCCCCCTGCTGCTGATCTACCGCAAGTTCTACGGCTGGCAGCTCGCGCTCCGGATGCTCGCTGTGTTCTGGACCGTGATGGCCGCCGCCGGGCTGGTCACCGAGGTGATCTTCAGTGCCGCGGGCCTGGTCCCGGCTCTCCGGCCGGCGCAGATCGTCCCCGAGCACTTCGCCTGGAACTACACGACGATCTTGAACATCATCTTCGTGCTGATCTTCGCCGCCCAGTACTACCTGTACCGCAACAGGGACAAGTACGGCGGCGGCAACGGCTACGCCATCGATCCTGTGTGCGGCATGCAGGTCGAGAAGTCGGCCGCGCCCCGCCAGTCGATGCCGGCGGGCGGTGAGAGCTACTGGTTCTGCTCGGACCGCTGCTGCGAGCGATTCGAGTCAGCCCCGCATCGCTTTGCCGCGACCCGGCCAAAATGACGCTGGCAGCTAGCCGCGGATCGCGCTGATCAGGCTGAGCACGGCCAGGGCAGCCATCGCGGCGGCACCGATCAAGGTGATCGTCCTGGCCGGGATCAGCCGCAGCAAGCCACGGCCTCCGGCGATGGCGAGGCCGGCCACCGCCCAGAGCGCCGCCAAGCTGCCGACGCCGACCGCGAGCGGGTCGTGGTACCTGGCAGCCAGGTTCACTATGAGGATCTGAGTCAGGTCTCCGAACTCGGCCACGAGGATCACCAGGAAACTCGTCGCGCCGACGCGCCAGAAGGTCGGCGGGGTGTCCTGGCCGGCTTTGACGGCTTCGTCCGCCTCGTGCCTGCCGCGGACCAGCATGACGGCTCCGGCCCCGAACAGCACGGCGACGATGATCGACAAGACCCGGTGGGGGAGCAAGGCCAGCAAGCTGCCGGCCGCGAGCGCGAGCAGGACATGCACGGCGAAGGCTGCGGCGACGCCGGCATAGACGTAGACGGGCCGGTAACGGCTGCCGAGCATCAGGCTCGCCAGCGCGGTCTTGTCCGGCAGTTCGGCGGGGAAGACCAGCCCGAATGTCGTTGCGGCCAGCGGTATGTTCACTTATGCGATCTTCCTGCATTGGCAACGCCGGCGGCTAAGCGACCCCCGCTGACTGGCCCCGAGGGTGAGCCGCGACTGGGGCGGCAGGGCAGGGAAAGCCATCCTTTCATCTTCAAAAAATCTCGTCGACGATGTCGATCTGGGACGCTGGCGTTCGACGCGCGGGCGAACGAAGAGAAAATCCGGCCGCCCGCCGGGCGCCCGGCCGACCATGAAGGAGCAACGCGATGCGATTCCTCGGATACACGCTGGCTGACCCGAACACTCCGATGCCCGAGCCCGGCCCGGAGCTCTACGCGCGGATGGGCGAGCTCGTCGCCGAGGCCACCAAGGCTGGCGTGCTGCTGGCTACCGGCGGGCTCACCCCGCCCGACCAGGCTACGAAGGTGAAGTACAGCGGTGGCGAATTCACCGTGCTCGACGGTCCGTTCGCCGAGGCAAAGGAACTCATCGGCGGCTGGGCACTGATGGAGGTACGCGACAAGGCCGAGGCCATCGAGTGGACCAAGCGCTTCCTGACCATCGCCGGCGACGGTGAGTCCACCATCCGGGAGGTCATGTAACAACATGGAACTCGCCATGGAAGGGCATGGGTCAACCGCCCCGCAGTGGCCCGCTGAGGGGGTTCCGGCGAATCCGGGTGCCTGGCTGACGACAGTGGCCAAGAGGCGGGCGGTCGACCAGTTCCGGCGGAACAGGGAGCTTGAGCGCAAATACGCTGAGATCGGGCGAGCGCTGTCCGCCTCGGAGGCCGATGGCACGGCCGAGCTTGACCTGACCGTGTCGGACGAGATCGATGATGACCTGCTGCGGCTGATCTTCACCGCCTGCCATCCCGTGCTCTCCATGCCGGCCCGGGGTGGAGCTGAACAGGGCGGTCGCGCTGTCGATGGCGTTCGGCCCCGAGGCTGGGCTCGCTCTGGTCGATCAGCTGGCCTCGGAGCCGTCGCTGCGGGGGTATCACCTGCTGCCGAGCGTGCGGGGTGACCTTCTGCTCAAGCTGGGCCGGGCTCGTGAGGCGCAGGCCGAGTTCGAGCGGGCCAGCGAACTGGCCAGAAACGAGCGCGAGCGCGAGCTCACCGCCCAGCGCGCCCGCTCCGCCGCCCAGTCGCTCGCTCTGACGCCGAGTCGCCCCGACGCCGAGTCGCCCTGACGCCGCCACGGCGAGGGTGCCGGCGGCGCGCGGAGGCGCCCGGTACTGTCGTCGCAGCTCATCGCCGGCTACGCTACAGTTTTCGAATCTTTGTTCGGGACGGTGGATGAGTAAGTGGAAGCCCGCCCAAAGTGGTGGCCGTACCCGGAGCAGTGCCCGTCCGGTCACCAGTGGGGGCCAGGCCGGGTGATCGTGAGCTGGTCACCGTGCGACTGCCCAGGAGCACTGACGCACCCGGGACGCGGCCATCAGTGCGTGCGCTGCGGCACGCGCGGCTGCACGGCTACCTGGTATCAGCCCAGGCACGGCTGGCCGCCGCAAGCCTAGGCCGGCCGCCGATACCCGCCTGCGAGCAGTTACTGTCAAACTAACGATCATGCAGACGCTGGTTGCCGATCATCCGCTCATCGCGCACAAGCTCACCGCGCTCCGTGACGTGCACACCGAAACCCCGGTATTCCGCAGCCTGACCGACGAACTCGTCACGCTGCTCGCCTATGAGGCCACGCGCGACGTCAAGGTCGAGCACGTCACCGTGCACACGCCGGTGGCGTCGGCCGAGGGCGTCAAGCTGGCCAGGCCGATCCCGCTCGTGGTGCCGGTGCTCCGCGCCGGAATCGGCATGCTCGACGGCATGGCGAGGCTGCTGCCCAAGGCCGACGTCGGGTTCGTCGGCCTGGCCAGGGACGAGGAAACGCTGGTCGCCTCCACGTACGCGACCAGGCTGCCCGCCGACCTGACGGGACGCGACACGTTCGTGCTCGATCCGATGCTCGCTACGGGCGGCACGCTCGAGACGGTGTTCGGGATGCTGGCATCGCGCGGAGCCGCGTCACTGACCGCCATCTGCCTGCTCGCGGCGCCCGAGGGCATCGCCCGGGTCCACGAGGCTTTCCCCGACGACTTCCCGATCCCGGTCAAGGTGGTCACGGCCGGCCTGGACGAGCGCCTCAACGAGCGCGGCTACATCGTCCCCGGCCTGGGCGACGCGGGCGACCGCCTCTTCGGCGCGATCTGACCCGAGCGCCTGCGCTCAAGCCGCTCGCGGCGGTGACGTCGGCGGCCTCAGGCTGGCGGCGACGATACTCAACCGCCTTAGATTCCTACCGGGTGCCAGACCGTTTTCGTTTCGAGGAACGCCAGCATCCGCCCCGGCGCCGGCGCCGCGGCCCAGTCGTCTTCCGCGCAGAACACCCGCTTCACGTTGGCCGCCGCGAGCCGCTCAAGCTCGGCCCGGCTAGAGGCAACGGCGCCGGTGAGGTCGATTGCGTTCACATCGAAGTGACCTGCGAGCACGGGTGCGAGCTCGGCCATCCGGCCGGTCAGTACATTGACGACGCCCCCGGGCACATCCGAGGTCGCGAGCACCTCGCAGAGCGTGATCGCCGGCAGCGGGCGGTCTTCGCTGGCCACGACCACGGCGGTGTTGCCGGTCGCGATCACCGGAGCGATGACGCTGACCAGGCCGAGCAGGCTCGACTGCGCGGGCGCGAGCACCGCGACCACCCCGGTCGGCTCGGGCACGCTGAAATTGAAGTAGGGCCCGGCCACCTGGTTGGTCCCGCCGGCGATTTGCGCGACCTTGTCAGGCCAGCCTGCGTACCAGACCCACCGGTCGATCGCGTCGGCAACTGTCCGCCGGGCGACTTTGGCAGAAACCCCTTCAGCTTGAATAATTCCCTCGGCGAACTGCCCAGCCCTGCCCTCGATCATTTCGGCGACCCGGTAAAGGACCTGCCCCCGGTTATAGGCCGTGGCGGACGACCACTTGCTCACGGCGCCGCGCGCGGCGACGACCGCATCCCGCACGTCCTTGCGGGAAGCGAGCGCCGCGAAGGCGAGCAACTCACCGCTCCTGGCGGCATGCACGGGATAAGAGCGCCCAGACTCAGACCGGGGAAACGCCCCGCCCACATAAAGCTTGTAAGTCTTCCGCATGCCCAGGCGCCCGGGGCTGACGGCCGATGTGTCACCTGGTGGCGGCCGATCAACCAGCCCGGGTTTGACCTTCTTAGCCATCGAGGTACGCGGCCAGCCCGTGCCGACCGCCCTCCCGTCCGAACCCAGACTCCCGGTACCCGCCGAACGGACTGGCCGGATCGAACCTGTTGTACGTGTTAGCCCAGACCACGCCTGCCCTCATGCGCTGCGCCATCCACAAGATCCTGCTGCCCTTCTCGGTCCACACTCCGGCCGACAACCCGTAGGGCGTGTTGTTCGCCTTGGTCACGGCCTCGTCCGGGGTACGGAACGTCAGCACGGACAACACGGGACCGAAGATCTCCTCGCGCGCGATCCGATGGGACTGACTCACCCCGGTGAACACTGTCGGCGCGAACCAGAAGCCCTTCTCCGGCAGCTCGCACGGGGGCGACCAGCGGTGCGCGCCCTCGGCTTCCCCGGCCGAGGCCAGCTCGGTGATCTTGTCGAGTTGCTGGCGTGAGTTGATCGCGCCGATGTCGGTGTTTTTGTCGAGCGGGTCGCCGAGCCGCAGCGTCGTCAGCCGTTGCTCGAGCCTTTCGATTACGTGCTCGGCGACCGACTCTTGCACCAGCAGCCTCGACCCGGCACAGCAGACATGCCCCTGGTTAAAGAAGATGCCGTTGACGATGCCCTCGATCGCCTGGTCGATTGGCGCGTCGTCGAAGACCACGTTGGCTGCCTTGCCGCCGAGCTCCAGGGTCAGCTTCTTGCCCGTGCCGGCGATGGCCAGGCTGATCGCGATGCCGACCTCGGTGGAGCCGGTGAACGCGACCTTGTCCACGCCCGGGTGGGCCACCACGGCGGCACCGGTCTCGCCGGCGCCGGTCACGATATTGACGACGCCCGGCGGCAACTCGGCCTGCTGGCACACCTCAGCGAGCAGCAACGCGCTCAACGGCGTGGTCTCCGCTGGCTTGAGCACGCACGTATTGCCCGCGGCCAGCGCCGGGGCCAGCTTCCAGGCCGCCATCAGCAGCGGGAAGTTCCACGGGATCACCTGGCCGGCGACGCCGAGCGGCCGAGGCGCCGGGCCGAATCCGGCGTAACCGAGCTTGTCCGCCCAGCCCGCGTAGTAAAAGAAGTGCGCCGCGGCCAGGGGCACGTCGACGTCTCTGGTCTCCTTGATCGGCTTGCCGTTGTCGATCGACTCAAGCACGGCGAACTCACGGGATCGCTCCTGCAGGATCCGCGCGATCCGGTACAGGTACTTGGCCCGCTCGGCGCCCGGCATCGGGCCCCACACCCGCTCGAACGCGGTCCGCGCGGCCGCGACTGCCCGGTCCACGTCGGCGGCGCTGGCTTCGGCGATCTGGGCGAGCGGTTCCTCGGTGGCCGGGTCGATAGTCGCGAAGGTGCGCCCGCTCGCGGCCGGCGCGAACTCCCCGTTCACGAACAACCCGTATTCGGACGCGACCGAGGCGATCTCGCGCGACTCGGGTGCCGGCGCGTACTGCCAGTCAAGGCCAGCCGCGAACCAGGCGACCTCAGCCGCCGCCGCCTGTGCTGAGGCGGCCGCCTGTGCTGATGCGGCCGTCTGCGCTGATGCGGCCGTCTGCGCTGATGCGGCCGCCTGGGCTGATGCGGCCTTCTCGGCTGATGCCGCTGCCTGGGTAGCCGCGCCACCGTCGTGGCGCCCCGCTTTGCCAGCCAAACCCCGCCTCCCGCCCGATCAGCCTCATTGTCGCACGCTCCCGCGCCCACCCGTCCCGGCCGGCGCACCGGCGGCGCGGTCAGTCCACCGTGAAGTAGTCCGGGCCTGAGTACACGCCGGTCAATTGCTTGCGGCGCTGCATGAGCAGGTCGTTGACCAGGCTAGACGCGCCGATCCTGAACAGGTCAGGCGTGAGCCAGGCCCGCCCGGCCGTCTCGTTGACCAGCACCAGGTACCTGATCGCGTCTTTAGCGGTCCTGATGCCGCCGGCCACCTTGACGCCGACCCGGCGCCCCGACGCCTGCTCGAAGTCGCGGACGGCGGCGAGCATTACGAGCGCGACCGGCGGCGTCGACGCGGGGCTGACCTTGCCGGTCGAGGTCTTGATGAAGTCGGCTCCGGCCAGCATGGCCAGCCAGGACGCGCGCGAGACGTTGTCGAGCGTGGCCAGCTCGCCCGTCTCCAAGATCACCTTGAGATGCGCCGAGCCGCAGGCCTTCTTGACCGCCCTGACCTCTTCATAGACTTGGCCGTACCGGCCGGCCAGGAACGCGCCCCGGTCGATGACCATGTCGATCTCGTCGGCCCCGGCCGCGACGGCGTCGGCCACGTCGGCCAGCTTGACAGCCAGCGACGCCCGCCCGGACGGGAACGCGGTCGCCACAGACGCCACAGCCACCCGCGAGCCCGCAAGCCCGAACTCGGCTAGCGCTGCCTTCGCGACGCCCACGAGGTCCGGGTAGACGCAGACGGCGGCGACCGGCGGCACAGCCGAGTCGGCCGGGTCAGGCCTGACCGCCTTGGCGCACAGCCCCCGCACTTTGCCGGGTGTATCGGCTCCTTCGAGAGTGGTCAGGTCCACCATCGCCACCGCGAGCGAGAGCGCGGCGAGCTTGGCGCCTTTCTTGATCGACCTTGTCGCCAGCCCGGCGACCCGCCCTTCCGCGCCGATCTGGTCGACACCGGGCAGTCCGTGCAGCATCTGGCGCAGCGCCGCGTCCGAAGTAGCGCCGTCCGCGTCGGCCAGCCACTCCTTGGCCTGCGAGAGCACCATCTGAGACTGCAAAACCTGCGCTCCCGCCATGTCAGCGATGCTATCGCGATCCGGCGCGGCACCCCGCTTCTCCCAGGACCAGGAGGATGCTGAATTGGGGAGGCCGGGCGACAGCCTGTCGCAGTTGCCGTGGTTGCCGTGGTTGCCGTGCCGTGCCCGGTGCCCGGGTTTTCATGATCTGGGAGACTTCACCGCGCTTTACGGGGAACCCTTTCACAGCGGGGAAAGTTCACCGCTCATAGCAGAGAAAACGCTCCCGGACACGAAAACTCACCCCGCAGCAGCGGACAACCTTCCCCGAACCTGGCCCGAGCACCGACAACCCATCCCGAACCCGGCCCGGACGCTGACAACCCACCCCGAACCCGGCCCGGACGCTGACAACCCAGCCCGGAGCACTCAGGACCGCATGGACCTCTTCAGCAGTCTCCCAGGACGACAGCAGGGCGCCCCACCTGCGGGGACTATGGCGCCATCGCGGCGGCGAACCCTGGCTTGATCACGGTGTTGATCAGCTCAAGGCGCTCGTCAAACGGCGCGAAGGCGCTCTTCATCGCGTTGATCGTGAGCCATTGAACGTCGGACCAGCCATACCCGAACGCCTCGACCAGGGCAGCGAACTCAGACGACAACGTCACGTTGCTCATCAGCCGGTTGTCCGTATTGACGGTGACACGGAAGGAGAGCGGCCGCAGCAGGCCGATCGGATGTTCCTTGATCGACTTCGCGGCGCCCGTATGCACGTTCGACGTCGGGCACATCTCCAGCGGTATGCGCCGGTCGCGCACGAAACTCGCCAGCCGGCCGAGCTGGACGGCACCGCCGGGAAGCACCTCGATGTCGTCGATGATCCGCACCCCGTGGCCAAGCCGCTCAGCGCCGCACCACTGCACGGCTTCCCAGATCGAAGGCAGCCCGAACCCTTCGCCCGCGTGAATCGTGATGTGGAAGTTCTCCCGCGCCACGTACTGGAAGGCGTCCAGATGCCGCGACGGCGGCCAGCCGGCCTCAGCCCCGGCGATGTCGAAACCCACCACGCCCGCGTCCCGGTACCGGACAGCGAGCTCGGCGATCTCCAGCGAGCGAGCCGCCGTCCGCATCGCGGTGAGCAGCGCGTACACCCGGATTCCCCGGCCCGCGCTCCCCGCGGCGAACCCGGACAGCACCGCCTCGACCACCTGGCCGAGCGACAGTCCGGCCGTGACGTGGAGTTCGGGCGCGAACCGCACCTCCGCATAGACCACGCCGTCGGCGGCGAGATCTTCGGCGCACTCAGCGGCAACCCGCACCAGCGCGTCCTGCGTCTGCAGGACCCCGACCGTGTGCTGGAACGCCTCCAGGTACAACTCGAGCTGGCCCCGCTCGGCTGCACCGGTCATCCACTGGCCAAGCTCAGCCGGGTCGTGAGTAGGCAGGCCGCGGTACCCGGTCTGGCGGGCGAGTTCCACGATGGTCGCGGGCCGGAGTCCGCCATCGAGATGATCATGCAGGAGCACCTTGGGCACGCGGCGAATCTGATCAAGCGAGACGGACACGCCGTCCATTGTCGCCTAACCGATGCGCTCGATGACCGCGGGACCGATAACCGGGGGCTCAGGCCCGATCTCGATGCCCGAGGACAACGCCCCGAGCGCCGCGCCGAATCGGTCCGGATCATCGGCCCGCAGCTCGAGCAACGGCTGCCCGGCCTCTACCCGCTCCCCTGGCTTGGCCAGGCAGATCACCCCGGCGCCGGCGCTCACCGAGTCCTCCTTGCGCGCTCGCCCTGCCCCGAGCCGCCAGCAAGCTGTGCCGACCGCGAGCGCGTCGAGCCGGCGCAGCCAGCCGCCGGTCTTCGCCACCACGACCTCGGAGCAAGGCGCCACGGGAAGCGGCGCGTCGGGATCTCCGCCCTGGCCGGCGATCATCTGCCGGTACTTGGCCAGCGCCCGCCCGTCGGCCAGCGCCGCGGCAGGATCGGCCGGGATGCCCGCGAGCGCGAGCATCTCACGCGCGAGCGCGAGCGTGACCTCGGTCAGGTCAGCCGGCCCGGCACCGTGCAGCGTGTCGATGGACTCGGCCACCTCGACGGCGTTGCCCACCGCGCGGCCGAGCGGCTGATCCATCGAGGTCAGCAGCGCGACGGTGCTGACCCCTGACTCAGTACCTAGCCGCACCATCGTCCGCGCCAGTTCCCTGGCCGGCTCGAGTCCCGCCATGAAAGCACCGCTGCCCACCTTGACGTCAAGCACGAGCGACCGCGTTCCCTCCGCGATCTTCTTGGACATGATCGAGCTGGCGATCAGCGGGATCGACTCGACCGTCCCCGTCACGTCGCGGAGCGCGTAAAGCCTCGTGTCGGCCGGGGCCAGGCCGCTGTCGGCGGCGGCGATCACCGCGCCGGCGGCGTTCAGCGCGGCGCTTAGTTCATCGTTGCTGAGGCTGGCCCGCCAGCCGGGGATGGCCTCCAGCTTGTCCAGGGTTCCGCCGGTGTGCCCGAGGCCGCGCCCGGACAGCATCGGCACCGCCGCGCCGCAGCTTGCCACCAGCGGCGCGAGCACTAGCGACACCTTGTCGCCCACGCCGCCGGTGGAGTGCTTGTCCACCGACGGCCGGGTGAGGCCCGCGAGGTCCAGGCGCTCGCCGGACGCGATCATCTCCCCCGTCCAGGACCGCAACTCGGGGCCATCGAGGCCGTTGAAGTAGATCGCCATCAGCAGCGCGGCCATCTGCTCGTCCGCCACCTCGCCGCGCGCGTAGGCGGCGAAGAGCCAGCGAATCT
>DASTJM010000042.1:0-12104 GCA_035716545.1 Streptosporangiaceae bacterium
CGCGGTGCCTGGTGCCCGGTGCCTGGTGCGCGGGTTTGATGATCGTGGAGAGTTGCCGTGCTTTCGGTGGAGGGTTTCCGGTGCGGGGACAGTTTTCTGCCTGTACGGGCGGGAAATGCTCCCGGCTGCGATTAGTCTCCCGGTGGCACCTGACAGCCCTCCCCGGTGGTGGCCGCGGGCGCTGGGAAGGGCCCGTGATCATGGGTGGCGGCTGATGCCGCTGCCGGATGCACCCGCGAGGTCGGCGCGGGCGAGCGCCGGCGCGGAGATTGCCGTGACCTGCCTGCGTGCCGCCCGCCCGGATGGACCTTTTCAGCAGTCCCTCAGCGCAAGGCCCAGGTGAGCAACGGGGTACTCGTTACTGCTGTTGAGGCGACATCAGGCAGGGCCACGGTGCTGATGAGCCCGGGCCGGTTTCAGCATCGTGGTCCTCCTTGTTGCTCCTGCGGCCGACGTCCAAGGGAGCGGCGATGCGCAAGGGAGCGGCGACCGACTTGCATATTCAAACATTCAGTTGCATAATAATGCGATCCGGTTTGTGACAGCGGGCTCGCGGTCCGGAGGGTCCGGCGCCCAAGGGGCTCGAGCCGCCCGGTCCGGAGGGTCCGGTGCCCAAGGGGCTCGAGCCGCCCGGTCCGGAGGGTCCGGTGCGCAGGGGGCTCGATCCGCGCGGTCCGGATCCGTGACGGCGCGCGGTTCGCCTGGCTTGGGTTCACTCGGCCTGGGTTCGCTCGGCCTGGGATGTCCGAATGAAGACGTGGTAGGAGAGACATGGAGATGCGGGTGGCCGTGGCCGGCGCGAGCGGGTACGCGGGCGGCGAGCTGCTGCGGCTCATCGAAGGGCATCCCCAGCTGCGGCTGGAGTTGGCGACGGCGGACGGCAGTGCGGGCAAGACCGCCGGGGAGGTGCACCGCAACCTGGCCGGCCACGCGGGGCTCGCTGACCTGGTCTTCGAGCCGCATCACGCGATCAAGCAGGCCGACTGCGAGCTGGTCTTCCTGGCGCTGCCAAGCGGGCAATCGGCCCCGGTGGCCGCTAGCCTGCCCGATGACGTGAAGGTGGTCGATGTCGGGCCTGACTTCAGGCTGGCCGACGCTGAAGCCTGGACCAGGCACTATGGCGGTGAACACGCTGGCAGGTGGGTGACAGGCCTGCCGGAGTTGCCCGGAGCGCGCAAGAAGATCAGCGCCGCGGCGAACGTGGCGGCGCCTGGCTGCTACTCGACAGCGGCGATCATCGCGCTGGCGCCGCTGGTGACGGCCGGACTCGTCGAAACAGAGGACATCGTGGTCGTCGCGACCTCAGGGAGCTCGGGCGCGGGCAAGTCACTGCGCGCCGACCTGCTCGGCAGCGAGGTGATGGGCTCGGTGAGCGCCTATCAGGCGGGCGGCGCGCACCGGCATACGGCCGAGATCGAGCAGGCACTAGGCGAGATCCGGGGAGGGGGAGCCGGCGTGAGGGTGTCGTTTACCCCGCTGCTCGTGCCGATGCCCAGGGGCATACTCGCGACCGCGACTGCCAGGCTCACCGACCCGGCCACCACCTCCGCGACTCTGGCCCAGGCACTCGCCAGCGCCTGCCGGGACGAGCCATTCGTCTGCTTGCTGCCAGCGGGGCAGTGGCCGGCCACGGCCGCGGTCGCCGGCTCGAATGGCGTGCACCTGCAAGTCGCCGCCGACGAGCGGGCCGGGCGCGCTGTCGTCGTCGCGGCTATCGACAACCTCGGCAAGGGCGCGGCCGGGCAGGCCGTCCAGAACGCCAACCTGATGCTAGGGCTGCCGGAGACGGCAGGCCTGACCTCGATAGGAGTAGCCCCGTGAGTAATCTCGCCCGCGCGCCGATCGGATCACCGCGATGACCGTGACGGCGCCCAGGGGATTCCGGGCAGCGGGCGTCGCGGCCGGGATCAAGAATTCAGGCAAGCCCGACGTGGCGGTCGTCATCAACGACGGCCCGTCCGCGGCGGCGGCCGCCGTGTTCACGTCCAACCGGGTCAAGGCCGCCCCGGTGCGCTGGAGCGAGCTCGCGGTGGCGGACGGCAAGGTCCGCGCGGTCGTGCTGAACTCCGGCAATGCCAACGCCTGCACCGGGCCCGCCGGCTACCACGACACCGAGCAGACCGCCGAGCATCTCGCCGGGCTGCTCCGCCTCGGCCCCGCGGACGTCGCGGTCTGCTCGACGGGCCTCATCGGTGACCGCCTGCCCATGCACAGACTGCTCGCCGGCGTCGATGCGGCCACCCTGGCCGCGACGACGCAGGGAGGTGAGGCCGCCGCGGCCGCGATCATGACCACCGACACCGTTCCGAAGACTTGCAAGATTGAGAGCACTGGCTACACGATCGGCGGCATGGCCAAGGGTGCTGCCATGCTGGCTCCCGCGCTCGCGACCATGCTCGTCGTGCTGACGACCGACGCCGACCTCGCCGCGAGCGACCTCGACAAGGCGCTGCGCGCCGCCGTGCGCACCACGTTCGACCGGCTCGATTCCGACGGTTGCATGTCCACGAACGACACCGTGCTGCTGCTCGCCAGCGGCGCCGCTGAAGTCCAGCCCGACCCTGATGAGTTCGCCGGCCTGCTGACCCGGGTCTGCGACAACCTGGCTCAGCAGCTCCTGCTCGACGCCGAGGGGGCGAGCAAGGCGATCTCGGTGCAGGTAGTCGGGGCTGAAAACGAAGATGACGCGGTAGAAGTCGGCCGCGCGGTCGCCCGGTCCAGCCTGCTCAAGTGCGCGATCCACGGGGAGGACCCGAACTGGGGACGAGTGCTCGCCGCCGTCGGCACGACCGGCGCGGCCTTCGATGCCGACCAGCTGAACGTCGCCATGAACGGCATCTGGGTGTGCCAGAACGGCGCGCAAGCCCAGGACCGCGCGGCCGTCGACCTCTCGCCCAGGGACGTCACGATCACCATCGACCTGTCGGCGGGCTCGGCCGCGGCCTGCGTCAGGACGACGGACCTCACCGCCGCCTACGTCCACGAGAACTCGGCATACTCGACATGACGCCCGACCAGCTGACACAGTCCCAGCTGACACAGTCCCAGCTGACACAGCCGCTGGCCAAGGCTGCCACGCTGATCGAGGCCCTGCCCTGGCTGCAGCGCTTCCACGGCCAGGTCATCGTCATCAAGTACGGCGGCCACGCGATGGCCGACGAGTTGTTGCGGGCGGCGTTCGCGCAGGATGTCGTGTTCCTCAGGTATGCCGGGCTGCGCCCGGTCGTCGTCCATGGCGGTGGCCCGCAGATCAGCGCGCACCTGGACAGGCTCGGCATCAAGTCGACATTCAGGGCGGGGCTCCGAGTGACCACGCCCGAGGCGATGGATGTCGTGCGCATGGTGCTGACCGGCCAGGTCAACAGGGACGTGGTGGGCCTGATCAATCAGCACGGGCCATTCGCTGTCGGGCTGTCAGGCGAGGATGCGCACCTGATGACCGCCCGCCGCATCACCCCGATCGGCGACAACGGGGAGCCCGTCGACATCGGCCACGTCGGCGAGGTGGAGTCAGTGGACCCAGGAGCTGTCAAGGCGCTGATCGGGGACGGGCGCATTCCCGTGATCTCGAGCGTCGCCCGCAGCGAGGCGGCCGAGGTGCTCAACGTCAACGCCGACACCGCCGCCGCGGCACTGGCGGTCGCCCTCGGCGCGGCCAAGCTGATCGTGCTGACCGACGTGCCAGGCCTGTATGCGAACTGGCCAGGCGCAACGTCGGCCGTGGCCGAGGAACGGCCGCCGCAGGTGATCAGCGAGCTGAGCGCGAGTCGCCTGGCGTCGATGCTGCCCGGTCTGCACGACGGCATGATCCCGAAGATGACGGCCTGCCTGGCGGCGGTCAAGGGCGGCGTGCCCAGGGCGCACGTGCTCGACGGCCGGCTGCCGCACGCGGTGCTGCTGGAAATCTTCACTGACGAGGGAATCGGCACGATGGTCGTGCCCGACAAGGAGCAGCAGGCAGCATGAATACCAGTTTCAGCGACCGTTACGCGGCCGCCATGATGCCGAACTACGGCGCGCCTGCGCTCGTCCTCACCGCAGGCGATGGCAGCGTTGTCTGGGACGCCGACGGCAACGCCTATCTCGACCTCGTCGGCGGCATCGCGGTGAGCGCGCTCGGCCACGCCCACCCGGCTCTGGTCTCCGCCGTCAGCGAGCAGGTAGCCAAGCTCGCCCACATCTCCAATCTCTACGCGCACGAGGGACAGCTCCTCCTGGCCGAGCGCCTGCTCGGATTGCTGCGGCAGGACGGCAGCGCGGCAAACGGCAAGGTGTTCTTCGCGAACTCAGGTACCGAGGCCAACGAGGCCGCCATCAAGCTGGTGAGGCGCGCGCAGGGACCGGGCAGGCCCGTCTTCGTCGCAGCCGAGCACGGCTTCCACGGCCGGTCCATGGGCTCGCTCAGCGTTACCGGCAAAGAGTCGATTCGCGAGCCTTTCATGCCGTTCGGTCTTGAGGTTCGGTTTGTTCCTTACGGTGATCAGGACGCGCTCACGGCGGCTGTCGGACCCGATTGCGCCGGGGTCTTCCTCGAGCCGTGCCTGGGCGAGGGCGGTGTGGTGCCCGCGCCGCCCGGGTACCTGGCCGCGGCCCGCGCGGCGTGTGACGCTAACGGCGCGCTGCTCGTTCTCGACGAGATCCAGAGCGGGATCGGCCGGACGGGAGCCTGGTTCGCTTTCCAGGCCGAGGGCATCCTGCCCGACGTCATCACGCTGGCGAAGGGCCTGGGCGGCGGGCTGCCGATCGGCGCTTGCATCGGCCTGGGCGAAGCGGGCAGCGCCTTCAGGCGCGGTGATCACGGCAGCACCTTCGGCGGCAACCCGGTGGCCTGCGCCGCCGCGCTCGCCGTGCTCGACACGATCGAGCGGGACGGGCTGCTCGACAACGTCAAGCGGGTAGGCGCGAGGCTCAGCGCCGGGATCGCCGGATGCGACCACAAGCTGCTGGCAGGCGCCCGCGGCACCGGGCTCTGGCAGGCCATCGCGCTCGCCGGGCCAGCCGCGGCAGCAGTCGAGTCCGCGGCGATGCATGCAGGATTTTTGGTGAACGCAGTGCAGCCGGACGCGGTCAGGCTTGCTCCGCCGCTCATTCTCAGCGCGGATCAAGCCGACTCGTTCGTGGCCGCGCTGCCAGGAATCCTGACCGAGGCGGCGCAACTCCGCGGGCAGCCGGCATGAGCCGGCCAGGTGCCGTCAGCGCCGCGCCAGCAACCAAGGCGGCCAGGCAAGGCAAGATCATCGCGATCCTCGCCAGCACGCCGGTCAGGTCTCAGGACGAGCTTGTGGATCGCCTCGCCGCCGATGGCGTCGCGGTCACGCAGGCGACGCTGTCTCGTGATCTTGATGAGATCGGCGCGGTGCGGCTGCGCGGCCCTGACGGCGTGCTCGTGTACGCGCTGCCGCCCGATCACCCGGAGAGCGCGCCATCGGCGCCGGCGGCAATCACGGCTGCCGGCGTTGATGCCCGCGCGGCCGGCCCGCTCAGCGGACTGTCAGCCAGCGTGCTCGCGGCGCTCGCCAAGGTCGCTTCTGACTTGCTGCTCACGGCTGAGGCGAGCGGGAATCTCGTAGTGCTGAAGACACCACCCGGAGCGGCTCAGCTGATGGCTTCGGTGATTGACCGGGCGGGCGCCGCAGCCGTGCTCGGGACGGTCGCGGGCGACGACACGGTGCTCGTCGTCGCGCGCGATCCGCTGGGCGGGGACGACCTCGCCGCCACCTTCCTGCGACTCGCCGAACGGCGAGCTAAGCCAGACCGGCAGTCGCTCGCGCGCGGCCACGCGGCTGCCAGGGAGCAGACGTGAGTAACTCACTTGTGACTGAAGCTACCGTGCCGCCGGTCGAACGGCACTTTCCTGATTTCACCTCAAATGTGCACGACCTGACGGCGTCGGGAGTCGAGTTCTTCCTGGCCTCGAACGAGTCGTTGCGCCGCCATCTGAACGAGGCCCCGTACGGCCACAAGCTGACCTGGCTTGATTTCACCGATCTCAGCGACAAGGGCTGGACGATGGCGGCGTTTCTTGACCTGTTCAACGTGATCAATGGCATCGCGTTCGGTGACCGCGGCATTCCGATGCCGCAGTGGGTGATGGTCGACCTCATCTTGATGCCGTCAGCGGCCATAATCGCGAGCCTGCCCCAGGATGCCTTCGCCGTCATGGTGGAGCAGAGCACCTATTCCTTTGACTCCGATGTGAAGACCCATTTGCGGGCCGTGCTCGAGAAGGCCCGGCAAGACAGGTACACAGGCCCGATGCCGGTCGGCGGGTACTGCGCCGCTCCGAGCGCCGCGCCAGGTACCTGGGTGGGCTGGTCGTTGTGGTCGCTGATGCCGAACGTGGGACTTGGCCAGGCGGTCAAGGCGCTGGCGCTGTCTGCCTACGGCGCGGGCAAGCTCGACGGCGTCACCCAGTACGACAACAGCGCGCTCAAGGTGCACACCAGGTTCGGCCGCCTGCGCATCCTGGTCGCCAGCGTGCCGTTCCACACCTCGCCGGGCTCGTTCGTCTATGAGAGTGACTTCACGCTGCCCGTGCGGTCGGATCCGGCCGAGCCCAGTTTCCTGCTCGACCCATTCGACCTTGACCGGCAGCAGGCGATGCAGCAGGCGATCGCCGCGGGACGGTCGGAGTTCTACGTGCTGCCGCCTGGCCACCTCGTGCGGCACGGCAGCACGTCCGTGCCCGTGCTTGAGGTCTCGATGGGGGACCGATGAGCAAACGCAAGGTTGTCCTGGCCTTCTCAGGCGGCCTCGACACGTCGTACGCGCTGGTGCTCCTGCGCGAGGAGGGCTGGGACGTGGTGACCGCCCACGTCGATACGGGCGGCCTGCACGGCGGCGATACCGGGGCGGTGCGGGCGCGGGCAGAGGAACTCGGCTCGGCCAGGCACATCACCATCGACGCCCGTGATGACCTGTACGCGCGGGTCATCAGCTATGCCATCAAGGCGAACTACCTGCGTAACGGCGGTTACCCGTCGTGCGTCGGCGCCGAACGGCTGGTCCAGGCCGAGGCCGTGGTGGCCGAGGCGATCAGGAGCAACGCCGGCGCCGTGGCACACGGCTCGACCGGTGCGGGCGCCGATCACGTGCGCTACGACTCGGTCATCCGCACGCTCGCGCCCGGCCTTGAGGTGATCACCCCGATCAGGGACCGGGCGCTGACCCGCGAGGCAGAGAGCGAGTTCTTGCGTGCCCGCGGCTACCACGTCGCGGAGAAGACGTCGACGTACTCGATCAACGCGGGCCTGCTCGGCACCACGATCGGCGGGGCCGAGACCTACGGCTCCTGGGACTACCTGCCGGAAAGCGCCTGGACCTACACCAAGTCCATTGCGGACACGCCTGACATTGGCCTGGAAGTGATCATCGAGTTCGACCAGGGCAGCGTCGTGGGGGCGGTGACGGCGGACGGCTCGCCTTTGGCTGGGACGGGCGCTGGGGCACCGAACTATTCCGTGCTGACGGCGCTCAACGAGCTCGGCGGCGAGCACGGCATCGGCCGGGGCATCCACATGGGCACGACCATGGTAGGCAACCTGGCCCGGGTCGCGTTCGAGGCACCGGGCATGCTGATCCTGATCGCCGCGCATCGCGAACTTGAGCGGCTGGTGCTGAGCAACCGCCAGCAGGCGACGAAGGCGGCGCTCGGTACCACCTACGGTGACCTGCTGCACGAAGCGGTCTATTACGATCCGATACTCGACGACTTCCGTGCCTTCATCGACAGCAGCCAGCGCCGCGTTACCGGAAAAGTGCGGGTTTTCCTGCAGAAAGGAAACGCTGTCATCCTTGGCAGTCAGAGCCCGTACAGCCTGCTCGACGCGGCGAGACGGCAAGGTGTCGTTTACGGATATGACTCGAAGCTATGGACCGGGGCGCAGGCAAGGGCGTTCGCTCACATGTACTCGATACCCGGCGCCATTGCCAGAATCGCCGGTCAGCAAGGCCGGGCCGCAGACTTAGGGCCGCTCGCCGCCAACGCCGTCGCCGGTTAGCGCGGACCGCCGTCCTCATCGATCGCGGTGCGTATAGCTTGTCGGATAAACCGGAATCAGCATGGGCGAGGAGAGATCGTGGAGACAAGCAATCCGGTGGTGCGGCTGTGGGGCGGGCGGTTTGAGTCCGGGCCCGCTGACGCGCTGGCGAGATTGTCGGTCAGCGTGCAGTTCGACTGGCGGCTCGCGCGCTATGACCTGCTTGCGTCGAAGGCGCATGCGCGGGTGCTGCACAAGGCCGGGCTGCTCGACGATGCCGAGCTAGCCAGGATGCTCGGCGCCCTCGATGTCCTGGGTCAGGACTGCGCGAGCGGTACCTTCCGCCCGACTGTTGCCGATGAGGATGTGCATACCGCGCTTGAGCGCGGGTTGCTCGAGCGAGTCGGGTCGCTCGGCGGGAAGCTGCGAGCCGGGCGCAGCAGGAACGACCAGGTCACCACCGACCTGCGGCTGTACTTGCGCGACCACGCGCGGCAGGTAGCGGCGCGGCTGGTCGAGCTGCAGGAAGCGCTCATGGAGCAAGCGCAGCGACACCTCGGCGATTCGCCGACGGCCGTCGCGGGGCTGACCCATACGCAGCACGCGCAGCCGGTCCTGCTGGCGCATCAGCTGCTCGCGCACGCCCAGGCGCTTGCCCGCGACATCGAGCGGCTGCGGGACTGGGACAAGCGAGCGGCGATCTCGCCGCTCGGGTCCGGAGCGCTGGCCGGATCGTCGCTGGCCCTTGATCCCGAGGCCGTCGCGGCCGAGCTTGGGTTCCGCGGGGCGGCGGCGAACTCGATGGATGCGGTAGCTGACAGGGACTTCGCGGCCGAGTTCTGCTTCACGGCGGCACTAGCCGGGGTGCACCTGTCGCGGCTCGGCGAAGAGGTTGTGCTCTGGACCTCGCACGAGTTCGGGTGGGCCGAGATCGACGATGCGTATGCCACCGGTTCATCGATCATGCCGCAGAAAAAGAATGCCGATGTCGCCGAGCTGGCGCGCGGTAAGGCCGGCCGGCTGATCGGCGGTCTCACCGGGCTGCTGACCATGCTCAAGGGACTACCGCTCACCTATAACAGGGATTTGCAAGAGGACAAGGAGCCGGTCTTCGACGCGGTCGATACGCTGCTGCTCGTGCTGCCGGCGATGGCTGGCCTGGTCAGCTCGATGAGCTTTCGCGTCGATCGGCTGGCCAAGGAAGCTGGCGCCGGGCATGCGCTCGCCACTGACCTGGCGGAGCTGCTGGTCAGGCGGGGAGTGCCGTTCAGGGAAGCGCATGAGGCGGTTGGGCACCTCGTGGTGTGGTGCGAGGTCAATGACTGTGAGCTCGGCGAGGTCGGCGACGAGGATCTGGCCAAGGTGTCGCCGCACTTCACGCCCGACGTGCGGAGCGTGCTGTCGGTGCCAGGTGCCCTTGCGGCTCGCGACACCTTCGGCGGGACAGCGCCGAGCCGGGTCGCTGCGCAGCTGGCCGACCTGCGGCAGCTTGTCGAGTCGGATGCGACCTGGGCCGCGGCCCGGTGACGGCCGTGGCGCGCGCGCCGCTCCCGCGCGAGTTCTTCGCCAGGCCAGCGACGGAGGTCGCGCCGCTGCTGCTGCGCTGCGTGCTCGCGGCACACAGCGCCGACGGACTGGTCGCCGCCGAGCTGACCGAGGTCGAGGCCTATACGGGGCGTACAGACCCCGCGTCCCATGCGTTCCGCGGAAAGACGACCCGGAACGAGGTCATGTTCGGCGAGCCCGGGCACGCGTACGTTTATTTCACCTACGGAATGCATTTCTGCGTCAACCTCGTGTGTCAGCCGGCTGGTGAAGCCGCCGCTGTCCTGCTGCGGGCAGGGCGGATCGTGGACGGGGCGGAGCTGGCGGCGGAGCGGCGGGCTAATGGTGCCGGCCGCGCTGGCGGACCTGGCCGCGGGCTCGGTGCGGCGCGGCCCGTGTCCGGGCCGGCGAGCGCTCGCCGGCTGGCGCAGCTCGCAAGCGGGCCCGCGCGCCTGTGCCAGGCTCTCGGCATCACCCGCGCGCAGAACGGTGCGGATGTGTGTGATCCGGCCGGGAAACTGCGCATCTACGCGGGGGATGGTGAGGGTATCGCTGCCGCCGCGGTCGCCAGCGGGCCGCGAGTTGGCGTCAGCCGCGGCGCCGAGGTGCCGTGGCGGTTCTGGATCGAGGGCGACTCGTCGGTATCGGCCTACCGGCCGCACGTGCCCCGCCGCCGGTCCGAGGTCTGACCTGGCGCTTCCAGCTTCGCGGCCGCAGGCCGGGCGCCAATGGGCGATGGTTGATCATGGGGGGTACGGGCAGCGGGAGGGTGCCGAAAGGCGCCGGCGGGGAGCTGACGGGCGCCGGCGGGTGCAAAACGGCTGGGTCCGGTGCTGGCAACGTGGGATTATGCAGCGGTGACCGACATCATCGACGAACTGACGTGGCGCGGCTTGATCGCTCACTCCACCGATCTGGATGACCTGCGCAAGGCACTAGATTCCGGGTTGGTAACTTTTTACGGCGGGTTCGATCCCACGGCTCCTGGCTTGCATATCGGAAACCTGGTCCTGTTGCTGACCATGCGCAGGCTGCAGCTGGCCGGCCACAGGCCGATCGGGCTGGTCGGCGGGGCAACCGGCTTGATCGGCGATCCGAGCGGCAAGTCGGCGGAGCGGGTCCTGAACTCGCGTGACGTGGTGGCAGGCTGGGTTGAACTGATCCAGGCCGAGGTCGGCCGGTTCCTTGACTTCACGCCGGGCCCGGCCGGGGCGATCGCCGTCAGCAACCTGGACTGGAGTAGCGAGCTGACCGCGATCGACTTCCTGCGGGACATCGGCAAGCACTTCCCGGTCAACCAGATGCTCGGCCGGGAGGTCGTCAAGGCCAGGCTCGACCAGGGCGGGATGAGCTACACCGAGTTCAGCTACCAGATCCTGCAGGCCAACGACTACCTTGAGCTGCACCGGCGGCACGGCTGCGTCCTTCAAGTCGGCGGCAGCGACCAGTGGGGCAACATCGTCTCCGGCGTCGATCTGATCAGGCGCGTCACCGGGGGATCGGTTCATGCTCTCGCCACGCCGCTGATCACCAAGCCGGACGGCACCAAGTACGGCAAGAGCGAGGACGGCGCCATCTGGCTGAGCCCTGAGCTGATGAGCCCGTACTCGTTCTACCAGTTCTGGCTGAACAGGGCCGACGAGGAAGTGCCCGGGCTGCTCCGGGTGTTCTCATTCAAGTCGCGCGAGGAACTCGCCGAGCTGGAAAGCGAGCTCGCCGCACGGCCCGCGGCCCGGGTAGCGCAGCGCGCGCTCGCCGACGAGGTCACCACTCTGGTGCACGGCGCCGCTGAGACAGCTAAGGCTGTCGACGCTGGCCGGGCATTGTTCGGCCAGGGCGACCTTCGAGGTCTCGATGCGCTAACAATTGCCGCCGCGCTTGCGGAAGTGCCGCATACGGAAATCGATCCCGAACCTGCGGGTCAGCAGCTGACCGTAGCGGACCTGATGGCCGCGAGCGGAATCGTGCCTAGCAAGTCAGCGGCCAGGCGCGCGATCGACGAGGGCGGCGCGTACCTGAACAACGTCAAGGTCACCGACGTGGAGGCGGTGCCGTCGGCCGGCGACTTCCTGCATGGCAGGTACCTGGTCCTGCGGCGGGGCAAGCGCACGATCGGCGGCGTCATCCGCGCTGTGCAGTAGCTCAGGCGCCGCTGGCCGGTCCTCCCGCGGCGCGTGGTCCTCCCGCGGCGCGTGGTCTCCCGGTGCGCGCGGTCTCCCGCGGTGCGTGTGCTCCCGGTGCGCGCGGTCTCCCGCGGTATCTGCGGACGTCGGCCATGACCCGTATCCGGTGCTGGTGACATGATCGCCAGCTCCGGCGCCCGGGGGGTTGTCGCAGGTGGGGCACTCCGCTGTCGTTCAGGGAGGGTGCTGGATTGGGGGGCCGGGCGTCGGCCTGTCGCGGTTGCCGTACGGTGCGCGGTGCCCCGTGCCCGGTGCGCGGTGCGCGGTGCCTGGTGCCCGGTGCCTGGTGCGCGGGTTTGATGATCGTGGAGAGTTGCCGTGCTTTCGGTGGAGGGTTTCCGGTGCGGGGACAGTTTTCTGCCTGTACGGGCGGGAAATGCTCCCGGCTGCGATTAGT
>DASTJM010000043.1:0-59229 GCA_035716545.1 Streptosporangiaceae bacterium
TGGGTGGTGGAGGCGAGGCGGTCGGCGGCGGACTGGGCCGGGAGAGGGTCGGCCATCGTGGATAGCCATTCGTCGGGGGTGCGGTTCGAGGTCACGACGGTCGGGGCTTTGCGGTGCCGTTCGGCGCAGAGCTGGTAGAAGTCGGCTGTTTCGGTGGGGTCGGGCGGATCGGAGGCCACCGGCCCGTACAGGCCCGGCTCGGCGCGGAGCATCGCGATATCGGCCAGGCAGTCCCCGCCCAGCGCCAGCGTCACCGCCAGGTCAGCGACGATCTTGCCCGGGTCGTGCACCGCCCGGCCCGGCCGCCACCGCCCCAGCTCGGCCGACAGGCCCCGGTCCAGGCCGGTGACCTGCAGCGTCCGGGTCAGCAGCAGCCCGCCGGACTGGGAGACGATTCCCTTGCCGTCAGCGGACACGATCATCTTCACGCCACGCGGGGTAGTATGCACGCAGAAAGTGCCTTCGGTTTCGGCGGGACAGGACCTTCGATAAGCCCTATTCTCCCAGGCCAAAGGCACTTTCTGCATGTAAACGATCAAGCCAGCCAATACCCAGGCGAAAGCCCGAGGCTAATGGGCCGCGGCGAGGACACACGGTCAACGGTGACCAGCACCTGGGAGCTGTCGCTGGCCGCGTTGCAAGGTACAGGCCTGACCCACGCACGGGATCTCCTGCTCACGCTCTCGTGTTTCGCACCCGCGCCCATCCCGGCGGAACTGTGTCCTCCGTCAGAACTGGGTGAGTTCGTCGAGAGCACCGCAGCAGCCGAGGACTCGTTGCACGGCCTGCTGCAACTGGGCTTGATCGAGACGGCCGACTCTAGCCCGTACTCAGGCCAACCTGCAGTCACAATTCATCCTCTGCTGGCCGAGACAATGCGCCGTGATCCGGGGAACTCGCTCACAGAATCGCTCCGGCGCGCCGCACGAATCTTCGCCGGCGCTACAGCAAGCCTCCGAGCCGAGTACCCGGCCGACCGTGCGTCGTGGCTCAGTCTTCTTCCGCATCTGCGTGCGATGCTCTCTATCACCGCAGTCCGCGCATTTCCTCTACTGGCCGATCTGTCGTCGGGCGCGATCGACGCGCTGTGCTGGGCAGGTTCCTATCGTGCTGCCCGAGAGTTCGCTGAGTTCGCGCTGTCGCGCCTATCGGAACTGGACCCGACCGGGGAAAGCATCCTGCACCTCAGATTCCGGCACGCCGGCGCGCTTCGGCTCGACGGCGAGGCAGCAGCAGCCGAAAAAGAGCACCGCGACGTACTACGCGCCCAACTGCGACTCTTCGATCCCGATTCGCCGACAGTGCTGACGACACAGCACTACCTCGCGGTCGATCTGCTCTCCCAAGGGAAATATGCCGAGGCACAGCAACTATTCCAGCACGTCATCGACAGGCGCTTGCAAACTCTCGGCAGCAATCATCCCCACACTCTCGCCACCAGGCATCAACTCGCCGCAGTTCTCATGCGCAGCGGCAGGCCGGCACAGGCTGAAGGCCAGTCACGCGAAGTTCTTGAAGCCCGACTGCGAGTTCTCGGCCCCGACCATCCGAGCACTATCTCTACCCAAGGCGATATCGCCGAAGCCCTCGCGGCACAGGGCAACCACTCAGCGGCCGAAGTGCTACTGAGGACTGTCATTGCCGCCCGCACGCGCGCCCTCGGCCCCACTCATCCCGTGACGTTGAGGACCCGCCACGACCTAGCCGCCAACATGGCTGCCCAGGGACGACACGCCGAGGCAATCGCTGCCATGCGCCAGGTCCTTGCCGCCCAGACCGAAGCGCTCAGCATTGGCGATCCCAGTATCCAGCAAACCCTGGACTGGCTGAACAACGAGCTGCGCAGTCACCCCCAACGTCACTAGCCCTGAGAATTCATGGGGGGTTGGGCGCCCGTTCGGCGGTAAGGGGCCGGCGATATGGGCCGGTTGCGAAGCTCTGCGCTCTTCGCGGTGTCCAGCAGCACGGCGGCGTGGAACACGTCCATATCGTGTATGTTGTCAGCCAAGTTCAATATGCATATACGAGTAGCCGCGCTTAGATATCGGGTCTTAGGTGCCCGCCTTTGCTTCGGGGAGCCGTTCGGAGGGTTTGTGAGATGTCTATCCTGCTGGTGCTTTCATCGCAGGCATTGACTAACTTCGTGGTCGCAGCCGGCAAGCATAGAGCTGCCAGTGGCCCGAGCGTTGCGGAGCAGGTCGCTCTGCTCGCGGTGAGCGCGGTATTTGGCTTTGCGTGCTCCTACGCGCTGGCGCGTTTGAGTTCCCGCCGTGATCCACGCAAGGAACTGTCCTGGGATGCGTCGGTAGATCGCGGTGTTGTGGCTGTAGGACCTGAGATAAGGCGAAACGTCGTCATTAGTTATCGTGGTGACGCTGTCGAAGACTTGGTCGCGGTCACGTGGCACATGGCCAACACCGGGAACCGAGTCGTGAAGAATGAGGAAGTCCGCTTCGCGTTTAGTGAAGGAACGAGGATTCTGGACACCTATTTTGAGCCGGAGCCCGAGCCGGAGCTTCGTGCCGCGATTGTGGCTGCGTCAGTTGCTGACCCGCTCACGCGTAAAGTCACAGTCGGTCATCTTGAGAAAGGCCAGGAAGTTACCGTCCGGATAATCGTCACGGGTTCAGCTGAGATCGCCTATAACATTTTCGGCTTCAATGAAGAAGGGGACGTCAGCTTTCAGCAGCGAGAAGCCAACCGACTTAGCAGGGAGCAAGATCACGTTGTACCGTTCTTGACCTTCGGAGTGCTGTTCTTGACCGTGCCCGCGCTCTTTAGCGCAATTGACATACTTGATCTTGGTTATAATTTCGCTGGCCTCCTAGGCGATGCTGTGCGTCTGGTGTTTCTTATTTTCCTCGTGCCGCATATTGTCCCGGTCGCACGCGTAGTTCAACGGCTCATTGCTAGATGGCTCACAAAGCCGGATCCAACGACGTCAGTCACGGTTAATGGTTCGGGCGCGCGTTTCGTTGCATCTTCTGGAAGCGTTGGAGATATTGAACTTAAGTATGAGCAGCCCGTGCAGTGAACGTGTTGCCTGGACCTTCTGTCCCATCTGTCGGCATTCAGGGCTTTAGCTCTCACAGTAGAGTTTCTGTATGACAGGTTAGGCATGGCGGCGTGCTGACTACCTGAGATGCGGAGAATTGATGGGGCCGAAAGGAGCAAGACTAGATGGGCGTTCGGCTCGAGGATCTGACGCCCGGTGCGCTGGCTGGCGGGATAACGGGCGACGGCGCGGTCACCGTGGTGGCGGTGCGCTGGATCGGCTCAAACGCGGTGCAGGTGACGTTCCGTGCTGAGAGCGGTCGGCTGGATGAGCGGTTGCTGTACCGGGATCATGAGCCGAGGCTGACGCTGCGCCAGGCGGCAGCTGCTTATGACTTCTCCGCTGATGGCAGGTTGTTCAAGCTGGCGGCTGAGGCGCTCAGGATCAGGATGGCGGCGCGGTTCGATCCGATGCTGGCGGTGCATACGTCGGATCTTGAGCCGTTGCCGCATCAGATCGAGGCTGTGTACGGCGAGTTGCTGGAGCGTACTCCGCTGCGGTTCCTGCTGGCTGATGATCCTGGTGCCGGTAAGACAATCATGGCCGGGTTGTACGCGAAGGAGCTAATGCTGCGCGGCGATGCGGAGCGGATCCTGATTGTGGCGCCGGGCAGCCTGGTGGATCAGTGGCAGGAGGAGCTGGCAGACAAGTTTGGCCTGCAGTTCGAGCAGCTCACTCGTCAGCTAGCGGACTCGGTCATGGATGGCAGTGCGTTCACCAGGTTCCCGTTGCTGATCGCGCGGATGGACCAGCTTTCGCGGTCTGATGAGCTGAGGAAACAGCTTGATCAGTGCGACTGGGACCTGGTCGTGGTCGACGAGGCGCATCGCATGGCGGCTCACTATTTCGGCAGCGAGTTGCACACGACCAAGCGCTACCAGCTCGGCCAGCTGCTGGGCCGCCGCACCCGGCACCTGCTGCTGATGACCGCGACTCCGCATTCGGGTAAGGAGGAGGACTTCCAGCTTTTCATGGCGCTGCTCGATAGCGACCGGTTCGAGGGCAGGTACCGGGACGCCGTGCACGCGGTGGACACCGAGGGCATGATGCGCCGGATGGTCAAGGAAGAGCTGCTGACTTTCGAGGGTCGGCCGCTGTTCCCTGAACGCCGCGCTTACACGGTGCCGTATCCGCTCTCGAAGGATGAGCAGGATTTGTACGACGCGGTGACCCAATACGTGCGGGAGGAGATGAACCGGGCGGACCGGCTCCGGGCCGAAGGCGATCGCCGCGGCGTGACTGTGGGGTTCGCGCTGACCGTTCTGCAGCGCAGGCTAGCCTCCAGTCCCGAGGCGATCCTGAAGTCGCTGGAGCGCAGGCGCCACCGGCTGGAACGCCGCCGCCGCGAGATGACTACCGCAGGCCGAGATTCAGAGCTGGAGCAGTCCCTGCGCAGCCGCCTGGCTGAGCTTCTTGGCCGCGACGTGCCAGACGATCTGGATGAACTAGACGACCTGGCCGGCGGCGAGAAAGAGGAGCTGGAGTCCGAGGTCGCCGACGCAGCAACGGCCGCGCAGACGGCCGCCGAGCTTGAGCACGAGATCAGCTTGCTGGCCGATCTCGAGGAGCTGGCCCGCCGAGTCCGTCATTCCGGCACGGACCGGAAATGGACCGAGCTGCGAGACCTGCTCAGCGAGAACGCGTTGATCCGTGACGGGGCTGGGAATCTGCACAAGATCATCATCTTCACCGAGCATCGCGACACCCTTGAGTACCTCACTGAGCGGATCAGGAGCCACCTGGGCCAGCCCGAAGCAGTCGTCGTGGTGCACGGCGGCGTCCGCCGGGAAGAACGCCGCAAGGTAATGGAGGTCTTCTCCCAGGACCCGGAAGTCCGGGTACTGGTCGCAACCGACGCGGCCGGGGAGGGCCTGAACCTGCAGCGGGCGCACCTGATGGTCAACTATGACCTGCCGTGGAACCCGAACCGGATCGAGCAGCGATTCGGCCGGATCCACCGGATCGGCCAGACCGAGGTCTGCCACTTGTGGAACCTGGTCGCTGACGGCACCCGAGAAGGGATGGTGTTCGCCCGGCTGCTAGGCAAGCTGGAGCAGCAGCGCGAGACCTACAAGGGCAAGGTCTTCGACGTGCTCGGCCAGGCCTTCGACGGCCAGCCGCTGCGTGAGCTGCTGATGGAGGCGATCCGTTATGGCGAGCGGCCGGAAATCCGCGCCCGGTTGGACCAGATCATTGACGCGACGGTCGGCGAAGGGCTGGACAAGCTGATCGCCGAACGCGCCGCCGACCATGACATCCTCGCCCGGGCGGACCTTGAGCACTGGCGGGCGGCCATGGACGAAGCCCGCGCCAGGCGGCTCCAGCCGCACTATGTCCGGGCGTTTTTCCTGGCGGCGTTCAAGCTGCTCGGCGGGTCGATCTCCGAGCGGGAGGCTGGCCGCTACGAGGTCCGGCACGTGCCCGCCGATATTCGTGATCGTGACCGTCAGATCGGCATCGGGGCTCCGGTCTTGCGCCGCTACGAAAGGGTGACCTTCGACCGGGAACTTACCGGCCCGCCCGGCAGGCCGCGCACCGAGTTGCTAGCCCCCGGCCACCCGTTGCTTGACGCGGTGACCGACTTGGTCATCGAGCGGTACGGCAGCCTCCTCAAGCACGGCACCATGCTGGTTAACCGGCACGACCCCGCTGAGGAACCCAGGCTGCTAGCCGCCGTTACGCAGGAGATCACCGACGGCCACAATCCGGCCCGCACAGTCGCTAAGCGGTTTGAATTCGTTGAGATCGGCCACGACGGCGCGCGCCCGACTGCGGAGGCGCGCTATCTCGACTACGAACCCATAGAAGATTTTGAAAGAACTGCGGCACAGCATCTGGTTGCCGAGCCGTGGCTGTCCGCCGGGGTGGACGAACTCGCCGTGGACTGGTCGGTCGAGCACGGCCTGCCTGCCCTGCTCGCCAGCACCAGGGAACACCTGTCCACCCGGGTCGGGCAAACCCGCAAGCTTGTCAGGCAACGCCTCACCCAGGAAATCAACTACTGGGACGCCAGGCACGCAGAACTGCTGGAAGCCGAAGCCGCAGGGCGCCAGCTCAAGATCAAGCCCGACACCGCGTTCCGGCGGGCCCGAGACCTTGAAGGACGGCTGGAACGTCGTCTGGCAGACCTGGCCCGTGACGAGGACCTGACCGCCAAACCACCGGCCGTGACAGCAGGCGCGCTGGTCATGCCGCAGGGACTGCTGGACAAGCTGCTCGGCAGGTCCGAGTCCGGTCGGCCGCGAACCGCCCGGAACACCCCGCTGACAGACCGGCGGGCGATAGCTGCTGTAGTGGCCGCCGAGCTTCAGCTTGGCCGGAAGCCACGGGAAATGCCGCACAACAATCCCGGCTATGACATACAGTCACAAGCCGAGGACGGTCACCTGGTCTTCATCGAGGTCAAAGGCAGGATCGCCGGCGCGGACGACTTCTGGGTCACCAAGACCGAGGCACTGACCGGGAAGAACTCAGCCATTGGCTTCCGCCTCGTCCTGGTAAGCGTGCACCCGAACGGGCCGGAACAAGACGAAGTACGCTATATCGTTGATCCATTCCGCGATGTCGATTTCGGTGACTTCAACGCCACCGGCCTCGGCGGTAATTGGGATAAGGAATGGGCGCGGGGAGGGGAACCGATTTGAGCGAGCCCGAGCGCTGGTACAAGCCCAAGCTGATCGAAGTCTCGATCCCGCTCGAAGATATCAACCGCGAATCAGCACGCGAAAATTACATATATCGTGGTAATCCTTCGGCGTTGCACAAGTGGTGGGCGCAACGGCCGCTAGCCGCCTGTAGGGCCGTGCTCTTCGCGCAACTCGTCGACGATCCCTCTGCGCACCCGGACAAGTTCCCTACCGAAGAAGCTCAAGCTGCGGAGCGCGACTATCTGCACGGCATCATCAAGCGACTGGTCGTCTGGGAGAACATCCACGACGAGGCTCTGCTCAAAGAGGCCCGCGAGGCAATCTGGAAGTCCTGCGACGGCAACCCGCCACCCATCCTCGACCCGTTCGCCGGCGGCGGTTCGATCCCGCTCGAAGCCCAGCGCCTCGGATTGGAAGCCCACGCTTCAGATCTCAACCCAGTAGCGGTCCTGATTAACAAGGCCCTCATCGAGATCCCGCCCAAATTCGCCGGTCGCCCGCCAGTGTTTCCAGGAGCTGCCGAAACCCGAATATCCTGGCCCGGCGCGACCGGCCTGGCGGAAGACGTCCGCCGCTACGGCCAGTGGATGCGCGACGAAGCCGAAAAGCGCATCGGCCACCTGTTTCCGAAAGCCAAGCTCCGCGACGGAAGCGAGGCCACGGTCATTGCCTGGATCTGGGCCCGCACGGTCACCTGCCCCAACCCGGCCTGCGCCGGCACCATGCCGCTCGCGCGATCCTTCTGGCTGGGCAAGAAGAAAGGCAAGGAGCGCTACGTTCACCCCGTTCCCGACGGCAAGCGAGTCCGCTTCGAGATCCGCGGCCCCCAGGGCGTCCCCCGCGAAAGCACTGTGGGCCGCAACGGTGCCATCTGCCTGCTTTGCGGCACCCCAGTGCCGCTCGCCTACATCCGCGCCGAAGGCCAAGCTGGCCGCCTCGGCGCCCAGCTAATGGGCATAGCAGCCGAAGTCTCCCGCCAGCGCGACTACCTTGCTCCAAATGATGAACACGAAAAGGCTGCCGACGTTTCCCGTCCCGGCGACGTGCCTGACGCCGAACTACCCGAACAGGCGCTCGGATTCCGTGTCCAGGGCTACGGCATGCGAACGTGGGCGGACCTGTTCACGAACCGGCAACTCACGGCTCTTACGTCCTTGAGTGATCTGGTCAGCGAAGCACGCCAGCATCTTCTAAAGGACGGGGCGGAACCTGAATACGCGAAAGCGGTGACGTGCTATCTCAGCTTCGTGATTAGTAAGGCGGCAGATTACAATTGCACTGGTGCTGTCTGGTATCCGCAAGAAGACCGGCCTAAGAACCTGTTCGCGCGGCAAGCGATTCCGATGGTCTGGGATTACCCAGAGGTCAATGTGCTCGCGGGCATTGGGGGGACGCTGGATGGCTGTCTGCGCGTGGTTGCCGAGGCAATGGATGGTATTCCCGCCACCGGTCATCTCCCTGCCGGAGTTGTCCAAGCGGATGCCGCATCGCTCAGCTATCGAGGTGTGCTGGTAGCGACAGATCCGCCATATTATGACAATGTCGGATATGCTGATCTCTCGGATTTCTTCTACGTATGGCTCCGGCGGTCGCTCGCGGATATCTACCCAGATCTAATGGCCACAGTGCTGACTCCTAAGACAGACGAGCTGGTTGCTGATCCGTTCAGGCAAGGTAGCAAGGAACAGGCCAGGCGAAGGTTCGAGGGTGGCTTCGCGAAGGTCTTCGCCCGGATCGCTGATGACGCTTCGCCATCGTTCCCGATCACGGTGGTATACGGGTTCAAGCAATCTGAAATAGAGAGCGGCGGGAATGTTTCCACTGGCTGGGAGACGCTCCTTCAGGGCATGATCACCGCCGGGTGGGCGATCACGGGAACATGGCCAATGCGAACTGAACGTGGCAGCCGCATCCGCGACATCAGATCGAACGCCCTGTCCTCATCAATCGTGCTCGTGTGTCGCCCGCGTACGAGGCATGCCGGAGTCACGGACCGGCGTGGCCTGATAGCCGCTCTGCGGGAGGAGTTGCCTCAGGCGTTGCGGAAGCTGCGACAAGGCAGCGTCGCACCGGTCGATCTTGCGCAGGCGGCGATTGGCCCTGGCATGGCGGTGTTTTCTCGGTATTCGCGGGTGAATGAGCCAGATGGGGCTGCGATGAAAGTGCGATCGGCGCTGGCACTGATCAATCAGATGCTTGATGAGGTGCTGTCGCAGCAGGAGGGGGACTTCGGGGCGGATACACGGTGGTGCCTGGAGTGGTTCAAGAGTTACGGATTTGACCAGGGTCCGTACGGCGTAGCAGAGACACTGTCGAAGGCTAAGAACACCGCCGTGAGCGGCCTTGAGCGGGCTGGGGTTCTGGTGTCCCGCGGCGGCAAGGTGTTTCTTCGGTCCATTGTGGATTTGCCGATGGACTATGACCCTTCCAGGGACGATCGGGTGTCTGAGTGGGAGGTCGTTCTTCATCTGGCTAAGCGGCTTAAGGAGCAGGGTGCGGATGCGACCGCGAGGCTGATGGTGGCTGCGCGTCCGGTGGTGGATCTGGAAGCGGTTCGGGAGCTGGCCTATTTGCTGTATTCGATCGCGGAGAAGCGCGGCTGGGCTGAGACCGCGCTCTTGTTTAACGGACTGGCTACGTCGTGGTCGGATCTGGCTCAGGCGTCCAGGCAGCCGGCGGCGGCTCGCCATGAGATTCAGGATGAGCTTGCTTATGGGGTTAGCGAGGGCGACGGCGATGGCGACGAGTAACCGTGACCGGATCGGTCAGGGGTTCGACCTTCTGGCTGCTGGGCTGGGACCGTTCGTGGACGCGCGGATGGCCGCGATAGTGCCGGGTGGGCAGGACTGGGTGGCGATGCTTCAGGCCCGGAATGCCGCGAAGTACGGGCGTGATCAAAAGCTCTCGAAGTCTGATCCTCGTTTCCTGCTCAGGGTGGTCACCGAGGAGTGGAGGACCTTCCGGGATCAGCTGTCACGCGCTGAGCAGGGGTTTGCTAGCGAGTTGTGGGATACCGGTAACCGGTGGGCGCACGGTGAAGCCTTCTCCGCTGACGATACGCAGAGAGCGCTGGACACGATGGAGCGCATGCTCTCTGCAGCGGACGCAGCTGAGCAGGCCGCAGCGGTGCGTCGGCTACGGCTCGAGGCGCAGCGGGCCGTGCTGGAGGCCGAGACCAGACGTGCGGTGCGGTCGACCGCCGGGGTTGAGGGAATGGGGCTCAAGCCGTGGCGAGAGGTGATCCAGCCGCATTCGGACGTGGCGAGCGACAACTTTAACGCGTCTGAGTTCGCCGCCGACCTTTACTTCGTTTCCCTGGGTGAGGGCAGCCGCGAGTACACCGATCCGGTTGAGTTCTTCAACCGTACCTACCTCACTGGGGGTTTGAAGGATCTGCTGCTGCGAGCGGCGCGGCGGATCGGCGGGGACATGAATGCCTCGCCGGTGGTGAATCTGCAGACCAACTTCGGTGGCGGCAAGACCCACTCGATGCTGGCGCTATGGCACCTGCTATCGGGTCGTGAGCTGGGCGAGTTCCCCCAGGAACTGCAAGAGTTGCTCGCCGGGCATCCGGTCGGAGAGCTCGGCCGGTCGGCTGCCCGGGTGGCCCTAGTTGGCAACCACGTTGCGGCTGGCAAGGGCTCGGTCAAGCCCGACGGCACGCACGTGCGGACGCTGTGGGGAGAGCTGGCCTGGCAGCTCGGAGCCGCGAAAGGCGGCGCGACCGGCGCCCGCGAATCTTTCCAGCTAATGGCCGATGCGGATGCGACGCGGAGCAATCCAGGGGCGGCGCTGCATGATCTGATTGTCTTGCACGCGCCGTGCCTGATCTTGATAGATGAGTGGGTCGCATACGCCCGGCAACTTTATGGTCGCGATGATCTGGACGGCGGGACGTTCGACACCCAGTTCACGTTCGCGCAGACGCTGACCGAGGTGGTCAAGCAAGTGCAGGGCGCAATGCTGGTGGTGTCCATCCCGGCATCGTCCGAAGACCCGTCCGCAGAGGAGCGCGAGCGGGCAGGATCGGACCTTGAGGTAGGCGGGCTCAACGGGCGGGAGGCCCTGGCTAGGCTGCAGCAGGTAATCCGGCGGACCGCTGACCAGTGGCGGCCCGCTACCTCGCTGGAGTCGTTCGAGATCGTGCGACGCCGGCTGTTCGAGGACAGCGACGCGGCCGGGCAAGCCGACATAGCAGTCATCGCTCGCACGTTCACCGACTTTTATGCCAGGCACAAGGGCGAGTTTCCGAGCGCGGTTGCCGGAGCAGCATACGAGAGCCGAATCAAGGCCGCTTATCCGATCCATCCTGAGCTGTTCGACCGGCTGTATGAGGACTGGTCAACACTGGCGCGGTTCCAGCGCACGCGCGGCGTGCTGCGGCTGATGAGCGCGGTGATCTACTCGTTGTGGAAGGCAGGTGACGCGGCACCGCTAATCCTGCCGGGCGGGGTGCCGCTGGATTCCGAGCGGGTGCGCAGCGAGCTGACGCAGTACCTGGAAGATGACTTCAAGCCCGTCATCGACGCTGATATCGACGGCGACGGGAGTACGCCGGAGGCGATTGACCAGAGCCGGCCGACGCTCGGGCAGCGGAAAGTGACCAGGCGCATCGCCAGGGCCATCTTCCTTGGCTCCGCAGCTACGCTGAAGGCCGCTCACAAGGGCATCGAACGGCCTTCGGTGTGGCTGGGAGTTGCGGTACCCGGCGACACGGTCGGCAACTTCGGGTCCGCGCTGAGCTTGCTGACCGACCGGACGACGTACCTGTACGGCGATGGTGACCGATACTGGTATGACGTCCAGGCCTCGGTCGCGAGGATCGCCAGGGACTACGCTGACAGGCTGCGCGAGCGGCCCGATGACGTGTACGCGGAGATCACGCGACGGCTTAGTGAGCATGAGACCTCGTCGCGGGCTCGCGGGGAGTTCGCGCGCGTGCAGGTCGGCTCGGAGGACACCGCAGATATTCCTGACGAGCCGGTGGTGCGACTGGTCATTGTCCATCCCCGCTGGTGCCACTCCAGGGGCGATGAGTCGTCAGGCGCGATGTTCTTCTGCCGGCGGGCGCTCGATACTCGCGGCAGTTCCCAGCGGGTGAACCGCAACATGGTGGTCATGCTGGCGGCTGACGCGAAGCGGATGGAGGACTTGCAGGAAGCGGTCAGGGACTATCTGGCGTGGCAGTCGATCGCCGGCGCCGAAGAGCGGATCGTCGAGCTGGCCCTGTCCGCTCAGCAGGCCAGCCAGGCGCGCAAGCGGTTCAAAGATGCCGACCGCACCGTCTGGCTGCGGATCGCCGACACCTATCACTGGGTGATCGTGCCGATTCAGCCGGAGCCTGACCGGCCCGTGGTCTGGGATGTGGTGCGCGCCGACAGCTCCAAGGACCGGCTCGCGGAACGAGCCAGCGACAAGCTCGTCCACCTCGATCTGCTGCGGATCATCCAAGGTGCCCGCACGATCCGGTACGACCTGGATCACGAACTGTCGAGCGTGTGGCAGCGCGGGCATATCGAGATCGGCGAACTGTGGAACTACTACTGCCGGCATCCCTATCTGCCCAGGCTCCGGGATCGTGCTGTGCTTGATGCGGGCATCTATGGCGTCGCGAACGAGCTGACGTGGGAGATCGAGGCTTTCGCCGTCGCGTCCGGATACGACCAGCGGGAAGAGCGTTATCTCGGGCTGGTCCTGCCTGATCAGGATCCGCTCGGCCAGGTCACCGATCGGACCTTGCTGGTGCGGCCCGATCTGGCGGTCGCGCAACGGGAGCAGGAGACAGCAGAGCGCGAGGCGGCATCTGGAGGCTCGGCCGCTACCGGGGGGTCGGCTGGCCAAGATGGCGCAAGTTCTGGAGTCGGCACCCAGCCGGTCCAGCCTGCAGGTGATCCCGGTTCCGTTCCGCCACCAGCGGCTGGGCCCAGGAACACTCGCTTTTTCGGCGTTGCGCAGATCAACCCCGAACGCTATGCGCGCGAACTGACGAGGCTGTCGCAGGAGATCATTCAGCAACTGGCCGCCGCCGATGGCGTCGAGCTTGAGATCCGGGTCGAGATTGCCGCCAGGAAGCCGGACGGTTACTCAGACGACAAGGTCCGCAACGTCACCGAGAACGCCCGCACCCTCAAGTTCGAGACTTACGGCTTCGAAGACCGCTAAGGGCAGGAGCCTTATGCCAGTCGAGACCACCGAGCGCGACATCGGCACGCTCGTGGCGCAGGTCTCCCAAGGGGAGATCAAGCTCCCCGAGATCCAGCGCGGCTACATCTGGAAGCCCACGCAGGTCGCCAAGCTCATCGATTCCCTGTACCGCCGCTACCCAACAGGCACTCTGCTGTTCTGGCGGGCGACAGAAGACCCTGCCACGCGCAAGTTCGCAACCGGGAGCTACGCCGCTGATCCTGTAATCCAGCCTCTGTACCTGCTTGATGGCCAGCAGCGACTCACAGCGCTGCACCGGGTGCTGAGCGACCACGCGGAAGCGCAGGTTGTCTTCAACGTGGAGACGCAAGCGTTCCAGAACCAAAGTGCAGCCACTGCCCGTGATCCACGGTGGATCAAGGTCTACGACGTCATACATCAGGATGCCGATCACTTCGGATTGACCAGCAGGCTGCGGGAAGCCGTCGTCGGTCGGCTTGATCACAAGGAGATCGGCAGGCGGCTGCAGCGCCTAGCTGGTGTCCGCGACATTCGCTACCACATGGAAGTGCTCGCGGAGTTCCCGTATGAAGAAGTCACGCAGATCTTCGTCCGGGTCAATAGCGGCGGGCGGTCGCTACGGACCTCCGACCTTGCCCTGGCAACCCTTTCGGCTCGCTGGCCTGGGGTGCTCAGCAAGCTGGAGACCGAAGCGGCGAAATGGGATAACCAGGGCTACGGTGGCCTGGACGTCACTTTCCTCACTCGCGCGCTAGCCGGCGCTGTGCTCGGCCGAGGGCTATCCGTGTGGTCGCATGCTCGGCTGGTCGCCAAGACCGACGATGAACTTGAGCAGGGCTGGTTGACCGTGTGCCGCGGTCTGAACCATCTCATCCCGCTGCTGAAGAACAACCTGAAGGTCAGTCACAGCAGTCTGCTTCCCTCGCTCATAGTTTTGCTGCCGCTGATCGTCATGCTTGGCGAGCGCCCGGACGAGCCGCTCGACGTCGAGATCGCCAATGGCATCTTGTACTGGCTGCTGGTCGCGACGATCCGTAATAGGTACAGCGGCTCGACGGATACTCTGCTCAGTCAGGACATCCCGGCGGCGCGCTCGGAAGATCCGGTGCGATCCCTCCTGACGAACCTGGGCATCGTCGGCACCCGCGTGGAGGTGACTCCGCGAGACCTGGCCGGGCGATCGGTCAACAGCCCGTACTTCATGCTGAGCTTCCTCGTCGCCCAGAAACGTCAGGCTACGGACTGGTGGTTCGGCAGCGCCGTCGCCATGGGCGGGCAGGGCGGCCAGAAGCTTGAATATCACCACATCCACCCGCAGGCGACATTGCGAGGCCATCCTGCCAAGTTCGCCAAGGCGGAGATTAACGACCTGGCGAACCTGGCGTTCATCTCAGGGAAGGCGAATCGAAAGATCGCCGACCAGTCGCCGACGAAATACTTTCCGAGTCTCAACCCAGCCGACCTAACCGCGCACCTGGTCCCGGCCGACGAAGAGTTGCGCGACTCGTCCGCCTTCCGCGAGTTTCTGCTGGCCCGACGGTTGCTGCTCGCAGCCGCCATGACTGAGTTGCTGGATCAGTATCGTCCCCAATGGCTCGGGCAGGCGGCGACGGCTGATGCCGATCCGCTCGCCGGCTCGAGCGTCGACTTCACGATCTACGAGAGCCGGTGGGACGCCAGCCGGATGTTGATCGCGGCCACCCGTGACGACGTCCAGTGGAAGGGCGTGCTGGCGCTCGCAGATCTTGAAGCAGTCCTGGAATCGGCGGCCAGCGGTCTCGACGGCGACATCAAGGTCGGAGATCAGGAAGTTCCTGTCACTCTCGACGGCGATGACGTCCAGATTCCGCTCGGTCCCTTCCTCATCACTGGGAGCGTGGAGGAATGGCGGAAGGCGCTCGAACGCGAACGTGAGGAGGGAACGTTGCCCTTGTCCCAGCTGCCGAATCCTGACTCCGTGCCGTGGCAAGCCGATTTGGCTCTCTTCCCGATGGCGAACGTCGAGTGATAGTCGCAATGTGGACCTAGGAGATGGCCGAGCGACGCCGGGCGCGCTCCGTCTGCTGGCCGGTCACGGTTGAGGGCTGGTCGGGATAGAAGGCCGCCGGTCCGATGCAGCCGCGAACTCGCAGGTCAGAGCCGGTTGGGACGGGGATTGCTGAGAGTTGCGAGACGGCAGTAGCCTGGTCGGCATCGCGGGTCTGGTGGCGGCAGCCGTCGTCTTAGCGGCTTGATTCATGCACCAAGGAGGGACGCCACCTGCACGTTCCACCGCAACCGGTCGGCGCTCAGTCGCGATGCCTTGCCCACCTGAAGGTTGCGCAGGCAGAGCGAGAATCAATGCCGTTTCGTCCGTGTGGACCGTCATCCAAGCCGGGCGATGTTCTCCTACAGAATAAATGAGCGTTCCTGGCAGGGATGCGTTCGGCTTGAGCTGTGTGACATTGCCGCACTCAGAGGCAGGCCGTCGATGGCAAATAGTCCCTACACTGGAACCCGTGATCGCGTTGGTTGTATTGTTAACTGCGGGAGGAGGTCGTGTTCATTGAGTTGCTCAGGACACCCGGTCGAAACTGAGGATCACTGGCTTCGCGTTGCCCCAGGTATGACATGGCGTCTGCTTTTGGTATTCTTGAGCTATTCAATTGCATCTGCGGCCGTTTCGCTGGGATCAGGCGATCTCGCGGTCATGTTGATGCATTCACTGCTTCCGGTATCCATCGTGCGGATCAGTGCATTCATCATTGCTTCCTGCATAGCGGTCATTTTTGGTGATTGGGCCATGTGTCGTTTGAAGAAGATCATTCATTGGTAACATCGGCGCTATGTTAACGTGCATCATTTCTCGCGACGGCTGATATCATCCTGATGTTCCCTACGACTTCTCCGCAGGCGTGTGCGAATAAGGCTGAGAATAGGGACGACTGCGCCGATACCTGCGGCAGTGTATCCAAGTTGTGCGGGCGTTCTAAAAGTCGGCCCTACAAGTAGGAGAATTGTCGCTAGGATTACGATGGCAATTTGCATGGATAGGATGACGAGAATTACGTTGGATGTGCGTTCTCTGGATTCCACAACGTAAGCGCACAAGTCATAAAAATTTCCGCCGACATTCCATGGTCGGTCGGGGCGGGCGCCGCTTGACGGACTGGGCGCGGCCAGGGCGTCCTGTAGCGCCGAACACTGATGACCGGCGTCGGTTCCCGGCGTTACTTGGTTGGGAGCCTCAGCGAGCGATGTTCGCTTGCGCCGCGGAGTCACGCTAGGAACCCCTCCCTCGCCAATGAGATTCGGAGATTTGTCCGCATTTAGGGTCGATTGGCCTTGACCCTAGCGCGTTCGGATGGAGCGTCGGTGCAAGCCAAGGCAAAGGACGGAGACTACCTATCGGCAGCACCTCTGGCCCCTGCCGGACGCAGGCTAGGTTGGAGTCAAGGTCCAGGAATGTGCCAACATCCTGGCGGGGTTCCTCGCTGTGGGACTCAGATAGATCGATCTCATATGCGTTGCCATCAAAGCCGAACGAAACAGACTCGGTTCCTTCGATATCTCCCTCGTGAGGGAGATCGCAGACGACAGTCACGACAGTCTTCTGAGCCATGCCGGTTAGCCTTTCTCTTACCACCGGCTATTGAGTAGCTTAACCTATACTACAGCCCGGCTGTTGACAATTCGCATCCAGATCTTCGCCGCGCATCTCGTTCCGAAGGAAAGCCCCTACTGCGACTAAGAAACCCGGCGCAACACCAAAAAGGGTGGCGTCAATGCGGCCAGATCGCTTGCACGCCAGCTGTATGTCATTCCGGGTAAGGCGCTAGGCGTTCAGCTTTGGGGCATAACGAGCAACGCTGCGAGAGCTGGAAGCGCGAGGTGCGGCCTCGTCGACGAGACGCAGGTAACTGGACCCGCTCGCATGGGCTTTTCCTGATCAGGGCAGGTCAGCTCATGGCAACGGTCCTTGTGGAGCGCGCATCTCATGCCGCAGGAACGCACCCTGAGATCAGCAACGCAGGGCAAGCGGCATGAGCCAGGCCGAGAGCGTCGGCCTGAGATCCCGAGTCGTTGACCGGAGCTGCCCCGGATGACGTCTAGTCGACTACAGCGAGTGAACGACCAAGTTCTTAAGCGAGTTGAAAGTTGAAGAGCAGCCAGCGGTAGCACGGGCTGGGCTCGCTCAGGTTGGGTAGGCCCATGATGATCTCGATCGCGTCCGGGATCGGGTGCCTCAGCGACCTGGATGGGCTGGAACTTGACCAACGGAAGTCGGCTCGACCGACGGTCAGCCTGCGATCCTGGCCCTTGATCGGTGGTGCCAAGCCTGGCGTCCTTGTCCGAAGTCCTTGAGGACTCATCGATCGTGCTCTCCGCGCCCAGCGTCGGCCATGTGCATCTCGTCGAGGAACAAGATGATGTCGTCGCGGGTCCTGACCTCGATGAGTACCTTCTTCGGACACTCTTCGATGTCGCTGCGTTAGCGCGACCCGGCCACAAGCTCGCCGAGGCTCAACCGTGTAGTGCTGCTTGCCCTTCAGCGTCTTTAGGTGTCGTCGGCACCTCGCCTTGATGAACCCGCTGCCATGCTCCACCGCGTCTTGCTGCGCCGAGCTCGCCGACCAGCAGCCGGGTTTGCGAGTTGGGTTCTTTAGGTTAATGTCCCGCCCTGTCACCTGTTCCCGTTGGCGACCGCCTCGCGCGAGGGTGGCGGTGCCAAGGAAGAGAGCGAAGTTCGAGCGCTCACCGCCCCGTAGGCACTTCAGGCCGGCTCGGCGTAGGTCGGCTGCGACTGCCGTAGCCGAGCCGCACCGGCACTTGAGCGATGACGCTCTGTCTTCGCGGAGCAGCCGAGCAGGATGTGCTCGGTGCCGATGTAGCTGTGGTTCAGCATCCTGGCTTCGTCTTGAGCCAGGATCCCTACCCGCTGTGCCCGAGACGCCAAAACGTCGTTGACAAACCAGCAGGCTCTGGACAGCTCCGAGTTCAAGGTACGTCGTGTCGCTCCTGGTCAGATCCACTTCCATCTGTGCGAGCGAACCTCGGCATCGACAAGACGGCTGCATCTGTAGCGGATCCTGCTACCGGACATGCGGCTGAAATGATCTGAGAAGCTTCATGCTTCCGGGAAGATGGCCGGTCTAATGACTGTGTTCTGTCAATAGCGCAAGCATAACTAGGCGACGCTGCCTGTCGCCTGCTAATCCTGCAGTACATCGGACACCGAGTACTCGGTGCGCACCCGATCTTCCCGGTCGCCGCGCTGGCGGAGCCTGACGGCCGCAATCACTCAGAGGCGAGGTTAGAATTTCGGCATCAGCTTGGCAATCTGGCCGCCTGTGATTTCTCTATCGCCGATGTCTGATGTGTCGGAGCCGACCGTCGTGGCAGGCAGCTCGCGATCAGCGCTCGGTGTAAACCATCTTTCGCTGGCCGGCCGGGCCACGTCGGTCCGAGAAGATCCAGCGCGGCTCGCGGAAACCGGAATAGGTCGACAGCGATGTAAGACGCTATAGCTGTTGCCGTCTCAGTATCCGGCATCGTAGTCCCGCCACGGGTGAGGTTCGTCTTCGGTTTCCGCAAAGTCACGATCCGCGCAGTCAGCTGCCGACGGCGCCGATTTTCGGACCTCAGCGTTCTTTCACTGGTGGTTACGGAAGGCTCTCTTCATCCAGAATTGTCAGAGACCCTGACGCACTACTGTCGTCGCGCCCGGCCATTTGGGTGATGTCCCACGCATATCCGCCGCAAGAGACGGGCCGGCTGGCTTGCTCGGTGAGCCGGTCGACGCTGCTGTTGCTCATCCGCGCCGCCCCAGACCCACCCGCAGGGACTCCGCATGTGCTGGGCGCCACGCTGCGTGAGGGACACGGGTAAGTCACTGTGCCGATCGACGCCCAGGCCCGCCGACCGGTGGCTATCGTTCCTGAGCTTTCGGCGGAATCCCGCCGCACCCGGCTGCTCACCTGGGCGTCGGGGCGACATTCCGGGACTGTGGCCGCCGCTATGCGGAGGGCGCGAGGATCGCCTTCCAGGTCGCCGACCGACGGCACATGTGGCCCATGGCCGGCGCGGGACAGCTCACAGATCGCTGGGCGGAGTTGCCTTAGGAAGCAATCTGGCGATCCGGCACAACGCCATGGTGAGTCACCTAGGAGCGTTGCCATGCGGCTCGTCGCGATGTGAACGGTCCGATCCGGTGCGGTTGGATGGCCGCCATGGGCTGAATTCACGCCGCGAGTGGCAACGCTGACTAGTCCCTGGTAGCTGCCATAACCGGCCATGACAGCTCCATTGCGGGCCCGACCTGCTTGTATACGGTCATGGGATTGTCGTCGTCTTGTGCGAGTTGAGTTGCGGCGACGTCATCGGACGCACCGCCAGGGAATCGCTTGGGTCTTTGCGAGGGAGCCCGAGCGCCGCGATCAGTGCTGCTAGCCAGCCGACGCCTGTGGGCAGGAGGTTGAGGACGATGATCAAGCCCAGGTTCTCGGTGCCTCTGATGATCGCGACGAGGCTGGGCAGGATGTAGACGGTTCCCAGCGCCATGATCAGCGCTAGCCAGAAGAAGAAGCTGTCCGTTAAGGCATTCATTTCAAGATCCTCCTCGCGGTGACCTTGTCATATGGGCAAGGGCGGCGGCGTCGGACTTTTTGATCTGTGGATAGCGGCTGATGTCTGGGGTGCCGGTCGCGCTGACCTGTGGACAGCCGATGCCTGAACGGCTTCGGCCGCGCTGAGCGGGAAGCATTCAGCTGCGATTCGCGCAGCGGAGCTGGGAGCACGCGGATCGTCGGCCGTTCTGCGGCTGATCTTTGTGATCAGTTCCTCGGGAAGGTTGGTTACGGTCTCCAGGATCATCGCGAGTTCGTCTGGGCCGAGCGCTGGCCGGCCGGCGGCTCGAGCCCTGGCTTGGAGCTGTTCAGCGATCTGCTCGCCACGCCGTTCGGCCTGTGCAAGCCGCTCTGCTCGTTGATCCGGAGTTGGAGCATCAAGGCCAGAGGCATCGTCCACGTCCAAGCCCTCCCGGTCAGCGGCGTCATTCAGAAGCGCTTGCCGGACAGGTGCGGGATCGCCAACGCGGACATGTGGCTCGCGGCCGAACATCGGCGCGGCATCGCGCATCGCGTCGAGCGCGCTCAGCCCGTCGGCGCGGAGCCGGTCGTAACGCGCCATCGCGTACGGATGCAGAACCCGGAGACGGTCCTCGCATTTGCGCTGAGCCGCCGACGCAGACGCGTCAGAGTCGGCGAACGCTGTGGCGCTTGCCCAGGCTCGCCCGGTCTGGAGCAGGTCGGCCTGGGCGAGCCATTCCCGGTCATGGGCGGGCGTCCAGCCCATCCGGGCTTCGTGCCGCAGCAGATCCTCTTGATCCTGGAGGGCTCGCTTTGCCTGCGCGTCAGCGCTGGCAACGGCAGCGTCGCGTAGTGCTCGCCGCTGGAGCATCATCTGTCCCATCGCGCCGGCCAGGGACGCGAACTGGGCGACTCGCTGTGAGCCGTGGCTGAAGGCCTCTTCTAATGGGTCGCTGTATCGGGCTGGTTCCATCTGCCAATCTCCTTTGCTAGCTGGTGGGTCTCGTGCGGGCCAGCGCCGCTATCGGCGTGGTCGCTTCGACACGGGTCGGTGCGGTGCGGGCGTGCCCGCCCGTTCGGGTATGAGCGGTGCGTTCCGTCGTCCCGAACTCGACGGCTGTGCCGGGAACGCGGCCCGGCTCACCGCCGTGGCCGACCTCCGAGCAGGTGCCTGACCAGGCGGCGCGGCGCTCGCGGCAGTGCCCGCGTGCAGCATCTCGGCCGCAGCGCGGGCGGCTTCTGCTTGCGCGACATGACCCTGGGCCAGACGCAGCTGCGCGACGGCCTCGGTGAGCGCGGCCAAGCGGGTCATCAAGGCCAGCTGGGCTAGGTGCCGGTCGTGCGTGGCGAACGCGGCGGCTGACATCAGCCGCGCGGCCCGCCGCAGCTCACACCCGGCCCGGCTAGCCCGTGGCACGCGCCCGTAGGGCATCCGGGCAGCCCGGTCGTAAGCGTTCGCGGCCCGCCGAATAGCGGGATGCCCGAGCGCGGCACCGGCCGAACGCAGCGCATCAGCAGCCGCCCACGCCGCATCCGCCGCCCCCGCGCAATCCCCGGCAGCGGTCAGCGCCCGGATCTGCGCCGCACCCGCCGAGCACGCCTGCCCGGCCTGCTCCCAGATCGCCGCCCGTTCACCAGCTGTCAGCCCGCCAAGCCCGGCAGCCGTGCCACCCATAGCCGAAGCGGTCCAGCGGTGCCTGAGCTTGGGCAGGGTCAGGTCGGCGGCGAGCTTGCCCCCGCCGTACCAGACCGGCGTTCCGCCAGCGGTCGTGTCCGCCGGAAGGGCAACGGCGTAGCCGGTGACCTCTCCGGGATTCCGGACGCTGTACCGCAACCGGACGAGAACTCCGGCATTCTCCAGCCGGGCGAAGAATTCCCGCTCTCCGCACGCGGAGCCCGCCGCCGTGCTCACCTCCCGCTGCAAAACCACTCGCGGCGCCTCCCGCCACCCCCGGCGCCCGGCCTTCTCCGTCTCGGCCCGGCTCGGCCGGCACGCGGCCGTCCGGTCACCGGGCGCCGTCCTCCGCAACCGGAACGCCTCCTCGACCGCCCGGCACGCCTCCCGGACCTTGTAATAGTCACCGGACAGCCGCGGCCGCCCGCCGTCCTGCCGGGCCAGGGTGGCGACGATGTGGATGTGGTCGGGTCCGTGGCGGACGGCGATCCACCGCACCGCCTCGTCGTCCTCCCCGCGCGGGGCGAGACCGGTGCGGTGCATGATCTCGGCGGCGGCCTGCGCCCATTCCTCATCGCTGAGCAGCCGGTCGGTCGGCGCCGCGCGGGCGACGCAATGCCAGACCGGCCGTCCCGGCGCCCGCGCCCCGAGGACGGCGACGGGTTGTTCGAGCAGTCCGGTCAGGCGCCGGAAATCTCGTCCTCCCCCGCCCACCAGCGGCGGCTCGAGTTCGGCGGGGTGCCGCCACCCGGTGACGATGTGGGGGTCGGTGTGTTCTTCGTGCTTGCCGGGCCCGTACAGGTAGTAGAGCAGCCTGGCGACGTGTCGGCCGCGCAGGACCTTTCCGATCACGGAAGCCTCTTGCGGAGTTCTTCCGCCGCGGCGTCCAGGCGGCGGGCGCGGCGGAGGCTTTCCGCCGCGAGCGGACGAAGGTCACCGGACGGCTGGCCGGTGGCGTTCAGCTTGGCGACTGCCTGGTTGAGGTTCACCCCGACCCGGCGGACCAGCCCGGCGCAGCGGATCAACTCGGCCAGCGCCGCCCGGACCGCGTCATCGGCCTGCCCCGGCCCGCCGCGTGCGGTGGCGAGCGCGGCCTGGGCGGCGTAGGCGCCCCTGGCTAACCCGGCCCGCCCGGCGGCGTCGTCGAGTTCGCTGAACTCATGCTCGCTCAAGCTGAACTCCACCCGCCGCGGCCGCGTCGTCCCCTGCCGCGTCCGCCGCCCGCCCGGCCTGCCTGATGCGTGAGTCATGCCGTGATCCCCTTTCGCTGCCACGCCCTCGCTGGTCAGCCGGCCTGCCCCTGGCCGGCTGGGCGCTCGATCGATTTCTCGTTGCGTGGCTGAATCCCAGTATGTATTTGCGGACCGCGCCCGGTCCAGGTTTATTCCGGGTTTATGCATATCTTGCTTCCGCCACCTTCCGGCTTGTCTTTTAATGCTGCTGGAATGGCCTGTTGACCTGGCGGTCACCAGTGTTAGGCTCCGGCTAGCTGCGGGTTATCGTCGCAGTTCAGGGGATTGGCAGAGGGTGGAGGAAATGGCTCGCATGAGTAATCAAGGTCAGGTGAGTTCAGGCGAGTTCAGGGCCGTTCGATCCGCCATTTATTTTCCGCCAGGCACAGTTCCGGAAAATGTGACCACGATTTCCGTGCCGGTCCAGCCAATGCCTGGCGGGCTAGCGCCGGGTCAGTCGGCTGCCCGGTCCGGCGAGAGCCTGGGAGGTGGCCGCTGGCGGTCTGCCTGCGCGCGGCTGGCCTGGTCGGGGGAGTCGGGCTGGCAGATCCCGTTCCCCCATAAGCAGACAGTCCCCGGCAGCGGCAGAACGATCCGGTTCCCCCGGCGAGCTGTCCGGCGTCCTGCTGCGGACAGCGGCGCGTCGGCCGAGCGGCTGGCCTGCTGCGCGTTTCCCACAGGTTCGCCTGCTCCGCGCGGGCTGTGCACAGATCCGGCAGCGGATCGGCCCGGTCGAACGCGGCTCAGTGAGGCTGGTTAGCAGCCGGACAAGCGAAGGAGGAACCGTCATGACCGATCTGGGCCGCGTCCGGGCAGCCTTGCAATCCGCCGATGGTGTGGGGGGTGTGCTTGATGCCAGCTGGGACGCGTTCGACCTTCTGGTCACCGAGTGCCAGCGTGACCACGATCAGCCGCCGGGGTATCTGGCCTGGTACGCCTTCGCCGCCGTGGCCGCAGCCCAGGGCAGGACCGTCGTGAGCGGCGCCCCGTCGCTGCCCGTCACCCGCAGAATGCCGTTGCCCGCGCGGACTCCCGGCTTGCCGTCTGCGTCGCCGGAGATGGCCGGCACGCTGGCGGGGCTGGCCGGATTGCTCGACGAGCGGCTCACCGACGCGGCCGGTCTGGCGGGCGATGACCGGGACCAGGCAGCGTGCGCGCACGCGGCGCTCCAGGCCGCTGTGGTATGCAAGCTCCTGTCTGGTGATCCGTGATGCCGCCGGTCACCTTAGGGGAATTGCTGCGCCTGGCCGACGCGCACCTGCGCGCCGCCACTGTGCCCGGGGCCGGTCCCGGTCCGGAGCCGGTCGCCTCCGCCCTGGACCAGGCCGGTCGGGTGACCCGGGCCTTATCGAGGTACCTCGATCACATCTTGATCGGCCACCAGGCCGAGGTTGTCCTCACCTACCGGCCCGGCACCTTGCTGCACTCAGCCGCGCACGCCCGGCTGGCCCTGCAACGCGCGGCGGGCAGCTTTACCGCGGCGGCGCGGGCCGCAAGCTCGCCAGGCCCGCCAGCTGGCGGGGCAGCGGCGGAGCTGGCGCAGGCAGCCGGGTGCCTGATCGCGGGCCAGGACCTGCTGGCCGGCCACTTCACCACCAGCGACCCCGGCATCCGGTCACCAGCGTCCTGGTGGTCGGCCGCCATCAGCTCGGGATCATTCGGCGCAGCGCTGCTGAACCACATCGCCGGGCAGGCCTCGCACATCGCGCTCTGGGCAGCTGCTGTCACCCATCTCGCGGCCGGTCAGTCCAGCTCGCCCCCAGTGGTGACCGCCGAACTGGACAAGGCCCGCCGGTGGCTCGGACTGGCGGCCACGACCGCGGCCGCGGCGCAGCGTTCCGGCCCGGTCAGCCAGGCCGAAATCGCGCTGCTGCACGCCATCCCCGCCAAAACGGTCCCCGACCGGCAGCCACCCCAGGCCGGCGAGCCCGCCGGCCTGCTCGAGGACCAGATCGCCGTCACCGCCGGGCGGATACGCGCGTGGGCCCACTGGCATGCCAACCGGGTCCCCTGGGAGCCCGCCCTCACCGCCGACTCGTGGCGGTGGACCGCGACCGCCGCCGCCGTGGCCTGCGACGTCACCGCAGCGATCGCCGTCACGCTGTCCCAGCGCGCACAAGAACTCCTCGGCCCCCACGGCAACGGCGTGCCACTGTTCACCGCGACACGACGGCGAGCCCGCGAGGCCTGCACGGCCTGGCGCGCCGTCAACGCCGCATGGGGCGTCATGACCACCGAAGTCACCGGCCTGACCTCGCCGATCATCCCCGACACCGGCGATCTCGTCATCCGGCTGGGGCGGCTCGCCTTCACCGACCCGCTGTGGGACCCTGCCCGCGCCAAGAACGCCACCCTACGCGACCCCGCCGCCCTCGCCCCCGGCCCCGACGGCATCGTCACAGCGCTCACGGCAGTCCACCACGCCGCTGACGCCCTCGCCGCCCTGGCCCTGGCCGACCAGCATTCCGCCGCGGGGGCGGTCGCCGCGAACGCGCTGTACCTGCCCACCCGGGCCATGCCGGAAAACCTCTGGCGCACCAACGTAGCCCGCTACGTCTGGCCCGCCCTCCACAAGAACACCACGGCGCTCACCGACGCCTACGCCCACGCGGTCCACGCCAGCCGCCGCCTCGCCGAAGCGCTCGACGCCGCCGCGCTCAGATTCCGCACCCCCAGCCAGATGCTCGCCATCGCCAGGACAGCAGCACCCAGCCACACCGGCGGCCCGACGGTCGGCAGGCCCGTCCCCGAATACATCGCCGCGGAGTGGACGCCTCCCCAGGGTTCCGTCGAGCAAGTCGTCTGGAGCCTGTGCGGCGACGACCCGGTCCTGCTAGCCAGGGCAGCGGCCGTCGACCAAGCCGCCCGCAACGTCATGACCGACGCCTGGATCACCTCCGGAACCCGCGGCCCACAGATACTCGCCGGCGAACTGAGCCGCGCAGGCCGAGTCCCAGCACGGAAAGCCGCAGCCGTCGCAGCCCAGAACTTCCCCCAGCCGACAGCCCAAGGCGCGGCGCAGCAGGCACAGGGCGAGCCGCGGCAGAAGCCTTCATCACCAAGCAGGAATCCGCGTCAGCCCGGCAGGTCCCCGACGTCGACTCGGCCGTGAAGGTTCCCCTTCCTGATCATCTGCGAGTGGGGGAAGAACCGCCCGAACCCGCCGGAAGGATTTAAGAAGCTGGTCTACCATCTTCAAACGGACTCACCTGGCCTGCAGCTCCGCCCGGGCACTGACTGGGCCAGGGATGAAGAACACAGTGGGGAAGGCAAACCCCACGCCCGTCATTCGCGGGGCCTGGGGGCTTGAGGCTCTCTTTGCCCCGATTCGGGAGCGAACGATGGATAACGAGATTCAGCTGATCTGTGACGGCGATGGCCTGGCGGTCATCGGGGAGCCGGCGGCTGTCGAACGCTTCCTCGTCTCTGAGGGGCTGTCGTCGAGGGATCTGGGATTGCCCCGGCTCGGAACCGTCCTCGGTACCGGGGCTGCAGCCGCACAGGCAGGTTCGGAGATCGCGGAAAACTCGGGTCGCTGGGTGAAGCTGACTAAGGAGTCCGCGCAGCGTGTCAAAAAGTACGGGCTGAGGGAGAGCTCGAAGACCGGTCTGAGCACGGGTGTGCTGAAGGGGGACAGCGGCCAGGTCAAGGGATTCGTCCAATTCGCCAGGGGGCCTGGATCGCTTCTGACCAGCCCGGCGATTCTGGCTGGTGCCGCGGGGATCATGGCGCAGGTTGCGATGCAACAGAGCATGGGCGAGATCATCGGCTATCTCGCCACGATCGACGAGAAACTCGATGACGTGCTCCGCGCCCAGGAGGATGCTGTATGGGCGGACATGATCGGGGTGGGCTTTGACATCGACGAGGCCATGACCATCCGGGAGCACGCGGGCCGGGTCAGCGAGGTCACGTGGTCGAAGGTGCAGGCCACGTCGGCGACGATCACGCGAACCCAGGCGTACGCGTTGCGGCAACTCGACGCGCTCGCGGAGAAGATGGAGCGCGTCACCAAGATCGGTGATCTGGCCAAGATGGCGGAGGAAGCCGAGTCGAAGGTTCAGGGCTGGCTCGTTGTACTGGCTCGTTGCTTCCAGCTGCAGGACGCGATCGCCGTGCTCGAACTCGACCGGGTGCTGGACGCGGCTCCGGAGGATCTGGACGGGCATCGCCTCGGGCTGAAGGCTTCCCGGCACAAGCGGCTGGAGGCCATCTCGCGGAGCACCGGGCATCTGATGGCCCGCATGGATGCGGCTGCGGGCACCGCCAATATGAAGGTGCTGCTGCACCCGACGACGTCTGCGGCTGTAGTGCAGTCGGGGGAGCATGTCGCCAGTGTCGTGGCTGACTTCCGCGGGCGGCTCGGGATCGAGTCCGGCCGGCAGTCGCTGGAGGCGAAGCGATGGGTGGACGCGGCCTCGGAGGTCAGGGACAAGGTGCTCGAGATAGGAGCAGAGGGCGTCGATGTTGCCAGGCGCCTCGGTAACGAGGCCCTTGACCGGGCCAGATCGATGCGAGGCAGGCTTCCCACCGGGATCGCCGGGCGAGCGCTCCGCCGACGCGGCGGGCAGCACGAGGAACGCGACGAGCGACGCTGAGCGAGCCGTCGACTCGGCGAACCAGACAAACGCACCGGCTGATCTGCGTCATATTCAGTGAGACAGACAGAGCCGCCTGATGTTGCAGCGAACCTGACGCACTCCAGGCCGGTTGCGGTTGATCTCTGAAGGATGAAACCGGTGCGGTTCAGCACCCGGCTCAATTCGAGGAACGCCGGAGGCTGCTCAACGAGCATTCGCTCTTCTTCGGCTTCGAGGTCACAGAAGACGGAAGCTTTCATCGGCGTCCCAGCGGCGGCTACCTAGTCCGAGGCTCAGCGGCGGGCCGACGACATCCGAGCCGACTTGACCCGCCGGGGATGTCTCACCAGACGATGCGGCAGTGCGCTAGCTGCCAGAACTGGCGACGCGCGGACCGCGGACGGTGATGTGACCGTGGCAAGGCAATGTTGGTCGCTCCGCGTGAGCAGTACGCCAAGCTGATTGCGCACGCCTACGGCTCGATCTGCATTCTGTTGGCCGCAGCGCTGGTTCCGGATGCGGTACCCATAATTGGCCCATTTGTGCGCATGGCAGGGATGTGGCCGCAAGCGTGGCCGATTCTTTCGGGTGGGATGTTCACTCAGCGTTCCGGCCGGGCTCGGGCTCTGATTTTCCGAGGGCCGGAGCTTATTTGGCGCAGTACGCCGTTCCGTGCGACTGTTGACCTGCAGGCCTGGAGGTGGGAGGAATGGACATTGCCAGCCTGGTCGCGCTGGCCGGTAACACGCTGGTCGCTGTGGCAGTCACCGACGCTTGGGAGACGGCACGGCACAAGGTCGCGCGCCTGTTCGGCTGCGGTCTCCCGGACCCGGCGACCGTGCGCCGACTGGACGCCACGCGGTCGAGGCTTGCTGCCGCTGGTCCTGCGGAACGGAGTCAGGTGCAGGTGGAGTTGGCGGGCCAGTGGGCGACGCGGCTGGCTGATCTGATCGGCGATCATCCTGAGGCTGAGACTGGACTGCGTGTGCTGGTGAACGAGATCCGGGGATTGTTGCCGGCTGGGCGTGTTGCGGCAGGTGGGTACTCGGTCGCCGCAGGCGGGGATGTGAGCATCAAGGCGGATCGCTCCGGCGTCGCTGCTGGCGTGATTCACGGGGATATAGCGCCGCCGGGCCCTACTGGGCCGGGTCCGGCGACTGGCTAGCCGGGCCCGGCGCGGCAGGCATCTGGCCAGGCTCGGTCGTCGCTGACCGGCAGGGCGTCGCGGTCGGCCAGTTCCTCTATCAGCCTCCTGGCGCCGCGGGTCGTGCGGTGGCGCTGGCACCCCGAACGCAGATGCTGGCCGATCGCGAGCACCTCCTGGCTGAGATGCATTCGGTGCTGGGCGGCGGCGGGTCCGGCGGTCCGAGGATCGTGGCGCTGTATGGTCTGGGCGGGGTGGGCAAGACCAGCGTCGCGGTCGAGTACGCGCATCGGCACCAGGCTGCGGCGGCGGTGGCGTGGCAGTTCCCGGCCGAAGACGCGGTCACGCTGACGGCCGAGTTCGCCCGGCTCGCTGCGGTACTCGGCGTGGCCGGGTTCGTGCTGGACTCGCGGGATCCGGTGTCCGTCGTGCACGCCTGGCTGGCGGCCTGTGAGTCGCCGTGGCTGCTGATCTTCGATAACGCGGCAGATGAGCAGGCGATCCGCCGGTTCGTCCCGCCGGCCGGGAACGGCCAGGTCCTGGTCACCAGCCAGAGCGCAATGTGGCCGCCTGGTCAGGCCATGGAGGTCCCGCTGCTCGACCCCGAGGCGGCCGCCGCGTTCCTGACCGCCCGGGCCGGGGACGCCGACCGCGGCGCCGCCGCGAAGGTAGCGGACGAGCTCGGCGGGCTGCCGTTAGCGCTGGAGCAGGCGGGCGCGTACATCGCAGCATCCGGGAGCAGCCTGGCTGAGTACCTGGACCTGTTCCGGTGCCGCCGGGCCGAATTGCTCGGCCGCGGCGACCCGGCCGGTTACGACAAGACGGTCGCCACGACCTGGTCTATGGCTATCGGCCGGCTCGGCGAGGAGTCGCCGGCCGCGATCGGCCTGCTGCGGCTGCTGGCCTGCTGCGGCCCTGAGCCGGCACCTGCGCGGCTGCTGCTGGAATCTTGCCAGGCCGCGGAATATGAACCGGAAGTCGCGCGCTACCTGGGGCCGCTCCTCGGCGACGGGCTCGCTGCCGCAGACGCGGTCGCTGCGTTGCGCAGGTACTCGCTCGTCAGCTCTGCCGGTGACCGCATGGTGCTCGTACACCGGCTAGTCCAGGCGGTCACCATCGATCAGATGCAGGCCGAGGTCGCGGAGGCGTGGCGCAGGGCAGCGGCTGACCTGATCGAGGCGGCCATCCCTGCTGACATCCTTTCGCCGGAGAACGCGCCGGTCCTGCGGTCATTGCTGCCCCATGCCCAGGCAGCTCTCCCCGATCACAGTCACGGGCTGGCACAGATCACCAACTGGCTCGGCCGGAGCGGCAGCTACCGGGCAGCAAGGGACCTGTACCAGAAAATCGCCGCGGCGCGGCAGCGGAAGCTCGGCGCCGAGCACGCCGGCACGTTGAACTCCCGCCACGACCTCGCCCACTGGACCGGCCTTGCCGGGGATGCCGTCACGGCCCGCGACCAGCTAGCCGGCCTGCTGAGGATCCGGGAACGCGTTCTCGGCCCCGAACACCCCGACACCCTGACCACCCGGCACAGCCTCGGATACTGGACCGGGCGTGCCGGGGACCTGGCCGGGGCCCGTGACCAGCTCGCTGGGCTGGTACAGGTGCGTCAGCGCGTTCTGGGCCCCGAGCACCCCGATACCTTGAACTCCCGGCACGATCTCGCCCTCTCCACTGGCGCGGCAGGCGATGCGGAAGCGGCGCGTGACCAGCTCGCCGCGCTGGCACCGGTGCGCGAGCGAGTGCTCGGAGCGGACCACCCGGACACCCTGGCCACCCGCGACAGCCTCGCCGTCTGGACAGGGTGGGCAGGGGATGCGGCCTCGGCGCGCGATCAGCTCGCCGCGCTGGTGCCGGTATTCGAGCGAGTGCTCGGAGCGGACCACCCCGATACGCTCGCTGCCCGGGCCGACCTCGCCTACTTCACCGGGGACGCCGGGGACGAGGCCGCGGCGCGCGACGAACTCGCCGCGCTAGCGCCAGCCTTCGAGCGCATGCTCGACGGCGATCACCCCGAGACCCTGAGAATCCGCAACAGCCTCGCATCCTGGACAGGGCTTGCCGGGAATGCCGCTGCGGCCCGCGACCAGATCGCCGCGCTGCTGCCGGTGCGCGAGCGGGTGCTCGGCGCGCATCATCCGGAGACGCTGGCAACAAGGGCCAACCTCGCCATCTGGACAGGCTGGTCCGGAGATGCAGCGGCGGCCCGCGACCAACTCGCCGCGCTGGTGCCTGTCCTCGAGCGGGTGCTCGGCGCGGAGCATCCCGAGACGCTGGCCGCCAGGGCGAACCTCGCCTCCTGGACAGGCCTGGCGGGGGACTTGGCTGCGGCCCGCGACCAGCTCGCAGCCGAACTGCCGATCCGCGACCGGGTGCTCGGAGCGGACCACCCGCGCGCCACCAAGACTCGCCGGGAGCACGCCTACTGGACGCATCTAGCCGATCACCGCGAAGCCCGATCCCCAGACCCGCCGTAGGCCGACATTCACCACCCCGACTGTGGTCACGAGTACCCGCTACACCACCCTGCTCAGCCCGCAACCCCGCACCAGCAGGCCCGCCCAGCCGCCCAGCACCCCGGCCGGCGTGATCAACCGCGCCTTTCCCCGGCCGCGACGATTATCCGTAGCTACTCACAGCAATTGAGACCCATCCACGAGCCGCACCCACATGGCTCGTTATGGACGCATAGGACGGGTCTTTTGCGGGCTTGGTGGCTGTTCAGAAAGGGGATTATGAGCAGGTGGTGGTCTTGGCTTTCGGGGTGGTCGCTGGGCAGTGTCCGGGGATGACTGTCTGGTGTTCGGGGCAATGCCAGCTCGTGGCGTTTGCCGTCATGGCCGGTGTGGTTGCGGTGTGCTGATCTGGCGTGGTGGCGGCGGATTGGTCAATGATTCCCGGTGGCGTTTGCGGTCGTGGTGTGGCGGTGCGGGTCGGTGGTGTGGGATTGTTCGGGAATGGCGGTGGGGGAGGCTGGTTGGGGCGGGTGGGATTTCTTTGTGTCCTATACCCGGGCGGACCGGGGGTGGGCGGAGTGGATTTCGTGGGTGCTGGAGGAGGCTGGTTACCGGGTTCTGGTGCAGGCGTGGGATTTCGTGCCGGGCAGCAACTGGATCACTGGCATGGACGCCGGGGTGCGGGAGGCGGCGCGGACGATCGCGGTGCTGTCGCCGGAGTACCTGGAGTCGGTGTACGGGGGCGCGGAGTGGCGGGCCGCGTGGGCGCGGGATCCGGATGGCGCGGGCCGGGTGCTGCTGACGGTGCGGGTGCGGGACTGCGGCCGTCCGGGGCTGCTGGGCGGGGTGGTGAGCATCGATTTGTTCGGGCTGGGCGAGGACGCGGCGGCGGGCCGGGTCCGGGAGATGGTGGCGGCGGCGGTGACCGGCCGGGCCAAGCCATCCCGGCGGCCGCCGTTTCCTGCTGCCGGCCGGGGGGTGCCGGCCGAGCCGCGGTTCCCGGGCGGGCTGCCCTGGGTGTGGCAGGTCCCGGCTCGTAATCCGCATTTCACTGGCCGTGCCGCCGAGCTGGGCCAGCTGGCGGCCGGGCTGGCCGGGGCTGGGGCGGTGACGGTGCAGGCGGTGCACGGTTTGGGCGGGGTCGGCAAGACCCAGCTCGCCATCGAGTACGCCCACGCCCACGCCGGCGGTTATGACCTGGTGTGGTGGATCGCCGCCGAGCAGCCGGTGACCATCGCCGACCAGTTCGCGGGCCTGGCCCGCGGCCTGGGCTTGTCCCCGGCGGAGGACCCGCGGGATCTGGCCGGGCAGGTGCACCGTGCGCTGCGGGAGGTCCGGGGCTGGCTGCTGGTCTTCGACAACGCCGTCCAGGTGGCGGATCTGGCGGCGTGGCTGCCGTCCGGGCCGATGCAGGCGGGGGTCCCCGCCCATGTGATCGCGACGCCGCGGCGGGGCGGGTTCGCTGGTTTAGGGCCGGTGCTGGACCTGGACGTGATCAGCCTGGCGGACGCGGTCGCGTTGCTGCGCAGCCGGGTCCCGGACCTGGACCGCGACACCGGGGAGCAGATCGCGGGCGAGCTCGGGCGGCTGCCGCTGGCCGTGGAGCAGGCCGCCGCCTACCTGGACCAGACCCGCCTGCCGGCGGCTACCTACCTGGACCTGCTCCGGCACCGGGCCGCCGACCTGCACGCCCGCGGCCATGTTGCCGGGCGCGGCGACACCATCGCCACGCTGTGGGACTTGCACCTGGACGCCCTCACCGCCACCCACCCGGCCACCGTCATCTTCCTGGGATTGTGCGCCTGGCTGGGTCCCGAGCCCATTCCCCTGGACCTGTTCACCGCCCGCCCTGACCTGCTCCCCGCCCCGCTCGCCAGCGCCGCTGCGGATCCGCTGGCCATGGCCGATGTGGTCGCGGCGGCGATCGACTATTCCCTGGCCACCCGCACAGGCGACGGGGTGCAGTTGCACCGGCTGGTCCAGGCCGTCATCCGCGCCCGCCCCGCCCAGCCACCAGGGCCCGGCCCCGCCTCACCCGGTCCGGTGGCAGACGACATCGGCAGCGTGGCCGGTGACCTGCTGACTGCCGCCCTGGGCCTGCTGCGCGCGGACGCGCCAGGAAGGATCGGTGACGCGCCGGAGAACTGGCCGCGGTGGGCGGTGCTGCTCCCGCACGTCCTCGCCGCGACCAGCCACCCCGGCCACCTGGCCCGCCCGGCAGGTGACCAGGCCACCGACGGCACCTCCTGGCTCCTTGACCGCGCCGCCACCTACCTGCAGCACGTCCACACCCGTCTCGCCGACGCCCGGGACCTCCTGCAACGTGCCCTGGCCATCGACGAGGCCGCCCACGGACCCGGCCACCCCCGCGTCGCCCGCGACCTGAACAACCTCGCCCTGATCCTGCGCGACCTGGGGGACGCGGCCGGGGCCCGGCCGCTGCAAGAACGCGCCCTGGCCATCACCCAAGACAGGCGAGCCAATCCCCCGCAGACGGCGGGCACCAGGCAGGCGACCTGAAACGCGGCGAAACCTACGGACGCTCCTCACCCGACGACTGATCCGCAGATGGCGCATCCGGCAGGAGAAACCCTCTAGTCCTGCGCAGTCGTTCCAAACGGACGAAGCAATTTAAGATCAGCGGCACAACTCTCTCATGCGCAGGCCAGGCACTGTCCAGCACCGAATAGTTAATCTGCACGTCATAGGCCAATAAGCCCGCCGATCAGGCAGGGAGACAGATTCGGCGTTATGCGTGATTTGACTCCAGTCGTTGGCGGTCATCAGTTACTTATTGTGACTGATCATTATCTGGGCGCCGGTTTGTTCGATCGGGGTTGCGGCGTTGGGTCTCGCGGTTCCATTGCTCGATCAGGGCCATGTCGGCTCCGGCGGTGATGCATAGCTGGACGGCACGTTCGCGGGCGGTGGCGTCGGGCCCGCTGCCATGCCATGCCAGGGTCTGGCCCGCGTATCTGGCGAGCAGGTCGGCTCGCCCTGTCGTGATGTGCGCGAGTTCGGTCAGTGCTGCCGCCTGGCGCTGGGAGGTCGGCGGCCCGGCAACGGCATACCACCGGCATACGTCCGCGATCTGGTCCAGCAACTGCCCATCAGTCTCAGGCGCCCGCACCCTCGTCACTATAGAACACGCATTCGATGACTCGGCGAGAACGAGCCGCTCAAAGGGGTAGGCGAGTTGACCTGGCGGGCCCCAGGCAGTCTGTGAGGCATGAGCAGTTGGCGACTGTGGAGCCTCCCGTGCATCAACGTAGTCCCTGCCAGTCGGACCGGTCTGTAGTGACTTGCCTGCGGTGTACCTGGGTGCTGTGCCGACCGGTCGCGATCCGCCACGAGAGCTGCGCGGCGGGTCCTGTATTCGGGTTCCATCCGGGCTCGATGCCTTGCGCCTTAGCCGCTGAAGTTGCGGCTGCTGCCAAAGTTTTTAATGACTTTCGGCGTACCTTAGCGAACCACATGGAATCGCAATGAACTATTCAACTGCCACCGATCCTTCTAGCGCGCTGCCAGCTGTTTGACATAAAGGTTATCGCCACATTTATGCTAGGCGCAGGCAATGGTTATCCGGCTCGTTGTCGTGAATGAGGCGGCGGGCCGGTAGTTCGGCAGGTGAGGTGCGAGTTATGCCAGGTCAGCTCCATACGGTGGCGGAGGCGGCGAACGTGCTCAAGGTCCGGGAGTCGTGGCTGAAAACGAAGGCAGCGGCCCGGTTAATTCCCTGCACCTTTGTCGGCAAGCACCTGCGGTTCAGCGACGATGATATCGCCGCGATCATCCAGACCGGGGCGTGCGAGCCGGTCACCAGGCGCCACCCCAGGAACGGCGCGCGATGAGCAGCGCCAGCCCAGCGAAGTCCTCGCCCGCCGGTCCGGCATCCGAGGCGAGAGGCGCGATTGCCGTGCCGGGGACTGGAGCGTAGATGGCGTACGCGGAAAAGCGGGGGAGGGGTGCCACGCCGTGGCGGGTCAAGTACAAGCTGCCCAGCGGCGGGGAGGGCAGCGAGCCGGGGTTCAAGACCAAGGCATCGGCCCTGGCCTGGGGCCGCGACCAGGAAGCCAAGATCCGCCAGGGCCACTGGATCGATCCCGGCGCCGCCAAGATCACGGTCAGCGACTGGATCGACCGGTGGCTCACGTTGCAGGACGTCGGCCTGAGCACGACCGACAACCGCAGCTACCTCATCCGCCGTTTCCTGCGCCCCGCCTGGGGACCATCCGAACTCGGCGCATTGACCACCGAGGCGATCACCCGCTGGGAGAACAATCTCCCAGCCCGCGAACAGGTGTCCAGGCGCACCGCCCGGGACGCCCGCAGCCTGCTGTGCACCATCCTCGGCGACGCCACGGCCGCGAAACCGCCGCTGATCCCGTACAACCCGGCGCTGCGGCCGCGTAACCGGGGCCGCCGCACCGGCCGGCGGCTCGAGCGCGCTCCGCAGCGGGCCTGGGCCACGCCGCTGCAAGTCTTACTGGTCGCCGAGCGCGCGGCCCTGCTTTCGGGCCGCGACGACGACTTCGCGCTGGTCGTGACCTTCGGCTACACCGGGCTGCGATGGGGAGAGGGCATCGGCCTGGAACGCCCGTACCTGCACGGCAGCCAGATCCATGTCGAATGGCAGCTCCGCGAAATCAACGGGACCTTCCACCGGCTCCCGCCCAAAGACGATTCCTACCGCAGCCCCCACTGGGAACCCGGCCTCCCGGTCGACCTGCCCGCTTTCCTCACCGGCCTGCTCGCCCCGCAAGCCCAAGACGCCGCCACGCGCCACTGCGGCTGCGTCGCGGCGCACGGAGGCAGCGGCCAGTATCTTTTTCTGGGCCCGGACGGCGGGCACTACCGGCGCAGCAACTTCGCCCGCCGGATCTTCCGTCCCGCCTGCGACGGACGTTACGAAACCCCGCCCGGCCGCCCCGCCCGCCTGGTCATCACCGATGCCACCACCTGGCCCGGCACCCCCATCGCCACCTGGCCCGCCCCCGCCCCCGACTCCAGCTACCAGCCGCCGGCCGGACGCGGCATTCGCGCCATCCCTGACAGCACTCCGCTCGCCTGCTGGCTCCCTATCAAGGAAGGACTGACGCCGCATGGCCTTCGGCACAGCCACAAAACCTGGATGACCGAGGACGGCATCCCCGAGATCCTCGCCGAGCGGCGATTGGGCCATGACGTCCCCGGCATGCGCGGCCTGTACACCCACGTGTCGGACCGCATGCGCGCCGACCTCACCGCCGCCCTGCAAACCCGCTGGGACGACTCACTGCGCGCCCGCGCCGCCATCAGCCCCCGCTCACCCGTGCCCATACTCGACCAGCTGCTCGCTCCCCCGCGCGCCAGCCTCGGCCCGCCCCCAAATCTCGGCCCGACGAACGCTATGTCGAACCGAACGCAGGCACCGTCACCGCCAGGCTGGGAGCAGCTGGGAGCGAGCGGCGAAAAGATGATCTCCCAAATTCCTCCCAACACGGCTGCGCAGCTCGCCGCGAGGGACCTGCCAGAACCCGCGAAAGGGCATCTGACCTGGGCAAATACAAGATCAAAAAGCGTGGAGCTGAGGGGATTTGAACCCCTGACCCCCTCGATGCGAACGAGGTGCGCTACCGGACTGCGCTACAGCCCCAAGACCGCAGCCAGCGTAGCAAACTCTGGCAGCACTCCGCTCACGACTAGTCTCTACGAATTGCTGCAACTCGGCACTAAGCTCCGAGGCCAGTCCGGGCCGCATCGTGCGCAAGCGTCGGTGCATCACAGATGTCACGAAACCGTATGCGCCCCGGTCAGCCGGACCCCCGGGACCGGGTCAGAACAGTCAGCGCGTCCCGTCGGCCAGTGCGGGGGTGATGTCTGTATGGCCGAAGTCGTTTCCCTTGAACAGCAGGGATTCCCCGGTCGTTTTGGCCAGCGCGTACGCGAAGCAGTCCCCGAAGTTCAGCCCGGCTTTGTGCCCGCTGCCCTTGCCGAAGTCGCGGTATGCGTCCCTGGCGATGCGAGCCTGGTCGAAGGTAACCGCCTCGACCCGGAGCTCTGCGGCTTGGACCAGTTCGTCGAAACGTCGGCTGGCGACTGGATCACGGCTTGCGTCGATCACCACCGCAGTCTCAAGGAAGTTGGCTGCAGATATTCGTCGGACCTGGGCATCCTGGATGGCAAGGGCCATATCTCTAGCATCGCCTTCGTCTCTGAGGATCGCGATGAGTGCCGATGTGTCGATTATCACGCGGGGAGTCCGCGATCGTCGTACAGGAGGTCGCCATGATCCGCGCTCCGATACGGCTCGCGAAGTCGACGTGCGGTATCGGCGCCTATGGCTAGCAGCCGGTCGGCCAGGCCCGCTTCACGCAGATGACGTACTCGCTCTAGGCGTTCGCGGACAGCGATGGTCACCGCCATGGTCTGCGTCTCGCCGGTCAATGCCGCCAGCTCCTGCACCAGTTCGTGCGTCTTCGAGTTCTTGATGTTGAGGCTCATTGTCTACCTTTCTACCTCACTCTTGCTACCAGGGTAGCGTATCCGGGTACGTCGGCCTGTCCGCCATGGTTTGAGTGCCCCGGTGTGGGCGGTTAGGTGCCAGAAAAACGGTCTGGATTCCCTAGATCTCTTCGCAGGTGGGGCACCCAGCTGTCGTCTGCGCAGCAGCAGGGTGCCCCACCTGCGAATGCCGAGAGGTGTCGGAGCCACCGCGCTGCGGGCGCACGGGCGGGGAAGGCTAGTCGCCCACAGCCCGAACGGCCGCGTCAGCGTACTGGTCGTACAACTGGTCTTTGACCCTGCTGGAGATGTCGATGATCTGGGCGCTCGGCTCCGCCTGCTCGGCTTCCCAGACCAGGTGCGAGCGTTTCCAGTCGCGCTGCCCGGCGCTGGCCTCCGTCCGGACCTCGGTCCTGGCCCCGACGCTGGCCTCGGTCCGTGCCTTCGCTGCCTGCCCGGCTTCCCAGGCGCGCTTCTTGGCCGCGAGTTCGGCGTCGGCCATCGCGATCTCACGGAGCAGCAGCACGTAGAGCACGAGCATCGCGATCGGCGGGACGCAGATCCACCACTGCACCAAGCCCGCCATCACGAACAGGCCGGTGATGAAGACAAGACCGGCCAGGATGGTGAGCATCCGGCGGCGGGCGCGCATCATCTGCTCGCGACTTTGTGAGTGCCCGCGGTCAGGCGATCCCGTTCGCGCATCGAGCGAGGCCGCCCGGGTCCCAGAGGACGCCGCGTTTGCATCCGGGTGGGCGTAGTTGTGCGAGTGCACATCGTCACGGTACATCGAATTCCCGTTGTGCACAGGGACGGACGCTTCCGCACCCATATGGGGTGCGGAATTCCGCGGACTGGCGGCGGCGCAGGCGTCGGTCTCGGCTTCGGCGGACACGTAAGCGGCCGCCGAAGCCGAGACCAGGAGCTGCTCCTCGCCCGCGCCCTCGGCATCCGCCTCGTACTCGGCTAGGTCGCTCTCCCCGTCCGCCCGGGCAGCGTGCGGACGACGAACCCAGGCCGGGATCAGGAACCCTGCCCAGATGGCCACGATGGCGAGGTACAGAATCGAATCGCTCACGACAGACCCCCGTGCCCATGCGCGAACCTGGCTGGCTGATGTCCCTGGTGCCAGCCGGAGGCGAAACTGCACCCGGTCACGTCACGCACCGTAAAGGTCCGCATGAGAATTCACGAGCACGTCGGCCGGTGTGTCGCGAGATCGGTCGGCCCTCCGCAGGAATCCGGGCAAAGTGTTGCTGAGACGTTACCCTAGCCAGCCATTTAACTGGCAAACGTTAATGGCCGGGTATGGCTAGGCCCACGACTTCGGTTAGCTGATCCGCTGACGCGCTGCCCGGACGGCGCTCCGCCAGCGCGGCATCAGACCCGACGCCGCGTCCTCGGCCGTGATCGCGTAGCAGATGTGGTCGCGCCACGCACCATCGACGTGGAGTGAACGCCGCCTGACCCCCTCCTCATGGAACCCGAGCTTCTCCACAACGCGGCGGCTCGCCCGGTTCTCCGGGCGGATCGTCGCCTCGATCCGGTGCAGTCCGACCACGCTGAAGCAGTGGTCGAGCGCCATCGCCAGCGCCGTCGGAGTCACCCCGAGCCCGGCGAACTCGCGGTCGATCCAGTAGCCGACAGAGGCCGTCCTCGATGAACCCCAGATGATGTTGCCGACGGTCATCTGCCCGGCGAACTTGCCCCCGTACAACATCACCCACGGCAGCGTCACGCCCTGCCGCGCCTCCTTGCGCATGGTGCGCACCATGGACAGGTAGGGGCCCAGGCTCGACTGGTACAACGGGGTCTCGGGATTGGTCGGCTCCCAGGGCCGCAGCCAATCCGCGTTGCGCACCCGGGTCTGCCGCCAGGAGGACGCATCGCGCGTGAGCAGCGGCCGCAGCACGACCGGGTTGCCGAGCAGATTCGGCTCGGTGAGAGTTACCGGCCAGCCGCGAGCGTATGCCATGTCACCATCATCGCGCGCATTCGCGCATGTGCGCTATCTGGTCAGGCTTCCGGGCGCGGATGATCGCCGCCGCCGGCCTGATCAAGGGCATGTTGGAGAACGGATTGCAGCACGGCCATCCCGTCGCGTACTCCGCCGGCCGAGCCGGGGAGGTTCACGATCAGCGTCGATCCGGCCAGTCCGGCGACGCCTCGTGACAGCATGGCCGAGGGAATGCCTGCGGCGACGCCGGCCGCCCTGATTGCCTCGCCGATACCGGGGATCTCGCGGTCGAGCAGCAAACGCGTCATCTCGGGCGTCAGGTCGCTGGGAGTCAGGCCGGTGCCGCCCGTGGTGACCACAAGGTCGTAGCCAGCCTCGATCGCCTTGCTCAGCGCCGTCTGCACCGGCGGGCCGTCAGGGACCACGACCGGGCCGTCCGTCTCGCAGCCAGCCGTCCGCAAGAGCTCGACCAGGACAGGCCCTGACTTGTCGGCGTAGATCCCGGCCGACGCCCTGTTGGACACGGTGATCGCCAGCGCTCGCCAGGTCATGGCCGCCGCCAGTGCCCGGTCTTGCCGCCGGTCTTCTCCGAGACCTTGACATCAGAGAGGACAGCCGCGGGGTCGATGGCCTTGATCATGTCAATGAGCGCCAGCCCGCCCACGACGACCCCGGTCAGCGCCTCCATCTCGACGCCGGTCCGGTCGGCGGTGCGCGCGGTCACCTGGATCGAGACGCCATCGTCCTCGACCGTGAGGTCGACGACGACCCCGTGCAAACCGATGGGATGGCACAAGGGGACTAGGTCGGGGGTTTTCTTGGTGCCCTGGATCGCGGCGATCCTGGCGACCGCGAGCGCATCGCCCTTGGGGACGCTGCGGTCGCGGAGCGCAGCGACCGCAGTGCCGGACAGCAGCACTCGCCCGCTGGCGGTCGCCGTCCGCGCCGACACCTCTTTGCCGCTGACGTCGACCATGCGGGCCTGCCCGGCCTCGTCCAGGTGCGTGAACTCGCTCATGGCAGGTCCAGCACGTCCACGATCGCGCCGGCGGGCAGCGATCTGTCCTGCTCGGGAACGATGATCAGCACGTTGGCGCGTGCCGCCGAGGCAATCTGGTGCGAGCCTTGCCCGGTGAGTGGTTCGACCACCGCGGCTTGCCGGTCATGCACCCCGCGCAGGAACGAACGCCGTCCAGCCGGTGAGGTGACCGGCCTAGAGAGCTTCGGCCGGGCGATGGGGATTAGTTCAGCCGGAAGGTCTTGGATGGCGCGCAGGGCCGGGGCGACGAACACGCGGAACGACACCAGCGCGGAGACCGGGTTCCCCGGCAGCGTGAAGATCGGGACACGGGGCGGAGAGCCGAGCAGCCCGAATCCCTGCGGCATCCCTGGCTGCATCGCCACCTTGCGGAACTTGACCGAGCCGAGCACGGTCAGTGCCGCCTTGACCACGTCATGCTCGCCGCCCATGCTCACGCCACCGCTGGTGATCAGCGCGTCGGCCGTCGCGGCAGCCAGTTCGATCGCGGCGAGCACGGCGGCCGGGTCGTCGCGTACGACGGTGTGCCTGATCACCTCGCAGCCAGCGTGCCTGGCCGCCGCGGCGAGCATGTAGCTGTTGGAGTCCCAGATCCGGCCGGGCACGAGGGGCGAGCCTGGCTCGGAGAGCTCGTTGCCGGTGGAGATCACGGTGACGCGCGGGCGGCGGCGCGCCAGGACGGCGCCGTGACCGGCCGCGGCGAGCACCCCGATCTGGGCCGGGCCGAGCCTGGTGCCGGCGCGCAGCAGCAGGTCACCTGGCTGGGCGTCGTCGCCGGCTCGCCTTACGGCATTGCCTTTCTCGGCGGAGTCGGTGATGGTGACGGTCTCGGCTCCGCCGTCGGTCCACTCGACCGGTATGACGGCGTCCGCGCCATCGGGCAACAGCGCGCCGGTCATGATCTTGATGCTGTGGCCTGGCGTCAGCGTGTGCCTGGTGGTGTCGCCGGCGGGGACTTCAGCGGCGACGGGCAGTCGTACCGGGTTGTCCTTGCTGGCCGAGGCGACGTCGGCGGCGATCACCGCGTAGCCGTCCATCGCCGAGTTGTCGAAGCCTGGCAGCGGCCAGGCAGCGCTGACGTCGGCGGCGAGGACGGTGCCGTCGGCATCCGAGACCGGTATGTCCTCAGGCGGCAGCGGCGTGAGCGCCGCGATGATCTCGTCGCGATAGCTGTCAACCGACTGCAGGGAAGTCATCAGTGCGTGGTCCGCCTCTACGGCAGCGTGTCCAGGTACTCCCTGAGCCAGGGAATGAACTCAGGCGCCAGGTCTGGCCTGGCGCACGCGAACTCGACCGTGGTCCGCAGGAAGTCCTGCTTGTTTCCGGTATCGTACCGGCGCCCGCGGAACAGCACGCCGTGCACGCCCCCGCCGTCCGCGCACCGGTCACGGTCGGCGACCGCCAGCGTCCGGAGCGCATCGGTGAGCTGGATCTCGCCACCTCGCCCGGCCGGAGTCTCCCGCAGCACCGAGAAGACCGCCGGGTCGCAGATATAACGCCCGATCACGATCCAGTTGGACGGTGCCTCGCTCGCGTCGGGCTTCTCGATCAGGTCGGTCACCGCGACGATGTCAGGGTCGTCGGTGGGCTTGAACGCGGCGCAGCCGTAGGACGAGATCTGGTCAGGCGGCACCTCCATGAGCGCCACGATGCTGCCGCCGTACCGCTGCCTGGCCGCGATCATCCGGGCCAGGAGGTCGTCCCGCTCGCCGATCAGGTCGTCGCCGAGCATGACCGCGAAGGGCTCGTCGCCGACGTGGTCGGCGGCGCAGAAGACGGCGTGACCGAGTCCGCGCGGCGAGTCCTGGCGCACGTAGCTCACCGCGGCCAGCTCGCTCGGCGCCCGGACCTGCGCGAGCGCCTTGCTGTTGCCGCGTGCGGTCAGCTTCGCCTCGAGCTCGTAGGCTCGCTCGAAGTGGTCGGCGATAGATTGCTGGCCTTCGCCGGTGATCAGGAGCACGTCTTCCAGTCCGGCGCTGACCGCTTCCTCGACTACGTACTGAATCGCCGGCTTGTCTACGACAGGCATCATGACTTTCGGAGTTATCTTGGTCGCGGGCAGGAACCTGGTGCCCAGACCCGCGACGGGGATTACCGCTTTTGTGACCGTGCCTGTATGCACCATGCTTGAACCCTAACTAGTTTGTCGGAGGGCCTAGTGCACGGCATGGCCGAAGGTCATCACGCCGCGTCGCTAACTGGAGTTAGCAAGCCTGGTTGGGATATGCCCCAGCAGGCTCTGACTGAACGTAAGTCTTTGGCAAGGCGGCGTGTCTCGGCAAGCCGTGCCAAATTGCCGGAATCTGACCGTCACCTTGCCGGGACCGCGTTGCTTAATCATCTCCTCGCGTTGCCGGAAGTCGGGATGGCCGGCACGATCGCCGCGTATGTGTCGATCGGCGCCGAACCCCCGACCAATGCCCTGATCTACGCCTTGTGGAAGCGCGGCTGCTATGTCCTGCTGCCTGTGCTGAGGGACGACCTGGACTTGGACTGGGCCTCGTACGAGGGCCCGTCGTCGCTGGCGGCCGGGCCGCGCGGCCTGCTGCAGCCTACCGAGCCGTTGCGCGGCGTGCGCGCGATTGCCAGCGCCGACTTCGTCGTCGTTCCCGCGCTGGCCGTGGGCCGGGACGGCTACCGGCTCGGCCGCGGCGGCGGCAGCTATGATCGCGCGCTCGCCAGGGTCGCCCCCATGGTTCCGACGGTCGCGCTGCTGTACGAGCGCGAACTGGTGGATGCTGTCCCGGTTGCGGAGCATGACCAGCGAGTCAGTGCGGTTGCGCAACCAGTGCGAGGAATCACCAGGCTCGGCTAGCCGTTGCTACCATTTAGCAGTTGACCGCGCCGAGTGCTAACACGCAGTGTGCTAACGCGGTGTGTGAGCACAGCGGCCTCTGAGTACTGACTTAGCGATCATGGGAGGACACGTGCCGACGTACGAGTACGCCTGCACTGAGTGCGGGGACCGGCTTGAGGTGGTGCAGCGGTTCAGTGACGACCCGCTGACGACGTGTGCCGCCTGCGGCGGCAGGTTGCGCAAGGTGTTCTCCCCGGTAGGCATCGTGTTCAAGGGCTCGGGCTTCTACCGGACCGACAGCAGGAACGGCAATGTCCCTGCCGGTGCCGCCGCCAGCGGCAAGGGCGGTGCGGACGGGGCTGCCGGGTCGTCGGACGGCGGTTCAGGTAGTGCCGAGAGTAAGTCTGAGTCCGGGGCCAAGCCGGAGTCCTCGTCGTCCGGTTCCGGCGGGTCCGGCGGGTCTGGCGGTGACTCCGGTTCGGGAGCCGCCGAGAGCGGCTCGTCCAAGAGCGCCAAGTCGGGGGCTGCTGCCGTAGGAGCCGGGTCATCCGGCTCGAAAGTTGCCTGACCTCGTGAGCGGGGCGCAGGCGAGCATTGGCGTCATCGGGGGATCTGGGTTCTACGAGTTTCTCGAGGACGCGCGTGAGGTGCCGGTCGAGACGCCCTACGGTCCGCCTAGCGATGTGGTGACGATCGGCAACGTCGCCGGGCGGACTGTCGCTTTCTTGCCGCGGCATGGCCGGGGGCACAAGTATCCGCCGCACACGATCCCGTATCTCGCCAACATGTGGGCGCTGCGGTCGCTCGGCGTCCGGCAAGTACTCGCCCCGAGCGCGGTCGGCTCACTCAAGCCGGCGCTCGGCGCGGGCACGCTGGTCATCCCCGACCAGATCGTCGACCGGACCAGCGGGCGACTGCAGACGTACTACTCCGATGGCGGCGCGGTCCACGTGGCGTTCGCGGACCCGTACTGTCCCGCCGGGCGCGCTATCGCGGTCGAGACGGGTTTGTCGGCCGGCTGGGGTCCGGTCACCTCGGGCACGCTCGTGGTGATCGAGGGGCCGCGGTTTTCCACTCGGGCCGAGTCCCGCTGGTACGCCGCCCAGGGCTGGACCATCGTCGGCATGACCGGGCACCCCGAGGCCGTGCTAGCCCGCGAGCTGGCGCTGTGCTATACGTCGCTGTGCCTGGTGACCGACACCGACGCCGGGGTCGACGAGGGGGAGGGCGTCACCCACGAGGAGGTGATGACCGTCTTCGCGGAAAACCTGGCCAAGATGCGCACCCTGCTGATGTCGGTCATCGAGAACTTGCCCGAGGAGCGTTCCTGCGGGTGCGGCGCCGCGCTGGACGGCCTCAAGCTCCCGTTCGAACTCCCATAGTTCGCGCGGGGATGTTGACCCCAGCGACGGGCCATCGACGGGCCATCGACGGGTCTCATAGCGAGCTAGCTCGGCGGGGCGTGGCGGCTGGCGAGGCCGACTAGATTGCCTTCGCTATCGCGGATGAAGGCCATCCACTCCTCCCAGCCCTTCTCGCCGAACACCCCGTCGGAGTCCGCGAAGATCCGGTGCGGCTCGCTGTCGATCGTGACTCCCTGACCGCGCAACTGCTCGGTGCGTTCCCTGACGTCGGCCACCCGCAAGTAGATGAGTGCCGGCGGTGCGCCCTGCTCGAGCAGCAGCCGCGTCGTGCCCAGGCCGATGAACGCTAGCCCAGGCGGGTCGAACCTGGAGATCAATTCGCCTCCAAGCACGTCGGTGTAGAAGTTCACGGCACGGTCGAGGTCGTCCGCATGCTGGGCGACCTGGTGCAACTCCACCACGTGACATCCTCCTGTCCTATATTCGTAGTAAAGCTATCTATTATTAGTAGCTACACTATACAAATGTGGAGGCCGACGACAAGGATCTGGCGGGTGCCGCGTCCGCGCTCAACTCCGGCGCCATCCACCTGCTGCGCAGCCTGGCGGTGGTAGACCGCCAAGCCGGGTTGCCGCGCGCCAGGCTGTCCGCGTTGTCCGTGCTCGTCTTCGGCGGATCGCGAACGCTGGGGGAGCTGGCCGCGGCCGAAGGCGTCACAGGCCCGACGATGACGAGGATCGTAGATGGCCTTATCGCCGAGGGCCTGGCCGAGCGGTTGCCCCACCCCACAGACGGCCGCGCCGTGAAGATCGCCGCGACGCCCATCGGCGAAGCCCTGATGCGGTCAGCTCAGCAACGGCGCATCGACGTCATGGTGGCCGCCCTCGCCGGCTTGCCCGCTGGTCAGCGCCGCAAGATTGTCGGCGCGGCGGACCTGCTCGACCACCTTGCCGATGCGATCCGGCGGCACCCGGGCTAGACGGTGCGGCAAGAGTGAGATGAGCTAGGGCAAGCACCGCGCCACCCGGTAGGCTAGGCGCGCCTGCGTGTATCGTCGGCACGCCCCGATAGCTCAGTGGATAGAGCGACTGCCTCCTAAGCAGTAGGTCCCGCGTTCGAGTCGCGGTCGGGGCGCTTTGTGTTCTTGCAGGTAGGCGGGGTTCTCATCGGCCTGGTGGCCGGTCTTATGAAGCCTTCGGGCGTCGGCGTGCCCGTTGCGTGCCCGATCGCTTCGCGGTCGGCGTCGTGCCCGATGTGCCCGTGCGCTTGAGTTCGTCGCGTGCGAGCTTGTCGAGGCTGTCGGCGATGGCTTGCTGGCGGGCGTCGCTGCCGTGCAGGTAGATGAGAGCGGCCCGCTCACTGTCGCGGCCCATCCGGTCCATCAGCTCGCGAAGGCTCGCGCCCGCGTTGGCCGCGAGCGTGTTTCCGGTGTGTCGAAGATCGTGGAAGTGGACGCCGGTCAGTCCGTCGCCGTCCTGGGCGAAGCAGTTCAGATGCCAGCGGATTACCGAGACGATCAGCTCGGGAATCGGCACGGTGCGCAGTCCGGCTTTGGATTTCGGCGGGCCGAAATGCTGGCCGCCACCGCGGATTTCGGTGAGTTGGCGAGTCACGCGGACAGTGCGCGCGTCTAGGTCGATGTCGCATCGCCGTAGTGCAGCCAGCTCGCCCCATCGCAGGCTGCTGAACATGGCCAGCAACACGAGCGCTTGATATCGCTGGTCGACAGCGTTAGCGACCGCGTAGACCTGGGCGATCGTGAGCACCGGCCGTTCGGGGGAGTGCTCTTGGCCAGCACCTTTGATCCGGCACGGATTCCGCTTGATCACGCCATCATCGGCGGCCGTAGCGAAGATTGCCTTGAGCAGCCGGTAGGCCTTCGCGGCCGTGACCTCACTCACGCCGTTGTCCAGGAGTTGCTTGCGCCAGCGGCGGATCTGCGGCTCCTTGATCCCGGCTATCGGCCTGGTCTCGAACGTCGGATTCAGGTGCCGTCGAAGCAGGTAGCGGTACAGCTCGACCGTCTTCGGCCGCAGCTCTGGCCGATGGTCGATCCAGTCGGCCGCGAACTCGCCGAACGGAACCTTCCCATCGTCGGGATTGAACCAGTCGTCATTGAGAATGTCGGCCTCAGTCCTGACTAGCCAGGCCTCCGCCTCGCCTTTAGTGGCGAACGTCTCCGGTGCTGGCCGGTCCATGCCATCCGGCCCGTGATACCGAGCCTGATAGCGCCCGGACGGTAGCCGCCGCACGCGGCCGAATCTTCGTATGTTCATTAGGCTGCGCTCCTTCTGTTTCTCTTTCTCGTGAGTGGTTCGACAAGTCCGGCCGCAATGAACTCGCGCAGCGCGGACTCGGGTATACGGACATGGCGGCCGACGCGGACGAATCGGATTCGCCGTTCCTCGATCAGCCGACGAGGGAATCGTTCGCTAGTGCTGAGCATCGCTGCGGCCTCGGACACTGTGAGCAGCCGATCGGGTGGCGGTTGGCTGGCTCGTGTCGTCATGCCACCCGCCCAGTTGCCGAAAGATTGGGGCCGGGTGGTCCGCTCGCTCGCGCTCTTGCTTCGGCTAGCGCGACGTGCCAGCGTTGCCGGTCGGCGACGACATGGAGCAGCCGTTGTGCCGGCGGCATGTGGTCGGGGTCGCCGGGGGAGACGAGCTGCCAGAAGTACCGGGCCGGGTCGGGTTCGGTAATGCCGAGGGTGTCGAGCAGCCAGGCTTTGCGGTCGGCTCGGTGGTCGGCCAGTGTCTTGCCCGACCACTTGCGGGACACCAGGACACGGCGACCGGCGTAGCCGAGGTATTCGCGGCGGTTGGCTTTGCCTGTGCACCGGCCGGGACGCATGCCTTCGCGCGGGTTCTTGGGGGTGATGCCGTAGCGGAGCCAGTTGGCGCAGGTGGGGGAGCAGGGTTCGTAGCGGAGCGCGTCGGCGAGCCGGTCGGTGTGGTCGGCTTGCCGGTCGGTGGCGGCCTGGTGGCAGTGGCCGAGTTGCTTGGTCAGGTACTTGGTGAGATAGCCGATAGCGCGATGGGTATCTCTGGTCCCGGCGAGCAGGCCCTTGGCATCGAACCGCGACCCGAACCGGGCCGTATGCAACGGCAGGTCATAGGGGCCGATCGCATCGAGCGCCTCATCCCAGGTCGGCAGGAACTCCCCGGTCGCCGGGTCGATGTAGCGGCCGGTCGGCTCGTGCCAGCACGGGAGTTGCGTGTCGTCATAGACGGCGTGGTCGGCTTGCGGCCACCAGACCTGGTGGTAGGTGGCGGTGAGCACCTGGCGCAGATCAGTGCGGGGAACGGTGCCCCGGATCGCGATGTGGACGTGCGGGGCAAGCCGCTTCTGCGGCTCAACGACGGCGAAATATTGCAGGTCGTAGCCGAGGTACCGGCGAAGGTTCTGAATCAGCCGGTCGAACAGCGCCGCGAAGTGGATCGCATCCCGCGCGGCCCGCTTGTAGTCGTAGCCGCCGGGATCGGCCGGCGTTCCGTCGGTGTTGACGCGGCCGTACGTGTCGCAGGTCAGCGTGATGAACATCGATGGCCGCCAGGACGTGCCGTCCGATGCGGTGTAGGTCTTGCCGATCGTCCGTTCTGATCGGGGCCGGGTCGGCAGGTCGGGAGTGTCTTGCCGCCGCCTGGTGGATCGGTGTCGCCGGGTCGGCCGTGTCGGCAGGACGTTGCCGCGTATCCCGGCCTTCGTCATCTCGGTGTCGAGTTCGGCGGTCAGCTCGTCGAAGTCGGCCGTGTCCTGCCCGGCCTGGTCGGCATCGTCGCGCATCTGCTGGGCTTCGCTGCGCAGGACAGTCCACCATTTCTGCATGTCGTCGGGTTCGTCGGCGTCAAAGGCCGGTTCGGTGTCCAGGTGCCAGCCTTCGCGGCACTGAGCAGCGCGCAGCGACTTGGCCCGCTCGGCACACGACGGGCAGGTGTCGGCGAGCGTGTGGCCGCACGGGACCAGGACTTGGGTCACCTGGCCGGTGTCCAGGTCGGTGCGCCGCAGTTGAACGGGCCGGATGCAACCGCCATGCTCGACCGCCAGCTCGCGCACGACGTGCCGGGCCAGCGGCATCGACAGCCGCTCGGCTCTGGTCAGCCGGGGTTGGGTCATTCGTCCTCCGTCTCTCCCGGCGCCGGGCGGTTCCGGGGTCGGTGATGGTCCAGGCGGCGTGGTAGCCGCAGCCGGGGCAGTCGAGCACGAGCACCAGGTCGTCAGTGCTGGTGTCGAGCAGCGGCCCGCCGCAGTCGGGGCAGTCGTCATCGGACAGCCAGCCAGTGATCATGCGGCCCCCGTTTCCAGCGCCGGAACCGAGACCACTCGACGGGTTGGTGCGTACTCGGCGGTCATGGCCCGGATGTCGTCGTCGCTGACGAAGGCGGCTCGGACGCGCACGGGGTCGGGGTCGGCCTCGATCCGCAGATAGCCGACCCCGGCGCCGGTCGTCGGGTCAGTGGAGATCTGGTCGCAGAGCGCGCCTCGATCGCGTGCTCCGTCGCCGAGCACTAGATCGACTTGAGACGGCTCATCCAGCCGCAGCGCGATCTTGTCGGGGAACAGGTTGCGGATGTTCAGGACTTCTTTGCGCGGATCTTGCAGCGCGGCGACGACGCAGTACCCGACCGCGCGCCCTTGGGTGGTGAGCGTGGCGATCGCCGCCAGAGTGCGTTCGCGGAGCTTGCGGTCGGCCTGGTAGGCGGTCAGGAACGCGACCTCATCGACGACCACGACAACGAACGGCTCGTCGGCGGTCGGCGTGTGATGGCGTTGCCGACCGGCGTAGCGGGCAGCCCGGTCTTGCATCGCGGCCACGTCGGCTTCTAGCCGCTCGGCGATCTGGGCAGGTCCGGCCGCGTAGCAGCCGTACCGCTCGAACAGGCGACGCCCGAAAGCGAGTTCCATCAGTTTCGGATCGCAGGCGTGGATGCGGACGAGCCCGGCCACTATCGCCGGGAGCATGGCGCGGATCAGGCACCAGACGTAGGAGTTCTTGCCCCAGCCGGTCGCGCCTGCGATCAGCAGATGGGTGCCGTGCAACCGGATCATGATCGCCGTGCCGTCCTCGAGCCGCCCGACCGGCAGCGCCCTCAGATCTGTAGCGACCGGGATCGGCGGAGCGGGAATCGGAATCGCGAGCGCATCGCGGCGGATCAGCTCCAGGACGATCGTGCCGGGCGGGCCGGTGCGGATGCGGCATGCCAGGACGCCGAGTCCGTGAGCGAGGTTGTCGGCTCGGTCGGCGAAGGCCTGCGGTGATTGGCCGCCGACTAGGCGCACGATCGCGCGGTCGGCGCAGCGTCCGGCGCGGACCTTGCCGAGGATGGGGACCAGGACGCGGTTGCGCCCGGCTTCGGTCAGCCCGGCCACGTCGAGCACGGATTGCCAGCGCGCCCGGTAACGCAGCCAGCGCCACCGTGACCACGCCGGGCGGGTCACGAACCGGGCGAACCAAGCTGGCCGCCAGATCCGCAGCACGGTCAGGGCCGTGATCATGACAGTGGCGAGCGCCACCAGACCCGGCCAGCTCGCCTTGAGGTAGACGAACGTCGTGACCGCGATAACCAGGTCAAGCAGCGGATGCCGGACGATGAATCGCAGCAGCCACCACAGGCTGCGTACGAACTGGACGGCCATAATGAGGCCTTCGGGGGGTGCGGTAGACGGGCGATCGCCACGCGGGACGCGCGAACGGATCGCCGTTATCTACCTGCGCGTAATACTCACTGCGCAAAGGCAGTCGCATAGGCTTTCAACTTCTTTCCTGCTTGTGCAGAGCTGGGGAGAGTAAGGGGACGGCCGGAAGGTGCGAACTCCCGGCCGCCCCGCCCGGCACGCTGATGCGCCCGTGGTTGCATCTGGCTGCGCACTCGCTTGGCGCTCGGCGCATGTGCACGGGCCTGGGTAGTTGTCGGCGTGATATCGCGTCGTCTCGCTGGCGAACTGCGCCGCTTCGCGCGCCAAGGACTCGGCGAACGCGACATCGGGCAGGTGATGTGCCACCGGTCGCGACTGGCAACGGTCACATGGAATCCCGGCTCTTCTAGCACCAGGATTGGCGCGTCATCTTCGTAGCCCGCGCACCGCGCCTTCGCTTCCGGCCCGGCTAGAACGGACGCGCTGAGGATCGACCGCGTGCTCATGCTGCGTTGTCCTTCGGCTCAGCGCCGGAACGGCCGGGCCGCAGTGCGCGGACTCCGGTCGCCTTGAGTGAGTAGGCCAGCCGACCGGCCTGGTTGACGTACGGCGTGACCGTCAGCCCGGCGAACTCCACCGGCACGAACGGCACGCCCGCCGACCCGGCCGGAAGCACCGGCTGGTTAGCGGAGGCGACCTTGATCTTCGCGGTCTTGTCCCGCGCCGACGCGTCGCCGTCGATCACTTCCACAACCCACAGCGGAAGCTGCGTGATCTTGTCCTTGGACTGCACGAACCGGCCGCCCTTGGACGCCTCGAAGTCCCGTACTGGCTCGAACCCGCCAGCCGCGTATGCGCCATGCGGGAACACCGTTCCGAACTCGACCGGGATCGGACCCTGAATTGCCATGGGGCAGTTCCTCTCAGCCGCCAGTTGTACTGACGACAACTCGACTTGTCGAGTGAGCATATTAGATGATTCTGAAACTCGACAAGACGAGTTACCGAGAGGCGGTCAAACGGCGAACGGGTACACGTCATCCAGCTCGTGCAGATCGCCCGGTAGCACCGCCTCCACGACCTGAAGCGGCCGGTCCTCGGCGTCGTACACAGTCAGCAGCAAGTTGAGCGCGGCGGCCTGCTTGCCGACCTTGAGCAGCTTCGACTCTTCAGCCGTGACCAGCCGGGCGCGGATGCGCTCCGCGACGTGATCGAAGCGGAGCCGCTTGACCGCATGCAGATGCTGGTAGATCCCGGCAGGCAGCAACTGGTCGTTGCCCAGGTCGGTCCCTTCGGCCACGTCGAGCGGAAACCAGGACGACACCAGCTCGGACGGCTGACCGTCCCGCTCGACCAGCCGCCGCCGCAGCAGCGCAGGAGTGCCGCCCGGCGTACGCAACAGGGTGGCGATCGGCGGTGGTGCCGGTTCCCGGCCGACATGCAGCAGCGAGTTGCGCGCGCCCGCATCGGTCTCGTCAAGGAAGGCCCGCCCCGGCCGGGGCTGGTCGGCGACGACCGTGCGGTTCCGTACGAAACTCCCGCGCCCGTGCTCGCGGTCGATCCATCCCTGACTTTGCAGCACCTGAAGCGCGCGCACGACGGTGGGCCGGGAGACGCTGAACTCGCGGATTAGCTCCGTCTCGGAGGGGATCATCGCTCCAAGCGGATAGGTGCCGTCCTGGATGCGACGCTGTACCGCCGACACGATCTGCGCATACCTCGGCGGGGAAAATTCCAGTTCCGCCATGACGACCACCTAACAACTTATCGACTCGACTTGTCGAGAAGCCTAGCGATCAGGTGATCGTTTGTCACCTGAAGTCAGCGATACGCAGCGACAGCCAGCGATCGTCAGCGACCGTCAATGGACGCCAGCGGACGACACGTCCGGCTCACGCGCCAGCCGTACTCGGCTGAGATGCCCAGCCCATCTCGAACCAGATGACCCGGCCGTCGCCGTCGCCGGATTCGCCCCAGCGGTCGGCGACGAGCGCCACCAGGCCAAGGCCCCGGCCAGACTCCGAGACCAGATCGAGCGGACGCGCTTCGGGCGACTCCTGCGAGCCTTCGTCGCGAACAGATACCCGCGCGAGCGATAGCCAGCGCTGAACGACAACCTCGAACTTGCCGCCGTCACCCGACGCCGTATGCGTCAGCGCGTTCGTAGCCAGCTCCGAGACGCACAAGACCGCGCCGTCAGACACCGGACATCCGGCCAGCTCGTCAGCGACGAACTGCCGGGCACGCGCTACCTGATCCGGACAGCCAGGAAACGCCCTCCGAGCTGGTTCGGTCATCATCCCTGCCTCTACATCGCGCTGCTCAAGGTTCGTGGCGAAGTGATGACCCGATCGGCTCGGGTGCTGTTGTCCCCGCGCCATCGCAATCGAGGCATGTGGCTTTCCTGACACCATCGGGAATGCCATTCACAAGCTCGACGGCGGTCGCTGCTCGGGACCGGACGTAAACCCACCCTCGGCCACGACATGCGTTACAGCCGGCCGGGTCACCTCCCCAACTCGCGCTCTCGGCCCACCAGGATCGCTCCGATTGCGCCCGCAACACAGACCGGCGAGGTATCCCGTGACGGGATAAGCTCCCAAGTCAGACGGCATCGCGCGCTAGAGTGCGCTCACCCGAACAGGACAGGACGAGATGCCCAAGAGCGCGAACGACCTGATCGACATCCCGGCCACGCTCTGGCAGCGGCCCGCGATGATCGACGCCTTACGGCGACGCGATATCGGCCGCGTATTTGAGCTGGTGGGCCAGTACACGGGAGCCAGCCAGACCCGTATCGGCATCGCGACCGTCTTTTCCCAGCCGAAGGTCAGCGCGATTATCCACGGCGTCCAGCATGTTGAGGAGCTGGCCGTTTTCGAGCGCATAGCCGATGGCCTGAAAATGCCTGACTCGGCGCGAATGGCGTTGGGCCTGGCCCCGATCGAACTGACCGATTCGCAGTCGTCCGCGCTCATCCCGTCAAGGGATGATGCCTCGCCAACATCAGCGCCTTCACAGCTCGCCGCCCGTACTGTTCTGCCAGACGGGCAGGAGGAGCCAGTGCAGCGACGAACATTCGTAACCTTGACCGGCGCATCCCTGTTCGGCGCGGTACTGGCCGGCACGGATCGCAGCGGCCCAACCGCAGCCACCGAGGCCTTCGCTGGAGCGCTAGCTGCCTACGCATCCGACAGCAATGGAAGCAAGACCGATGCCACGCCCGACCTGGCAGCCCTAGGCCGCGCCGTCGCCATGGCTAAGCGCGACTACCAGGCCTGCCGGTACACCGACGTGATCGACTACATGCCAAGGCTGCTGACCGGGATACGCATCGCCAACGGCCGTCTGTCCGGTGACCGCCTCTGCCGCGCCGCAGCTCTGTCAGCCGACGCTCACCACGTCGCTGCAAGCATCCTGCTCAAGCTCGGCGACCAGGGCCTAGCGTGGCTCGCCGCCGACCGCAGCCTCCAGGCCGCCAACGCCAGCGGCGACCCGCTCACCATCGCATCCAGCGCCCGCATCATCACCCACGCCCTGACCAGCAGCGGCTACCGCAACGCCGCCGCCACCACCGCCAGCAGCCACGCCAAGCAGCTCAACCATGACACCAGCGCGCACGATCCCGAGTTCCACTCGGTCTACGGAGCACTCCTGCTCCGCGGTGCCATCGCCGCCGCCCAGGACAACGACCGGAGCACCGCCCACGAACTGCTAGACGAAGCCGACGCGGCCGGTCAGCGGCTAGGAACCGACGCGAACCTCAGATGGACCGCCTTCGGCCCGGTCAACGTCTCCTTGCACCGCGTCTACATCGCCGTCACCCTCGGCGACGCCGGAACCGCCATCGACACCGCCCGCCGCATCAACCTCGACCAGGTCACCGTCACCGAACGCAAAGCCAGCTTCCTCATCGACACCGCCCGCGCGTTCCTCCAATGCGGCAAGCACGAGAACAGCTACCTCACCCTCCGAGCCGCCCACGACATCGCGCCCGAAGAGATCACCGGCCGCCCAGCGGTACGCCAGCTCGCCCGTGACCTGATCACCACGGCCCCGCCGACCGTCCAGCGCCAGGCCGCCGAGTTCGCTACCCAGCTCGGAATCGCCCGATGACCCAGCCCAGCCGGGTCCTGGCCGTCATCGTCTGCGGCGCCGGACCCGCCTCCGATGTCGGCAAGCTGATCAAGCTCGCCCACCAGCGTGGCTGGACCGTCCAGCTCATCGCGACCCCGGCCGCCCTGCCATTCCTCAACACGGCCGACCTCGAAACCCTGACCGGATCACCGGTCCGAAGCCAATACCGATCACCAGGCGAACCACGCTCGCCCAAAGCCGACGCCGTGATCGTCGCCCCCGCCACTTACAACACCATCTGCAAATGCGCCCAGGGCATCAGCGATACCTACGCCCTAGGCATCCTCGCCGAAGCCATCAGCCTGCCCATGCCAGTCGTCATCCTGCCCTTTGTCAACACGGCCCTCGCGTCCAGACAGCCGTTCCATCGAGCGATCGCTCAGCTCGCCGACGAGGGCGTCAAGGTGCTTCTCGGCCCCGATCTGTTCGAGCCTCACCGACCCGGCACCGGTGGCGAACACACCGACGCCTTTCCCTGGCACGCTGCGCTTATCGCCGTCGAACCAAGCGGCAGCAATTAGGCGTTCTAATGAACACTGAAGTTGCGTGAGCTGCCCTCAGTCGGGGCATGATGGCTAACCTCACGCACGTGGACGCGGAGCGGTGCTTGGCTTTGGTGCTGGCTCGACCTTTGCAAAGGCATTGGCAGTTTCAGGCAGAGCAACTCTCATCATGTATCGGCCGAAGGATTGTGCCAAGTGCTCTTTGTATGGGGAAACTAGCCTCAGCCTTCTGCCCAGAGCCTCAGCGTGGTGGCGGCACGAGTCAACATCAACCAAGAACAGGTAGTGAAAATTTACCACAGACCACTTTAGTGTTGGAGGGCCAGTAAATTCAGGTAGTAGAAAATAGGCCCAATCCGAGTTTTGAATCAAGGCATCGCGAAAGGCTCGCGAACGAGCTCGATCATGACTGTAAGTTGCAGACTGATAGTCACGGAAATCTGCTAGAAGGACTTCTTGCAGCTTCTTATTCTCAAGATCGCAGGTCTGGGACACTACGACGTAGTCGCCACGACCTGGGCGGATTACATAGCCGCCAGGCGCGTTATCGTCCTTCTTTGCTCTGGGTGCATCCAGATTTGGCAAGATGTCGCCTTGCTCCAATTCAGGTCCAGTCACTACCTCGTACCAGTTCGGTGCCGTCAGAGATGTGTCGGCAGTCGATGCGATCGAGACTTTAGGAGTTGCAACTGATCGAGCATCACTCTCGGTCACAAATTCCGCTATCCTCACATTACTCGTAGAGCCCGATTGTTGCCTCGTCGTATTCGTCAAATTCGACGATCGGGATACGATCCTGCGCAACCAAGAAGGGACCATTTATCGTAGCTTCCTCGCGCCACCCTTCATCAATTACGAACGCTTCATAATGCTGGAAGAGATCGGTCGCGAAGGATGGAATGATGGCATTCGGAATCAAGTCGGGTCTGTCGAGTGGGAGGCGATAGGTGTCAGCCGCGAACTCACTCCAATGCGCCGTAGCCGGCGAAGCGCGACTCCATGCGGCCGCGCTAGCGAAGGCTGCATCGGCCATTGACGGCACAGTCGTGCTCGTCTGCTGAACGGGACTCAACATGAGAGATCCCGAAACTATATATGGCGCCACGGCACCAAAGGCAGCAACTTTCATTGAAATAGTTCCCGGGTGCGCGCCGTGATCATGGACTCAAATATTTCGTTCTCCATGCTCTTTACTTCCACTATTCGGGATATCGCTGCGTCAGAGTCAACCGGCTCAGCGAAAGTATATGTCAGATCTATATCCAAGATAAACGCTGACTTATCTTTTTCGGCGGCAACTGACCCGAAGTTGAGAACAAGTGATAGTGGGTGAGAGCGATCCTGCGCTGCCGTACGGTAAAAGAAACCCGTGATCGTGCCATCGAATCCGACTGGGAGATCCCTCTGGGCCCCCCAGTGCGTAAAGTAGTCACCCAGGTCAACGCTCGTCTCCGCTATTTCTACCTTATTAATATATCGAACAGCTATGCTCTTGAAAGGTTCCGACGGCAACTGCCCGTCTAGTAGGGATATATCCCGCTTGAGTCGCGGCAGCATCTCTTTGTCAAAGCTAATGTATGGCTTGACGCGATGAACTCCAATAACTTCAGCGCTCACTGAAAGTCTTGACTCGCCGGACTCGTCAGTGAAGACCACCCGCTCAGTAGGTGCAATAGTCAAGCCGGACGCTGCCTCGCTCGCAGCGGCTGAAAGATTTGCCTGGAGAACTTGCTGTTGCATTGGCATGGCTGGGTACACCGACCGGACTCTTTCGAACAGTTGACGAGCAGAGTCAGGCCCCCACTGAAGCGGATCCGCCAAACTAAATTGACAAGTAGCCTCCTCTATAGGTGGCTTGCCGTACGTATGCTTCTCCATCGTGGCTCCTTGATTAGCGGCGATGGGCAGCGTCGGGTGACGGACAAATCGCAGCGTGCTGGGTGACGGAAGCCCAACATCACGATAGCGCGTCTGCCTGTCTGTGTAACGAGGCGCACCAGATAGCACACGGGCTTCGCCGGTAGTCGACCGGCCAGTGCTATCGACGGCAAGGCCATGCGTCCCGCTCGGACCTGAGGCTGTACAGTCCGTCAAGTGCCAGGCCGTCCAGCCCGTCCAGTGACTGTCTAGCGACGCGTTGCCGAATTGAGCCTTAACTGATCAAGGCGGCGCGCAAGCGCGCCGCAGGCCGACGCCAGCGCCCCGGCCTTGGCCTTGACGGCCCGGCCGGACGCGCGTCGGCCTAGCACCTGATCGTCACCTGCCTATCGGCTACATTCAATCGAAACGCTCCGCTCCGCACACGCGAGCCACGAGCGACTTGTCGAAGCGCGTGACGGAACCCAGGTGTCGGGGGGTGGCCTTCACCCGGCGCGGAAGTATCAGCCTTCCACGGGACCTATCAAGGGTTCCAAGATCCTTTGGCCCTGTCGCTGTCGGCAGCGATACGGATCAGCGCGGTGGAGGGTTGCTCTCGGCCAAAGCATCTTAGAAGTCCCTTCGGGACCAGGCCCTTGACAGCTCCCGCTCCAGGCAGTGATCGGCGCCTATCAGGTGAAGCCCACCAGGTGGGACGCCACGAAGCCAGGAGCAAGTGTGACCACCAGCACCGGCCAGCCCAGTCCCGAACACCAGGCCCCACACCCCGTCAAGAAGACTGTCAACGACGGCTTGACACCAAAACGCCCTAAGCCAGTCACCGAGAACTCCGAGTACGCCGCCTTCGCCCGACGCATCCTGCGCGCCTACAGTCGCCGCATCGCCACCGGCGACATCGAATCACTCACCAACCTGATCACCCTCGTCGACGACATCAACGAAGCCACCCAGCGAGCCATCAACGGACTCAGAGCCGCAGGCTACTCCTGGACCGACATCGGCACCCGACTCGGCATCACCCGCCAAGCCGCACAACAACGCTGGGGTCGCTCGCAATGACCGCTATGTACCAGCAAAACGACTAAAAGCTGTCTGGCTGAGTAGGTGAATTTGGCGGCCCGCATCATGTTTGGTGGCGCTCGATGTGAGTCAATACGGTATAGCGGACCAAAGTCTTCTTTATCCCTTATCGCCAAGTGATCGTTCTGCGTTGTCAATAAGTTCTTTGTAAGTAAGGACCTCGACGCGACCCAAATGAGTATTGAGCGTTCGGATCGCTTCATGAATCGCTTGCTCTGGTACGTCTGGTTGAATCGCGGGATGTCCGATCAGGACAATCGCGCTGGCTCTCCGTGTCTCAATGCCAAATTCCTGGCTAATTCGGCTTCGATTCTCGTCTAGTCCGACGAGGTAAGCTACTGCCTGACTAACGGCATCATTTACTGCAGATGCTGGTACCCATGTTCCTCGGTGGATCTTGACCATTGGACCCTTCAACCCCATTGCAAGCTTTAGCTCTACAACCTGGAGCGCCCCATCAGCCCGAACGAGCGGGATATCGTATTCATCGCCAGGAACTAGTCTGCGATATGCCTTGTCGTCCCTAACGTAACGCCCTCCGAAGATCCAATGGTTGCCGCTGATGGCTAGTTGAAGTTGATGTTCGGTCGCGTGTGGGTCTTCGATCACCTGCCGAAGGGCGGCCAACCCGGCAGAGCGACGTTGCAGTTCAACCGCTCTCAGCAGTGTTTGGCCATCGGCATGAGCAAGTAGCACCTCAAGTTCGTGAGACGAATTCGCCAGTCGCCGTGCTGTTGTCTGTGGGTCGTCGACGTCAACGCGATCACGTAGCACTCGTTCGATCCAAATCGCCAGTTCGGCGCGACCACGGGGGATGCGATAACGGCCTGGCCGATCGTCTGGTGCATCTACAAAGGCCGCGTCCTGGCGAAGGGAGTCCAAATGCGCCAGTAGTTCGAGTGCCTTGGCGTCAGGCTGACCTGCCAGATATTCATTTCCAACGTCGACCGCATACTGTAGCGCGGTGCCGATTGATGCCGATACAAATTTACGGGAAGATTCGCTGCGGATACCGTCTTGAAACAAGCGATATTGTTCTTCGAAGGCAGGCCTTAGTATTCGGCCTTCGGCATAGTCGATAGAGTCCTGAAGCAGTCGCACGACGTGCCATTCATCGTGGTCTGCGGCTCGCTGTCTGGCTTCAGTTAAGAGCGCGACCAGTTCGGCGCCGCCACGCCGATGCCCGTTCTTCCCTCTCGCCAAGTGTGCGATCGCTTGGTGGATCCACTCCTTAACGGCTTGCTCAACGGCATGTTCCGAAACTTGCTCAAGTTGTAGTTCCAATGTCCAATCGGCGCGAACATCCATATAGCAATTATGCGCGTCGGCGACAGCATTGCTCCACGTGTAGCGTGGATACCGATCTTCCAACCTGGTCGCGGCCGGACAGGCGGGTGAGGAGGTGTCGTCTCTGAAGTGGTCTTGCCTCATTGAACGTTGCGGTCCTAGACCTCAACTGTCAGTCAGTCAGTCAGTCGGGATGGCGGGATTCGGACCCGCGGCCTCCTGCTCCCAAAGCAGGCGCGCTACCAAGCTGCGCTACATCCCGCTTGCATCGCACGGTCAGACTGTCACGCTTTGCGGTAGGTCATGACTGTCGCCGTTCTGCGAGATGCTAACCAGTTCGCGAACTAGGACTATGTGGTCTTCGTCCAAGGCCGTTGCCAACAGCGCTGCGGTTCTCGGCATGCAACCCGAGTTTGCTCAATTTAGTGTGCAGCCGGGTGGCCGCTGATGGCGTCGAGTGCCTGGCGGAGGTCGTCGGGGACGGGGTCGGCGGCGGTGATGACCTGCTGGCCGGCCTGGATCTGGATCTCGCGGCAGCGGCGGGCGG
>DASTJM010000044.1:0-15785 GCA_035716545.1 Streptosporangiaceae bacterium
GCACGCCACCGGCCACAGCAACGTCGCCGCGTTCTTGCTGCCAGGGCGGCAACGTCGCTCCTGCGCTGCTGTCGGCCAGGCGCCGCGAACAGCAGCGAAGGCGCGGCGCTGCCGCGGGCCGGCCGGCCGGGCCGTTGCCGCGGGCCGCTGAGGCGGCCTGCCCGTTGCCGCGGGCGGCTGAGGCGGCCTGCCGGGCGCCGGAGCTGAGCGGGTGACGGGAGCGGTCAGTGGCGGGCGGCACGGGCGGGCCGCAGTGCGCTCAGCCAGGCAGCAAGCGTCCCGTCCGCGCCGCCGGGCCGCGCCCTCGCAAGGTTCACGGCGAGTGAGCCCGGCGGCGAGTCGCTCCGGAAATTGCCTGAAACGCGATCGTGACCTAGCTAGCTGCGCCTGGTGAATAGCTACATTGCCGGGGGCGCGTTGCCCCAATGTGATCAAGGCCATGCCCGCGCGGTTGGGGTTTGAGGATGCCAGTGGTTCTGTCACGCATTAGTGTCACTCTGCGTGAGAGCAATCCGCCGGTTCACCATCCACCCCGCCCTGCCAGCTCCGCTGGCCCCGCTTCGCACCCTGATGCTCAACTTGCGCTGGTCCTGGCACGCCCCGACCAGGGCGTTGTTCGCCGAGATCGATCCGGCGGCATGGGATGCCAGCGGTCACGACCCGGTCGCCTTGCTCGCGCGAGTATCGCCCCAGCGGCTGGGTGCGCTGGCTGGCGACCAAGACTTCCTGCGGCGTCTTGTGGCCGCGGTCGATGAGCTGAACGGCTATCTCACCGGGCCTCGCTGGTATCAGGCGTCCGGCCTGCTGGCCGCCGGACCAGCCGCGATCGCTTATTTCTCCCCCGAATTCGGGATCACGGCAGCATTGCCGCAGTATTCAGGCGGCCTCGGCATCCTGGCCGGTGACCACCTGAAGTCGGCGAGCGATCTCGGCGTGCCGCTGATCGGGGTGGGCCTGCTTTATCGTCATGGGTATTTCACCCAGTCGCTGTCGCCGGAAGGCTGGCAGGCTGAGCGTTATCCAGCATCGGACCCGGCCGGCCTGCCGATCGGCCTGCTGCGCGACGACGCGGGTGCTCCCGCCAAGGTCGGCGTCGGGCTGCCTGAGGGAGCGCGGCTCAGCGCCCAGATCTGGGTCGCCGACGTCGGGCGGGTGCCCTTGCTGCTGCTCGATACCTATGTCGAGGACAACGACCCGCCACAGCGGGAGATCACCGATCGCCTTTACGGTGGCGGCAGTGACCACAGGTTCAGCCAGGAGCTGCTGCTCGGCATCGGCGGCGTGCGGGCCGTGCGGCTCTATTGCGACATCACAGGCCATCCTCAGCCGGAGGTCTTCCACACTAACGAGGGACACGCCGGCTTCCTCGGCATCGAGCGGATCAGGGAGTACCTGGCAGCCGGCGCTTCCTTCGATGAATCGGTGGAGCTGACGAGGGCGGGCACCGTGTTCACCACCCATACGCCGGTGCCCGCCGGAATTGACCGGTTCGGCACCGAACTCATTGAGTCTGAGTTCGGTGCGAAGGGCGGCGAACCTGGGCTGCCCCTTGACCGGGTGCTCGCGTTCGGCGCCGAGACCTATCCGGGAGGGGACCCCCGCGTCTTCAACATGGCCGTCATGGGCATGCGGCTCGCCCAGCGGGTCAACGGGGTGAGCAAGCTGCACGGGCAGGTGAGCCGGGAGATGTTCACCGGGCTGTGGCCGGGCTTCGACACCGCGGAAGTGCCGATCGGGTCGATCACGAACGGCGTGCACGCGCCTAGCTGGGTCGCGACCGAGATACTCGAATTGGCACAAAATGGCCATGAGGCCGAGTCGGCGCGGTGGCTCGCCGATGACCAGGCGGCCTGGGACATCGTGGCCGCTGACCCGGTACGGATCTTCGGGATCAGGCGGACGCTGCGAGCGCGGCTGGTGCGGCACGCCCGGGAACGGCTCCGTGCCTCCTGGCGGCAGCGCGGCGCCTCCGATGCCGAGCTGGCCTGGACCGGCTCGGCGCTCGATGAGAACATCCTGACGATCGGATTCGCCCGCCGGGTGCCGTCTTACAAGCGGCTCACGATGATGCTGCACGATTCCGAGCGGCTGAGGCGGCTGCTGCTTGACCCTGAGCAGCCGCTGCAGATCGTGATCGCGGGCAAGGCCCATCCGGCCGACGACAGTGGCAAGGCCCTGATCCAGCAGATGGTCCGGTTCGCTGACGACCCGGCGGTGCGGCACCGGATCGTGTTCCTGCCTGACTACGACATGGCGCTCGCGCGGATCCTGGTACAGGGTTGTGACGTCTGGCTCAACAACCCGCTGCGGCCGCTGGAAGCCTGCGGGACGTCGGGGATGAAGGCCGCGCTCAACGGCGCGCTCAACTTGTCGATCCTGGACGGCTGGTGGGACGAGTGGTTCGACGGGGAGAACGGCTGGGCGATCCCGTCCGCTGACTCGGTGACCGACCAGGGACGGCGCGATGCGGTGGAGGCGGCCGCCTTGTATGACCTGCTCGGGCAGTCGGTAGCGCCGATGTTCTACGACCGGGGCGCCGACGGGCTGCCCCGGCGCTGGCTGGAGATGGTCGCACGCACGCTGCGCGGACTCGGGCCCAAGACCCAGGCGACCAGGATGGTCAGGCAGTACACGACCGACCTCTACCTGCCCGCCGCGCAGGCGTCCCGCTCGCTCGGCGGTAACCCGCAGTTCGCCGGGGCGACGGCGCTGACGCAGTGGCGGCGCCGGGTCGAGCGGGCCTGGCCATCAGTCGGGATCGAACTGGTGGAGACAGACGACGGCGAGCCTTCGCCCGGCGCCAAGCTCACCGTCCGGGCCGGCGTCGCTCTAGGCGGCCTCGGGCCAGATGACGTGACCGTTGAAGTTGTCTACGGCCGGGCTGGCAATGACGACGAGATCATCGATCCTGTCCATTCAGAACTAACACTCGAGGCTCAGCCCGGACCGGAATCGGTGGCCTGGTATCGCGGCGAGGCCATTCTCGGCCAGCCGGGTCCGTTTGGATACACAGTGCGTGTTCTGCCTAGACATCCGCTGATTCCGGCGCCAGCAGAACTCGGCCTGGTGAGACTGCCGGTGCCTCCTGCCGGCCTGGTCAGCGGCGACCTGCGTTAAGCCCGGCTGGCCGGCCTTGGCCGAAATGGCGTAGTACCAGGTCACCTGCGGTCCGAATGGACTGCGGTTGACCATAGTAGTGGCACCCATTGTGAGCGTCAGGTTACTGTATGCAGTAAAACGAGTGCGCGCCCATTCAGGTCCCGCTAGCAATGACTTCGGCCTTCTTCGGGCTTCCCTCAGGAAATTTGTTGTCTTGGCGGTGAGAACGCCAGCAAAGACGAGGGACATGTGACATCCTGTGATTCGGCGACTTCAAGGAGTAGTGCTCTATGTGGTCACTGTGGGTCACGAGATCATTACTTAAGTAACAACGAGAGGATCTGTCGAAGTGAGAACTCAGATCAAGCCAGATAACCGGCTCCTTACCCCGGCCGAGGTCGCGGCCATGCTCAGGGTCGACCCGAAGACGGTGACTCGCTGGGCACGTGGCGGCAAGCTGTCCTCGATTCGCACCCCTGGCGGCCATCGCCGCTATAGCGAGACCGAGGTGCGCGGATTCCTGAACAGCTGGCAGGGGATCAACCTGCCGCGCGCAGTCGGTGAGTAACACTGGCCTGCTAGTCCGCGTCACGCGGATGGAGGGCCTGCCCGGGCCTTGGGCTCCGGGCAGGCCCTCAGTCGTGCCCGGCTAGGATCGCCTGTGCGCCAGTTGTCGGAGCGAGAGGTGCTTGGGGATGGGCGAGTTCGTTCAGGTGGACGTCGACCAGGCGATAGCGACGATCCGGCTGGCACGGCCGCCGATGAACGCGCTCAACTCCGAGTTGGTAGCCGGGCTTGCGGAGGCCGCCGCGCAGGTCGATGCCGACGATCAGGTCAGGGCCGTCATCTTGTACGGCGGTGAGAAGGTATTCGCGGCCGGAGCCGACATCAAGGAGATGGCGGAGGCTAGCTATAGCGAAATGTCGGTAATAAGCACCCGGCTACAGAACTCGCTCACCGCCATCGCCCGGATCGGCAAGCCGGTCGTCGCGGCCATCACGGGCTATGCCCTTGGCGGCGGGCTCGAGCTCGCGTTGTGCGCGGATTTCCGTGTCGCGGGGGAAAGCGCACGGGTCGGGCAGCCTGAGATCCTGCTCGGAGTGATTCCCGGTGCGGGCGGCACGCAGCGGCTGCCGAGGCTGATCGGCCCGGCCCGGGCCAAGGACATCGTCTTCACCGGCAGGTTCGTCGGCGCGGCAGAGGCGCTCTCCATCGGCCTGGTGGATGCTGTCGCGCCGGATGCGGACGTCTACAAGGCGGCGGCGGACTTGGTCACCAGGTACGCAGGCGGGCCGGCGGTCGCGCTGCGCGCCGCCAAGCGCGCGATCGACGAAGGACTTGACACCGATCTCGGCACTGGGCTGGAGATCGAGCGGCTGAACTTCGCCGGCCTGTTCACCACCGAGGACCAGCGCACGGGCATGCGCAGTTTCATGGAGAATGGACCAGGTAAGGCTACGTTCGCAGGCCGATAGCACGCGAGCACGCACGGCTCAGCTGGGAAGCGACGATGACAGACGATAGTGACGCGCGGGCAGGCGACGGCCTGTCGCTTGAGCTGGTGATGGCGGCGCTGCGGGCCGACTCCTCCGACATCGCCATCTACGCCAAGGTGCTTACCGAGTCGCTCGGGGACTCGCTGCCGCCTGGTTGTGTCACGATCGAGCGCAACAGGTCCATGTCCGACCGAGCGCGGAACCGTCCTGGCACCGTGACCAAAGTCTCCGTCAAACTGGGCGAGAAGAGCATGACGCTCGGGACGCACCGGGGTGCCCCGGTGGCTGAGATCTGCCACGAGGTGCGCGGTATCGTGTTGTCGCGAAACCAGGTGCCTATCGCGGAGTGGGCGGCTGAGCTGGCGAAAGGGCTCGTCGAGCACGCCGAGCAGAACGCGCGGGCGGCGACGGCCCTGCGCAAGCTTGTCGCCGGCGGGTAGCGTATCGCCCAGGTAGAAGTTGCGGAACCATCTCGCATCGGCAGGAGCGCTCCCTGCGCTGCGAACCGTAAGCTGATGACATGAGGGTGCAGGACCGCGCGCCAGAGCGGCTTGGGCCATACCGCGTTATCCGGCGGCTTGGCCAGGGCGGCATGGGGGTCGTGTACCTCGCCACCGACGAAGCCGGCCAGCAGGTGGCGGTCAAGGCCCTCCACCCTGGCATGGCTCAAGAGGAGAACGCTCGCCGTCGCCTCGCCCGCGAGGTCGAGACGATGCACCGCGTGCGCAGCCAGTACGTGGCGCAAGTGCTCGGCGCCGATCTTGACGGCGATCCGCCTTACATCGTCACCAGGTACGTGCCTGGCCTGACTCTCGACGCGGTCATCTCCGCTGGCGGGCCGATGACAGGGCAAGCGCTCGCCAGGCTGGCGTACGGGCTGGCCCAGGCCCTGGCCGCGGTGCATGCCGCCGGCGTGGTCCACCGCGACCTGAAGCCGGGCAACGTAATGATCAGCGACGGCGAGCCGGTGGTGATCGACTTCGGCATCGCTCAGCTCGCCGAGACCACCAGGCTGACTCTGACTGGCATGTTCATGGGGACGCCCGGCTATCTCGCTCCGGAGGTAATCGAGGGAAAGGACAGCGGTCCGGGTTCGGACGTGCACTCCTGGGGAGCGACGCTGGCCTTCGCGGCCACCGGGCGGCCGCCGTTCGGTACCGGCACGTTCGAGGCGATCTTCTACCGGATCATGCACAGCCTGCCAGACCTCGACACGCTGCCCGCTCCGCTGCGTCCCATGGTGCTGCACGCGCTGTCCCGTGACCCGGTGTACCGGCCGTCATCGGCCGAGCTCGTCGAGTGGGCCGCGAGCCTTGACCCCGAGACGCTGATCCCGAGCCCGCCGGCGGCAGCCGGGGCCATCGTTACCGGCCTGCCGGGATCTCCGACCGTGACCGACCAGGCATTCCCGGCGGCGTGGCCGGCATCGACCAGGCCGATGCCTAACGATGCTCCTGCTGATGTGCGCGACCTGCTGCCGCCGGTCAACTACGCGGTCCTGGCGGGTAATCCCGGCGCGGCCACAGCGGATGCGCCGGCCGGACCCTACGGGGCCGGCCAGTTCGGTTCCCAGGGGCGGCCAGCCGCCCTGCAAGCGGGAGCGGGCGGGGCGGCCGTGGCTGGTGGTCAGCCCGCGGGTGCTGGACAGCTGCCGCCGAACGGGCACCAGCCGGGCGGGCAGCTGGTGCCCGCCGGGCAGTACCCGCTAGCGGGTCCGTATCCGGCCGGTCCGTATCCGGAGAGGCGGTCAGCTGGCGCTGTCAGATCCATAGCGGCGATCTCGCCGTGGAGCCCGCTTGTCATCGCATCGGTCGGCATCGTGGCGGCCGTGAGCATCATGGCGCCGCTGGTGGGGACGGTAGCGGGGCTGGCGCTGTTCGTCGCGCTGCGCGCCCTGGCGACGACGGGCAGGCAGCTCGCCAGACGCGGGCAGAGCGATGGCATGGGGGTGAGCATGTCGTTCGCAGCGCTCGTGCTCTTCCCTGTATCGGTGCTCCGCGCGCTGATAGGACTTGTCCTGCTGGCCCCGCTGGCGCTGCTCGGCAGTTGCATGGTGGTCGCGGCCACCATCATCGCGGTGCCCGTGCATCCGCTCCCTCAGGCCCTCGCGTTCGGCGCCGGCACGCTCATGATCATCGTCGGGCTTGGCCCGGGTTCCTCGGGCAGCAGGGCAATTCTGGCGAGCCTGTACAGCTCGCTGGCCAAGACGCCCGGGCGGCTCGCCGTCGCCTACTTCGGCGTGCTGAGCATCTGCACCTGGGCCGGGCTCACGGCCTGGTATCAGTCCCCAGCGGCCGCTTACTGGCCGGTAATCGGGCTGCACGCCCAGCTCGAGCACCTCCCTACGCTCCGCCATGTGCTGACTGACGTGCGGCATAACCTGCTAAGGCTGGCTCACCAGTTCGGCTTGTAACCCTGAGCCGGCCCATTGCCGTGCTGGTGGTCATCGGGCATCTGTGGTTTGGCGAGCCCGAGCGCCACGACCTCGTTGGCAAGCCGGATCCGGCGGTTCTGGCCCTCGGGAATCCTGAGCTTTGAGTACAGCCGCAGCAGGTGCTGTTTGACCGCCGCTTCGGTCACCACCAGGTCAGCCGCGATCTCTCGCGCGGTCGCCGGCGTGACAAAGGCGTCGTCGGACATCGCCGGGCGGCAGAGCGACGCGATAACGTCGAGCTCGCGCCTGGTCAGTTCGGGGGCCGCTGACTTCGGCGGTTCGGCCTCACTGGTATCGTCGGCCGTGATCCCCGCGATGCGGCACCGAGCCGACCCGAAGGTCAGCGCGTCTCCGTCGCCCAGCAGCCGCCTGGCCACCAGACGGCCGTTCACCCGCGTGCCGTTGCGCGATAAGCCGAGGTCGCACACATAGACGTAAGGACCGCGCCGGACGAGCTCGGCGTGCAGTACGGACACGCTGGGGTCGGCCAGCCTGATGTCCACGTAGCTGCCCCGGCCGATCGTCGTCACGCCCGGCAGGAGAGGAACGACGGCTCCGGTGCTTGCTATCTGGATGTGGGGGCCTTCCATGGCACATAGCCTTCCGCACCGGAGGCTACCGCTCCGCTTTCACGATCACTACCCTGCTCGCTAGATATTAAATCCGGGGCAACTCGGACGACCCGCCCGCTCCCTGCGTCGCTAACGGATAGGACTGGAAAGTACACTTTCGAGCGGGCCGCCCGGGGCACCGCCAGCCATGACGCGGGCAGGGGCGCGGGCGGGCCGGCGCCGCCTGGACTGACGAGCGAGGAGCGCCAGCGACGAGTTAGGAGGGGAGGCGGTGCCGGTGAAGAGGGCCGGGGAGGTGGGCGGGGCCCGGAGGCGAGCGGGGAGCAGGCTGTGAGACATGCCGCGCCCGGGTCGCCGCAGACTCAGGCCGGCCAGGCCGGCCAGGCCGGCCGCAGGCAAGGGGGCAGGCGCCGGGCGGGCAGGCGCCGGGGCCGCGGCAAGCTGCCGTCTGCCGCTGTCGAGGGCACGCGGGAGCCGGCTCAGCCGGCAAGGTTTGAGCAGCTGCCTTATTGGCTGATCGTGGCTGGCGCGTGCGCCAGCATCGCGACAATCCGGCTGGGCACGCACGATCTGAAGAGCGGTACGTTGGTGTTGGCAGGAGTTCTGCTCATAGCCGCCCTAGCGAGACTAGTACTGCCCGACCGGCGAGCAGGCTTGTTGTCATCGAGGCGTCGGTGGTTTGACGTAGTGATCTTCGCCGCCTTTGGCATCGGCCTGCTTGCGGCAGGACTAGGAGTTCAGGCGCCCGTGGGCTAGCTCGCGTGGCAAGACTCGGAAGGCGCGAGCAGGTTTACCCAGGTGAGCTACTAACACGGCCCAGCTGACGGTTAGCGGGCTTGTAAGTCGTGAAGGGATTTATCGGCATGTCCAAGATCAAGGTGGCCAACCCCGTAGTCGAACTCGACGGGGACGAGATGACGCGCATCATCTGGCAGTTCATCAAAGATGAGCTGATCCTTCCCTACCTGGAGATCGAGCTCGACTACTACGACTTGTCGATCGGGAACCGCGACGCGACCGACGACCAGGTGACGATCGATGCCGCCAATGCCATCAAGCGCCTTGGCGTCGGGGTCAAGTGCGCGACGATCACTCCGGACGAGGCCAGGGTCAGCGAGTTCGGCCTCAAGAAGATGTGGCGGTCACCAAACGGCACTATCCGCAACATCCTCGGCGGTGTCGTGTTCCGTGAGCCGATCGTGATCGAGAGCATCCCGCGCTTCGTGCCCGGCTGGACCAAGCCGATCGTCATCGGCCGGCATGCCCACGGCGACCAGTACCGTGCCTCTGACTTCGTGGTGCCTGGCGCCGGGACTGTGACGATTTCCTACCAGCCAGCCAGCGGCTCAGCCGCGCAGGCGACCTCGATGGAAGTCGCGCGGTTTGACGGCGGCGGCGTGGCGATGGGCATGTACAACTTCGACGACTCGATTCGTGACTTCGCCAGGGCGACGATGCGCTATGCGCTTGACCGCCAGTACCCCTTGTACCTATCCACCAAGAACACGATACTCAAGGCCTACGACGGACGCTTCAAGGACATCTTCGCCGAGACCTTCGAGGCGGAATTCAAGGGCGAGTTCGACGCGGCCGGCCTGACCTACGAGCACCGGCTCATTGACGATATGGTGGCGCAGGTGATCAAGGGCGATGGCGGCATCGTCTGGGCCTGCAAGAACTACGACGGCGACGTCGAGTCGGACATCGTCGCACAAGGATTCGGCTCGCTTGGGCTGATGACCAGCGTGCTGATGACGCCTGACGGCTCCTGCATCGAGGCGGAGGCCGCGCATGGCACCGTGACCAGGCACTATCGTCAGCACCAGGCGGGCAAGCCCACGTCCACCAATCCGATCGCGTCGATCTTCGCCTGGACCAGGGGCCTTGCCCACCGCGGCAAGCTCGACAACACGCCCGAGGTGACCGCGTTCGCCGAGACACTTGAGCGAGTATGCGTCGAGACGGTCATCAGCGGGCTGATGACCAAGGACCTCGCGCTGCTCATCGGTGCCGAGGCGCCGTACCTGACCACGGAAGAGTTCCTCGGCGCGCTGCACAAGAACCTTCAGGCCGCCGTCGCGTAAAGGAGATGACGCTCATGGGCCGTTCAGGCAAGGTAACCGTGGTAGGAGCCGGGTTCTACGGCTCGACCACCGCGCAGAGGCTTGCCGAGTACGACATCTTCGACGAAGTTGTCCTCACCGACATCGTCGAAGGCAAGCCAGAGGGAATCGCGCTCGACATCAGCCAGGCCCGGCCGATCGAGCGCTTCGAGACCAAGGTCACCGGTCAGACGACCGGTCAGTCCGGCGAGGGCTATGAGGCCATCGCCGGATCGCGGATCGTCGTCGTGACCGCGGGACTGCCCCGCAAGCCAGGCATGAGCCGGATGGACCTGATCGGGGTCAACGCGAAAATCGTCCGCAGTGTCGTCGAGCAGGTCGCCAAGCACGCGCCGGACGCCGTGCTGATCGTCGTGTCGAACCCGCTGGACGAGATGACCGCGCTAGCCGCGAAGGTCTCGCAGTTCCCGCACCAGCGAGTCATCGGGCAGGCGGGCATGCTCGACACGGCGAGATTCAGTTTCTTCGTGGCCGAGCGCCTCGCGGTCCCGGTGGGTACCGTCACGACGCTGACGCTGGGGTCGCATGGCGACACAATGGTGCCGGTCCCGTCGGCTTGCACAGTCAATGGCGCCCCGCTCACCGACCTGATCGGCGCTGATGAGGTCAACGCGCTGGTCGAGCGCACCAGAAACGGCGGTGCCGAGATCATCAGCCTGCTGAAGACCGGATCGGCCTACTACGCGCCGTCCGCCGCAGCGGCGAGGATGGCCAGGGCGGTGGCACTCGACACCGGTGAGACCATGCCGGTGTGCACGTGGGTAGCGGGCGAGTACGGGATCTCAGGCGTCTTCCTCGGAGTTGAGGCCGAGATCGGCGCCGCGGGCGTACGCCGGGTGGTGGAGCGCGAGCTGACCGAGACCGAGTTGGCCGGCCTGCGCGAAGCAGCCGAGGCAGTCAGGTCCAAGCAGGCCGACGTCGCGAACCTGTAAGCCGCCCCCGAGGCCCATCTTCGCCGACCTCCATGCCGCTCTGAGGGACCTCCATGCCGCTCTGGCTTCCGTATCATGGTCGACGGCATGATCACGGAAGCTAAGCGGCCGTCGCGTAATAACCCGCAGATTGGCGATCTGGCCTCCCGGAATGTGAGAGCGCCCCGGCGAACTGCCTGGCGGCTGGCCCGCCGATGGCCCATCGGTGGCGCTGGAGCGCCACGGATGTCCCAAAGGTGGGCCTCAGTACGAGACAAACCAGCGTGTTAATAATCTGCAAGCCCAAACCTCGGCTATGACCTGCGCAAAGTTCCGTGATCAACGTCACGATCATGATCGCGGGGCGTCGCACCTGTACCGGTCGCGTCCAGGCTGCCCGCCAGACCCCTTAAGCTCCCGGCATTTGCGCTCCAGCGCCATCTATGGGCCATCGATGGACCTGAGGCGGGCCTGCGGCGGGCAGCGTGCGGTCACGAGGCTGCGGCAGCCTCGGCCAGCCTGCGGACGGCGAGCTCGGAGTAGAGCGTCATGCCGTCGGCGATGATCGCGTCGTCGAACACTGCCTCGGCGGAGTGGTTGTAAGGAACGTTCAGCGGATCACGGTCGGCCGGGCAGGCGCCGATCATGGTGAAGCTTCCCGGGACCTGCTGCAGCACGTAGGAGAAGTCCTCCGATCCGCTGAGCGGGTGCGGCGCTGTCACGAACCTGTGGCCGCCGAAAACGTCACCGACGGTCTTGTGGGTGAAGGCGTATTCATCCGCGTCGTTTGAGGTCACCGGGTAACCGGCGACATACTCCGCGTTCGCGGTGAGGCCGTGCGCCGTCGCGATGTCGGTCGCCAGCTTGACTGTCGCCGCTGAGATGACATCCCTGCTGCGGGATGAGAACGTACGAACGGTGGCGACGAAGGCCGCTTCGTCGGGGATCACGTTATCGGCAGTGCCCGCGTGGAATGTCCCCACAGTAACGACGACCGGGTCGAAAACGTCGAACTTACGGGTCACCATTGCCTGCAGGGCCATGACGATCTCGCAGGCCACCGGGACCGGGTCGGCCGCGTGATGGGGCTGCGCGCCGTGGCCACCCCGCCCGCGAACGGTCACGTGCAACTGGTCAGCGGCCGCCATCGCGGTACCGGGCCGGCTGGCGCTGACACCGAGTGGCAGCATGCCGGAGGCGACGTGCAGCGCGTAGGCAGCGACCGGTCGCTCGCCCGCGGCGTCGAGTACGCCTTCGTCGATCATCAGGCGAGCACCGCCCGCGCCTTCCTCGCCTGGCTGGAACATGAAGATCACGTTGCCCGGCAGGTCTGCCTGCCTGGCGCTCAGCACCCGAGCGGCGCCGGCGAGCATGGCCGTGTGCAGGTCGTGGCCGCAGGCATGCATTGCCCCCGCGATCGACGACTCGTACGGCACCCCGGTCCGCTCGGTAATCGGCAGCGCGTCCATGTCGCCGCGGAGCAAAACGGTGCTGCCAGGCCGCCCGCCGCGCAACACCGCGGTGACCGAGGAAAGTGCCCGGCCGGTGGAGATCTCTAGCGGCAGCCCCTCGAGCGCGGCGAGCACTTTCGCTTGCGTCTTCGGCAGGTCAAGCCCGATCTCGGGCTCGGCGTGCAGAGCATGCCGGAGTCCGGCGACCTCGCCGCTGATTTCCCTGGCGTAGTCCGCGATACCTGCCGCCGTCCCCTCGGTCATGCCGTCTGCCGTACCGGTCGTCATTGGGGTACCTCCAGCTAAACCGTGCCGCTTATCACCTTTGCCCGTAGCAGCATCGCACAGTCCTTGTGTACTTCCCACCCCGCGCGCGCCGTGCCCCGCCCGCCATGCCGCCCGCCTCCGCGCCCGTCTCCCCGCCCGTCTTCCCGCCCGCCTCCCGTCCCCTTCACCGGGTCGCGGGGTCTCTTAAGACTGCTTAGACTGTTCGGACACCGCGCAACCGCGTGGTGAGTCATGGCCGGAGAGCCGGCGAGCACCGCGCCGGCCAGGCTGACCGCCGAGATCAGGGACTGCGACGTGAGTGGCGTCGGCTGGGACATAGTCATCGTCCTCGCCATAATTCTCATCGGCGGTTTTTTCGCTGCCGCCGAGATGGCGCTGGTATCGCTGCGCGAAGGGCAGGTCAAGGCCCTGTCCAAGCGCGGCAAGCGAGGCCAGCGCGCGGCGAGGCTCGCCCACGACCCGAATAGGTTCCTGTCCGCGGTCCAGATCGGCGTGACCGTGGCGACCTTGCTCTCCGGGGCCTTCGGCGCCGCGACGTTGGCCGCCGAACTCGATCACATCTTGTCCAGGCACGTCTCGTCGCACGTCGCCTCGGTGCTCTCATTTCTCATCGTGACGCTCTCCATCGCCTTTTTCTCACTGGTGCTCGGCGAGCTCGCGCCCAAGCGAATCGCGTTGCAGCGCCAGATCCCGATCTCGCTCGCCGCGGCGCCGGTCCTCGACTGGATGGCGGCGGCGGCCAGGCCGGCCGTGTGGCTGCTGAGCATCAGCGTGAACCTCGTCGTCCGGGTGCTCGGCGGCGATCCCAAGGTCGGCCGGGGCGCGATGAGCAGCGACGAACTCAGGGATCTGGTGGCCGCGCATCAGACGCTGACGGCGGACGAACGGCACATCGTCAGCGAGGTATTCGACGCGGGGAAGCGGCAGATCCGCGAGGTCCTCGTGCCCAGGACCGAGGTTGACTTCCTGCCGGCGTCCATGCCGCTTGCCCAGGCGGGCACGCTTGCCGCTCGTGCCACCCACTCCCGGTTTCCGGTCTTCGAGGACTCTTACGACGACGTTATCGGCTTTGTGCACGCCCGCGACCTGCTCGACCCGGCTCGCAACGGCACAGCCAGGGTTGGTGACATCGCGAGGCAGGTCAAGATGCTGCCGACCAGCAAAACGGTCATGTCCGCACTCTCTGAGATGCGCGCGGACCGCTCGCACCTGGCAATCGTCGTCGACGAGTACGGCGGCACGGCCGGCATCGTGACGCTCGAAGACCTGGTCGAGGAGCTGATCGGCGATATTCAGGACGAGTACGACGTCGAGGGCAATCCGTCCAGGCGGCTGCGTACCGGCGAAATTGAAGTCGACGGGCTGATGAATCTCGACGACTTCGCGGAGCAGACCGGCATCGAGCTACCCGACGGGCCGTATGAGACTGTCGCCGGCTTCCTGCTGGCAGCGCTGGGCCACTTGCCGCAGGTCGGCGAGTCAGCTGAGCTGAACGGCACCAGGCTGACGGTCACCGAGCTTGACGGCCGCAGGATCGCCCAGGTGAAGGTCAGCGCGACCGCTGTCAGCAAATCCCAGGCCGCGGCCCAGTCGCCCGACTCGGCCGCGTCTGCCGCCCCGGCAGGGACCCAAGCTCAGCCGGGCGGCCGCCCGCAGCGAGAGCGCCCGTCGGCCAGCCAAGTAGGCTGACGCAATGCGCCGCAGCGAGCACTACCCGCCCGATTCCGGGCTGCACGATTCCGGGCTGGCGACTCAGCGGGACCCGGCGGCCGCGCCTTCCGCGACGAACCCGAGCGGCCCGGTGCTCGTGCTCGACTTCGGTGCGCAGTATGCGCAGCTCATCGCCCGTCGCGTGCGCGAATGTCAGGTGTATTCCGAGATCATCCCGGCGACCACGCCGATCGCCGAGATTCTGGAACGCAAACCAGCCGCCCTCATCTTGTCGGGCGGCCCGGCGTCCGTCTACGCACCAGGCGCGCTGCCCGCGCCGGCCGGGCTGTTCGGGGCTGGCCTGCCTGTGCTCGGCATCTGCTACGGGTTTCAGCTCATGGTTCGCGATCTCGGTGGCGTAGTGGCCAGGACCGGGTCAGGCGAATACGGCGCCGCGACGCTCGAGCTCGCCGCCGCCCCGGGCGAGGGCGCCGCCGGCGAGACGATGCTGAACGGCCTGCCTTCGCACCAGCGCGTGTGGATGTCGCACGGCGATACGTGCACCGTCGCACCGCCAGGATTCACCGTGACGGCCAGCACGTCCGGCACCCCCGTTGCGGCTGCTGAAGACCGGGGCCGCCGCTTGTACGGGATGCAGTTCCATCCTGAGGTCGCGCACACCGAGCACGGCATGGCGATGCTGAGGCATTTTCTCGCGGCGGCAGGCTGCGGCTTCGACTGGACGACCACGAGCATCATCGATGAACAGGTCGGGCAGATCCAAGCGAAGGTAGGGACCGGTCATGCGATCTGCGGCCTGTCGGGTGGCGTCGACTCGGCGGTCGCCGCTGCGCTGGTCCAGCGGGCCATCGGCGCGCAGCTGACGTGCGTGTTCGTCGACCACGGCCTGCTTCGCCAAGGTGAGGCCGAGCAGGTAGAACGCGACTTCGTGGCCGCTACTGGCGTCGACCTGGTGGTGGTGGACGCGCAAGACGATTTTGCCGCCGCGCTGGCCGGCGTGACTGACCCTGAGCGCAAGCGCAAGATCATCGGTCATGAGTTCATCAGGACCTTCGAGCAGACGGCGCGCAAGGTCGCTGCCAGCGCCAGCGCTGGCGGCGCTGCCGCCGAGTTCCTCGTCCAGGGCACGCTGTACCCCGACGTCGTCGAGTCGGGCGGCGGCACGGGAACCGCGAACATCAAGTCCCATCACAATGTCGGCGGGTTGCCTGACGACCTGGGCTTTACGCTGGTCGAGCCGCTGCGCGCTCTTTTCAAAGATGAAGTAAGAGCCATTGGCGCCGAACTTGGACTGCCGTCGCAGATCGTCTGGCGCCAGCCGTTCCCCGGTGTCGGGCTCGCGATCAGGATCGTCGGTGAAGTGACCAGCGAGCGACTCCGGATCGTCAGGAACGCCGACGCGATCGCCCGGGAGGAGCTGACCGCCGCCGGGCTGGACCGGGAGATCTGGCAGTGCCCGGTCGTCCTGTTGGCCGACGTCCGCTCGGTCGGCGTCCAGGGCGACGGGCGTACCTACGGGCACCCCGTCGTCCTCCGGCCGGTGTCCAGCGAGGATGCGATGACCGCCGACTGGACGCGTCTCCCGTACGACCTGCTGGCGAAGATCTCGAACCGCATCACCAACGAGGTGGCGGAGGTCAACCGCGTTGTGCTCGACGTCACGTCGAAGCCGCCGGGAACCATCGAGTGGGAGTAGCGGCGGCGCTCTGCCCTGCTACCCGGGGTGCGACGACCGTCCCT
>DASTJM010000045.1:0-89602 GCA_035716545.1 Streptosporangiaceae bacterium
GCTCCGCCCGGACGCCCGGCAGCCCGGCCCGCGCGGTCAACTCCGCGATCAGCCGGCACGCCTCCGCCATCCGCACCAGCCCAGCGCTCAACGGCCTGCCGCTCACCCCTGCTGAATAGCTACCTCCGAGCAGCCCCTTTAGTCGGCGCCACGCAACTGGGCCACGTAGGCTTCAGCAGCAAGCGCTGAAAGCGAGGATCCCTATGACCGGTGGCCTAGACACCCGGCCTACAGCAACTACGCTTGACGTTGAGCAACTCGCGAGGTGGGCTTGGGAAGGGCGAATTCGGGTTCCCCACTTTCAACGGCCTTTGCGCTGGCAGCGCGATGATGTCATTAAGCTATTTGACAGCATAGTGCGGGGATACCCCGTAGGTTCATTGCTGCTCTGGCGGAGGCAAGCGCCTTCGGAAAAACTGCAACTAGGTGCGCTTCGAGTTCGTGCACGTCAAATGTCCGACGCGCTATGGGTAGTCGACGGACAGCAGCGAATAATGAGTCTTGCTAATTGATTAACAGTCGAGAATGACGCCTCATTCAGCGCCAATGCGGAGTCGTGTTGAATGCTCGGGCGGCCCAATGTATCAGGCTCTTGCCTTCGCCGCTGCCTCAGTCGTTGATGACCGGAGCACCTGCTGTTACGAACTTTCGGCGCTGGGTGCTGTGGTTATCTTCGGGGCGTGTTGACCGCCGCCTGTAGGAGTAACCAGTCAGGGGTGCGTGGCTGCCGCTGATTTTGGCGGCGGGCTTGTAGCCTGTGATGGCGTTTTCTGATCCGTTGTTCGTCGCGGGGACGTCGGAGCGGGTGGCGGGATACCGGCCGCCTGGATCCTGGACGCTACCCCGCCCTCAGCGCCGGCCAGGCCCGCGCCGCGCTCCGCGCAGGTGCCCGGCTCGATGACCCGGGTCTCAACCGGCCGGGCGGACCACGCTAGGCTCACGCCCGGATGGCCCTTCTGCCCGCCCTGCGGCCGCCCGGCTGTCCCCGCCGGCCGCGTGCCCGTGCCTTCGCCCTGCCCTCAGCAGCGGGGCCGTCCCCGCCCGGGGGCTGCGAGGAACTCGGCGAACCCCGGCCCGCCCGGCGGCGCAGCGCCGCCACCTCCGCCCGCAGCGACTCGATCACCGCGGCCTGGTCCGCCACCACCGCCAGCAACTCCGAGACCCGCGCCGCCAGATCCGCGTTCCGGGCCGCCAGCTCCTCATACGACGGCTGCTCCGAACCCGGCATCCCCGAACCAGACCAGGATCACAAACCGGGCGCCAGCACCGACACACCACAGATCAAGAAGGGGCCTGACTGGTGACCTGTAGGATGCTTCGCATCCCGGCCGGATACCGTCTGAATCGGAGCAATTGCCCATGAGAGCGGACCTGAACACGCAGGATGGTTACATACCGTTCGCGGGGCACCGGACCTGGTACCAGATCACCGGGACGGGTGAAGAGCCAGGCAAGTACCCGCTGCTCTGCCTGCACGGCGGGCCCGGCGCGAGCTGGCATCACATGGCGCCCTATACCGAACTGGCGGCCGGCCGCCGGGTGATCTGCTACGACCAGGTCGGCTGCGGCAACTCCGGCATCGACGAGCCGCACGATGCGGCGATGTTCACCGTGCAGCTCTATGTAGACGAGGTCAACGCGGTGCGGGATGCGCTCGGCCTTTCCGAGTGCCACATACTCGGTCACTCCTGGGGCGGCATGCTCGGCATGGCGTACGCGATCACCAAGCCCGCGGGGCTGGTCAGCCTGCTGGTCGAGTCGTCGCCTGCCTCGGTGCCCTTCTGGCTCGCCGAACTCGACCGGCTCCGGGCGGACCTGCCCGCCGACGTCGAGGCGACGCTGCGGCGACACGAGGCGGCCGGCACGACCGACAGCGACGAGTACACCCAGACCATGGTCGCGTTCTACGACCGGCACGTCTGCCGGGTCAGGCCGTACCCCGACTGGGTCGACGACACGTTCGCCGCGATCGAGGCCAATCCTGAGGTTTACCACACGATGAACGGGCCGAGCGAGTTCCACGTCATAGGGCCGCTCAAGGACTTCGACCTAGTCGCCGACCTGGGGCAGATCGAGGTGCCAACGCTGCTTTTCTGCGGCGAGTTCGATGAGGTCACCCCGGCGACCGTGCGGCAGGCGCACGGAGCCATTCCAGGCTCGCAGTTCACCGTGCTCGAAGGCTGCTCGCACATGTCCCAGGCCGAGCGCCCTGACCTGGCGCTCGGCCTGGTACGCGGCTGGCTGGCCGGCGTGGAAGCCTCGCGGGCAGGCCAGGCCCCTCGCTGACACATATGATCAGCCGCTCCCGCGAACCCGCACAGTCGTCACATTCGCCACTCTGGCCCCGTCAGAAGTACCTGGCACCGGCGCGTCGCGACCGGCCGGGCGGCGCCTGACATATGCAGGCCGGTGCGGGACCAGGGCCGATCCGCGCGGGCAGGCCGACAGGCCAGGGCCGACAGGCCAGGGCCGACCTGCCCGGGCAAGACGCCGGCCAGCGCCGTCGACGGCTCCCGGGTAAGCCTGCAAGACTCAGGCTCGCCGGGCATAACGCATAGGCGGGCGATGTTGTGTGCGATGGCGCGGATGCGACACCGACTCCAGCCCGCCTCATGGCTTAAAAGCGAATCATCGGAGGTACTGCTCGTGACCGTGCACGACATTGACTTGGAGAGCTTGACCGGGAAGCCGGCCAAGCTCGGCGACCACGCGGGCAAAACGATCCTGGTGGTGAACGTCGCCTCGCAATGCGGCCTTACCCCGCAGTATGCCGGGCTGCAGCGGCTGCACGACCGGTTCGCCGAGCGCGGGTTCACCGTGGCTGGATTCCCGTGCAACCAGTTTGGCGAGCAGGAGCCTGGCACGCCGGCGGAGATCACCGAGTTCTGCTCGGTCAATTACGGGGTGACGTTCCCCATGTTCGCCAAGATCGACGTGAATGGCGACAACAGGCACCCGCTCTACACCGAGCTGACCACTGTGGCCGACAGCGAAGGCAACGCGGGCGACGTCCAGTGGAACTTCGAGAAGTTCCTGGTTGGCAAGGACGGCAAGGTCATCGCCAGGTTCCGTCCGCTGACGGACCCCGAGGCACCAGAAGTCGTGGACGCCATCGAGGCGAGCCTGGCCGGCTAGCCAGGCAGCAAGCGATCGCCAGATGCCGGACGGCCGCCCGCAATCGGGCGGCCGTCCGGCATTTCTGCTTCACCGGTGGGGCACCCGGCTGCTCCGTAGGCGACAGCTGGGTGCCCCACCGGTGACCGGGTCGGCTGTCCTCTGCAAGGACCTAGGGCGGGTGCGCGTCGAATTAGCCGGTAATGATCGCATTGCGGCCGGACATAGGCAGGTGTCAGGCAAAGTGATTGGCGGGAGGCGGCACGAGTGAATGCCGAGGAGCAGTTCACCTCGCTGTACCAAGCTCATCATGGCGCGATCCTGCGATACGCGTCCCGCCGCACTGATCCTGACACCGCCAGGGATGTGGTCGCTGAGACCTTCCTGGTCGCGTGGCGCAGGCTAGCCGCGGTACCCGCTGAACCGGGCCAGGCAGAGCCCTGGCTCTATGCGGTGGCCAGGCGCGTGCTCGCGAACGTCGAGCGATCACGGCGGCGGTCGCAGCGAGTGGCCGAGCGTGTCTGGCACGAGAGCCATGACGAGCAGGCGCCCGATCCGGCATCCGCCGTTTCCGAGCGGGCCAGGATCGCGCAGGCACTCAGCCAGCTGAATGAAGCCGACCGCGAAGCGCTTCGCCTGATCGGCTGGGAAGAGCTGGACATTGCCGGCGCCGCGCTGGTGATGGGCTGCTCGCGCTCCGCGATGGCTGTCAGGCTGTACCGCGCGAGACGCAGGCTTGACCGCGCTCTTGCCGCAGTCGATGCGGCCGATCAGCCACTGCCGGCCCTTGAACAGCACGTAGTCGGCCAGGAGTCTTGATGAGCAACGGAGGCCAGTCCGTGAACGAACGCAACCTTGTCAGCCAGATCCGCTCGGTCATGGGACCAGGCAACCCGGCACCCCTGACCGGATGCGAAGGCGATCCGGTGCCCCAGACATGGCTCGCCGCTCAGATCGCGGAACTGCGTGTCGCGGACCTGGCCGCCGTCGATGAGCCCGAGTTGCGGTTCCCGGCCAGCGCTGGCGGCCGCGGTGATCACGGTCTCGGGTCACGCGGGCCGACCTGGCGGGTGCTGGCACCCGCGCTTTCCGTGCTCGCCGTGGTCGCCGTGGCCGTGAGCCTAGCGGTATCCGCCGCGACGACGCCCCGGCAGCAGGTCCCGGGTTCAGCCAGTTCTCCTGCTTCGGGAGCGCCTCCGTTCTACTTGACGATCAACGGCCTGCCGCCGCATACCGTGGCGGTCTTGCACGACTCGCGCACAGGCGATGCCAAGGACTGGGAGTTCGGGTTCGGATTCGGTGACTCGCATCCTGTCGCCACCGCTTACAAAGTTGGCGCTCAGTGGAAGTTCCAGATTGTCAGCTGGAACACGCGGGCCCACCCGGCTTACGTAGACGTGAACGTGCTGATCCCGACGCGGCTGGGCTCGACCGGCCGTGACTCGAAAGTGCCGGTCGATGCTCCAGGGCCGCAGGCGAAGATCGAGGCAGCCGCGCATTGCCAGAGCGGCCTGGCTATCGCCTTTGGCGTGCCTTCGCCGCACGCGGGCGTGACCAGCGAGATCGACCTCATCGCGCACGGCAAGGTCAGAAGCTGGACGGCGCCGGGAACCGCCGCGACCCCTTCTGACCTGGCGTGCGCGGGGCAGCATAAGATCGCGTTCCTCTGGACGAACGCGGCCGGCACGTCCAGCCAGCTACGGCTGCTGGACACCACCGCTCCAGGTCACAGCTTGCTGGCAACGCGGGTCGTGGCGTCGGGTGGCGGCACGCCGTTGCTGATCACCTCGGCCTTCGCGAGCCCGGCCGGGCCGATCATCGCCACCGAGATCCGCAACATTGCCTCGCTCGGTCGCTGCATGAAATGCGGCGCCGTGCAGACCAAGCTCATCGGGCTGTCGCCGATGACCGGCAAGGTGGTCAGGACCTTCAAGACCTTCATGCGGGCCTATCACGGGCCTGCCGAGCGCAGAGCGGCCGAGCGCGGCTGCGTGGTCCTGTCGCTCGACACGAGCGGAACGCACGCCCTGATCAGGTGCCTGGGCCTGCAGCGGCTGGACGGGGACGTGCTCACCAGGCTGGCCGTCCAGAAGCCGGTGGACTCCAGGGTCGCGCATCAGATCCAAACCGTCACCTGGTGAGTCCGGTTGCCCGGCGGACCTGCGGGTCGGCCGGGCCAACCCCAGCGGTCGGCCGAAGGTCTCAGGCAAGGCGGTCAGGTCCGCGCTTGATCATCTGGTCGGCGATGATCGAGCGCTGCACCTCGCTGGTGCCTTCCCAGATGCGTTCCACCCGAAGCTCGCGGTAGAACCTCTCGGCAGCGTATTCCCGCATGTAGCCGCGGCCCCCGAACACCTGGACCGCGCGGTCAGCTACCCGGTTAGCCATCTCGGCGGCATACAGCTTGGCCATCGAGCACTGCGCATGCTGGATCTTGACATCGACCCCGGTGTCGGCACCGCGTGCTGTCTCGTACGTCAGCGATCGCGCGGCAAACAACTCGGTCAGGCTGTCGGCCAGCATGGCCTGGACGGCGCCGAAGGACGCGATCGGCCTGCCCCGCACCACCCGTTCGGACGCGAACCCGGTCATCTCCGCGACCAGCCGCTGCGCCGCGCCGAGGCAGCGCGCGGCGACCATCAGCCGCTCGAACCTGAACCACTCGTAGGCGAAGCTCATGCCGTCACCTTCGGCGCCCACGAGGTTGGCCGCCGGCACCCGCACATCGCTGAAAGCAACGATCGGGTGCTGATGCGCGTGACCCAGCGTATGCATGTAGGCGGGGGTCCTGACAATTTCCACGCCCGGGCTCGGCAGGTCTACCAGGAACATGGCATGCTCCCCGGCGTGCTCGCCGCCGGCGAGCTTGGCCTGGAAGAACGCGTAACTGGCGGCGTTGAACGAGGTGACGTGCCACTTGACCCCGTTCAGCACGTAACTGCCGCCGTCCCTTCGCGCGGTCGCCTCGATCGCGCTGACGTCGGACCCCGCGCCCTCCTCGGTGATCGCGTAGCACTCGTCGCGCTCGCCGCGCGCCGCCGGGCGGACGTACCGCTCCAGCTGGTACTGCGTCGCGACTTCGGGGAGCCAGGACGGCGGGGTCGCGACTACCCAGGCCAGGGCGTTGGTCACCCGGCCGACCTGCTCCTGGATGAGCACCTGCTGCAGCGAGGTGCACCCGCCCCCGCCGACCTGCTTTGGCAGGTTCGCCGCGTACAGGCCAAGCTCGATGGCGCGCTTCTTGTGCGCGGACTCGACCTCGGCCGGCAGCTCACCGCCCGCCAGTTCGGCCTCGGCCTCCAGCGGAATCAGTTCGTCGGCGAAGGCCCGTGCCCGAGCCTGAATGTCAAGATCCTGTTCTGACAGGCTGTACATCGAGTCCCCTCCGGGCGGGCCTCTCGGAACCGTTGGGTTGCGGGGCGAATTGCTTTCATCCTGAGAACCGATGGCCTTGACTGAACATTCAGTCTATACCGGCATCTGCCTCATGCAATGGCGTCCGTGCCGGGCGGGTGAGCGCGCCGTCGGCGCGACGGTCGCCGGCGCGGTCGTGGTGGGCGGCGGTACTGTCGGCGCGTGGTGCGCGTACTTCCTGCGCGAGGCCGCTCGCGGGCGGCGGCGACCTCCGCCGGCCGGCTTGTACTGGCGGCCGGCGGAAGGCGCCATGCTCGTCGGCATGTCCAACCCCCCGGAGTCGCCAGGGCCGCCGCCGACGTGGCGCTGACCGGAAGCTCAGCTGTCGTCGACGTCAGTCAGCTTGGTCTCGACCGGTTCGACGCGGCTGGCCGCAGCAAGCGCGACCGATCCGGTCGCGCTGCCGTTTCCGCGGCCAGCGCCGTAGCCGTGCGCTGGCGGTCTCAGGCTTGCTGGCCGGGAGCGAGCCAGCGGTAGGTTTCGCCCGCCGTGCCGCTGAGCCACCCGTTGATGCTGCTCAGGCCGCGCTCGTTGATCTGGGCGTCGTGGATGCCGAACGCCCGCTCGGGCGAGATCGCCTGAACGAAGGCGATGGCCTCCGATGTTTTCAGCCAGGCTGCCTGCATCGGGACGAGCAGCGTCTGTACCGGCTGCCCAGGCAGCGCCAGCGAGTCGCCGGGGTGGTAGAGCAGGTCGCTGACGATGTAGCCGAGGTTCGCGCAGGCGCGCTGTCCTGGCACGACACTCGCGTGCTGCCCGCCCGTGGCCGTGATCTCGACGCCGGCGGCGGTGAAGCGCGTTCCCGGGTGGACGCGCCGCAGGTTGTCCAGGCCGCTGATCTCGGCGTCAGCGGGGGCGTATACGGGGACGGACAGGCCTTTGAGCCTGAGCACGTCGATGTGATCGGTGTGCTCGTGAGTGACCAGCACCGCGTCGCAGCCGGGGAGCGCATAGGCCTCGCTCCAGGTCCCGGGATCTATGACCAGGACGACGCCATCGATTTCCAGGCGCACGCACGAGTGGGTGTACTTCGTCAGCCGCATCCGCCGGAGTCTAACCGGCCGGGGAGCGGCCCGTGGAAATAGGGCATCGTCAATGTTACTGTGGGGCAAGTATCGGGCAGATGGGCAGTATCGGGCGATCTACGATCTGAGCGTGATGTTGTGACATGGGTGACCTCCTGCCAATATTAAATGCGACCGGATCGGCGAGCCAGCACGCAGGCGGCGAGCGGCGCCGGCTGCGAGTCGCGCTGGTCAACATGCCCTGGGCGCGCGCCGACGCCCCGTCGATCCAGTGCGGACTGCTGCAGTCGCTGACCAAGGCCGCGGGTCACGACTGCGATGTCTGGTACGTCAACCTTGAGCTGGCGGCCAAGCTCGGGCCTGAAGCCTACGCGCTGCTAGCCGACGCCCCGCAGGACCGTCTCAACCTGATCGGCGAATGGCTTTTCTCCTACGCCGCCTTCGGTGAAGTCACCTCGGCGGAACGCTATATCGCCGATTACCCAGAGGTCGAGAAGATCTGGCAGCAGGCGACCGGAAATTGCCTTGAGCACATGATTGACTTCCGGCGCAATGTCCTTCCTGACTGGGTTGACGCCCTCGCGGCCCGGCCCGGCTGGAGTTCCTACGATGTGGTCGGCTTCTCGTCGACCTTCTGGCAGAACACTTCGGGCCTGGCACTCGGCCGCAAGCTGAAGGAACGCCATCCGGACCTGCCGCTGGTCTATGGCGGCGCCAACTTCGATGGCGAGATGGGCCAGGAGTTCATCCGGCGCATCCCCTGGATCGATTACGTCGTGACCGGTGAGGGCGACGTCGCGCTGCCGCGCTTGCTCGACGCACTCGCGCGCGGTGCCGCCGGCGGGCCGATCCCTGGCGTCTTGCACCAGCCCGCCGGCGTGCCTGACCTGCCGGAGGGGCCAAGGCTCGACAGGCTTGACGGTCTTCCCGCGCCTGACTACCACGACTACTTCGCCGCCCTCGGCGAGCTTGGCCAGGAAGCGGTCGTCGGGAAGGCCGAGGTCAAGCTGCCGGTGGAGTTCTCCCGAGGCTGCTGGTGGGGCGAGAAGCACCACTGCACGTTCTGCGGGCTGAACGCGCTCGGCATGGCTTACCGCGCGAAGCCGCCCGACCACGCGATCGCCGAGCTCGCGAGCCTGCTGACTGAGTACCCGGCGGTGCAGGTCGAGGCCGTCGACAACATCCTGGACATGAAGTACATCTCCACGATGTGCGCCAAGCTCGCCGAGCGACGGTGGGACATCAGCCTCTTCTTCGAGGTCAAGGCAAATCTGACCCGCGAGCAGCTTGACCTCCTGCACAAGGCCGGGGTGCGGCGCATCCAGCCGGGCATCGAGAGCCTCAGCACGAACGTGCTCGACCTCATGCGCAAGGGCTCGAGCATGCTGCTCAACTTGCGGCTGCTGAAATGGGCACGCTATTACGGCATCTCAGTCAGCTGGAACCTGCTCGGCGGCTTTCCTGGCGAGACCGACGAGGACTATGCCGGGCAACTGAAGCTGATCCCGCTCCTGTATCACCTGCAGCCTCCGGACGCGACGGCCCGGATCTGGCTCGAGCGGTTCAGCCCCTTCTACAACGATCCTTCGCTCGGGCTGACCGGCATCCGGCCGCGCAGCAGTTACGGGCACATTTACCCGGCCGGCATCGACCATTCGAAGATCGCGTACTTCTTCGACTACGAGGCCCGCGACGTGGTGAGCGAGGAGACCTTCGCGCAGGTGCAGGCCGCCACCGCAAAATGGGCCGCGGCGTGGGCGCGGGTCCGCAAGCCCAGCCTGATCTACCGCAGCTTCCCCGGACGGCTTTCCATCCTCGACCGGCGCAAGCCGGAGGGTCGCCAGGCGGTGCTGACCGGATGGCAGGCGCAGGCTTACGAAGCCTGCGGCGACAGTCCGAGGACCGTGGCCCGGGTACGGGATCAGCTGGCCGAATCCGGCAGTGAGCTCACCGAGCGCGAGGTGTCTTCCCTGCTCAGGCGGTTCTGCCGGTCCGGTGTCATGGTGAGTGAGGCAGGCAGGTACCTCTCGCTTGCCATCCCGGAGAATCCGGGGTGGTAGCTGGCTGCGCTGACGCACTCGAGCTGGCGCGAGGTATTGCCGGGCGGCTGGCGACCCGGGCCGGGGCGACGTGCGCCTTCGTCGGCGGCAGCCTGACGGCCGGTCTCGGCAACAGCGCTAGTGACATCGACATCTACCTCATCGGCCCTGACGTGCTCGCCGGGCGCCAGCGGCTGCTGGCCGGCACCACCTGGCTCGACGTGCACGCACTTCGCCTCACGGAGCTGGAGTGCGCGCTGCGGCGGGTTGCCGCCGCCGATCCGCTCGCCGACCTCAGCGACGACCCGGTCAGCGAGGCCGACCTCGCGATCGCGGCCCGGCTGCACAGCGCGGTGATCACGTCGGGCGAGCAGGCCGCCAGCAGGCTCGCTGACCTGATCGGGCGCGATCATCTCGCCAGGCTCATGATCAGGCGCTGGAACGCCGCTGCGTTCAACGCCCTTGAGGACTTCTCCGGGCAGGATCTTGCAGCCGATCCTGACACCGCGACGATCTGCGCCCGCTCAGCCCTGCTGGCCGCTGGCAAGGGCATCGCCGCGGCGGGCGGGGATACCTATGACGGCCTCAAGTGGGTGCACAAGCAACTGGCCCGCACCGCACCTGAGCGCTTTCCGATCGCGGAATTCCGGCTACTGATCCGCAGCGACCCCTTCGGACCTGGTCAGCCGGTGCTGCGCCTGCTCGGCCTGGTCCAGACCGCCATGATCGCGACCGCCGTGCTAGGCCTGCACGGAATCCGGCTTGATCGCTGGCCGTCATGGGCACCGGGCAACGGCACGCTGCACCGCGCGGCCGGCTTTTACCCGAGTTCGACCGACGAGTACGTGAAGTTGTGCAAGCCGGGTTGCCGGTTGGTGCGCATGCGCTGGGACGTTGCCCTGGTCTGGGGCTTGTGCGATGGCGCCAGTTCCGAAGAGGTCGCGACGCTCGCAGCCGGGTTCGGGGCGGCTGCTCCCGCCTACGCGAAACTCACGCCCGACCGTGCGCGCGCCATCGTCGGCCGGCTTTGCGCGCTGGGCTTGCTGACCGAAGGAGTGAGCGCGCCTTATGGCACGCCAGTTGCGCATCAGGCATGAACGCAGCGAGGTGCTCGAGCTGTTCCTCGCGTTGTACCGGGAGCTGACCGCCCGGTTCTCCTGGGAGATCAGCGTGCTGCCCCGACCAGTCCTGCCCGAGATCGAGCGGTTCCGCGAAGGTCTTCGCCTGTGGCGCCAGGGCGGCATCGACCAGCTGCCCGCCTGGCTGACCGCCCCTGCGCCGCGTGACCTGCTTGCCGTGCCGGGAAGCGAGGAGGCCAGGCGCGGCACGGCGGCGATCGTGGCCGCGATCGAGGCGGCGGCCGGAGAGCTGTCGGCCGCGCTCGACGGGTTCGCCGACATCAGGGCCCAGGCTCGGCGGGTGCTCGATGATCAGCTTGATCTCGACGTTCTCGGCAAGGGGTTGCTCGACGCGCTCGGCATCGAGGACGCCGAACTTGAACTGCCGCTGCACTGCGTGCTGCTGGCGCCGCTCCCGTCGGCCGGCTTCCTGGCTGACGGGACGCGCCTGCGGGCCGGATACGTGGACTGTCGCAGGCACCGGGGCGCGACCCTGGCCGAGTGCGTGCTCGGGCTTGTCGCGTGGGCGCTGCTGCGAGAGCACAGGCGCGGCGCCGGATTGCCGGCGGAACTTGCTGAGCGGCTGCCGGGCACCGGCCCTTACCACCGCCGGCTGCGCGCCGTGCTGCTGAAGCTCCTGGTCGAGATGACCTGCGGTGAGCTCGTGCGCTCGGCTCAAGGTGATTACCGGCCAGGCGTGGATGTACTCGGCTCGGCCTGGCGCTTCCCGCGCGCCTACGGTGCCGTCAGCCGTCACTGGGCACCGTACCTGGCCGGCGCTACCGGCCGGGATGAGGCGCTCGACGGGCTCGCAGCCGAGCTCGGCGCCTACAGCCCGCGGTGGTTCGTCGACTGCGTGGACGCGGCGTCACTGGCGGCCGATTTCTACCTGATGGAATACCTGGCCGCCGACGGCGCCGAGGACTGCGCGCGCGAGTTCGCCAGGTGGCTGCCGCAGCTCGCGCGTGACTTCGCCGGCCAGATCGATCTCGTCATCGGCACCGAGCTCGGCCACTTCGAGCGCGCGCTCGACGTGCCGCTGCCCGGGCCGATGTCGGTGTTCATCCGCCGGGTGACGGCCGGGGACAGCCAGTCGGCCTGGCCCGTCGTAAAGGAGGAAATGGGTGCCCGGCGCGCGCTCGATCTGGCTGTCGAGGCGTTCTCAGGTCCCGGGATTGAGTTCGGCGGCGCGGCCTGGGCTCCGATCGCGCGGACGCTGCGCAGCTACACGGCCGAGAACCTCCCGGTGCGGATCTTCATCGACAGGTGCTTCACGCTGCAGCACAACAACGGGTGCGTCTTCGACAAGTGCTTCGACGTCGAGGACATGCGGGCCGTGCTCGACGCCCAGGCTGAGGGCAAGGTGGCGGTGCTGGCGGCCTATGCCTCGGAGCATGTCCGCCGGGCCTGGCACGCCCACCAGGCCAGGAAGGGCGCGGGCTACGACCCGTCCTGGCTGGGGCTGCCAGCGGCCGCTGATCCGGCGGATCCGCCGGCGACGAGAAGCAGGGACTTGCGCGGTGGCGGCTGGCTCGGCCTGGCGCTCGACGCCGCGCCGCCCGGCGGTCTTGGATGCGGCTCTGCGCTGCCCGCTGGCATGTTCGCGGCTGGCGACCCTCGCGATCTCACGATGGGCGTGCAGCCACGCCGGGCGACGTTCCGCCGGCCGGTGCCATCAGGCCTGGATCGGTACGAGCGTGCTTCGGTCACGCTGGCGACGACCCTCGGCCCGGTGAGGCTGACGCTTTTTCCTGACTCCGCGCCCTACACCGTGGACAACTTCGTCAAGCTGGCCACCGGGGAACGCCAGTGGATCGACCCGGTGTCACGAGCCTGCCGGAACGAGCCGTTCTATGACGGGACCAGCTTCTTCCGCCGCCTACCCGGCTACCTGATCCAGGGCGGCGACCGCACCGGTACGGGCCAGGGCGGTCCGGGATACCGGCTTCCTGACGAGCCCGATCCCGGACTGGGCTTCGATGAGCCCTACCTCCTGGGGATGGCTAACCTCGGAAGGGATAGCACCGGATCGCAGTTTTTCATCACGCTGGTCTCCGCCCCGCACTTGACCGGCCAGTACACGGTATTCGGAGCCGTGGCTGACGACGCGTCCGCCGGCGTGGCGCGCGCGATCGCCGTATCCGCCCATCTGGTGATCCTGGAGACCGTGACCGTCGAGCTGACGCCGGACCGGTGACCCGGGCGGGCTTAGGCGGGCGGGCTTAGGCGGGCGGGCTGAGGCGGGCTGGCTGAGGCGGGCGGGCGGAGGCGGGCGGGCAGAGGCGGGCTGGTGTGCGGCAACGTCGCGCCTGTGCTGCTGCAGGCGGCAGCGTGCTGACGGCAACGTCGCGTCGTTGCTGCCGCAGGGGCGGCAAGATCGCGCCATTCTTGCTGTCGTGGCCGGCCCGGTAACGGCAACGTCGCGTCTTTGCTGCTGTTCGCCGGGCGGCGGAGCGGAGAGTGGCTGCAGGCGGCAGGGTGCTGACGGCAACGTCGCGTCGTTGCTGCCGCAGGGGGCGGCAAGATCGCGCCATTCTTGCTGTCGTGGCCGGCCCGGTAACGGCAACGTCGCGTCTTTGCTGCTGTTCGCCGGGCGGCGGAGCGGAGAGTGGCTGCAGGCGCCGGGGAGCCGATGCAGTGCCGGCGCGCGGCTGGCCAGGGACCGGGGAAGGCCCGGACGCGCGGCGATCTGGGCACGCTCGCCATGGTGATGAGCGGGCTCTGCGGTCTTGGCCAGGGCACGATCCCAGTCGCCGCGAGCAGGGAACACGCACGTCACAGCCTCAAGCTAAGCCGCAATCCAAAATCGTGAGCCAACCCGGGTCGGGCGGTCAGGAGTAGTCCTCATTGCCCGTGCGGCGGGCGCGCCAGGCCTGCACCGTGACCGCGACCGCAGCGATCGCCGCCCATCCGGCGCACACCGCAAGCTCCTCGAGCGCCTGGCCAGCCCAGGGCAGGTGCGCGAGATTCGCGCGAATGGCCGCGAGACCGTGGGTGACCGGCAGGACGGAGCCGAGCTTCGTGACCCAGGCGATCCGGCCAGGTGGCAGGAAGCCGCCGCTGCACAAGATGATCAGGTAGGTGATGACATTGGTGGCGAGTTGGTCGGCGTTGCGCCCGATGGCCACGCTCGCGCCAGCCAGGCCCGCCGCTGTCGTGCTCAGCGAGATGAGGGCGTAAAGGCCAGTGAGCGGCAGCTGCCTGAGCGCGACCGAGCCGAGACCGACGACCGGTCCGACGATGGCGGCGGTCACCGCGACCATGATCAGCCCGGCGAACGGGTAAGGGGCGGCCCGGCTGAAAAACTGGGCCGGCGCGCTCAGGCGGCCCGACCTTACCCGCCAGAAGGTCGCGAATTGCTTCTCAGAGACGGCGATGTTGGAGACGTACACGACGTTAGCGCTGCCCAGCGCGATCGCCAGCGCGCCGACGAAGGCGAACGCCCGCTGCTGCGCACCGCCGAGCACGCCGCCGAGCACGGTGAGGAAGAGGGTCTGCAGGATCAGCCGGGGTCCGGTCGCGGTGAGCAGCAGCCCAGGAGGATTGGCGGCCCTGTATTCGAGCCAGCCGAAACGCAGCGTTTCGCCGACACGCCAGCCGGCGATCAGCGGCCGCGCCCAGACGCTGCTACCACTGAAGCTGCCGGTACTGAGGCTACCAGGAGAGATCAAGGCTTCCTTTCCTGCGCGCGGTCGTGACGACGTGGTTGATCGACCAGACGGCAAGCGCGAAGTACCCGGCCGTCAGGCCGCAGGCGATCAGGACCGGACCGAGGACCGGCTCGCCAGCCGACGACGCGGAGACGAAGTTGTGTATCCACTGCAAGCTGATCAGGTCGGGAATCCAGCGCAGCGCCAGCGGCAGCTGCGACCTGGGAATCAGGAGACCAGCCAGGATGTAGACCGGGTAGGTCAGCGCGCTTGACCAGATGAGCCCGTGGCGCGTCAGCAGGAACAGGCAGGACACGATCATGCCGAGCGCGGTGCCGGAGAGCATGGTGATCGCGAGCGCCAGGATGAGCACGCCGGGGCTGCGGAACGCGGTCGGCTGGCCGAGCGCGAGGACGGTCACCGTGATGGTGACCAGCACGGTGACGAGACTGAGTAACGTGGCGCCCAGGCTCTTGCCGAGCAGCACCAGGTACGCCGGCCTGGTCGAGCACATGGCGCGGGCGAGGGTGCCTGACGTCCGCTCGCGCCGTAGCACGCCGCCGGCCATCCAGACGGTGCAGCTCCACATGGTCATCAGCACGACGGCCGAGACGAGCCCGGATACCTTCGCTGGCCCAGACGGCGCGACCTTTGTCGTGATGAGCAGGTACACCACAGGCTGCACCGCCGCGTTCACGATGACCAGCGGCCGCCGCAGCGAGTCCCGCGCCTCAGCTCGCATGGACGTCAGCACTACGACCAGTGCCGAAAGCAGCCGGTCAGCCACGAGCACTGTCCAAAGTCGCACCGTCCATAGTCGCGCTGTCCTGACTTGCCGCCGTGGCGGCGAGCTGAGCGCTCAGGTCGGTGTAGACGTCCTCGAGCCTCACGGGCGCGACGTCGACGTCGGTCACCGTGCTCCCCTTGAGCGCGCCGGCCAGCAGTGCGAACGACCTTCCGTCCCACCGCCTGACCTTCAGCTTGACGATCCAGGATTCGTCCTTCGCCTGGATCGAGTCCACTTCTACGTCGGCGGATGCGAACGCGTCGCCCGCCGGGGCCTGGCCGGTGCCGCGAAGCTGGACCGTGGCCGCGAAACCCGCGAGCCCGACAAACTCAGCGACCGGGAGGTTAGCTATCAGCTCTCCTTTGCTGAGCACCATGACCTGGTCGGCGAGGCGCTCGATGTCGAGCAGGTAATGGCTTGTCAGCAGCACGCACACACCGCCGCTGCGGAGCCGCGCGATGGCGGCGCGAAGGCGCTCGGCCTCAACCGGGTCAAGGCCTACCGTAGGTTCGTCGAGCAGCAGCAGCCGGGGCTCGGCGACGACGCCGATGGCAATGTGCAGCCGCTGTCGCATGCCGCGCGAATACGTCTCGACCCGGCGGCCGGCAACGTCTTGAAGGCCGACCTCTTCCAGGACAGCTTCGACCCGGCTGCGCACGCGCCGGCGATCGACCCCGGCTAGCACGGCGAAGAAGCGCACATTGTCCCGGCCGGACAGCCGGCCGTAAAGACCGCGATCGCCACCGAACACGACGCCGATCTCGCTCCTGGCTTCACGCACCTGCCTGGTGATGTCCTTACCGAATAGCCGCACCGTGCCCGAAGTCGGCAGTAGCAAGGTGGCCAGGATCTTCGTCAGAGTGGTCTTGCCGGCTCCGTTCTCACCGAGCAGGCCCACTACCTGGCCTTGGTCGATCCGGAAGCTGACGTCCCGCAGCGCGGTTATCTCTTCACTGCCGCTCCTGAAGGTCCGGCACAGCCGGCTGACCTCGACTGCAGGCGGAACGCCGCCAGCGACCATCGTCATTCATCACTCCCGCTGATTGCGGCTCGCGCGCAGGCCAGCCTGGCGGCCGGCACTTGCGCTGGAGCACACGATACGTAGTCGATCCCGAGTCCGGTGAAGAACCGCGCCGCCTCGGCCGAGTTGCCGTGCTCACCGCATGTCCCGATCGGGAGCCCCGGCCTGGCGACCCGGGCGGCCCGCACCGCCTGGCCGACCAGGCGGCCGACGCCATCGGTGTCGAACGAGACGAACGGCGACTCCCGCACCAGCCCGAGTTCCCGATACGCGGGCAGCAATCCGGCGTCGGCATTATCGCGCGAAATGGCCCAGACCAGTGCGGTCAGGTCATTCGTGCCGATCGACAGGAAGTCGGCGTGCCTGGCGAGTTCGCCCGCCAGCAGCGCGGCCCGGGGCGTTTCGATCATCGCGCCGACCGGAATGGGCGGTTCGGGTGCCTGGCGCACCTCGCCGAGCAGGTCCCGGATCTCGGTCAGCTCCCCGACGGTGGTGATCATCGGCACGAGCAGCTCAGGCTGGGTCGCGATTCCGCTGCGCCGCACCGCGGACTCTGCGCGGGTCAGCGCGCGGAGCTGGGCAACTGCCAGGTCGGCCTGCAGGAGGTTCAGCCGGACGCCTCGCACTCCGAGCATCGGCTCGAGTTCGGTCATGGCGTCGTCGCGGGACAGGAACTCGTGCCGTGGCGGGTCGATCAGGCGGATCGTGACCGGCCTGCCGTCCGCCGCGGTCAGGATCGCGGCGAATTCGGCCAGGAGCAGATTCTGCAGGCTGTCGAGAGCGCGTCGGGTCTCCGGTCCCGGAGGTGCCGTCAGCAGTTGCTCAACCAGTGCCTTCCTGTCCCCGAGCAGCATGTGCTCGACCCGGCACAAGCCGACCCCGGCGGCCCCGGCCGCGAGCCCGAGCACGACCTCGTCCGCGGAGTCGGCGCTGACCCGTACCTGCGGGCCAGGGAGGACATCCGCCTGAGCCAGCAGCCACGTCGCCGCATCCGACAAGTCCGGCTGCGCGGCCGATTTGCCGCCGGCGGCCGCGCCGCGGAAGACGCGGCCATGCGTCCCGTCGACGGTGACGTGATCACCGCGGCTGATCGGGTTGCCGCCGGCAGGTACGAGCTGGTGGCCGGCGGCATCGACCACGGCGTCGCGCAACGCGACGACGCAGGGCAGGCCGAGGCCTCGCGTTACCACCGCCGCGTGCGAGGTGTGGCCGCCGCGCTGGGTTACCACCGCTACCGCAGCGAGGAGCCCGCTGAGATCCTCCGGCCTGGACTCGGTGAGCACGAGCACCGGCCGCTGTCCCTTGGCGCTGGCGCGCACCGCGTCATCGCTGGAGAAGACCGCGATGCCCGTGGCGACGCCGGGAGATGCGGCGAGACCAGCAGCGGCGGGCCGCTGATCAGGCAGGACGCCCGAGGGCGCCAGCGCGACAGCCAGGTCGTGCTCCGACACCGCGAGCAACGCCTGCCTCGGGGTCAGTCTCCCTTGCTGTGCGGACCTGGTGACCGCGCGCAACAGTCCAGCCCCGCGCAATGTCGCCTGGCTGATCCGCATGATCCAGAGCCGGCCGCGCTCGACGACAAACTCGGCGCGAACCGGGTACCCGGTCTCCTGGTCAGCCGCGGTGACCGCCGACCTCAGGTCAGCGAGCCATTGACTGTCCTGGTCCAGTTCATCGAGTGGCTGTCCGCCAGCTTCCAGCAAGTGCGCCCCGGTCGAGTCAGGCCGGAAGACGCCGAAAAGACCAGGCTCACCAGTCGCCTGGTCTGCGGAGTAGGCGATGCCGGTGCCGCTGTGGCCGCCGATGCCGAGCGGCATGGCCCGGACTACGCACTGCCGCGCAGCGTGCCCGGTGACAGTCGCCCGGGCCGCGGCAGCCAGCTGGGCGGCGGGATCGGCGGGCAGCCGCGCCGCCGGCCCGTAAAGGCCAAGCTGGCGCATCACTCCCGAGCGGCACGCCTGCGCGAACTCGGGGCCAGCGTTCTCGGCCAGCCACGCGTAGCTAGCATCGGTCAGGCCGAGATATCCGACTGTGACATCGGCTGACTCGACGGAAAGAAATAATGGATCGGACGACGAGCCCACCCTGCCCTCAGGATCGAGCAAGATCAGCGCCTCGCGCACGCCGTCGTCGAGGTTAGCCAAGTGCAGTTTCGCGCTTGGCGCCTGAAAGCCGGGCCCCGGCGAAGCGCCGGCAAGGCTCCGGCTTTCAGGGTGAGTGACGATCGGTGGCCTAGCGATCTAGAGTGGCCGAACGCCGTGACGGGCACCGGGCAGGTAGAGGCGGTTCTCAAGTTCCGAAGCGTCCTCCGGTGGCAACGGGGCGAACTCGAGCTCGCTCAGGTCGTCATCGGCCACGCTCGCGGCATGGGCCTCTGTCGTTTCCAGCTTACTATCCATGAGCCAATACTTGCTGACGATGGAATGTACGTCAATGGTCTTGTGGGGAAATGACCACTTTTTCTACTCAGATAGGTCTATACCTCGTTACTCCTTTAAACAACAGTGATTTTAGAACTCGAATGAGCCTTTACGGGCGATTTCAGCCTGCGAATCCCGTTGTGTTCTTGACTGAATGCTCAGTTCATGCCAGCGTCGACATCAGACCACGCCTTGAAGGACGCACCCATGACCGACATCCCTCACTGTCGGGCGGGCTTCCGGGCCGTAACAGACCTGGACTCGATCAGCGGCGCGCTATCAAGCGAACGGCACTGAGCGTGACACTAAAATTGCGGAGAGTTCGGTGCGGTGCGGATTGAGAGCTCCCGGGGTGGCTTGGCCGGCTCCCCGGGGTGGCTTGGCCGGCTCCCCGGGGTGCATCAAATGGTTCCCGGGGTGCCTTGGACGGTTCCGAGTGCCACTTGATCACTCCAAGCCGCCTATGGGGCACCCTGCTGTCGCCTGCGCCGCAGCAGGGTGCCCCACCTGTGTCGTGCTTCTCGTCGCAGGGTGGCGTCTCGTCGCAGGGTGGCGTCGATGTGCGCGGTGAGGATGATGATTGATCACCGTGGCCGTCGCGGCCGACCTGACGCACGCCCACCATTGGGTCGCGAAACCCGGCGGCGCCGCGGCCTGTGCTGAACTTGATCTTGTACTGTCCGGGCGGCAGGCTGACCGGTGGGCAGCGGCCGGTCCGGCCGACAGCGACCTTGTCAGCGGCGGCCCGGGTGAGTTCGCCGCGGTACCACTGAGGTGCGAGCTGCAGCGGGCCGCCCTCAGGTCAGCGGACCGCAACCAGCCTGGAGCATAGATGACGGAGATGTATAAGTCAGGCAGACAGCTCTGTCCTAGCCATTAGGATGCGCGCGTGAGCCAGGCTAACCAACAGGCCAGTTACGCCGACCGGATTCCGGTCAAGCCTGTCGCGCCCGGCGGCAAGTCAGTCGGCTTCGCGCGCCGGCGCTCGGTCCTGATCGTCGCTCTGGTTCTGATCGTGGTGCAGTTGGCATGGAAGGCTCATCTTCTCAGCGGCCTGTACTTCCGCGTCGACGACTTCCGCGACCTCGACCTGGCGATCGAGCATCCATTCAACTGGACCTACCTCAGCTCCAGTTGGGCCGGTCATCTGACCATCGGGCTGCGCGTGGTGGCCTGGCTCGGTGTCAGGACGTCGCTATACAACTGGGGCTTGGCCAGCGCTATCACGCTAGCCTTTACTTTCGCCGCCGACCTGGCGTGTTACCACGCGCTGCGAGCGCTATTCGGAGAAGGCCCGCGGATACTGATCCCGCTGACCTTCTACCTGATTACCCCGCTGACCATTACCGACCTGGGCTGGTGGTCGTCGGCGATGGAGGCGGTGCCGCTGCAACTGGCTATCTTCATGGCGGTCATCGCGCATGTGCATTACGTGCGAGCCGGGCGCGGACGGCACCTGGCAGCAGGTGGCTTCTGGGTGGGCTTCGGGTTGACCTTCTCCGAGAAGGCGCTAGTCCTGCCGGTGCTTCTATTCATCCTCACGGCCGGATTCCTGATCGAGCGTCGGTCATTGCTTGCCGGTGTGACGACCGCGCTCAAGCGCTTCTGGCGTGCGTGGGTGGTCTACCTCGGGCTGGCGGCATGTTACGCCGTGATCTTGGCTGATGCGCTGCGTACGTCGATCCCGCAGCCGCGGGCACCGCTGTCGAGCAGCGGCGTGCTCGCATTCACGGGCGATTTGCTCAAGGAGGCATTGCTGCCCGGCGTGTTCGGCGGGCCCTGGCTGTGGCATCCGCTCCCTGGCAACTCATTCGCGGTGGCTGCGCCACCGCAGTTCCTCGCGTGGCTTTGCGTAGTGCTCGCGGTCGTCGTAGTCGCCGTGACGGTCATCGCGCGGCGGGCCGCTTTGCTGGCCTGGCTGATGCTGGCCATTTGGGTCTTCGCGGCGGACTTGGTGCCACTGTTCCTGGGCTGGGTCTCGATCCCGCCGGCCCTGCGCGCGCTTGACCCCGGATATGTGGCTGACGCCGCTGCTGTGCTGGCCATCTGCATCGGGCTGGCGTCCTGGCCTGTAGCCGCCCGATATCCGGCGGCCAGGCAAGCACGGTCCCGCGGTAACGTCTTGGCCACGTTCCCGAGGCCAGTGCGGAGGGCCATAGCTGGCCTGGCCGCGCTGGTCGTATTCAGCTCCATCTGGTCGGTGCAGCAACTGGAAACGACTATCAGCGGAGCGACGGCGAGAAGCTATATCGCGAACGCGACCGAAGCCATTGAACTGGCACCGCGCGGGACGCTGGTCTACGACCGGCCGGTGCCGACCGCCCTGACGCCACATGTTCTCGGTCCGTACTCGCAAAGCGCCAAGGTCATCGGAGATCTGGCCGCAGGCAAATTGCGCTGGATCAACAAGCTATCCGGCAACATCGACAAGCTCTACTGGATCGGTGCCGATGGCCAGTTGCACCCGGTCTGGGTCGGTCCGACGTCCAGCCTGACGCGCGCGAAGGCAGCCGGGTGCTGGCCCGAGCGGCATGGCCGGATTGTGGTCAGGTTCCCAACGGCCACGTCCACTCACACTTCGATCATCCGGATCGGATACCTGGCCGGAGCGGCGCCTGGCCCGGCAGCGGTCACCGTCACCTATGGTGGCTCAGCCAAGACGCTTCGTATCCTGCCTGGATTGCACTCTGCCTTCCTGCCGGAAAGCGGGGGGCGCGTCAACAGCATCAGCCTTACCGGGCTTGGCGGCAGCCACATTTGCCTGGGCGACGCCGAGGCGGGCCAGGTCGAGTCATCCCCGTTTGCCGAGCCGATTCAGTGAGCCGTGAATTCGATGAGTGAGACCGAGAGTTGGCCGAGCCAGCCCGTAGGCACGAGCAGTGCGCCCGCGCGACCCGATGATCTCGATCAGTACCGGTCGGAGTTTGATTTTGCGGAAGCCACTGCCTGGGTCAGGAACAACTATGTACTAGTCGCGGGGCTGCTGCTTGTCCTGGCTGAGATCATCTGGAAAGCTCAGCTCCTGAGTCATATGTTTTTCACTCAGGATGACTATGTAAATCTGGATATCGCGATTACCTCGCCGTTTAGCTGGCATTATCTGACCCTGATCGGGGCTGGGCACTTCTTTCCCGGGGTACGTGCGGTCGCCTGGGTGCTGGCCAGGGTGTCGCTGTATGACTGGGGTCTTGACGCTGGTCTAGTGCTGCTGCTCGCGGCGGCGGCGGGACTGGCGGCGCTGCGGCTGCTGCGGACCCTCTTCGGTGACCGGCCGGCCATCTTGATCCCGCTCGTCATCTATGCCCTGACACCGCTCACCGTTCCAGACCTCGGCTGGTGGTGGTGTGCGATCGAATCCCTGCCGCTTCAGCTAGCGATCTTCATGGCGCTCAACTCCCACGTGCTGTACGTGCGTAGCGGCCGCGGACGTCATCTGGCTGCTGCAGCCGCCTGGCTGGTCGTGGGCATGCTCTTCTTCGAGAAGGCAATAGTTCTCGCTCCTTTGCTGTTCGCGTTCACCGCGGCCTTCTTGATGGGCGCCCGTTCCTGGCTGGCCGGGGCACTCGCTACGCTGCGGCAGCACATCTGGGCCTGGCTGGTGTACGGCGTGCTCATGATCGGCTACGCGGTTCTGTTCATCGTCGCGTTCAGCAATTCAGGACAGCAGGCGACCGGTCCAAGCTCACTGTCGGCCGCCTGGACTTTCGCGCTGACGATGGTCAAGGACACGCTGATGACCGGCGCGCTCGGCGGCCCCTGGCACTGGCTGCCAGTTCAGAATGGCTTTTACGGTCTGGCGGCACCACCTGCTGCCCTGGTATTCCTCGCCGGACTCGCTGTTGTCGTCGTACTAATCGCGAGCATTATGCTCAGTCCCATCGCCTGGCGCGCCTGGGCTATCCTCATCGGCTGGGTCGTGTGCGCAGACATGCTGCCAATCGTCTTCGGTCGGCTGTATCCGGGTCTTCAGAACATTCTTGGCCTGGAGACCAGATACGTGGCTGACGCCGCGTGTCTGCTGGCGATCTGCGTAGGCCTAGCCTTCCTGCCGGTGATCGGGTCTGGCCAGAAAGAGCCGGCCGCAGTCAGCGACCAGACGCCGGTGAGCAGCAGGGGGCTCCTAGTCGCGGTCGTAGGCGAGCAGCGGCTGCGGTACGTGGCGACTGCGCTGGTCGCCGCCTTCCTGGTCGGCTCGATCTGGTCGGTTCGGGCGTATGAGTCCATCACTCCAGGCCCTGCGGTGGTGCGCACCTACGTCGCCAACTTCAAGAAGGCTGTGCGGCTAGCGCCGCACGACACCAAGGTTCTCGACCAGTACATGCCGCAGCAGCTAGTCGAGGGCGCCTTGTTCGGAAAGAAGGGCTCAGCGGAATCGGCTGTCATTGGCGACCTGGCGCGGGGCAAGCTCGCAGGCAGGCTGACCTGGATCGGCAACCCGGTCGGCACGATCGACGGCCTGCGGATGTTCGGCAGCGACGGGCGGCTTTACCCGGCCGTGATAGCTGGTGTGTACTCGGTTCACCGGCCAGGAACAGGACTATCAGCGTGCTGGCCAGAACGGCGTGGCCGGGTTGTCGTCAAGCTCCAAAGTCGAACTTCAATTTTCGACTACACCCTTCAGATCAGCTATATCTGGGGAGCCGCGCCACGATCGGTGACGGTGCAGTACGGCAACAGCGCTCAGCGGCTCACGGTCACCAAGGGCGTCCACAGCGCCTACCTGCCGGTACACGGACATGTGACGGGCTTTGCTATCTCTGGGCTCGGCGGTCATGGCATCTGCGTCGGCAGTTCTGAGGCGGGGCGGCTGGTGCCCTACGGACCGCCGGTCAGGTAGCTCAGGCAGCGGCTGTGGTCGAGCAGGGGGCCGGGCGCCCGCATGCGCGAGTGGTCGGCACGCGTGAATGCGTCCCGCGTCAAGGCCACGCTGAGCGCGAAGGCAGCCGGATTGGCCACGGACCCCGGTTCGCTGCGCTACGTGGTGTGCGGCAGGGAATTGGTGGAGGGTGCCGATCGGGACACGCTGGTCATTACCGCCGCCGACATCTTCGCCGTCCCGTAATCGGCGGGGAGATCAAGGGCGGCGTTGCGGCGGTTATTCGACACGACCAGGTAATACTCCAGATCCGAATTACCGAGTTTGCGCGGTATACCTGCCCGCGCAGCATGGAAGCCGGCGGCATCGCCTGTGCCTGGTCTTGCTGTTTGCAGGCCCATCTCTCGGATCGGCGGCGCGCCCAGCCGGGTAAAGCTAAGCCGGGATGAACAGGGCGTCGGCGGCAATCGCGGTGGCCGGGCCGCAGATGAGCGGGTTGATGTCGAGGGCTTCGAGGCGGCCGCCGAGCTCGCTTGCGAGTTCGGCGACGGCCACGACTGCCGCGCTGATCGCGTCCAGGCTGGCCGGAGGGGCGCCGCGGACGCCGGCCAGCAGCTTGCTCACCTTGAGGCTGCTCAGCATTCCCCTAGCCTGGCCGGCTGTCAGAGGCGGCAGGGCGACTGCCCGGTCGGCGATGAGCTCGACCAGGGTGCCGCCGGCTCCGACGACGATCAGCGGGCCGAGGTCGGGGTCGGTGACCAGGCCGAGCGCCAGCTCGACGCCGGCTGGCACGGACTCGCAGACCAGGGCGGCCGGGCCCAGGCGGGCCGCGAGGTCCGCATAGGCGGCGGTGAGAGCGGCCTCATCGGCGATGCCGAGCACGACGCCGCCGACGTCGGATTTGTGGGCGACTGCCGGGTTGTCGGTCTTCAGGACTATTGGGTAACCAATCCCCCCGGCGACGGTCAGGGCTTGCCCGAGGTCGGTTACCCGCTCGGTGCGGGCAACATTGATGCCGTATTCGGCGAGCAGCTCAAGCTGCGCGACGGCGGTCGCAGGGCTGCGCGCAAGCAAGGTCGTCGCGCGGCGCAGCCGCGCGGAGTCCGGGTCGGGCGGCTGGCTGGCCGGCGCCGGCCCGCCGCGCAGGTGATCAAGCAGGTGGCCGAGCGCTCGCAGGCCGGTTCGCATGCCTTCAAGCACCGGGATGCCGCTGGCGCGCAGCAGTTCAGCTGCCCCGGGGTCGATCGCGCTCGGGACGTTGGTAAGCACTGCCAGCGGTTTGTCAGTTCGGCTCGCCGCGTCGAGCATGGCTTGCGGGTAGGAGTCGTCGCCGTCGAGCTCGGTCACGAGATCGACGGCGAGGGCGACGACGTCGGCGGCTGGATCGTCGGCGAGTGCCGACAGGCACTCGCCGAACAGTTCCCTGGTGTTCGCGCCGGTTCCCCACACGTCGAGCGGGTTGGCTGCCGTAAGGCCAGGGTCGAGCAGGTCCGCGATGCGCGCCTTGGTCTCGGGCGAGATCTCGGCGTACGGCACGCCGGCCTCGTGGGCGATATCGGCCGCGTGGGCGCGTTCCAGTCCTGAGTCATGGACGGTGGCGAGGCCGCGCCCGGCGCCGCCGCGCGCCGCGCGAACCGCGGCCGGCCGGCGGCGAGTCGCCAGCGTGAAGAGTTCCAGTGCGTCGGCGAGTTCGGCGAGATCGGCGACCCTGTGCATCCCGTAGGCACGGCACAGTGCCTCCCAGCCAGCGTCAGATCCGGCGAGTGCACCCGAGTGGGCGGCGACCATGGCCTGCCCGCTTGGTGAGTTGCCCGCGGTCAGGAGGATGACGGGCAGATCGCGTCCGGCGGCTCGGGCGAGTACGCGGCGCAGGGCGGCCGGCTGGCGGATCGCTTCAAGGACGAGGGCGAGCATCTTGGTTCCGGGCTGGGTGAGCGCGTATTCCAGGTAGGACGGCGCGGCGGTCACGATCTCCTGGCCGGAGGAGACGGCCAGCGTGAAGCCGAAGGCGCGCCTGGTGCGCAGCAGCGCGGAGAACACCGAGCCCGAGTGCGTGACCAGCGCAACCGGGCCGGCTGGCAGGGGATCAGGCTCGATGTAGCCCATGGCGCGCAGGCCGCGGGCCACGTTGGCGAAGCCCATGCAGCCGGCCCCGCACAGTTCCATGCCGGCTGACTGGGCGATCGAGACCAGCCGCTGCCGCAATGGCGGCTGAGCACCCGGCCGGCTGGGCTGCGGGCGGGGGATGCGGCTGGCGGGGGCAGCGGACGCGGCGGGCGGGCTGCCGAAGATCACCGCCGACTTGCCGCCGACCTGGGCGGCCAGGGTGAGCTGCGCTTCGAGCGCCGCGTTAGGGACGCCGAGCAGCACCAGGTCAGGTGCCGAAGGCAGGTCGGCAAGAGAGGCGTAGCAGTGGCGGCCGCCGATGTTGGGGTAGCGGGGGTTCACCGGGTAGATGACTGGCTTCGAGACGGACTTGGCTGCCTCGGCCACCATCCGGGCGCCGAACGAGCCGGACCTGGCTGACGCGCCGACGATCGCCACCGACCTCGCTTCGAGCATCGCGAGCAAGGCCGGCCTGATGGCGGGATCAGCCGGCGCGGCAACCCGTTCAGGCTGAAGGCTGGCGGTCATGTGGCGGACGAGGCACGCGAGCGAGTCACGTTCTTGTCGGCGATCGCCGCGCGGGCGGCCTGCCAGCCAGGGATGCCGCAGACACCGCCGCCGGCGTGGGTGGCCGAGCTGCCGTAGTACAGGCCGCGGACGGGCGTGCGGTAGTCGGCGAACCCTGGCGCTGGCCGCATGTGGAATAGCTGCTCAAGCGACAGCTCGCCATGGAATATGTTGCCGCCGATCAGGCCGTACTCCTGCTCCATCTGATACGGCCCGACGACGTCGCGGTGCAGGATCGATGCCTTGAAATTCGGGGCGACCTCGTCGTAGAGCTCGATCATCCGGTCGGCGTAGGCCTCCAGCTCGGACTGATGCGGTTCCAGGTTCCAGTCGGCGGGCACCCACTGCGTAAACAGCGACATGATGTGCGTGCCCTCGGGCGACAGCGTCTTGTCGAACGCGGTCGGGATCACGCCGTCGCTGAACGGCTTGCGCGCCGGCTGGCCGTTGCGAGCGTCGGTGAACGCCTTCTCGATAAACTCCATCGACGGCGCCATCTCGACCGAGCCGGTGTGGTGTTCGGCCAGGTCGGTCCCCGGGTCAGCGGTGAAGTTCGGCAGTTCGGACAGCGCCAGGTTGATCTTGACGACGCCGCTGCGGGTCTTCCAGAGCTTGATGTCCCTGGCGAAATCCGGCGGCAGGTTCGCCTCGCCGACCTGGTCAAGGAAGGCGGTGCGCGGATGCAAGGTCGACACGATCGTGCTCGCGCGCAACTCGTCGCCGTTTTCCAGGGCGACTCCCATCGCGCGGCCTCCTTCGACTAGCACCCGCGCGACCGGAGCATTCAGCCGGACCTCGGCGCCGAAACCGCGGGCAGCAGCCCCGATGGCGTCGGAGACCGCGCCCATGCCGCCCTCGGCGAATCCCCAGTTGCCCAGGTGGCCGTCACCGATGTCGCCGATCGAGTGGTGCGCCATCACGTAGGCGGTGCCCGGCTCGTAAGGCCCGGCCCAGGTGCCAATCACTCCGTTCACCGCCAGGGCGCCTTTGACTTGTGAGGACTCGAACCAGTCGTCGAGCAGGTCAGCGATCGACATCGTCATGAGCCTGGTGACGTCCGCGATCGTGCGGACGTCAAGGCCCCGGTGACGCCAGGCGAGCTTGAGCAGTCCGCCAAGGTCACGGGGCTTACGAGAGCCGATGTTGGGCGGGACGGTGAGCAGCAGCGGGCCGAGCACATCGGCCAGGCCAGCAAGCCAGGCGTCCCATTTCGGCATCGCCTCGGCGTCCTTCTTCGACCACTGGGCTACGGATTCGTAGTTACGCTTGGCGTCGTCCGCGTAGAGCTTAATCGAGCCGCCGTCGGGAAATGCCTGGTAATACGGACCCATCGGATAGATCTTGTATCCGTGACTGGCAAGCTTGAGATCGTTGATAATGGTGGGCGGCATCAGGCTCATAACGTAGGAAAGCCTTGTCACCTTGAATTCGGGAGCGCAAGGCCATGGCGATTCGGTCGTCGCCGCGCCTCCGGTCTTGTGCCGGCCTTCGAGTACTACGGTGCGGGCTCCGGCCCGGGCCAGATAGGCGGCGGCTACCAGGCCGTTATGCCCTCCGCCGATGACGATGGCATCGTATGTTGCGGCCATGGCTGCCCCCTTCGGGCGGTCCGGGCTAGTGCTGACTGAATGTTCAGTCTAAAATTTTGATACGGTTACGACAAGTGCCGCAGAGGAAGTACGAGATGAGACAGCGGATCGCACGTGCCGCCGGGGCGGGTCTTGGCACCACCGGGCCGTCGGGTCTTGCGCCAGGTACGGCGCCGGGACCCGGCTTGCCGGAAGCCGCGCCAGGCATCGCCGACCAGCGGCGCGGGCAGATGCTGACCGCCGCGCTCGCGGTGATCTCAGAGCGGGGCTTCGCCGATACGAGGATCGCTGACATCGCTGAGCGGATCGGGATCAGCCCGGCGCTGGTCATCTACTACTTCAAGACCAAGGACCAGCTGCTCACCGAGGCGATCAGGTACTACGAAGACACCTGGTACGCCGAGGGCAAGCAGCGCCTGGACGCGCTCCCGACGGCGGCGAGGCGGATCGAAGAGTTCGTGGCCATGAACCTGCTGCCCGATAGCAGCCCTGACGACCCCGCGATGGAGAGCAACTGGCAGCTCTGGCTGGACTTCTGGGTCCAGGCCGCCCGCAACGACGACGTGGCGGTGCTGCGCCGCAAGTCAGATGAGCGCTGGCGCGAGATGATCGTCACGCTCGTGCGATCTGGTCAGGCGGCGGGGGAGTTCGCTAACATCGATCCCCATCCGTTCTCGATCTTCCTCTCGGCGTTGCTCGACGGACTGACGGTGCAGATAGCGCTTGATGATCCTGTAGTTGATCCAGTGAGTGCATTCGAGCTCAGCATGCGGTATATAGCGGATCATCTGAGTTTTGAGTGGGCGCCGAGCGGGCGATCCCACGGAGATGCTTCCTAAGACCGTGGTGGGGGGCAGGAGGGCAGGTTGCATGTCTGGTGGACAGATCGACCTCGTGTCGCTGTGCAAGCGATTTGTCGAGGTGGCAGTCGACAATGTGAACCTGACCGTGCCGAGCGGTGAGTTCTTCTCGCTGCTCGGGCCTTCTGGATGCGGCAAGACGACCACCTTGCGGCTGATCGCCGGATTCGAGCAGCCCAGCTCTGGCCGCGTCCTGCTGGACGGCATCGACGTGACGAATGTCGCGCCGCACAAGCGCCACGTCAACACGGTGTTCCAGAGCTACGCGCTGTTCCCGTTCCTGAATGTCTACGAGAACGTGGCGTTCGGGCTGCGCAACGCCAGGATCGATAGGGCCGCGATCAAGTCAAAGGTGCAGGCGATGCTCGACCTCGTCGGCCTTACCGCCTACGAGAAGCGCCGCCCCGGCCAGTTGTCCGGAGGCCAGCAGCAGCGAGTCGCGCTGGCGCGGGCGCTCGTGCTCGACCCGGCCGTGCTGCTGCTCGACGAGCCGCTCGGCGCCCTGGACGCGAAGCTGCGCCGGTCGCTCAAGGTCGAGTTGAAGGCGCTGCAGGAACGCGTCGGCATCACCTTCCTCTACGTGACGCACGACCAGGAAGAGGCGCTGACCATGTCCGACCGGCTCGCGGTCATGCGGTCAGGCAAGATCGTGCAACTGGGCGGCCCGCATGAGATCTACGACGAGCCCGCGGACACCTACGTCGCCGACTTCCTCGGCGTTTCCAACCTCATGGCGGTTGACGTCATCGAGCGCGGCCCCGGATCGAAATGCGTGGTCAGCCTCGGCGACTCGAGGCTCGCCGCCGACTTCGGCGGCCAGGAGGCGCCTGACCGGGCGCACGCGGTGATCAGGCCCGAGCGGGTCAGGATCGAGGAGTTTGGAGCGAGTGGTCCCAATCGCGTACCCGGCATGGTCGAGCGGCTCGTCTACCTTGGTTCGACCACGCAGGTCATCATCAGGCTCGCGCCAGGGATGGCCCTGCAGGCGGTGGTGCAGAACGACGGCAGCGGCTGGGCTCTGGCCCAAGGCACCCCGGTCCACGCGCACCTGGCGCCCGACGCGCTGCGAGTGCTGGCAGGCGATGACCGCACCGGGAGCGAAGACGAATTCGAGATCGCGCCGGTAGCCGGTTAAGGAATGCTGCCTCGTGGTGCGATCCAGGTATACGGGCAGATGCCAGGCCGTGACCGTGCAGCGACCTGGCACCCTCTTTACTGTGGTCATGGAAAATTCAGTCAGCCGCATCTGACGTCATCTGCGGAGTAGTCAATGATCGCGCAGCCGGTAGCAGTCGTGACGGGTGGTGGCGGCGGTATCGGCCTGGCCACGTGCCGCTCGCTAGCCCAGGATGGGTTCTATGTAGTCGTCGCAGACAAGAGCCTGGATAGCCTCCTCGACGCGGAAACTTCATTGGCGACCGACAAGCTCCTGGTCGAAACGGTGCCGATGGATGTCACCAGCCGGCAGATGGTCGACGAGGCATTCGCTGATATCGCCCGGCGTCTGGGCCGTATCGACTGCCTGGTGACCTGCGCGGGGATCACGGATCGGCAATCGGCCGCCGAGGTCGGCGATGGCCGTTGGGACCGCATGCTCTCAACCCATCTGGATGGGACCTTCCGTTGCTGCCGAGCTGCGTATCCGGCCCTCCGTCAGTCACGGCGGGCTTCAATAGTTACTATTTCGTCTGTGCTGGCCCGACTGGGCTTACCAGACCGGATCTCCTATGCGGCCGCGAAGAGCGCGATAGAGGGACTGACTCGCACACTGGCCGTTGAGTGGGCAGCCGACGGCATCAGAGTCAACTCAGTCGCGCCCGGTTGGACCCGTACGATACAGTATGACATCGCTATACAAGAGGGCAGTATTGACGAAAAACGTCTTTTGTCGCGAATACCGCTTGGTAGACCAGCTCACCCTGAAGAGATCGCGACGGTCATCTGCTTCCTCGTATCTCCGAGCGCTTCATATGTCACCGGCGAGACACTGGTCGTGGACGGAGGCACCTCTATCGCGTTCGCAACGTGATCTGCCAGAGTGAGCGCCAAACGTCGGTCACGTCACTCGACAGGCACCCACTCAAAAGCTCGAACGACCTCCGCTGCGAATCGCAGGCACTCGGTAATGTCCTCCGGCGTCAGGTCGGGCGACTCGGAGAGAATTCCGGAACGAGTCTGCCCCTCTGCCAGCTTGGTCAGAACCTCAGAGACGGTAATGGACAGCCCTCGGATACAGGGCGCTCCATGCATCCAGTGCTGATGCCTGGTGATCCGCGTAAAGGACATGCCGATACTCTAGCCACCCGCTGGTTTCAGGATCTCCGCTAGGCGCCGCCGGTCTCACAGCAGCGCTGGATGCGGGGCGACGGCGCTGTTCTCGAGCTGCTTGCGGCCCTGCGCTCGTGTTAGCCTTGTGCCGTGCCGTTCAAAAGCGTTGTTCTTACTCCAGAGTTGAAGCGGTACGTTCTTGATGTGGGGTTGCGCCTCGACCATAACCAGCGGTGGCTCCTGGCGAGGTCCGCTCAACTAGAGGATGTCGCACATTACCAGATATCGCCCGATCAAGGTGAGTTTCTGACGCTATTAGTGCGAGCCGTCGCGGCTACTCGCGCAATAGAGGTGGGCACGTTCACGGGTTACTCCAGTTTGTGTATAGCAAAAGGACTTCCCGAGAACGGTCACCTGCTCTGCTGCGACGCAAGCGAGCGCTGGACTGCCATTGCCAAACAGGCGTGGCAGGACGCCGGTGTGGCACACAAGATCGATCTGAGGGTCGACCTAGCTGTGCACACACTCAGCGCGCTCCCGCAGCGGGCTGATATTGACTTTGCTTTCGTTGACGCGGACGAGCCAACGTATTGGGAGTATCACAATCTGCTGTTGCCGCTGCTTCGCCCCGGTGCCCTAATCCTCTATGACAATGTGCTTTATAGAGGGCAAGTCGTGGATCAGGAGGCTTCAGGAAATGCCGTGGCAATACGTGACTTCAACAGACGTATAGCCGAAGATGACCGAGTCAGTTTTGTGATGTTACCCTTCGCGGACGGCATGACAATGGTCCAGAAGGTGTAGAGAAACGCTGTATCTATTAAGGGGGCCGAGTGGCTAAGCTAAAAGGGGCAAACATAGCTTTCATCGGGCTCGGCAGTATCGGCCAGCACATGGCGGATCATCTGTATCACGCCGGTGCCGACATCCGCGCATTCAATAGAACTAGCAAGAAACTTGAAGCCTGGATTGCGCAACACCCTGGAGCAGTTGCAGCTACATCGGCACGAGATGCCGTACGAGACGCAGAGTTCGTAGTTACCTGTGTAGGTGATGACAATGATCTCAGGGAGATCTTCCTAGGTGAGGACCGCCTCACGGATGGGCTACGCGCGGGGAGTTGCGTTATAGACCATACCACTGCTTCGGACACCGTTGCTGTCACGATAGCGAGCGCGGTCGCGGCGGCTGGAAGCTATTTCATTGACGCTCCAGTCTCGGGCGGGACAGAAGGCGCACAAAACCGCACGCTGTCCATCATGGTCGGTGGAACCGATGAGGCTTTTCGTCAAGCCAAGCCGATACTGGAAACCTATGGCGGCAAGATCAATCTGATCGGTCCGACCGGCGCGGGTCAACTCTGCAAGATGGTAAACCAGATCTGCCTGGCAGGAGCTGTGCAAGGCCTGGCAGATGGCCTGGGCCTCGCGGCAACCGCAGGGCTGGATCTTGATCGCGTGCTGCAGGCCATCAACGGCGGCGCTGCGGGGTCGTGGGTTATGACCAATCGATCTTCGTCGATGCTTACCAGCGAGTATCCGCTGGGCTTCGCTGCCCGTCTCATGCTCAAGGATCTCCGGCTGTGCGTGGCGGCCGCAGGTCAGCGGGGCCTTGCTCTTCCAGTCTCATTGCTCATCGCTGATCGGTACGAAGTCGTCGTCAAGAATGGGCGGGGCAACGAGGACTTTGCGAATATCTTTGAGCTGACTGAGAGCTCACCAGAATAAAGGCCGGATCGATGGGACAGCCTGGAGACAGCGACTCGCCTGATCGAAGTTCGGCTGGCGTTGCGTTCATAAGTTACAGCTCTAAGGATGCCGGTCTCGCGGCAGAGATCGAGGTGGCCGCGGAATCGCGCGGTATACGCGTGTATCGTGACCGCAATATCATGCGGGGTGGCGGTGACTGGCAGACGAAGATAATTCCTCTCATACCGCAGTCCCAGAAGTTCATCCTCATCTGGAGTGAAGCCGCGGCTAGGTCTGTGCCGGTTGCGAAAGAAATTGTCACTGCGCTTGAGAATAGCATCGATATATTGCCGATACGGATAGATGACTTTCCAGCCAGCCCGCTATTGAAGCGTATGCAGGAATTCAGCCTCGCGCAGGGACTGAGCGTGCTGCTCGATGCATTGTCACCGACGCCGACCCGGAACGAGGTGGCGGGCCAGCATCTGTCATCAACACTCCGAACGTACCGCCGTATGCTCAGGGACAGCCTGGCTACCTTCACCGTGCTTCTCAGCGGCAGCGAGCAGTCCATCGCGAAGGCTGTCCTGCTAGGTGTCACTGATGATCTAGATCAGGAGGAGTCGCTTCGCCCCGCTGCCATGCAGCCGAATATTCTAAGCCTCATTAATACATCGCCCGAGAGCGCGACCTTGCTCATCGGTCACCCCGGTTCCGGGAAGACGATTTCCGCCAAGTATTTGGCCGCTCAACTGCTTCGAGATCCTCAGCAAACGGAGGGCATCACGCCTTTCCTCGCCTACTGCCGTGCATACAACGCGAGACGGCACCGCTCCTTCCTTGACTTCGTATATGATCAGGCTGGGCTCTATACCACCCCACTGATAGCGAGCACTCTGCAGACCCACGGAGTAGCCGAGTCCGCTGGCTCGGTCATAGTGCTCGATGGGTTTGACGAACTGCCTACGGGCGCTCCCGATCATTTCTTGTCGCAGCTCGCGGAGTTGCGTGAGACGCCCAACTGTCGTACCCGGCAAATTATCCTTACTTCGAGATTCGACATATTCCGACGATTTGAGAGCCGTTTTGTCGGCTGGCGAAAATATGCGCTTACGCCTCTGACGGAAGAACAGGTGAGGGAGTTCGTCGAAACCTGGTTTGCCGACAGCCTTGGCGACGTAGACGTTGCCGAGATGCTCGCGCAGTTGGATGAGCCCCGGATCCGCGAATTGGCGTCGCGGCCGTTTCTGCTGGCCATGATATGCCTGCTCAGGTCGGAGGGCATCGACCTCGGCAAGAACCGAAGCGACCTCTATGGGAGAGCCATTCGGTACCTCGAAAGGCGCTTCACAGGGAAAATCCCTCAGGACGCCAGACGCTCCCGGCACCAGATCCTGGAGGAAATGGCGTTCACCATGCTCCTGCTCGGGACATCTGAGCTTGATAGGTCGCTGGCCGCCGGCCTGACGGCATCAGTGCTGCATAAGTTCGGCGGCTCTGGAGCGGATTTCGACGAATGCATCTTCTTCATGGACGAGCTCGCTGCGGAGGTGGGCGTTATCGAGCGCTCACCCACCGGGTATTCCTTTGTCCACCAGACTTTTCTTGAGTACCTCGCCGCCCGCCGACTCGATGCCATGAGCAATGGTATCGCTATCGCAGTTGACAACTGCCTGGTCTCGCGCTGGGAGGAGCCGATACGGCTATTCGTCGGAGTGCAGAACTCTGCCTTTCGCCAGGCAGAGCTGATATCGGCGCTGTGGACCAGAAACGAAGCGCTGGCATTGCGCTCCCTGACGGATGCCAAGGCACTCGACCGCACCGCTGTCGGATCGCTGCTCCGGGCCAGTGACGCCACAGAACGGGTGCGGATGCTGCGAGCGCTTCGATCTTCACTAGAAGACATCGAGACACGGACGCGAGTCCGCATGGTGGCAGAGACCACCGAGCCGCTGCTACTTGAAGAGAAAGATAGCGAAGTGCTGTACCACGCTGTCGCCCTATTGCGTTGGGCAGATAGCCGGGACAGCGCAGGGGTCCTGCGGCGGACGATCGGCGAGCACTCACGTGGCCTCCGAGAGGAGTTGCTCGCGGACACCAGCTATGCGTTCGAGTTCGTCAACCTGAGCGGTGGAAGTTTCCGAATGGGCGACGATAACGCGATCGACGCCATTGAGAAACCTGCGCATATGGTGTCGATCGGACCTTTTTCTATCATGAAGTTCGCACTTACTAATAAAGCTTATGAGCGCATTATGGGGATGAGCGACGTGCGGCGGAATCCAGTGTCCCCCGATGACCGGCAGCCTGTTGTGGGCCTTAGCTGGCATGATGCGTACATCGCTGCCTTGCGGGTCGGATGTCGGCTGCCGACGGAGGCTGAATGGGAGTTCGCAGCCCGCGCGGGCACCGACACAGCCTGGTTCTTCGGGGATGATCAAACTCTGCTTCGTGGGTACGTGAACTGCGAGGACGCGGACGGCGGAAAGTCGGGTCCCTGGCCTGTGGGCTCCAGCCCGCCAAATCCGTTCGGTCTGTACGAAGTACACGGCAATGTCTGGGAATGGTGCGCGGATTGGCTCGGTCCTTACTCGGCAGAGTATGCCTCCGATCCTACGGGACCAGCTGAGGGAATTTCCCGAGTGCGACGTGGGGGTGGCTTTGGTTACCATGCCCGCGGTTGCCGATCCGCGTTTAGATGGGGCAGCGAGCCGACGTACCGGTTCAAGGACATTGGCGCGCGGCTTGTCCTGGGCGAGCGGGTCGTCGGCGCCGGCTGGTAAGACCGCGAGGAGATGGGTTGCCGTGCCGTGAGCGCACCGACGTTCGAGGTCGTCACGATGGGGCGGGTAGGAATCGACATATACCCGCTAGAGGTCGGGGTAGAACTGGCCGAGGTAGAAACATTCGGCAGGTTCCTCGGGGGCAGCGCCACGAACGTGGCGGTCGCCGCCGCCAGATATGGGCATCGCAGCGCTGTCATCACCCGCACCGGCCGTGATCCGTTCGGTGATTACGTACACCGTGCGCTCCGGGAGTTCAGTGTCGATGACCGGTGGGTGACGGCTGTAAACGGGCTGCCCACACCGGTCACTTTCTGCGCGATCATGCCTCCGGACCGGTTCCCCGCTTACTTTTATCGATACCCCAAAGCGCCGGACTTGGAGATACGTCCCGAAGATCTCGACCTGGACGCCATCCGGTCTGCTTCCGTGCTCTGGCTGACTGGCACCGGGCTGAGCGCGGAGCCCAGCCGCTCAGCGCATTTCGCCGCTCTTAAGGCACGGAGCCGAGCCCCGTTCACCATCCTTGACCTGGACTATCGTCCTGCCCTCTGGTCGTCACCTGATGACGCGCGTGCGAGCTATGCCGAAGCGCTGAACCATGTCAGCGTCGCGGTGGGCAATATCGAGGAGTGTTTGATGGCCGTGGGCGAGTCCGAGCCTCGTACGGCGGCAGAGGCCCTGATCGGCCGTGGCGTCGACCTTGCTGTCGTTAAGCAGGGCGAAAGGGGTTCGCTCGCGCTCACTGTAGATGAGTTGGTCGAGGAAGATCCGGTCGAGGTGGAGGTAGTCAATGGTATTGGCGCTGGTGACGCCTTTGGCGGCGCATTGTGCCACGGGTTACTGAATGGATGGCCGCTCGGTCGAATGCTCCGGTTCGGCAACGCTGCGGGCGCCATTGTTGCTTCACGGCTCGCGTGTTCTTCAGCCATGCCGACGAGCGCGGATGTGGTATCGCTGCTGTCCGAGCGAGGGCTGGATTGACCTACTCGTCCCTATGGCAGCAGCCGGAGAGGTCGCCTTGTCATGAGATGCTGCCTCGTGGTGCGATCCATGCGTCCTTGTTCCACGGGATCTGGCCGATGCCGGGGCTCGCGGACGCCGGCGAACGACTTAGTCCTGAGCTACGGGACTCATTCTGGCTCTACGGTGTCAGTGACCGCGAAGTCTGCTGACTTACCCGAGCCGAGAGCGGTCGATTGCCCCCCGAGGTTCGCCGTGATCAGCCTGCCGCGCACCAAATGGCTGACTGTGGCCTCCCGCCTGGGGAGGGCAGGACGACCAGGCCGGAACTGTACGGGTGTGGCGCGACGCCGCAGCGGAGGTCCAGCACACGGCCGTGACACTGGGTGACGGCTGTGCGCTCAGCAAGTAGTCGCAGTCCTGGATGTCTCCGATTGCTGTGCTTTCGGTTCGCGACGCGATCCTCGCGCGGCCGGTTCCCTGGCCACGGTCTGCAACGGCACACGCTCCTGCGCTAATGGCGGCGAGGCCAACCCCCTGAGCTGAGTAATTAGGGAATGCTGCCGTGTCACTGGTCGAGCGGCAGTAGTCGGAACGCCGGAAATTTTGTGCCCAGAGGCGTTAGCGCACGGAAATGGTGCCGGTCGGTTGTGAGGATCTCGTTTGTGCCGTATCGGTCGGCTAGTACGGCGTTGACGGCGTCGGTCAGCCCGATCTCGAGGTCACGGTAGCGAGAAACGATCTCACGCGCGTCCCGAAGGGCATCGACATCTATTTCCGGTAGGTCGTACGCTCCTCCGGTCAGGTCGCCAAGGACCTCAAGTCCCTGGCGACACCCGCCTTGTCCAGCACCATGTAGTCATTCTCGGCTATGACCAGGGGTGATACGACCGGGGGGTGGTCGGCACGCGCAGCCTAGCTGTGATGGCGTCGCCGGGCAGCCTGCGAAAGCCGGCGCTTCATCTCCGCTGGCAGGTAGACGGTCGTTCGAGTCATGACGATGCCATAGATGGTAACCACATATGGCATCGGCGCCAACCGAGTACCTATCGTGAGGCATCCAGGATGAAGTCACGGCGTAGGTCGAGCAGAACCTGGTCCGCCGTCAGCAGCTGGAGTCCGGAGCGGGCACCTTGCGCGACGATGAGGCGGTCGAATGGGTCATGGCGGGTGAGCTCGGGAAAGTCGCGGATCGCCTCGGCGTGCTCGGCTGTGATGCTGAGCACGCCGAGGCCCTGATCGGTGAGCCTTGTGCTGAAGTTCGACGGCACGGATAGCTTGCCGAGCATTGCCTTGATGGAGAGTTCCCACACCGTCGCAGCCGAGACCTGGACGCCCTGTGCGGACGCGATGGCCTGTCGCGCCCGCGGCCCGAGTCGCGGGTTGTCGTCCAGCAGCCACATCAGGGCCTGGCTGTCAAGAAGCAGCATCGCCGTAAAACATCCTCTGGATGTCCGGGTCGATGCCGAACGCGTCGTCGTCGTAAGCGATTTCCCCTTTGAGCCCGCCGAACGTCACTGACTCCGCGCGGTGCGGGATGAGGTCAGCCACCGGCCGGCCGGCCTTGGATATCACCACCCGCTCGCCGGCCGCGACTCGCTCAAGCAGGCGTGACAAGTGCGTCTTCGCCTCGTGAATGTTGAAGATGCTCGTGGTAGTGCCAAGCCAGAACGACGTATAGTTACAGTTATAAGAAACGTAGTTATACAACGGAGGTTGCTGTCGAGAAGCCAGCTGACATGTTCGACCGGGACTTCGAGTGGGGTGAGCTGACCAGGTTCGCGGAACTTACTGGCCAGGGGCCCGCGCTCGGAATCGTCTCTGGCCGTCGTCGTCAGGGCAAGACGTACTTGCTCGATGCTCTGACCCGCACGGCCGGCGGCTTCATGTTCACCGCTAGTGAAGCAACCGCTCGGCAAGCGCTCGCTGAGTTCGGTGCTGTCTTGGCCCGCAACCGGCACGAACCTGGCCCGTATAGGTTCGAGAACTGGGACGAAGCCCTCACTCAGCTGCTGAGAGGCGGTCAGGGGATGACGGTGCCCGCTTCTGCTCCTGTGGTCGCCGTGATCGACGAGTTTCCTTATCTAGCCAAGCAGGCGCCCGAGTTGCCCTCGCTGCTACAGCGCCAGCTTGATCCTGGCCATCGGCGATCGGCTGGGCCGGTCCGTCTGCTCCTGTGCGGCTCGGCCCTGTCATTCATGGGCGGGCTGCTAGCCGGCGGGGCGCCGCTGCGCGGCCGAGCTTCACTTGAACTTGTCGTTCACACCTTCGACTACCGCCTCGCCGCGAAGTTCTGGGAAATCTCCGACCTCGAGACTGCTGTCCTCACCAACGCGATCGTCGGCGGAACCCCCGCGTACCGGCGGGAGTTCTCTGCCGGCGACGCGCCGGCGGGACCGGACGATTTCGATTCGTGGGTAGAACGGACAGTGCTCAACCCCGCTCGCCCGCTCTTCAGGGAAGCGCGCTATCTGCTGGCCGAAGAGCCGGGACTGCGCGACAACGCTGTGTATAACTCGGTGCTGGCGGCCATCGCGGCAGGCAACTCAACTCGGGGTGGCATCGCGAACTTCATGGGCCGTCCCGCTACCGACCTCGCGCATCCGCTCGGAGTTCTCGAGGATGCTGGCCTCATCTCGCGGGAAGCCGACATGTTCCGCGCCAACCGGTCCGCCTACCGGATAGCCGAGCCTATGGTCGCCTTCTACCAGGCGGTGATGTTGCCCGCCTGGGGTGAGCTCGAGCGGCCTGGCCGGGCGGCTGAGGTCTGGCGCCGGATGCGCCAGACCTTCGCGAGCAAGGTCGTGGGCCCGCATTTTGAGAGGCTGTGCCGAGATTGGGCGCGCTGGCACGCGGCGCCTGCGACACTCGGCGGCTACCCGGCTCGGGTTGGCAGCGGCGCGATCAGCGACCACGCCGGCCGCGCGATGATCGAGAGTGATGTGGTCGTCACCAGCCAGGAGGCGGCGAATCGTCCGGAGGTCCTCTGCCTCGGCGAAGCGAAGTGGAACACGATGATGACGCCAGGCCACCTCGAACGCCTGCGGCGAATGAGGGACTTGCTCCGGGACAAGTGGGGCGCGCAGGCCGTCGAGCGGACTCGCTTCGCGCTCTTTTCAGGCACGGGTTTCTCGCGAGAACTCCGTGACGTCGCAGTCGGCTCGCCGGACGTCGTCCTAGTCGACCTTGACCGCCTCTACCACGGCGAGTAGAAGGCACACCGCGTGCGAGCGTCCGCCGTCATCAACTGTCGGCGATCGTCACGAGCGTGTCGCTGCCGGTGCCGCGCTCGCCGCGCGTCATCGCCCGGTAGGCGAGATAGCCGCCGATCGCGATGACGAACGACATCACCAGCATGATCGTGCCGAGCGCGTTCAGCGCCGGGCCGCCGTTGCCGCCACGCTGGGTGCTGTAGATGTACACCGACATGGGCGTGCTGGCCGCGGTGTTGCTCAGCAGGTCGACGATCACGAAGTCATCGATGACCGTGCTGAACACCAGGATCGCGCTCGCCAGAATGGCCGGTGAGAGCAACCGCAACCAGACTCGGTACATAGTTTGAAAAGGGTTGCAGCCCAGATCCGCCGCCGCTTCTGAGTAGCTGTTGCCGATGGTGGCCAGGCGCGCCTGCACGATGATCGCCGGCCAGGAGACGTTCCACGTCACCAGGGCGAGTGTCTGCGCCAGCGTGCCGAGGCCGATCCCGTGGAACAGGGAGGTGAACACGAAGAACATCGCCACGCCGAAGATCAGCTCGGGGATGACGAACGACAGCAGCATCACGAAGCTGAACGAGGCCGCGGTCCTGGTCCGCCAGCGATGGATGCCCAGCGCGAACAGGACTCCGAGCGGGACCGCGATCAGCGTCGTGTAGGCGGACAGCTTCAGCGTCTGCAAGACCGCGAGCTGCAGGACGTTGCTGTGCGCGACCGACAGCACCGGGTCGGTGAGGTACCACCGCAGGGAGAAGCCCTGCCAGACGGCCTGCGACTTGCCGCTGTTGAACGAGAACAAGATGGCCAGGACGATAGGCACCAGGGACCAGACCAGGTACAGCCAGGTAAAGCCCTCAAGGAACCAGGGGTGCCCCCACGGGTTGCGCCTGGGCCAGCGCGGGCCCGGCCTCGTCGTGGCCTTCGCGGCGTCGGCGGCGCGCGCCTGCTGGGTGGTCGCGGCGGTGGTCATGACGACTCCCTCGCCGAGCGCGCCGTTTCGCGCACGTAGTAGATCATCGGAATGACTAGCACGGCGAGCACCAGCAGCGACAGCACGGCGCCCTGGCCCTGGAACCCGTTCGTGCCCAGCTGGTTCTGGATGATGTTGCCGAGCATGGCGGTGCCCGGAGTGCCGGACAGCAGCTGGTTGGTGTAGTAGTCGCCGAGCATCGGCAGCACCGTGATCAGCATGCCGGTGAGGATCGGCTGCCGCGACAATGGCAGCGTGACCTTGAGGAACGTCCTGGATCGGCTGAGCCCGAGGTCGCGCCCCGCTTCGAGCAGCGAGCTGTCGATCCGGTCAAGCCCGGCGTAGAGCACCAGGATGATGTAGGGAATGTAGCCGTAGACCAGCCCGAGTATCACGGTGTACCAATGACCGCCCAGCCAGTTGATGTCGCTGGGAAGCCCGATCGCTCCGAGGAATTTGTTCAGATATCCGGTTGTCTGCAGTAGCCCGATCCAGGCCAGCATCCGCATCATGTAGCTGATCCAGAAAGGCGCTATGAGCAGCACCAGGAACAGCGCCTTGCGCCGCCCCGCGAACCGCGCCACGAAATAGGCCGCAGGGTAGCCGATCAGCAGGCATAGGGCGGAAGCCACGGCCGTGTACCAGATCGTGCGCCAGATGATCGGGAGCTGGAAGGCGGTCGCGCCGAAGATGTTGTCCCAGGTCTGCACCAGGTTGGCGTGCGACCAGTTGAGGGGGTTGTAGACGGCGACCGGCGAGCCGGTCAGGAAGTCCAGGCGCCCGCCGGCGATGGCTAGCACGTCGTAGAACGGCACGACGAAGAGCACCGTGAGCCAGATGATGCCAGGCAGGGCGAGCAGCATGTAGAAAAATCTGTTGTGCTGCCTGGCCTCGGGGCGGCCGGTCCCATCTCGGCCGGCCCTGTCGCGCGGCCCGCCGAATCGCAGAACGCTTGGTGCCGCCATGCCTGCCTCCTTAGATCCCCAGGCTCACGGATTGCCAGACTGACTGCCAGGCAAGGTCGGCGTCGACCGGCAGCTGAAGCTCCCAGAGACCGCGGGCGAGGCTCTCCGGGTGCACGACAGTCGAGGTCAGGGCCTTCGGCAGGATTCCGTCGCGCACGAGCCGGTCCTCGGTGACGCCGTAGACCGGCTGCATGTAGCCGTTGTAGCTGATGTTGACCAGGGCGTTGTCGAGGTCGTTCAGGTAGTTGAGGAACAGGTGAGCCAGCACCGGGTTCTGCGCGCCGCGCAGCACCGTGTTGGTGTCGTTGGCCACCGGGCCCTTGCCGTCTTCCGGGAACCAGTAGCCCACCACGTCCACGGGCACGCCCTTGGGCATGTAGCTGGCCGCCGCGGCCATGTCGCCTGACCAGGCGTGATGGATCCATATCTGGCCGGCCGGGATCTCGGTGTAATCGTTGTTGTCGATGTGCACGCCGGTCGTCTGCACCAGCTCCCGCAGCGAGCGCTGCGCGATCGCGAGCTGGCTGCGCGAGGTGGTGTTGACGTCGTAGATGCCGTTCTTCATCAGCGCCAGGGTCGGCGACTCACGGTAGTCATCCAGGATCGCGACCTTGCCCGCGTACCTGGGCTGCCAGGGGAACGCGTAGCCGTTCTTCCAGTTGGCCGGGTTGTCAGGGATGTGGTCCTTACGCCAGGCGATGCCGGTCGTGTAGATCGTGTAGGGCACCGTGTAGCGCCAGTGCTGGTCATAGAAAGGGTTCTGGTACTGGCGCCAGGCCTGGCGGACGACATTGGGCAGGTAGCTGTGGTTCAGCGGCTGGATGAGTCTCTGCGCGACGGCCTTGCCGATGACGTCGGCCGTGACGCCCATGAAGACGTCGAAGTTCACCTGCCCGCTGCTCAGCTTGGCCAGCGCCTCGGTCATCGTGTTGAACGTGGTGACCTCGACCTGGCAGTCGTATTTCTTGCCGAAGTTCTTGACGCTCTGCGGGTTGATGTAGGCGACCCAGTTGTAGATCTTGAGCGTGGCATTGCGCTCGGGCAGCATGCCGCTTCTGATCGGCTGGTTGTCAGCGTAGACCGGCCACGTCACCGGATTGCCGGGGCGGGCCAGCGGGAGCTGCTTGCCGTTCGGGCCGGTCGCGAGCGCGCCGCTGCAGGCAGCGAGGACTCCGCCCGCGCTGCTGGCGCCGAGTGCCGCGAGCGTTCCCGCTCCGGCACCGCGCCGCAGGAAACCCCGGCGCGATACGCCAGGGATCGGCGGTCGTCCTGCCTGCCATCCTTCCTTAGGATGCATCATGCGCCACCCTTCGCTGACCCGCCGGGGGTGATCAGCGGGCGCGGGCTGAACAGCCCTTCAATTACTACACCTCATTACTACTACGGCCCGGCCAAGGCAAGATCCGCTGGATCACGAGCTGGTCAGGATTGCCCCGGTAACTTCATTGCCGTCACCACTGACTGCCATGCCTGGTGCCACAGCACGTTCGCGCCTACCTGAAGCTGGAACTCTTTCAGGCCGCGGTAGAAGTCGTTCTCCAGCACGGCGGTGGCGATAAGGCTCTTGGGCAGCACTCCGAGCTTCACCATGCGGGCCGGTTTCATCCAGGTCAGAGGCTGCATGTACCCCGTGCCCAGCGCGTTGTTGAGCGCGTTGGGCTGATCGAGCATGAAGTTCAGGAACAGGTGGGCGAGCACCGGGTTCTGCGCGCTCGCCGGGATAGTCATCGTGTCGTTCGCGACCGGGCCCGCTCCGTCCGGCGGGAACCAGTACCCGAGCGCATCGACTGGCACGTCAGGCGGCAAGCGCTTGGCCGCCGCCGCTACCTGGCCGGACCAGGCGTGCTGGACGGCGATGTGACCTGAGGAGAGCCCGAGGAATGCCTGATTGCTGCGCCTCGGGCGGACCAGGGTGACCAGGTCGAGCAACGACTGCCTGGCTTGGTCGATCAGTCGCGGATCAGCGGTAGCCAGGTCGGTGATGTCGTTCCTCAGCAAGCCAAGGCTGATCGCTTCCCGGTAGCCGTTGATGATCGCGGCCTTGCCTTCCAGCTTGGCCTGCCACAAGATGCCCCAGCCGTTGACGGTGGCGTACGGGTCGAGCTCGATCAGGTCCCGGCGCCAGCCGATCCCGGTCGTGTAGATCGTGTACGGAACCGTGTACTGCCAGTTCTGGTCGTAGAACGGGTCAGTGAATTGCTGCCACACCTGCGCGATGTTGGGGACATAAGAGTGATCGAGCGGCTGGATCAGCTTGCCGCCGACCAGGTCTCCGAGCTGATCGATGGTGACGCCCGCGAAAACGTCGAACCTGGCGGTGGGCTTGGCCAGCGCCGCGAGCGCCTGAGGCATCGAATTGAAAGTGGTCAGCTCGACGTGGCAGCCGTATTTCTTCTCGAAGGCGCGCAAGCACCGCGGTGCCACGCGGTCGGTCCAGGCGAGCACGTTCAGCCGGCCCTCCGGCGTGAACAGCTGACCTGAGGCGATGGGCTGATTGTCGCTGTAGATCGGCCACGTCACCGGGTGGGATGGCGCCGGGGGCTTGCCCTGCTTGACCAGATACGCGCTGAGCCGGGCGGAGTCACACCCGGTAATGGCGCCGAGACCGGCGGCTCCCAGGCCGGCCAGCGCGGTGCCGGCCAGCGTGGTGCCCGCCAGGAAGCCGCGCCTGCTCAGTGCCGTTGTCTGTCTGCCAGCCCTCACCCGGCGGAATCTAGCACCTCGCCAAGGTCTGCGATGCTCGCGGCGAATCTCGCAACATTACCGTTAAACCGATCGATGTCCGCTGGGTCGTGCTGGACGGAGATCAGCCACTGCTCAGACTTGCCCCACGGCGGGAGGAAAACTCCGCCGTTGTGCTGGAAGAGCCAGTGCGCGTGGCTGTACCCGTCCTTGATCCCGAGGAACTCGCGGAAGTTGCGTACCGGCTTGTCGGTGAAGACGATGCAGCCCTTCGCGCCGACCGACACGACGTGAGCCCGCAATCCGTACCTGGCGATCTCCTGCTCGGCGCCGTCGACCGCACGCTGGCGGAGTTCTTCGATCCGCTCGTAGGCTTCCTTGGTCGCGACTTCGTACAGCATCGCCCTGGTCGCGGCCATCGCGAGCGGGTTGCCGTTAAAAGTGCCCACCATCTCGTAGTCACCGTTAGCGACGTGTCGCATGACCTCCGCAGTGCCGCCGATCGCCGCCACGGACACGCCGCCGCCGATGGCCTTGGCCAGGCAGATGATGTCGGGAGTGACGCCGGTGACACCGGTCGCGCCCGAAGGCCCCGCCGTGAGACCCGTCTTGACCTCGTCGAAGGCCAGCAGCGCTCCGTGGGCGTGCAGCAGATCCTTGAGCCCGGCCAGGTAACCGGGCTCGGGCGTGATGATGCCGGCATTCATCATGATCGGCTCGAGGATCATGCCGGCGATCTGGCCCGGATGTTCTCTCAGGATGCGGTCGACGGCGACGAGGTCGTTGAAGCCCGCTATCAGCGTCAGGTCGGTCAGCGCGCGAGGGATGCCGGTGCTCGCCGGCGCGCTGGCCGGCCGGTCTTGCGGGCCCATCTCGTCTGGATCTGGGTAGACAGACACCTGGACCGAGTCATGATGCCCGTGATAACAGCCCTCGGCCTTGATGATCAAGTCGCGGTCGGTGATGGCCCGCATCAGGTGCACCGCATCCATCGTGGCCTCGGTGCCCGAGTTGGCGAACCGCCACTGCGGCAGTCCGAACCTCCTGGACAGATCGGCGGCGACCGCGATCGCGTCGGCAGTCGGCTGAGCGAAATGGGTGCCTTGGGCGACCTGGCGTCGCACGGCTTCCACGATCGCCGGATGGGCATGGCCGGCAAGTGAGACGCCGTAGCCTCCATGCAGGTCGACATACTCGTTGCCGTCGACGTCATACAGCTTCGAACCGCTGCCATGACTCAGCCAGACCGGTTGCGGCCTGGAAATCTGCCAGCTTGACGTCACACCGCCGGCCAGCGCCGTGCGAGCCTTCCTGGCCAGCCTGCCCGACTCCGGCTGCCGGCCAATGAAGATACGCTCCTGCTCGGCGATGATCTCATCCAGCGTCGGACGCGGTTGCTGCTGCGTTGGCCTGGTCGTGCCGCGCGGCGTCACCGGGTGCCCTGGGCTGGCCGGGGTGCTGGGGCGCCGGCCCGGGCCCGACACGGTGCCAGGGATCTGACCGGCCGCAGCCTGACCGGCCGCAGCCTGACCGGCCGCTGTGCGACTCAGCGTGGCACTGGCTGGCGCCTGCTGCGCGGGGCTTTCACTGGACGGGGCCTGTTTAGCGGCCATGACGTACTCCCCTAACGGAGTTGACTGAATGTTCAGTTTAAAGGGTGGGGCGCAAGGGTCGCAACCAGCGACCGGGCAGCGGCCATCCGGAGCGGAAGTGCGAACCTGCTTCGCCCTGACCACGCGGCAGTTTCCCTGACCGGCGCGGCGTTCGGTGATCATGCGCATCGGTGATCATGCGCATCGGCGGGCCAGCTTCAAGGACCTGCGAGAGCTATGCTGCGGGCTCATGCGCCGGTTGCTCTTTGTCCACCACACGCCGTCGCCGGCGATGCAGGCGATGTTCGAGGCAGTGCTCAAAGGGGCACAAACCGACGAAATCGAAGGAGTTGAGGTCGCCGTAGTGCCCGCGCTGACCGCGACCGCCGTCGACGTGCTGAACGCGGACGGTTACCTGCTGGGCACGCCCGCGAACATCGGGTACATGTCCGGTGCGCTCAAGCACTTCTTCGACGGCATGTACTACCCATGCCTAGAAGCCACGCAGCGGCGCCCGTACGGCCTGTACGTCCACGGCGCCACCGACACGACCGGCGCGGTCAGGGGAGTGGAGTCCATCACCACGGGCCTCGGCTGGCGGCAGGTCCGTCCGCCGCTGCTGGTCACCGGACAGCCCAGGAACGCGGACCTCGAGGCTTGCTGGGAACTGGGCGCAGTCATAGCCGCCGAACTGGCCGAGGACGGACCAGGCTAGGACTGCTGTGGCCGCTTATCTCTGGCCATAGTTAAAGAGTTGCTGGTTAACCGGGCTCTCATTGGAACTCGACAGCACACTCGTGACCGTGAAGGTCGCGCCGAAGGCGATCGCGCCACCGGCTATTACTGCAATAACCAGCAGCCACAGTCGTGACACGACGGCTCCTCCTCGGGCGAACTGTTCTATCCCACATAAGCGTAGTGACTCCGTGCAGGAGACCACCATAGCGATACCAAAGAGTAACAATCTAGTCAGGCACCCGGAACACGATCAGATCGCGACTCGCCAGCACCACCCTCGCGCCGGGGAGCCGGGCCAACGCGGCGAGCCGTGGCTGCGGACGGTCGAGCAGGCGGCCGGCGTCTACGATTACGTACCGCACGCCTGCTGAACGCAGGAGCCTGGTGAGCGGTCGCCTGGACGCGATCGCCGGGCGAAGGCGCCGCGCGGACGCGCTTTCGGCCGCCACGGTCGTCCGGCCGACGGTCAGCGCGTCGTTCCAGATCACCGGGCGGGCCAGCAACCTCGGCCACGGGTCGAACACTGCTTCCCCGTCATTCCACGCATACCGCCGGTACTGCGCCCACGGCAGCAGCAAGACCGAGCCGCGCTGGCTGCTCCCTTCGATCACCGAGCGTGCCGCCAGCCAGTCCGCGGGGTACTGCGCCGGGCGCAGACGCCCGGCGGCGCCCCAGGCGAGTCCGGGGAGCAGCACGACGGGAGCGAGAAGCGCGAATACTCCGATTAGCGCCGTGAGCCCTGCCGCCTGCCGACCCTGGCTGCCGCGCTCCGATGCGGCGCGACGCGTCGCCACCTGCGAAAACGCAGCCACCCCAGCGCCAAGTCCGACCGACTCGGCAAGCGCGAGCGGCGCGACGAACTGCTGGCCGTCGCGGAGCAGCGCGAATCCAGGCCAGAACGAGATCGCGTCCCGCAGCACTGCGAGCCCGGGCGACCAGGTCCCGAGCGTCGCCAGGCTGAACCCGGCAACCGCGGCTATCCCCAGGCCAGCACACACCAGGCGCGGCCGGGCCGCGACGACATAGCCAGCCACGGCAACGACCACCACGAGCAGCCAGCACACCGACACCAGACCGCCGTAGCCAGCCGGAACGGCCTGCGCATTCCAGATCCCGCCCAGCATCAGAACGCTCCCGGCCGCGCCGAACGGGGTGTCGGCCCGGGCCGCGAACGCCGCCGCCCCGCCCGGATCGGCGTGCACGGGGACGATTAGCGACGGGACCACCCACGGCAGGCTGGCGAGGCCCAGCACGGCGAGCGTAACGCCGACCCGCCGCTGAGCCAGCCAGGAGGGAGCACCCCCCGGAGTTCCCCGCTGTGCTAGCGGGCGGCGACATGGACCCAGGCACAGGGCGGCCGGCACGGCGGCGACTGCTGTGATCGACATCGCCGCGAACCCGCCAACCGCCGCCGGCAAGATCGCGACCGCGAGCCGCCGCGCCCGGATCTCACCGTCCGTCCTGGCCAGTTCGCGCAGCACCCACGGCAGCCCGGCGTACCCGAGCAACATGGCCCATTGCCCCATGATCAGCCGCTCGGCGACGAACGGATTCCATGCGTACATGACCCCCGCGACCAGCCCGGCCAGCACCGGCAGCCGGGAATCCCCAGCGTGCCGATACCACCCTTGCGCGACCAACGCCGCCGCCCCGGCGCACGCCAGCGTGAAAATCGCAATCAAGATCAGTTTCTGAACGAATTGTGCCGGGAGAACTCTCGCCGCTAGCGCGACGACAAGATCGCTGGGAACCGCCCTGGCCGGGCCGCCGCTGAAGCCGAGATCCGCGAGGCTGATGGGCGGATCGGGGACGAAGACCATGTCATAAGTGAGCACGAAGCCCCGGCCGAGCGCGGGACCGAGCGCCAGCAACCCGAGCAGGAGCCCCGCGATGGTGCTGACCCGAAGGCCCGTGCCCCCGGGAAGGCACAGCGCGGAAGAGCTAGTCCCGGAATCAGCCGCCGTGCTCGCCCGGGCAGGGCGGCCTCCCAGAACCCCTCGCAATGTCAGGAGCGTCCTGGTCACGGCTTGCGTGCGTGCACGAGCAGGATCGAGGCCGCCGACGGCCAGTGGCAGAGCAGCCGGTCTACCGGCTTCAGCGCGGCGGGCACGTCGTGGTAGGTGGCGCCCGCGACCCGTTCTACCTGGAAGCCGCGGGCGGTCAGGAACCCGACCAGTGCCCGGCGGGTGAACATGTGCAGGTGCCCGGCGACCTGGCTGCCTGGCCGCCCGAACACCGACCGCAAGCTGACCTCGGAGAACACGGGCTGGACGCCAGCCGCGAGGAGCGCCCGGTTGTACCAGGCGGCCAGGTTCGGCGTGGAGAGCAGCAGCGAACCGCCGGGCCGCAGCACCCGGTGAACGGCTTCTACCGCCGAGTCGGTATCCACGAGGTGCTCGATCACCTCGCTCATCACGACGACGTCGACGCTGCCCGGCTTGATCGGCAGCGCGGGGAAGTCGATCCCGGCCCTGATCACGGCAAGCCCGCGCTGTCGCGCGGCTGCGAGTGACCCGGCGGCCCAGTCAATCCCAGCGAAGTGGTGCCCGGCGTTGCGCTGCGCCGCGACTTGCGTGGCGAACCCGTCGCCGCAGCCGACATCGATGATCCGGGCCGGTGCCGCGACCCCGGCGAGCACCTCGGCGAGCATGTCGGCCTGGCGCCGCGCCCGGTCCGGGCCGGAGCTCGCCGGGACCGCCGGGTCCTCGTAGAACTCGCGTAGCGCACCCTCCGGTTGTTTCGGGGGGGATACGGGGGTCGTGCCTCCTGGCCGGCCTTCCGGTTGTTCCGGGGGGGTTAGGGGGGTCGTCCCCCCTGGCCAGTGCCGCTGGACCGCCGTCATCGAGCGGGCTCCGGCGGTGCCGGGCTTGAGGGCTCGGGAAGCAGTCCGGCGGGCTCCGGCACGCTGACTGGTGTCGCCCCAGGCGGGGCTGGCCTGGCCGGCCAGGAGGCGGTGGCTCGCGCGATGGCTTCGTCGGCGGCCTCGGAGAAGCCGTCCACAGCCGCCGACCAGTGCAGGCGCAGCGCGCGGTCGCGGGCGGCCCGGCCCATGGCGTGCCGCCTGCGGTCGTCGATAGCCAGCGCCGCCCACGCCGAGGCGAACTCGCCTTCGGTCCGCACAAGCAGGCCGGTCTCGCCGTGCACCACAGAGTCTCGCAGGCCAGGGACGCTGAAGCCGATGGCCGGCGTGCCGCGTACCGCTGCCTCGGCGACGACGATGCCCCAGCCTTCGATGCTGGCCGGGTGCAGGAGGATCCAGGCCGCTGACAGCAGGCGGTGTTTTGCCTCTTCTGAGACCCGCCCGGTAAACGTCACGTCCGGCCCGGCGAGCGCGGTCAGCCGCTCCCGCTCCGGGCCGTCTCCGGCGATGACCAGCTTGCCGCCGACAACCTGCCTGACTCGTTCCCAGAGGCGGAGCAGCACGTCGATCCGCTTGTAGTCGGCTAGCCTGCCGAGTGCCAGGAACAGGGGCTCCGGCGACCTCGGTGCCGGAGGCGGACCGGGCTCGACGCCGTTACAGATCACGCGGAGCCGGTCGGCGCCGACTCCGAGCTGGGTGAGCGCGGCCGACGTGGAGGCCGACACGGTCACGACGAGATTCCTGCGGTGCGCCCACGGCATCACCTTCGACTCGGTGAACCGGCCGGCGACCGAGATCGGCGGCGGGAACCTGAGCGCCCACAGCTCGGTGTGCACGTGATTCACCAGGCAGATGACGGGGCGCCTGGTCCACAGCGGGCACAAGTAGGGCATGCCGTTGCAGACCTCGACGACAAGGTCGCAGTCGCGCAGGTGGCGCAGGAAAGCGATCGGAGCCCGGACGAACTGGGTGTAGGTGCCGCCACTGCGCCTTACCTCGTAAGGGCGTTTTCCGACCCGGCCTCCGCACAGCAGGGTCACCTGGTCACCGCGCGCCTGCAGGCCCTGCGCCAGGCGGTCCACGAGGATCTCAGACCCGCCCGCGTTCTCATTCGCCAGGTCTCGCCAGGCGATAAAGACAATGCGCCGGCCAGGGGTCATGCGGCACCGTCTTCCCTGGGCCTTCGTTCACTGGACTCGCTGCCCGACGATGATACAGATCGTTAGTCTGACAGCCACTTGCTACCGAAAAGTAGCATGTGTGACTGTCGTGCTGCGGTGATGTCGCAGATGTAGCGGTCAGATCGAGGAGTCGGCGCATGATGAGGTCCGTCCGCCTGTTCCGCCTGTTCCTGAGCGAGCAGAGCGACCCGGACGGCTTCTATACGGCACTGGCCAAGGACGCGGCCAGCCAGCTCGCGCGGTTCGTGACGATCGCCGGCCGGACCGTGCTGGACATCGGCGGCGGCGCCGGGTATGTCACTAGCGAATTCCGTGCCCGGGGTGCCCACTGCTACCTGCTCGAACCCGACCCAGGGGAGATGCTGAGCCGCGGTGCACCGGCCGGGGCCGTGCTCGCCGATGGCTACTGGCTCCCTGTGCGTGACGCCGGCGCTGATGTCTGCATCTCGTCGAACGTGCTGGAGCACGTGCGGGACCCGCGCGGCCTCATAGAGGAAATGGTGCGGGCGACCAAGCCGGGCGGCGTGATTTACCTGTCGTTCACGAACTGGTACTCGCCGTGGGGCGGGCACGAGATGTCGCCCTGGCATTACCTGGGCGTCGGCAGGGCCGAGCGCAGGTACGTGCGCACGCACGGCAAGCTGCCCAAGAACCGGGTCGGCAGCAGCCTGTTTCCCGTGCACATCGGGCCGGTGCTCAAGCTGCTGCGCGAGCGCTCCGACGTCGAGGTTCTGTCGGCCCGCCCGCGCTATTACCCGGCCTGGTGCCGGATCTTGCTGCATCTCCCGGTCGTGCGCGAGGTAATCACGTGGAACCTGCTGCTGATCCTGCGGCGAACCGGATGACAGCGCGGCCCAGCCAGGACCACGCCGCCTGGACCGATGAGTCCGGGTTTTCAGGTCCGGCGCGCGATGCCGCCTGGACTGACGAGCGGGGTGCGCGAGGAGGGGAGGCGCCATCCAAAAGCGCTCAGGGCAACGGGAGGAGCCGGGGGGTGTCCCTCCGGACCAGCACGGTGCTGGTCTGGTTCGTCACGCTGGTGATCTTGCTGTTCAACGCGCCTGGCCGGATCTTCTTCGACACCAAGCTGGGCGTCGATATCGACCCAATCACGTTCTTCGCCAGGCTGTGGCAGCTGTGGAACGCCAGCGAGTGGTTTGGCACGCTGCAGGACCAGTACATCGGCTACGGGTTCCCCATGGGGCCCTTTTACCTGGGTGCGCATCTCCTCCAGGTTCCCGTCTGGGTGACGGAGCGACTCTGGCTCTCCGTGCTCGTCGCCGTCGGCTTCACCGGCATCGTCAAGCTGGCGCGTGAGCTGGGGATCGGCACCCGGCGGTCGACAGCCGTGGCGGGGCTCGCCTTCGCGCTGTGGCCGACGGTCACGATCGTGATCGGGTCGACCTCAGCCGGGCTGCTGCCCGGGTTGCTCGCGCCATGGGCGGTGCTCCCGCTTGCCAAGGCGGCTCGCGGCGGCCCGGTCCTCGGCGCGGCCGCGCGGTCCGGCGTCGCGGTGCTGTGCATGGGCGGCGTCAACGCCACGTCCACGCTCGACGCGCTGATCCTGCCCGTGCTGTATATCCTCACCCAGGCTCGCGGCGGCCAGCTGCTCAGGCTGGCCGCCTGCTGGGCAGGCGCGGTCGCGCTCGCAACCAGCTGGTGGGTCGTGCCGCTGCTGCTTCAAGCGAAGTACTCGTTCAACTTCCTGCCCTATATCGAGCAGGCGGCCACGACTACGGGCACGATGTCGGCAGCCACGTTTCTGCGCGGTGCGGGAAACTGGACCGCCTACCTGAGCCTGGGGCAACCCTGGCTCAGCGCGGGCTGGTTCATGGTGACCAACCCGGTGGCGATACTCGCAGGGGCGATCGCCGCGGGCACCGGGCTGCTCGGGCTGGCGCGCCGCGATCTGCCGTACGGCGGTTGGCTGAGGCTCTGCCTGGGCCTCGCGGCTCTGGTCGCGCTGGCCGGCTATCCGGGACCGCTCGGCGGGCTTTTCCACGGTCAGGTCGATCAGATGCTGAACGGCGTGCTCGCGCCGCTGCGCAGCGTCTACAAGGTGGAGCCGGCGGCGGCTGCCGTGCTGGCGCTCGGCATAGCGCACGCGCTCGTGCTGCGCGCCCGGCGGGCAGCCATCATCGCCGACCCGTCAAGCCGGATCGTGTGGCACCTGTTCGCGGCGCCGGCCGTCGGGCTCGTGCTCGTGGGGCTCGCCTTCCCTTACCTATCGGGGCAAGTGCTCAACCCAGGTTCGTTCGAGTCCGTGCCTGGCTACTGGTATCAGGTCGCCGGCTACATCAGGCAGCACTCCCCAGACACGCCGGTGCTGGTCGCACCGGCCGCCGCGCACGGCACCTATCTGTGGGGCGAGACTGTCGACGACCCGCTCGAGCCGCTCGCCACCTCGCCTTGGGTCACCCAGGGGCTGGTGCCATATGGAGGTGCGGGCTCGCAGTTGCTGCTCGACTCGGTGGAGGGCGCGATCGCCTCGGGGGAGCGGACCCCGGGGCTCGCCGCCACCTTGGCGCGGTCGGGGATCAGGTACATCGTCGTGCGCAACGACCTCAATCCGAGCGCGCTCGGCTATACCGCACCGCAGATCGTGCATCAGGCCCTGGGCAGCTCCGGCTTCCGCCGGGTAGCCGCGTTCGGCCCGCTCATCACCGGAAAGCAGACCAATCCGGGCGCTCCGCAGATCCAGTACGCGCTGCCCTCCTACCCGGCGGTCGAGGTATGGCAGGCGAACCCGTCGATCGCGGCACTCGCCACCTCGCCGGCGGTCGCCCTGCCGGTGCGCAGCACCGTGCTGGTAGACGGCGGTCCCGACGCGCTGCTGCAGCTCACCGAGCAGCGCATCCTGAGCTGGCAGCCGGCGGTGATCGCTGGCGACAGGCTGGTCGCCAGGCCTGCTCTGTGGGCGGTGACCGATTCGCTGCCCAGGGCCGACCACGCGTTCGGCGGGATCAACTCGACGCCGTCCTATACGTACGCGGCGACGGAGACCAACCCGCCCGATGACCCGCTCGGCGGTGGCGGCGGTCCGCCGCGCCAGTTGCTCCCGGTGGCCAGCGCCGGGCATCAGACGGTTGCCGTGCTGACGGGAGCGAGGAGCGTCATCGCGTCGTCAGCCGGATTCTGGCTGGCCGAGACGCCGCAGATCTCCCCGGTCAATGCGTTCGACCATAATCCAGGCACTTTCTGGGCCGAGGCCAGCCCGGATACCCCAGTCGGGCAGTGGATCCAGGTCAACCTCGGTCATCGGGTCAGCTTGCTCGGGTCCATCGGCATCAGGCTCCTCGTCGACGGCTCGCTGCGGCCGGTCGCTACCCGGCTCACGGTGACCACCGCGGCCGGCACGCTGACCAGCCCTGTGCGGCGCACGAGCGCGCTGCAGTCCCTGCCGGTACCGCCCGGCGCCACGAAGACACTGCGGATCACCATCGCCGCCGCCAGCGGGCAGGTGCCCGGGGGACCCGGGGCGGGGTTCACCGACATCGAAGTTCCCGGCGTGAAAGTCACCAGCTTCGAAGCGCCCGCGCAGTCGCCGGCCGGCCAGCGGGCCAGCGCGGCCGCCTTCTCGTTTCGCCGGCAGGTGCCCTCGCCGGCCAGCCTCGCCGACCTCAGCCAGTACCCGCCGCTCGCGCGCGCGTTCGCGACCGCGCGTACGGGGACGTACCGGTTCAGGGCGACGGCCATCGCGGTTCCAGGAAAGAAGCTCGACGCGCTGCTCGCGCGGCTGACGCCATCGCTCAGGCACACGCTCGAGGTGACCGCGAGCTCGACGCTTGGCTCACTGCCCGACCTTGAGCCGCAGAGTCTCTTCCAGCCGGGCCGTAGCGGTTCCTGGATCGCGGGGGCGCCGAACCCGGTGCTGCGCCTCGGCTGGCAGGGCAAGCGGACGATCAGGCGGATGGTGATCTTGCCCGTGCCCGGGTTCAGCGCGGTACCGCGGTCGATCAAGATCACCAGTCCGAACGGGACGCGGTTCGCGAGCGTGGGCCTCGACGGCCTCACCGAGATCGTGCCGCCGCTCACCACCCAGCGCATGACGATCAGCTTCCCGGTCGTGCAGTTCACCGGCACGACCCAGCAGTCGTCGGGACAGCCTGTGCAGCTGCCGGTCGGGCTGTCCAAGCTGTCCATCCCCGCGCTGAACGGGCTGCGGGCCGCGACGCCGGCGGCCGGGAGCAGGTTCTCGCTCGGCTGCGGGACCGGCCCGAGGCTTACTATCGACGGGCGCAAGTACCTGACTGAGGTGGCGGGGACGATCGGCGACCTGACCCAGTTCCACGAGGTGCGCGTCAGGCTCTGCTCCCCAGGCTCCGGGCTGGTGCTCAGGGCCGGCCGGCACCGGGTGCGGCAGGCGGCACGACCCGGACCGTTCACCCTGACGGACCTCAGCCTCGTGACGCCGGCGGCTAAGGCTCCGGTGCTCAGCGACGGGCCGGTGCCGGCCAGGCCCGTCCAGGTGCTCGACTGGGGAGCCGACTCACGGCGGGTCAGGATCGGAGCCGGGCCGCGCTCCTACCTTGAAGTGCATCAGAACGCTAATCCTGGCTGGGTAGCGACGCTCGGCGGGCGGTCGCTGACGCCGGTCACGCTGGATGGCTGGCAGCAAGGGTTCGTCGTGCCGGCCGGTCCTGGCGGGACGATATCGCTGACGTTCAGGCCGGTTAAGTTCTATCATGCGTGGATAATCCTTTCCGCGATCGGTGCAATTGCCCTCCTTTTGATCGCATCGGCGCGCCTATGGCGCAGGAGAGTGCACGAGGCCATGGTTCAAGCCCTGAGCGGGTCCGCTCCGGCCAGCCTGCCTGCCGGCGGAGCTGAACCTGGGCCGGCACCTGGGCCGGGGCACGGACCCGGACCGGGCGAGCCCGGAGTGCCTGCGCACGGACGGCCAGCCGGGCATGACCAGGCCGCGGCCAGGTCGCGGCTCGCCGCCCGGGCTGGATTCGTCGCGCTATGCGCGCTGCTCCTGATCGCCGGCGGTCCGGTCGCGGTGGCCGTGCCGCTGCTCGCGCTGCTCGCCGCCCGGTGGCCGACTAGGTACGGCGCCCTCGCCTTCGCCTGCATGATCGTTTCCGGACTGCTGGCGGCCATGGTGGCGAATCCGGCCGCGACTGGCTCTGGCGCGTTCGGCGCCGCTGCCCAGGCCTGCGCCCTGGTCGCCCTCGCGGCGGCGCTGATCCCGGCCGGGCTTGAGCTGCCGCGGTTGGCTGGTCGCCGGGCGGGCAAGCGGTGACAGGGCAGCCTGTGAGCCGCCAGGCGGTGACCGGGCGGACGGCGACGTCTGGCATGATGCCTGGCACGGACCCGGCTGCGCGCACGCTCTTCGCCGTCGCCGACGAGCTGACCTGCTACTTCGACAGGCCGGCGGAGCCGGCCAACGTGCACATGGAGGCACGGGTTCGGGGCCACCTGGACGAGGCCGTGCTCAGGGCGGCGGTGCGGGCGGTACTCGACGCCGAGGCGGCACTGCGGGTGCGCCGCATGCGGGCTCGCTGGTGGCAGCATCGCTACCGGTGGGAGCGGCTGGCCGCGCCGGATGCCGATCCGGTGCGCGTCGCAGCCTATGCGGACGAGGACGAGCTTGGCAGACTGCGTGCCGCGCTGATCTCGCAGTCGCCCGCGCTTGACGTCGCGCCGCCTTTCGTGCTGCTGCTGGCCGCTGGTCCGGACGGCGACGCGCTGCTGCTGAACGCGCACCATGCACTGTTCGACGGACGGTCCTGCCTTCGGCTGCTTGGCGCGGTGGCTGATGCCTATACCGAGCGCGCGGGCGAGCGCGCCGCCCGGCGCGCGCCGGCCCGTCCGCTGGGTTCAGCGCCCTTGCCAGCCCCGCCAGCCCCGCCAGCCCCGCCAGCCCCGCCAGCCCCGCCAGCCCCGCCAGCCCCGCCAGCCCCGCCAGGCCCGCCCGCCGCAGCCGCATCGCCAGCCTGGGGGCCGGTCACCAAGATCGCGCGGCGGCCAGAGCGCGGCCCTCGCGCCGGCCGGGCCGGGTACGGCGTGCACCTGGCAAGCTGGGACGGGCTCGCCGCCGCCGGCAAGCTGCGCGCCGCGGGCCAGAGCGTCAACGACCTGCTGATCGCCGCGCTGATGATCACAGTCGCTGAATGGAACGCTGCCCACGGCGCCCGCTGCGGGCTGATCAAGATCACGATGCCGGTCGGAGAGCGTGACCAGGCCAGCGCGTCCGGCCAGTGGGCGAACCGGTCACGGCTCACCACAGTCGCGGCCAGGATGCGGTGCCTGCAGCCGGCATCCGGCCTGCTTCGCCAGGTGGCCGCTCAGACCAGGTACGCCAAGGAGCACCAGGGACCGCAAGTCGGTTCCGGCCTGGCCGCCATTGCCAGGGCGCCCCTGCCGGCAGCCCTGAAACGCTCGCTGATTCGCACCGGGCTGCGCGGCGCAGGAGCCGTTCTTGCTGATACCTGTCTTGTTTCTAACCTCGGCGTCTGCGAACCGTTCGCTTTCGGCGCGGCACTGGCATCTGGCGTGTCGTTTTCGACGTCGGCCCACATGCCGCGCGGATTGTCGCTCGGGGTGCTGACCTGTGCCGGCGACGTCCGGCTGACCTGGAGATACCGGCGCGCGATGCTCACCGACGCCGCCGCCGCGCAGTTCGCTGAACGCTACCGCGACGCACTCGACCGGCTCGCCGGACGGCAGGAAGCGCGGCGGGCGGCGATTCGAGATCTGGAGAAATCGTGACGGCCGGACCTGGCCTCGGCATCGTGGTCGCCGCTTTGGCCACGATCAGTTACAACGTAGGGCTGATCTTCGAGAAACGGGCGCTTGGCCGGCTTCCTGCCATTGATGCCAGGCACGCCGCCGGCCTGCTGCGCACGGTGCTGCTCGACCCGGCGTGGCTGATCGGATTCGCGATGATGGCCTGCGGATTCAGCCTCCAGGTCATCGCGCTGATGCTCGCTCCGGTCAGCGTGGTTCAGCCGGTGCTCGGCTCTGGCGTGGTCATTCTCGTGGCGCTTTCGCGTACGGTGCTGCGCGAGCGGCTCAGGCCGCTCGAATTCGGCTGCGTGGTCGCGGTGGCCGTGGCGATCGCCGCCATCGCGCTGTCGGCCACCGGCTCGGCTGGCGAGGTCGGTCACCACGGAAACGGGCTGATCATCGCGCTGGTGGCGCTCCCCGTCTGCCTGGGCGCACTTGCCGTGGGCGGCAGCGCGCTGCGGTCGGCGCCGCACGGCAGGCATCGGCTGCCCGCGATCGGCGTTTCGTACGGGCTGGCCGCTGGCCTGCTGTACGGCGTGGCGACGCTGTGGCTCAAGTCGCTGTCGGGGGCGGTGTTCAGCCACTCCGGCGGGTTCTCCGGACTGGTGCTGGCCGTGCTTGGCTCGCCGTATCCGTATCTCACGGTGGCCTGCTCGGCGGTCGCGCTGCTCATCTTCCAGACCGGGTTGCAGCGCTGCCGGGTGTCGATCGTGGGGCCGGTCTCGAATATCACGGGGAGCGTGTTTTTCCTGGTGGCGGGGACCTGGCTGTTCGGTGAGCGATTGCCTTCCAACGCGGCCGGGCTGATCCTGCGACTCGGCGGGATCATTGCCGCCGGAGTCGCCGTGGTGGTGCTCGCCAGGCAGCCGGCCAGTACGGATTCCGCTGGCGTTATCACTTCGGCCGCTGCTTCGGCCGAAGGCCAGCGCTCGCTCGGGGCAGCCTGGGGAGGGGTCGGAGGAGGCGGGTGAACGCGAACGTGCCCATCGAGCAGCCATTGCTTGACATCCTTGCGTGCCCGATTGACAAGCAGGGGCTGCTGTTCTTTGCCGGTGACTCGATCTTGTACAACCCCAGGCTCCGGCGCATCTACCGGCTGGCCGACGGCTATCCGGTGATGCTTGCCGACCGGGCCGAGCCGGCGAGCGAAGAAGAGCATCAGCGGCTGCTCAAGCGGGCCGCGCACGGCGAGGCGGTCGGAACGTCAGGCTGCAGCCCGCAACGGATCAGCGAAGAGCCCATGGCGCAGGGACAGGCGCCTGCCGCGGACCGTCGCTAGTCATATCACGCAAAAGAGTGACAAGCAACGCCATCGGGTCGTTATGATCACGTGTCCTGCAGCTAGTGACACCACTAACAGCGCTCAGTATCATACGTCAAACCCTTATTATCTCCACTAGGCCGCCAGATCTGACAGCCAATCCCCAGGAGGGTCCATGCGCCGCGTCGTCTGGTCCGTGCTGACTGGGCTGGGAGTCTTCTTCATCGTCCTCGCGATCCTGTCGAAGTTTTACGTCCCGGGTCAGGCCGTTAAGTTCCCGCTCAACGAATACAGCGTGAGCACGCTTCAGGCTAGCAATGCCGAATGGTTCAGCCCGAAGAGCGTCAGTGAACTGCAGGGAGTCACTCTCCAGGTCACGAGCACCGTCAAGGGCGACGTGAGCCAGGCCGACCAGCTGGGCAGCTCCAAGATCGCGGTCTGGCAGAGCTTCGCGGCGATCGAGGACATCACAGATCACCAGCAGGTGAGCGTCCCTGCCGCCGGCGATGTGTTCGCCTTCGACCGCAAGACCGGCGTGCTCGTCCCGTGGAGCGGTAACTCCGTGGACGGCAAGCATGTGTCGGTGAGCGGCCAGGGATTCGTCTGGCCGCTCGGCGCCAAGAAGCAGAGCTACCAGGTTTTCGACACCACCTTGCTTAAGCCGGTGACGTTCGCTTTCAAGGGCACCGCTACTACCAACGGCACCCCGACCTACGAATACATGGCCAATATCCCGAGCCAGCAGGTCGGCACCCAGACGCTGCCAGGTGCCCTGGTGAACTTGAGCGCCGCTACAGTCACGCTGCCCGAGTTCTACAGCGCGCAGGAGACCTATTTCGTCGACCCGATTACCGGTGCGCCGTTGTCGGTGGAACGGAAAACGCAGGACGTACTCAAGGACAGTTCGGGCGCTACCCGGCTGGTGCTGCTCAACGCGACCTTCAAGTCGACGGCCGACAGCATCGCCGCCGGGGTGAAAAGCGACAACAAGTACCGGAATGAGATCATTCTCGCTACCTCGATCGTGCCGGTCGTCGCCGGCGTCCTCGGCATCATCTTGCTGGTAATCGGTCTGGTGCTGAGCCGGACAAGGCCCGAAGATGAGGAATACGAGGAGGAGGACGAGCCAGTCAGTTCGTCCGTGTAGGTACTTGTGAGGCTTGGCCGAGGTTGTCGTGTGCGCCGTGGCGGCCCGGCCGGGATCGGAGGCTACTGGTGGGATTCTGGGCACGCGCGCAGGAGAATCCGGACTGGGTCGCCGTCATCGAGTCGGACGGTACCGAGCACAGGGCAGGCGATCTGCTCGGCCGTGTAAACCAGATCGTCCACGGGCTCCAGGCTCGCGGCCTGCGGGCGGGCGACGGAATCGCCGCCCTGATACCCAACGGCGTCGCGCCGATGGAACTGTGCCTGGCCGCGCTTCAGGCTGGCTGGTACTACACGCCCGTCAACTGGCATTTCACCGCTCCCGAGATCGCCTACATCGTCCGGGACACCGGAGCGAAGGCGTTTTTCGTGCATTCGCGTTACGCGGAGGCGGGGGTCGCGGCGGCCGACGAGGCCGGGATACCCGCCGATGCCAGGTTCAGCTACGGCTCGGTGCCGGGCTTCACCCCGGTGACCTCGCTTTGCGAGGGCCGGCCAGTGACCTTGCCCGACGAGCGCACCGCCGGTACGACCATGCACTACACCTCGGGCACGACCGGCCGTCCCAAGGGCGTGCGCAGGCCACTGAGCGGGCTCGATCCCGATGTCGCGGCTGACCTGCTGACCGGCCTGCTCCAGTTCTTCGGCGTGACCGAAGGCGGGACGAACGTGCACCTGGTAACCTCGCCGAACTATCACACGGCCGTGACCATGTTCGGCGGCTGCGCGCTGCAGTTCGGGCACACGCTGGTGACCATGGACTCGTGGGACGCCGAGCGTGCGCTCCAGCTCGTGGAGCGGCACAAGGTCACTAACACCCACATGGTGCCGACCCAGTTCAAGCGGATGCTCTCGCTGCCCGCCGAGGTGCGCTCGCGCTACGACGTGTCATCGATGCGGTGGCTGATCCACGCGGCCGCACCGTGCCCGGTGCCGATCAAGAGTTCCATGCTCGACTGGTGGGGCCCGTGCATCTACGAGTACTACGCGGCCACCGAGGGCGGCGGCACGCTCGTGACACCGCAGGAGTGGCTGTCCAAGCCAGGCACGGTCGGCAAGCCCTGGCCGACCAGCGAAATCCTGATCGTCGACGATGACGGCAACGAGTGCGCGGCTGGCGAGCCAGGCACCGTCTACATGAAAATGGGCGCTATCGAGTTCGAGTACAAGGACGATCCGGACAAGACGGCGGCGAACCGGATGCGCGGCTTTTTCACCGTGGGGGACATCGGGTACCTCGACGCGGACGGCTTCCTGTTCCTGTGTGACCGCAAGTCCGACATGATCATCTCTGGTGGCGCCAACATTTACCCGGCTGAGATCGAGGCTGAGATCGTCACCCACCCGAAGGTCGCCGACGTCGCGGTCTTCGGCATCCCGGATGAGGAGTGGGGCGAGCAGGTCAAGGCCGTCGTCCAGCCCGCTGAGGGCATCGAAGCCTCCGACGAGCTTGCAGCCGAGATCCTCGCGTCCCTCGATGGCAAGCTGGCCAAGATGAAGTGGCCCAAGTCGGTCGACTTCGTAGCCGAGCTCCCCCGCGACCCGAGCGGCAAGCTGGTCAAGCGTCGCCTCCGCGACCCGTACTGGACTGGCCGTACGACCGCGATCTAGGCCGATCTTCCCCGGCGCCTGCTCCGAGGTCGCCATTCTGTCTGTGGGCCGTCTCCGTCTGTGGGCCGTCTCCGTCTGTGGGCCGTCGTGGCACTGGAGCGCAATGCCGGGTGGTATGCGTTGTTCGATGGGGTTTGTTGGTTTGTCCCGGGTCCTCGCTGGCGGATGCCGGGCGTCCGGCCCCTTGGGCGGGACCGCCGTCGCGTCCGGGGGCGTCCGGGAGGGTTGTCGGTGGTTTCGGCGGAGGGTTTACGGGTCCGGGAGAGTTGTCGGTGGTTTCGGCGGAGGGTTTACGGGTCCGGGAGGATTTTCGTGCTCCACGACGAAAAAGCTCCCGCACCTGAAAATGCTCCCCCAGGAACCTGCCAAGTCTCCCGGATCATGACGGCGACCCTCCCGAACCCGGAAGCCCTCCGCCCGGAATCCGGAAAACCTCCCGCACACCCGGTCACAAACCCTCCGGCCACAAACCCTCCGGCCACAAACCCTCCTGGTCACAAAACCCCTCCCGGTCACAAAACCCCTCCCGGTCACAAAACCCCCCAGCCAAAACCCGCCTGGACAGCAGACTCCCGCCAGCCGCCTCTCAAGTTCCGGCAAGTTCCTGCCATGGGCCTGAGCGCCATTTTCCGACATTGACGGCGCGGTCGGGATGGCGTGCTCCGACACCACGCGCGCGACCGTCGCTATAGTCGCCGCTATGGCCAGCCCCGCCAGTCGCGCGCCCGCCAGTCGCGCGCCCGCCGCTCTCGCGCCTGATGTCCGCCCGCGCGACCTCCGCCTGCCTGCCGCCCGCGCGCCCGACCTCCGCGCATTGCGCATGGTCAGGCTGGCGCGTGACCGGATCGACCGCGACTATGCGAACGACCTGCCGATAGCCAAGCTGGCGGCCGATGCCGGGTACTCGCTTGGCCAGTTCATCAGGGCGTTCGAGTCCGCCTACGGGGAGACTCCGGGCCGCTACCGCAGTCGCCGACGGGTCGAACGCGCCTGCGAGCTTCTCAGGTCAGTCAACCTCTCCGTCACCGAGGTCTGCATGACCGTCGGATTTGCCAGCCTCGGCACGTTCAGCCGGCGGTTCAGCGAGGAGGTCGGCCGGTCTCCGTCGGCCTATCAGCGCGATGCCGCGAGACTCGGCGGCCCCGCCCCGATCCCCGGATGTTTCGCGCTGATGTGGCGCACCGGCCTGCCAGCGGACCGCGGTAAGCCCGGCACGGGCGGGCACGCCTGAACATCGCAATTTCGGAGAAGCCACGGCGCCCGCGGGCGGCGTACCGTCGTCCGGCAAGCACACTCACGACCGCGGCGGGAGGCCGTCATGATTACCGGAATCTCCATCGTGTCCGTCTGGGTTCTTGACCAGGATGCGGCCAAGGAGTTTTACACCAAGCAACTCGGCTTCGACGTCACCACTGACATCAGTCTGGAGAACGGGATGCGCTGGCTGACAGTGCGGCCTCCAGGTGGCTCGAATCAGGAGTTGCTGCTGATGGACCCGTCCCGCTCGATGCTTGACCCGCAGACCGCCGAGCAAGTCAGGGCGCTGGTCGCCAAGGGCGCCCTGAGCCCTGGCGTGATGTCGACCACGGACTGCCGGGGTGACCATGCTGTGCTTGCCGAGCGCGGGGTTGAATTCACCCAGCCGCCGGCTGACCGCCCTTATGGCGTGGAAGCGGTCATGCGAGACGACTCAGGCAACTGGTTCAGCTTCACTCAGCGCAAAATCGATGAAGCTGGCTGACGACCGAGTCATTGAATCACGGCCGGCTAGCGGCCACAGCCGTCCTGCGAATGGCGTCGATGAGGCGCAAGACAGCCGGTGAAGGCGCGGTAGCCGGATAGCTGGCACAGGTCAGCCAGGAACTCATCGCAGTGTTCGCACCAGCGTGCTGATCGCGGGGCCGAACGCAGCCAAGCCGCACCCGGTCCCGCGCCAGCCCGATGTGGGCAGCCAGCTCAGCTTCGGCGGCGTCGAGCCTGCCGAGAATCTCCTCGGCTCGGCCAGCGAGCAACTGACCGGCCTCGGTCAGCTTGATGCCGCGCCCGGCCCGTTCCATGAGCTTGGCGCCTGTCTCGGCTTCGAGCCTGGCGATGTGGTGGCTGATCGACGGCTGCGCATAGTTCAGCGCGTGAGCCGCCGCGGTGACCGAACCGTGCCTGGCGACCGCCACCAGCACCCGGAGCCTGGTCGCGTCCAGCATGCGACAACTATAGATCGGGCCGAATTCTGGCCGCGCAGTCATCAATGTTGCCGCCCCGGTGAGCAGAACCTGACCTTAGCGAGCCAATCGCCGAAGGGGTGATGGCAGCCACCAGTTCGCGTTGCCGAGCAACTCCATGATGGCTGGCACGAGTACCAGCCGCACCAGCGTGGCGTCGATCAGCACCGCGACGGCCAGTCCGAGCCCGACCTGCTTGACCGACACATCGGCGCCCGCCACGAAGGACAGGAACACCACGACCATGATCGCCGCCGCGGCCGTGATCACCCTGGCCGTGCCGGCCAGCCCCCGGGCGACCGACGACGCGTTGTCACCGGTGGCGTCGTAGTGCTCCTTGATCCTGGAGATCAGGAACACCTCGTAGTCCATCGACAGCCCGAACAAGATCACGAAGAGGAAGATCGGCACCCACGTCGTCACGGGCACCGCCTCCGGGAAGCCGAACAGCTTGCCGAGCCACCCGTGCTGCGCTACCAGCACGAGTACCCCGTACGCCGCCGAGATCGACAGCAGGTTCATCACCGCTGCCTTGATCGCGACGGTGACCGACCTGAACACCACCATGAGCAGCAGCATCGACACCACCACGACGATCACCACCAGGGTCGGCAGCCGCTGGCCGGTCATGTTCGCGAACGCGACGTTGCCCGCGTTCGGCCCGGTGAGATAGGCGCGGATGCCCGTCCCGGCGGTGGCCCGAGGCAGCACGGTGGCGTTCAGCTTGTTGACCAGGGTGTTCGTTGCCGGGTCCTGCTCGCCCGTGACCGGATAGGCGATCATCATCGCGGCCTTGCCGTCCTGGCTCACGGTGACCGGGCTGACTCGCGCGATCCCGGGTGTATGGCTGACCGCCGCCGACAGCCGCGCCGTGCTCGCCGTCGGGCCTGGCAGCCGTGCCGCGACGATGAGCGGAGCGTCGAACCCGGGCCCGAACCCGCGTGCCATCGCCACATAAGTTGCATAGCCCATGGTCCCCCGGGCCTGAGCGGACTCGTCCGGCATGCTCAGCTTCATGCCAAGAGCTGGCAGGGCAAGAACGCAGATGATGAGCGCGGACCCGGCCACGGCAAGGACTGGTCGCCGCTGCACGACTCCAGCCCACCGCTCGGCGGCCGGCCGCCGTTCCGCGCCACGCTGGTCGCCCGATGAGCCGGCCGCGAAAACCTGACGGCGCCCGAGTCCCGGTGGCAACCGCACCTTAGACGGCTTTGCGAGCCTGGTCCCGGTGAACCCGAGCAGCGCGGGCAGCAGGGTCAGCGAACCAAGCACTGTTGCCGCGACGGTGACCGCCGCCGCTACCGCGACGCCGGTCATCAGCTGCTGGCGCAGCACGATCAGCCCGAGCATGCCGATCGCGACCGTGCAGCCGGCCGTCAGCACCGCGCGGCCCGCTGTCCGCATCGTGACCACAAGGGCGTCTTCGGGGGCCGTTCCGGACCTCAGCAGTTCGCGAAACCTGGTCACGATGAACAGCGCGTAGTCCACGCCGACGCCGAGCCCGATCATCGAAGCCACAATCGGCGAGAACGACGGTGCCGGGAAGATGTGCCCGAGCAGCGCGATCAGCGACAGGCCGGCTCCGATCCCGGAAATCGCCGTGACGACGGGCAGGCCCATCGCGAGCAGCGAGCCGAACGCGATCAGCAGCACGATCGCGGCCGCCATGATCCCGATGCCGTCGGTCGCGCCGCCGTAGGGCGTTTCGGCCAGGTCCACGACATCGCCACCGAGACTGAACGTCACGCCGTGCGCGGAGGCAGCCCGTGCGTCCCGCATCAGGGCAAGTGCCTCGGAACCCGGGATCTGCGACCCGGCCTTTGCAAACTGGATCGTGGCGAACGCGACGTGATGTCCGGCCGAGATCTGGCCGGGCGCCTCGTAAGGACTCGTGACCGATGTCACGCCCGCCGCCCGCTCGAAGGGCACGAGCGCGGCGGTCACCCGCGCTCTGACCGCGGCCGAGCCGATCGGCGCAGACGAGGTGATGGCCAGCGTGAGCGTGTCACCTGACTGCCGGCGGAAATGCTGGTTGAGCAGCTGCTGGCCCGCGTCATGACCTGCAAAGCTGTCATCGGCCGGCGCGCCGGACCGCATCCACAGCGTGATCAGGCTGGCCACGAGAAAGATCCAGGCGGACGCCGTGACGACACGGTGCCGCCAGCACGCCCGCCCAAGCTCACCGAGCGCGGAGGGCGGTACGGACTGAGGCGGCTTGCCGGACGGCAGACCGGACCGGTCAACGACCACCGGGCCAGCCTTGGCTTCTTGCGACATCGGTTTACAGCTCCTGAAAGGCTCGCGGGAGGTTCTGTCGCTCTCGATCCTGCCGGTCAGGCAGCCAGGAAACGTCGTACGGCCGGAGTCACTTGCGCGCGGCGCTACTCGCGGCGAAGTACTCCCCCCGCAGTACCTGGCACCGGGGTTCCCGTGCCTTCGGGCAGGCCGATGCTGCCCGGATCGGCGAGGCCAGCCGCATAGGCGAACACCACAAGCTGAGCCCGGTCCCGCGCGGCAAGCTTGACCATGGCCCGGCTTACATGCGTCTTGGCGGTCAGCGGGCTGAGCACGAGCTGGCCGGCGATCTCGTCGTTGGACAGGCCCGCGGCGACCAGGCGGACGACCTCGCGCTCGCGGGCGGTGAGCGAGGCGATGGCGGGTGCCCAGCCCGGCCGTGCCGTAGGCTCGGCCGGGCGATCGGCCTTCGTGAACGCCCCGATCAGCGCTCTGGTGACGCTGGGCGCGAGCAGCGCGTCGCCGCGCGCGACAACGCGCACAGCCTGCAGCAGCTCGGCCGGCTCGAGGTCCTTGATCAGGAATCCGCTCGCTCCGGCTCGCAGCGCCGCGTAGACGTTCTCTTCGTCGTCGAACGTGGTCAGCACGACGACCTTGACGTGCCCTAGTGCGGGGTCGGCGACGATGCGCCGCGTCGCCGTGAGCCCGTCGACCTCGGGCATCTTGAGGTCCATCAGCACGACATCAGGTCCGAGCTGGCGTGCCAGCGCGACCGCGGTCCCGCCGTTGGCTGCCTCACCCACGACCTCGATGTCCTGCGCCGACTCAAGCAGCGCCCGGAACCCAGCCCGCAGCAGCGCCTGGTCGTCGACCAGCATCACCCGGATCATCGCTTTCCGCCCGCGGAGCCGGCGAGCGGCAGGCGCGCCAGGACCTCGAAGCCGCCGTCCCGCATCGGGCCGGCCCGCACCTCGCCGCCCACTGCGACTGCCCGCTCGCGCATGCCGGTGAGGCCGTGGCCGGTCTGGGTGTCATCGGCACCGAAGGCGCCGGGGACACCCACGCCATCATCGGTCACCCTGATCGTCAGCGCCTCGGGCGCGTACGTCAGCGCCACGGTGGCGCTGGCATCCTGCCCGGCGTGCCGCAGCACGTTGGTCAGTGACTCCTGCAGGATCCGGTAGGCCGCGTGGTCGACCGGCCCGGGCATCGGTGCCCGGTCGCCGTCGATCGAGACGGTCACCGGCGCTCCGGCGGCTCTGGCCGCCTCGACCAGCATGTCCAGCCGGTCCAGGCCGGCAAGCCTGATCTGCTCATGAGCGACATCGCCGCCGGCCCGCAGGGCGCTGAGGGTCACCCTCATGTCGGCGAGCGCGGCCTTGCTGGTCTGCCTGATCGCGGTCAGCGTGTCGCGGCCATCCTGCGGGGCGCGAGCCTTGCCGTCTGAGCTCAGATGCAGCGCCGACCCGGCCAGGACGGTGATCGTTGCCATCGCGTGCGCCACCGTGTCATGCAGTTCACGGGCGATCCGCAGCCGCTCCTCGGCGACCGCGCGCCCGGCTTCGGCTGCTCTTTCTACCTCAGCGAGCCGCAGTTTCTCGGCCGTCTCGGCGGCGAGCGCGCGGCGGCTGCGGACAGTGTCTCCGAGTACGACGGCCACGGCGAGCAGGGCGATCGACGGCAGGAAGCTCGCGGCAATCGTCGCGACTCCTCGTTTGGTCGAGAGCAGCGCGAGCGCGATGCCGATTGTCATGTATCCGGCCGGTATGACGGTCGCCCAGGCCAGGTAGCCTGCTGTCGCGGCGTCGTAGAGCGGGAAGGCTAGCAACGGCACCGGCGAAATGTCCCTGCGATGCACCGAGTAGAAGATCAGGAGCAGCAGCGAGCATGCGAGCAGCACGCCGAGCGGCCATCGCCTGCGCGCGAGGATGGGCAGTGCCGTGACAGCGCCGAAGGCGTACGACACCGCGTCCAGTGGGATCTGAGCTGGGCCGGTTGATGTCGCCACGTTAAGTTCCACGGCAGCGATGACGACCGCGGTGATCACGACATCGATCGGCCTGATCCCGCGCCAGTCAGACAGCTTTGCCACGTCGTCAAGTTACGCGGTCTGGCAGGAGGATGGGAATGGCTGACGGCAACCATAACGTGACCCCCGGCGTCCACCCGGCGAGCGATGTTCTCAGCGTGATGCGCGCGATCTCGGTCAGCGGGAGGCATGTCCCCGTCGGCGGGACCCTGAACTTCCGTGACATCGGGGGATACTCGGTTGGCGGCGGAGGCTCGACCGCCTGGCGCACGCTACTGCGGTCGGACGCCTTGCATCGCCTGGACCGCCCTGGCCTGTCCAGGCTCGCGCAGCTCAACCTGAGGAGCGTGCTCGACCTGCGCATCGCGGAGGAGGTGCGGATAGCGCCGAGCCCGCTCGCCGAGTTCGCCAGCTGGCGCACCGAGCACACCCACCTGTCGCTCGTCGGTGCGGATTTCAGCCAGCTGCCGCCAGAACTCGATGGCGTTTATTCGTTTATCGTCGACAAGCGTTCAGCCGCCGTTGGCGCCGCCATTAAAGCCCTGGCCAGGCCGGGTGCGCTGCCTGCTCTGGTGCATTGCACGGCTGGCAAGGACAGAACGGGCATTGTGATAGCGTTCACGCTGGCGGTGATCGGTGTTCCTGACGAGTTCATCGCCGCTGATTACGCGTTGAGCAGCATGTACCTGGAGGCCGACGAGACGCCAGTGATCGGGCAGATCGCGGCTGACTCCGGTCTCGGTGATCAGCTCACTGAGGCGCTGCTGGCCAGCCCGCCTGAGCTGATTCTTGACGCACTTGACCGGGCCAGGCAGCAGGCCGGAAGCATCGAGGGATATCTGGCGCGCAATGGCCTGACGCGGTCCGATGTGGCCGCGCTCAGGTCTGTCCTCGTAGAAACAAGCAACAGTAAAGACGAGTAACCAGCCAGCTAATACAGCTAATACAACGGTGAGGCGATGACTGCCATTTTCGATGGTGAGCGAATCTCCTATGTCGCATGATGAGCTCGACCGGCGGATCTTGCACGCCCTAGTGCAAGATGCGCGGGCCAGCTATGCGGAGATCGGCTCGCTTGTCGGCCTTTCCGCGCCAGCGGTGAAGCGGCGGGTAGACCGGCTGCGCGCGGCTGGCGCGATCACCGGGTTCTCGGCCCGGCTGAGCCCGGCCGAGCTTGGCTGGACCACAGAGGCTTATGTGGAGCTGTTCTGCCGTGGCAAGACCACGCCGACCGAGATAGGCGTCGCCGCCAGCAAGCATCCTGAGGTGGTCAGCGCCTGCACGGTCACTGGCGAGGCGGATGCCCTGCTGCTCATCAGGGCGGCCGACGTCCGGCACTTCGAGCAAGTCGTCGAGCGCATCGGAGCCGAGCCGTTCGTGGTGCGGACCAGGAGCTCGATCGTGCTGTCCAGGCTGGTCGAGCGGCCAGACGCGCTGCCCGAGCTGAGCGACTAAACCGGCAAAGTGCGCTAATCAAGCGCTCGGCTGGCCCGCACTCGGCTACAGTCTTTATCATGTCCGAGCGAGACGACCGATATGTCGGTAATGATCTGCCGAGGAACACGGGTGAGTTTCGTGCTGCCCCGGACGCGTCAGCGAGCACTGCCGAGTTCCGCGCGTTTTTTGCTGACCAGAGCACTCAGTCCCGGCAGGCGGCCGATGAGGGCTCCTGGCCCGAGCAGCCGTGGCCCGGTGAGTCCCCGCGCAGCGGCCAGGGCCGCACGATCGCCATGCTGGCCGGCATCGTCATCGCGGTCGTCATCGTCATAGTCGTGCTCCTGGTGATCTAAAGACGCGAGATACAGCCCTGCCGAGCCAGAGCCCGGTAGCGGCTTGCAGCAATGCCACGAGCAACGTGAGGACGACAGGAACGACAGCGATCGGCGCAGATTGGAGACGGCGGCGAGGATGCGCGCTGTCGCGCCTGCTGACGCTCCGCGCAAGGACATCAAGAGGAAGGCCAGGCCCCAGCTGACCGGTCCTGCCAGCATCACTGCCCCGCCGGTCAGCGCGGCACCTAGCCGACGCCGGTCCGTCACCGCCCCCAGCAATGCTCCCGCGGCGAATGGCAGGTACCAGAACCCGCGCAGAGCGCCCAAGGAGACGGCGGCGATGGTGATGGCAGTCGCCAGAAGCCACCAGAGCGGCCTTCTGGCCGGTTCAGGAAGCCCCTTCACTAAGGACATGTGTCTTTCACGCTCCGGGTAGCAGGGTCCAGCTAACCTGACCGGCATGCCCGCCGCGATTGCCTGGCAGCGGCAGATAGCGTCTCGCCAGCCACAGGCTCAGGAGGTTCTCGTACCACGGCGATGCGGGGTTGTCGCTCTGCCCGCCCGGGTATGCGGACGCCGTGCGGGCAGTCCCTGGTCCGGTCCAGTCCGCGATCATGCGCCAGCTGGGGCCAAAACTGGACGTCAGGCCGCCGTCGGCGGCATCGATCGTCCATGGGTCGCCGCCAGATTCGTAAGGCCCGTAGCCCAGCGCCGCGTAACCCGTGATGGAGGGTATTGCCCGGCTGTGCAGCCGCCCCCAGTACCACGCCGCCGGGTCCGCACCGAGCTTCGCCGACAAGCTGCGCACCGCTTCGGCAAACGCCGTCCGCATGGCCGCGGTCGCGTTCCTCGCGGGACCTCCTGGCGGCGTGAAAGCCGGATTTCCCTGGTCATGCAGCGTCCATTGCTGAAGGTCCTCGAGCAGTGACGCGGGCAGTCCGGACAGGTCCAGCTCATTCTGCTGCAGGCCAGCGAACTCGGTGACAGTCATGGCCCGGTGGTCGCCCAGGAACTGATTCAGCTCGCCGGTACGATAGCCGGGATCGAAATAGAGCGAAGTCCCAAGGTAGTAAGGATAGTTATTGCTCACAGGACGCTGATTCGCCGTGACGATCGTATGGCTCGGCGGGTCGTAGACCTGCGGTACCGCCGCGAAGGGAACAACCCCGGTAACGTCTGAGCTGCCAGTGCCGGGCATCGGCAGCCACGGAGTTGCGTCTCGCGGCACCTGCGGTACCAGCCAGCCCCGATTATCCCGATATTTCCTTCATCGTCGGCGTACGCGAAATTTACGGCGGGTGCCCCCCCAGCCGAGCAGCGAATCACGGAATTCCGAGAAGTTGCCCGCACGGTCCACTGACAGGATCGCGGCCAGGTCAGGAGACGGGATGTCGCCCATCCAGTCGACCGAGGTGGTCTGACCGTCCATGGTCAGGACCGGGCCGTGCACCGTCAGGTCGACCTTGCGCAGGACCGGCGGTGAGCCGCGGACCGGGATGCTGTAGCGCACCTGCCGGATGCGGTGCCAGGCGCCACGCCAGTAGTAAGCACCAGGATGTGCCGCCGACGGCGGCGGGCACCTGAGCGGCGTCGAAGCATTGGCCGCGGGCAGCTGTGCCAGCGCCATGTCGTGGTAGGAGCCGGGATCGTAGGGCTGCTGGCCGGTTGCTGCCCGCACAGGGAACCAGTCCATCGTCAGCCCGGCTCCGAGTGACTTTTCCAGTAATGCGTAGTCGAGCGGGATGGTCGTGAAATCGAGTTGCTGGGTGAAGATCTCTTCTATCGCCAGGCTGTCCGCTGGCGTCCAGGGCCGCGGGCGAACACCTGTCAGCTGGTAGATCGCGGGCCACTGCCCGCTGGCCCTGAGCTGGGCCAGCCGGTCGTTGACGCCTCGGGCATAGGCAGTCAGCGCTTGCGCGGCCGGGTGGTTACGCGGTGTCGCTGACTAGGCCGCCCTGGCGGTGCGCCAGAGGCCGAGCCTTGAGTTCGAACTCGTCTGAAGCGAGCCCGCTAATCCCCCCGAGCTGCGAGATCCTGCCTTCGCCCAGTCTTCGTTCAAGATCCATCTGAGTGAGCCGGTAGTAGGCAGTCACATAGCCCTGCGCGAGGTAAAGGTCGTGATCTGTGGCCGCCGTGATTGACGCGATTCCAGCGGAGGTGAATGATACGGTGACCGGCTGCCGCAGTCCGGGAAGCCGAAGTTGCTCGCGATGCGCGGTCGGCACCGCGGCGGCGACGGCCCACACCCCTGTTCCCGGCGCAAGTAACTGCCCCAGGGCAGGCAGTGGCCCCCAGCCCTTCCCGGCAACGGTCAGCAGCGCCCCGGCGACGGCGGCTGCGGCAACGACATTCGCGATGCGGCGGATCCTGGCTCGCAAGCAGCTCTCCTTGGCCCGGCATTGGCGGGTGGCGGCAGGTGACAGGACAGGAAAATAGTCCCAGGCCTGGGGGCTGGCCGTGCAGTCAGGACAGACCCCTACGGACGGGCCTGTTGCCGGCCCAGCCTGGCGACTGGGCCGGCAAGAGCTTAGCCCTTATACTCCGCGCACACCGTCAGCGAGTTCCCGAAGAAGGTCGATGTGGCCGTTGTGCCTGGCCGTTTCCTCGGTCAGGTGCATCAGGATCCAGCGCAGCGTTACCGGCTCGGCCCGGCCCAGGTCCCCCCTGGACCGGGTGTCCAGGGGCAGGGACGCCACGAGCTCACGGTGTCGTGCGCAGGCAGCCCGGTATTCCGCTAGCAGTTGAGCGAGCGGCACTTCGACTGCGATCCGGAACTCGCGATCGGGATCTTCGTCGGTCCACGGCGGGTCGATCGTGCGGCCAAGCAGCTTCTTCTCGATCCACGACGCCTCGACCCAGCGCAGGTGGCTGATCAGCCCGGAAATTGTCATGAGCGGTGAGCCAGGCAATGGGGCCAGGCGGGCATCGGCATCCGACAGGCCCGTGCACTTCGCATGGACGGTATCGCGGGCGTAGTCCAGGAAGGTGGTCAAGATCGTGCGCTCGTCCCAGCTAGCCGGGATGTCGTCGGTCCGGCCCGGCGAGATCGATTGTGAAGCTGGTTGTGAAGTCATGTCATTCCTCTACTGAGTAAAGGCGCGACCGGGGACTGCTATCGGCCAGTCTCCAAAGGCGCCTGGTGATGAGTGGCCATCGCGCCTCCTTCCTGGGTCAGCTGGGCCGCGTAGTGCGGCCGCCCGCGAAGCCTAACCCGCCCGGCCGGGCAGGCACCACTGAACCGCATCCACTCAGCGCCGCTGCGACTTACTGGTGAGCCGAACGACCGACGATCGTGGCTACCTCGGCTCGGCAGGAGACAACCAGCTTCTTGAAGATCCGGGCGAGGTACGTCGCCACTGTCTTGCTACTGAGCCCGAGCCTTCTGGCGATTTGCGCGTTGGTGCGACCTTGGCTGACGAGCGGTGCCACCTGTAATTCCCGTTGGCTGAGGCGGTCGAGCTCGCTGCGGGCACTAACGAGTTTCCCCTCCGCGGCCGGCTCAGTCATGGCAGCTGGGTCACAGGAGGCCGCCGATCTCTCATCCTGCCGGGCGATCCGCGGCCCGTCCGGCAGCACGGCTGCGAACCTTTCCGCCTGGCGGACCTTGACCTTTACCGCAGAAGCGATCGCTATCAGATGATCGCTGCCGGTAACTGTCGCGGCCGTCACCGCGCACGCCGCATGCCGGGCCGCGCCGTTCAGATCGGCTGAGCTCAGCTGGTACCTGGCCAGCGCGGCGGCGAATCGCGGCAGCATGCTGCCGAGCTGGCGCTGCTCAGCTAGGAGCACGCCGCGCTCGCAGCACGCCAGTGCCGCCTCGTGGTCGCCGAGGGCCCTTTGTGCCCGGGCTAGCCAGTACAGCCTTCGAGGTGCCTGACCACGTCGTCGTCGGCGACCTTGCCGTAGCTCTCGGCGGCGGCTGCCGCATAGTGCCGCGCGTGCATGGCGCCGCGACGGCACGCCGCTGCGGCCAGCAGGGCGGACAGTTCAGCGGCTGGCATTCCTGAGGTGCCGGCAAGGTGGTCGCGGAGGCCGGCCTCATCGTCCTCGGCCGGCTGCGCCCCGGATTCCAGAGCCAGGATCAAGCGTCGTTGTCGCAGCTCAGCTACGGCGGCTAGGTCGCTTCGGGGCAGTGCGTCCAGCACTGCGGTCAGCTCGTCTTTAGCCTGGTCAGGCCGCCCGGCCAGGAACCGCACCCAGGCACGCCAGCTCACCGTCTCGGCCCAGCCGCGGTGGTCCTCATGGCTGTGCTCAGTCAGCTCTTCAAGCACCTTGAGTGCCTTGGTCAGGCGACCGGCAAGCGCGAGCGCCTTGCCGAGCAGAAGCTGGCTGGCCGACCGGTTCGCCGCCGAGCCCGGTTGGAAATCCGCGGCGATGCTGACCCAGGATGCCGCCTGTGCCGGATCGAGCCACAGGTTCTAAAGCCGCGGCGCGCAGCAGCAAGCCCGCGCTTGCCTCGTCGCCGATGGCGCTGGAGCCCGCCAGGTGTCTCGCGACCTGTACGGCCGGCTTGCCGCGGCTCGCGAGTAGCTCGGCCGCTTTGGCATGGGCGCCAGTCAGCCAGCCGTATCCGGCGCACTGGCAGGCCGCCGCGCGGATCAGCTTGGCGATCTCCGGGCGCTCGCGGTTGGCTACCGGACACGCTACGCATGGAGAAACCCTCCGGAGTCGCTCATGCGCTACCTAATGCAAGTGGGTAACGCCCCGGCGAGGCAGTCAGGCGAAATCCCGACATGGCCTTCTGGCCAGTCGCTGGACTACTCTCGCTGGCGTGGCGGAATACCCTGGAGCCGAGATACTGAATGAGTTCTTCCCCGCGAAACTGCTTGATCGCCTGGTGGAGGATATGCCTAACGAATGACTCCGTACCTGAGTGCCCGCCGACTGGACCAGAAGGTGAGCGATTTTCCTATTTCTGGGATTCGACACCGGGCAGGGAGAATGGCGCCTCAACTGAGGGCCGGGGCGCTTCCGCTGGTGGTCAGCCTGCGTTCGACGCACCGGTGCTTGTCGCTCGCAAAGACCCGCGCCATGTAATGCGGCGCCCTTGCGCCGCTCTTGCGGTGCGATCGCGCGGCCTTGCGGTGCGCGCCGCTCGCGCTTAGTCAAGGCTTGGCCAGCATCGTCCCCGACAGTGGTCATGACTTGTTTCCAGCCGTGAGCCTTGGGCCTGGGTGGGAATAACCGCTCCGGTCCGCACCCAGCCCCCGCCTGGCAGCCGGTGGCCGCGGTGCCGTCAATAGCTGATAGGACGGGGGAATCGAGCATGCGGGAATTCCGGTCATTCGCCGCTCTGGGTGACAGCTTCACCGAGGGCGTGGGCGATCCGTGCGCCGATGGCACAGGCTGTCGCGGCTGGGCTGACCGGTTCGCCGAGGAACTGGCCAGCCAGTACCCCGGCCTGCGCTACGCGAACATCGCAATCCGCGGCAAGCTGGTCTGCGAAGTGCTCGACGAGCAGGTGCCCCAGGCCGTCGCGATGCGGCCGGACCTGGTCAGCCTGGCCGCAGGCGGGAACGACATGCTCAGGCTCCGCACGGACCCCGACAAGCTCGCCGAGACCTTCGAGACCGCGGTCGCCAGGTTGACGGCCGCGGGCTGCACGGTGATGGCCTTTACCGGATTCGACCCGAAGGCATTTCCCGTGCTCAGGCTCATCCGTGGCAAGGCCGCCGTCTTCAGCATGCACGTACGCGAGATCGCCGCCAAATACGACTGTCTGCTCGCTGACCTGTGGCCGATGCGAGTTCTGACTGACCGCAGGCTCTGGTCACCGGACCGGTTGCACCTTTCTTCTGACGGTCACCGGCGGGTTGCGCTGCTCGCGAGCGAGGTGGCCGGCCTCGACGTGGCAGACGACTGGCGCTCGCCACTCGATGCCCAGGCGGCCATGCGGCCAGGCTCCAAAGGCTCGGCGTTCTCGTGGCTCCACGCGAGGTGGAGCGACCTCGAATGGGTCACCGAGCATGCCGCGCCCTACATCAGCCGGCGCCTCCACGGCATCTCAAGCGGCGACGGCATCTCGGCCAAGCGCCCGGAGCTGGCCCCGCTGCTATCCGAACCAACGCTAACCGAAGACCTGCCGCCTGCCGCGGTTCCGAGCCAGGCAGCCAAGGTCGTCGCCGCTGACACCGCAGCCGAGCCCGGGCGCCAGATTGCCGTGCTGAGGTAGCCGGGCCTGGCGGCCCGTTATGCTCCCGTCATGGGGCTTGATCTCGCGCTTAGCGCGGCCGACCTGACCGCACGGCTCGTTGATATCGAATCGGTTAGCGGAGATGAAGGGCCGCTCGCCGACGAGATCGAAGCCGCGCTGCGCGCGCTGCCGCATCTGACAGTGCATCGGGACGGCAACTCCATAGTGGCCAGGACCGAGCTTGGCCGGTCGCGGCGCGTCGCGCTTGCGGGGCATATCGACACTGTGCCGGTCGCCGATAACCTGCCGTCGGCGGTCAGGGACGGCGCGCTGTACGGGTGCGGCGCAGCGGACATGAAGGCCGGGGTCGCGGTGCAACTCGCCCTGGCAGCCCGGGTGAGCGCCCCGGTCATGGATGTGACCTTCGTGTTCTACGACTGCGAGGAAGTTCAATCCGAGCGCAATGGACTGCTGCGCCTGAGCAGGACTGCCCCTGAGCTTCTCAGTTCCGATTTCGCAGTCTTGCTCGAGCCGACGGGCGGCGTGGTGGAAGGCGGCTGCCAGGGCACGCTTCGTGCGGACATCCAGGCTCGGGGCGAGCGCGCGCATAGCGCCAGGTCCTGGATGGGGCGCAACGCCATCCACGAGGCCGGTGCCATCATCGACGTACTGCGCGGCTACGAGGCGCGGCAACCCGACGTCGACGGGCTTCGGTTTCGGGAAGGGCTCAACGCTGTGCGCGTCCTTGGCGGGGTCGCGGGGAATGTCATCCCCGATAAGTGCGTAGTCTCCGTCAACTACCGGTTCGCCCCTGACCGGTCGGCGCTGGACGCTGTCGATCACGTGCGCGAGGTGTTCGGCGGATGGGAGGTCACGATCGTGGACGTGGCCGGCGGTGCGCGGCCTGGTCTTCGCCACGTTGCGGCGGCCTCGTTCGTCGCCGCGATGGGCGGCGAGCCGAGAGCCAAACTCGGCTGGACTGACGTCGCGAGATTTGACGCGCTCGGCATCCCAGCGGTCAACTTCGGCCCGGGTGAACCATCGCTGGCGCACGCCAAGGGCGAGTACGTGTCCCTCGCGGCGATCGAGGATTGCGCGGACAAAATGACGGCCTGGCTCCGCGGCTAGCTAGCTGCCAGGCGGAGTCAGGCCGTCATTTTTTCAGCCTGCTTGTGGTTTTCAGTGCGGCGGTGCCTCGATCAGCGTCATCGCGGTGTGATGCGTGGCGCCGTTGAGCGAAACCCACGTGACCTGCACTGATTCGCCCGGCTTGTAAGTCAGCATGATCTTGGTCAGGTCCTGGGGCGAGGTCACCTTGTTTTGGCCGACCGCCGTGATGACGTCCCCGGCGATGATGCCGGCCTTGTCAGCAGGCGTGTTGCAGAGTTCGCCGATGATCAGCGCGCCGCTGCTGGTAGGAGCCGAGCGGGCCGGCACGCCTGCGTTGAGGTCATTGGCCAGGCAGGCCGGGGTCGCAGGCGGCACTGGGAAACCGGCGTTGTTCTCGTCTTGCTGTGCCTGGCGCTGACGCTGCTTGCGCGGATCGCTCGGCTGGCTGGCCTGGCCGGCCGGCACGAGCACGCCAATGAACCCGCTGGAACCGATCTTGATCGTCTTGCTGCCCTGACCATGGATGATCTTGCCGGCGATCGACAGAGCTTTGTTGATCGGGATGGCGAAGCCGATATTCTCCGCGCCGAAACTGCCGGTCGCGGCGGCGGTGTTCATTCCGATCACGTGGCCGGTCGTGTCCGCGAGCGCGCCGCCTGAGTCGCCTGGCACTATGCCGGCGTTCGTTTCGATCATTCCGTGCAGCGTCTCGCTGGTGGCTTCGCCGCTGTCACTCGCGGTTATCGTGCGCTTCAGCCCGGTGATGGTGCCCGATGCGGGAGTCACGCCGCCGGCCCCGTCGGCGTTGCCCATGGCGACGACTCCGGCGCCGATCTTCAGCGCGGACGAGTCGCCTAGGGGGACGGTCTTGAGGTTGTGAGCGTTGTTCAGCTTGATCACGGCCACGTCATCGGTGGCGTCGTAGCCCAGCCAGGTCGCGGAGTAGCGCTGCCCGGTCGCGACGACGGTGGCGAAAAGCTGAGTGGTGTCGGTGATCACGTGATTGTTGGTCAGGACGAGCCCGTCGCTGCTGATCACCATGCCCGTAGCGGCGGCCTGGCTGCCCTGGTACTGCAAGTTGCTCGAGATGTCGACCAGGCCGGGCTTGACCTTGCTGATTACGGCACGCTCGGTGGAGCTTGGCACGGATCCGCCTGGGTTCTCGCCTGGATTTCCCCCGGGTCCGTTGGGGAACTGCGGGAACCCATTGCCGCCGTTGTTGCCATTCGGGTTGCCGCCATTGACGGGCCCGCTGGCTGAGGTGTTCGACGGGCTGTTGCCGGCGAAGTAGGCCGTGACGCCAGCGCCTGCGGCCGCTGCCACGACGGCGACGATGAGGTAGGTCAGCGCGTTCCTGCGCCTGCGTGCGGCTGAGGTGGGCGGCGGCAGGTAGCCGCCAGGCTGTCCGTAAGCCGCCGGGTAGCCGTAAGGGGCGGTCTGGTGGAAGGCCGGATTGCCATATCCGGGCTGGGCCGAGCCGCCGGGATGTCCGGGGGCGTAGCCCGGGTAGCCGGGGTGCCCGGGTCCGAAGCCGGGCTGGCCGTAGGCGGGCTGACCGGGCTGGCCGTAGGCGGGCTGGCCGTAGGCGGGCTGGCCATAGGCGGGCTGGCCCGGCGGGCCGGACGGGCCGGGCTGGCCGTAGGCGGGCTGGCCTGGCGGGGTGAATGGCGAGTGGCCGTAACCGGGCTGGCTCGCCGGGAAACCGGGCTGGCCCGCCTGGCTGCCACCTTGGCTCTCGGGGCCGTACGACGGCTGACTAGCGAATGGGCCTGGCTGCCCGAGACCTGGCTGGCTCGAACTCGTGCTCGAGTCCGGGTCCGGGTCCGGATCGCTGGTCGCATGCGGTGTGGCCACGCCGCCGGAGATGTCAGATATCCCGGACCCGGGAGCGGCGTCTCGATCCGCGCTGGGCTGGCCGGGACTATTGCCATGCTGATCCGATCCAGCGTCGCCCCGCTCCGGATCGGATCCCTCAGGTCGCTGGCCGCTGCCGTTGCCCTGATCGTCCTGCATCTCCACCACCTTCGCTCGGTGCCAGCGTACTTGGTTTCCGCGGCCAGAACCGATCCGGACCTAATTCACCGGCAGCCGGCGCTGGCCAGCCTGTGGCGTGGCTGGTCGCTGCGGGCCGCGTGGCGTAAGTGGCCATATTTCGCCAAGACCACTCCTACAGTAAGCGCCGCCCGGCTGGAAGCTAGCTGAGGGCATCCTGAGGATTGCCTCCGTTGCGAAAATGGGAGCGCGCGCCGCTGGCCATTTCACGGTCAGGTCGCTATGCCACCACAGATCGAAGTGATCCTGCCCAGACCGGCCGAAGTCATGTCGGGGCTTGCATCATCAGAACATAACGTCTGCGACGGCCGGACGGGTTCAGTTGCGGTCGCAGCGCGGCGTGGGCGGTCTGGCCCCGGGCCGGTGAGCCGCGCGGACCGCCTGTTGCTGTTGCGGGCCGGCCTCAGGCCAAGGGCTGGATTGCTCGCTCACTGGATGCGGGCCAGCGGCGGTCGTGCCGCCCGGTCGTGCCCTGCACGGTCTGGCTCGCCCGGTATCGCAAACCTGTACTCATATTACTCGTAGTAAAGGTATCAAGTTGCGGAATTCGGCGGGTCCGGGGGTGTCGCTTATCTGTTTTAATTAGGACAATTGGCTAACTAACTGCACCAGAGGCTGTCTTTGATGAAAGGAATATCACGTTCGGCTCTGGTGCAATAGCACAGCGCGCACCATGATGCGCTGTACTGTCATTGCCGGTGCCAGCTAACGGACGTGCCGCGGCACCGGAAGGGGGAGGGATTCAGTTGGGCTGCCCGCATCGCCGTGCACTGCTTGTCCCCGGCTCGATCAGCACAGGCCATCAGACGGCGGCCATCGCGTGCGCGGCGACGCTGGAAGCTCTCGGCTGGACTACTTGCACTCTGGACGCGACGTGGCTGACCGGGCAGGGCTGGGGTCCCGCCGCCGAGAAGACCTTCCGCACCGCGATGGCGATACCGGGGCTCTACGACGCCTTTCACTATGCAGCCTTGCGGACGGGCAGCAGGCTGGCCCTGCACGCGGACGCGGCCGGGCGGTTCAAGCTGGTGCCCAGGCTCCGCGACTATCTCGACCGGCATCCCGTCCAGCTCGTCATCTCCATCAGCCCGACCGGGGCGTCGGCCGTGAGCACGGTGGCCGCCCGTTACCCGTCGATGCGTCATGTGGTGTTCTGCACCGACGCGTTGCCGCACCGGCTGTGGATCCATGCCAACGTCGACCTTTACCTGGTCACCTCGGTGGCGGCGGAGCCAGCCGTGCACAGATTCCAGCCGGACGCGCGGGTCATCGTGATCCCGCCCGCGGTCAGGCCGGAGTTCTACCGGCCGCCAACACAGCGTTCGGCCCGGATCGGGCTCGGCGTGGCCGACCAGGACCGGTGCGTGCTGCTGATCGCGGGCAGCAGGGGACTCGGGCCGCTCGCGGAGATCGCCGACGCGCTGGCTGATGCCGGGCTCGCCGTGCTGGCGGTAGCCGGCTACAACCCGAGGCTGGAGCGCAAGCTGAAAGCGGTGGCTCAGCGCCGGTCCAGGCTGCAGGTATTCGGCTTCACCGACCGGATGCCCGAACTGATGGCCGCGTCCGACCTGGTAATCACGAGCTCGGGCGGCACGTGCATGGAAGCGCGGACCGTGGGCAGGCCACTGCTGCTGCTCGATCTTGTCCAGGGTCATGGGCGGGACAACCTGCAGCATGAGTTGCAGTTCGGCGATGCGGCGGTGACCTCGAAACGCCCGGCCGATGTGGTCAGGGCGGCGGCGGCTTATCTGCAACGGATAAAGCCGCCAGCGCTGGAACCCACGAGGTCGCTTGCCGACTGGGAGGATCGGTTCAGACTTGCGCTTGAGTCAATTGCGATCTGAAGGTAAAACTCTCGCACGGCGCTTCCTAAAACCCCCGGACGAGAGCAATAACGCGCGCGTACTGCGGCATGCTTAATGCATGAGCCGTCCTGAGAGCTACTCGCGGCGCTCGTTTATCACCACCGCGGCCGGCGCGGCGGCGGCAATTCCGGCAGCGGGAGCGGCGGCGGCGCTAGCGGGCTGCGGGCCTCACTCTTCGCCTAGTGGCGGCGGGCCGGCTAAACACCCCAGGCGCAGCGTGACCCCGGAGAATTCACTGCCTGGTGACAAAGACTGGTGGATCAAGAAAGCCGGGGCACCTGATGCGATCCTGGGATATGCCGGCCAGGTAAGTGTGTTGCCGGGCGAGCCTGTTCATCTCTACGTATCCACGACGTCTCGTGAGTTTACGGTCAAAGCTTTTCGGATGGGCTGGTACCGGGGTGACCTCGCTCGAAGGGTCTGGGAATCAGGGCCGGTTCGCGGGCACCGGCAGCGCCGGGCAACCAGGGTCGCCGATACGAACACCGTTCGCACCCACTGGGGCAGGTCGCTCAGCGTGCCCACCGATCAATGGCCGGCCGGTGCGTACATGCTCCGACTCGACGCTCACAGCGGCCAGCGGTACGTGCCCATCACGGTGCGCTCGGCCAGCACCGCGGGCAAGGTCGTGCTCAAGAGCGGAGTCTCGACCTGGCAGGCGTACAACACCTGGGGCGGCTACGACCTTTACCTCGGACCTGACGGCAGTTACGCCGACCGCGCGCGGGCGGTCAGCCTCGATCGGCCATACGATCGCTCGGGCGCCTACCTGTTCGAGGTTTACGAACGCAAGCTGATCAACCTCGCCGAACGCATGGGTCTGCCGCTCGCGTATTTGACCAGCATCGATATAGCCAGGGACGGCAACGTGCTCGACGGCGCCAGTGCCTTCGTGTCGCCCGGGCACGACGAGTACTGGACGCCGCAGGAGCGCTGGCACGTGACCGCGGCCCGCGATCGCGGCTGCAACCTGGCGTTCATGGGCGCGAATGCGATGTTCAGGCGGGTCAGGCTCGCCCCGGGCGAACTCGGGCCTGACCGGCTGGTGATCTGCTACCGGACCGACTACAGGCATGACCCGCTCTACGGCAAAGACAATGCCCTGGTCACCAATGACTACAGGGAACCGCCGCACCCCGATCCCGAATCATCGGTGATCGGCACCCTGTACGAGAGCTATCCGACTGTCGCTGACTATGTGGTCGCCACGCCTGGCGCCTGGATGTTCGCCGGAACCGGCGCACGGAAAGGCACCAAGTTCAAGTCGCTTATCGGTATCGAGTACGACAGGGTCAATCCCGGCTACCCGCTTGAGCGGCCGATTCAGATTCTGTCGCATTCCCCGCTGACGTGTCATGGCGTCAACAGCTACGCTGACTCCGCTTATTACACCCATAGCAGCGGCGCTGGTGTCTTCAACGCGGGCACGATGCGATGGGTCGAGTCGTTCGCGCCGCCGCTTTATGGCTGGGGCATCACCCGGGATTGCGGCCGGTTCACCAGGCGGGTGACCGCGAACGTGCTGCGGGCCTTCGCCGACGGGCCGGCTGCGCACAAATACCCGGCCCAGGATAACGTCAAGGCGCTGAAGGCATGGCCTGGTAACCCGATCGCGGCCGGCCATGATCTGTGGCCGCCGGTGGTGCTGTAATAGGCCGGCCGGCTCGATCGCCATTTACGTTGCGCCGCCTGGGTATGCTTCAGATGGGCAGGCTGCCGTGCACGGCGGCCTGCGGTCGCACTCAGAAGGCGGCAGCGATCGGAGTGATCGACCGCCCGAGGAGGTTCGCAATGAGGCTGCGGCAGGTCTTGAGCAGCAAGTTCTCCTGGATGTCGGCGGGTGCCATCGTCGTCGCGACTGGCGTGCTGACGGCGACGACGCTCGCGAATGCCGCCGCCCCGCCACTGCCGGGACAGACTCCAGCCCAGTTGCTGGTGGCAATGCACCACGCGAAGGTCCCTGCGGGCTTCTCTGGCGTGATCAAAGAGAGCGCCAGCCTGGGCTTCCCCGATATCCCCGACATCGCCGGATTGTCCTCACCGGCGCTGAACGCGGCATCCCTGCTCACCGGCACCCATACGGTCGACGTCTGGTATGCCGGTCCCAGGCACGTGAGGATCGCGCTGCCGGTATCGTTCGGCGAGACCGACCTGCGGGTGAATGGTGACCAGGTCTGGCTCTGGCAGAGCCATAACCAGAGAGCGACTCATTACGTTCTGCCTGCGCTGCCGACCCCGGCTCAGATCAGGCAATTCAAGCAGGCTCGCCCGCGGATCGCGCACGCGTTGCCAGGCAAAGCGCCGGACCACTGCGTCGTGGTCAAGCCGTCTGCGGTGTGCTTGAAGGAGCTCAGGGCGCGCCTTCTGCACGGGCACGGCCGCTCCCTGATCTTGCGCTTGAACCGGAACTACATGGCGAAGATGATCCACGCGCGACCCTTCGAAGTGCGACCGCTGACACCGCAGCAGGCGGTGAGCAAGCTGCTCAAGGCGATCGGCCCGACAACGAAGGTCACCGTCAGCGGCACGGCGGACGTCGCCGGCCGCGCTGCTTACCAGCTTGAGATCGCCCCGCGCACCAGCGAGTCGCTGATCGACCGGATCGTAGTCGCGGTCGACGCCCAGACTCACCTGCCGCTTGCGCTCCAGGTATTCGGGCGGGGCACCGCCAGCCCGGCGTTCCAGATCGGGTTCACCTCGCTGAGCCTGACGACGCCGGCCATGTCGAACTTCACCTTCACGCCGCCGGCCGGCGCGCACGTCAAGACCGAGCACCTGCCCGGCTTGGGCGGCCTGCCCGGCCTCGGCGGCCTGCCCGGACTCGGCGGCCTGCCCGGTTTCGGTATTCACAAGGGCCTTGGCCGCATCGGCGGGTTCGGCTGGCATGCAACGCCACGCATCCACCTCATCCCGCAGCCGCAGACGTTCGGCAAGGAAAGCAAGGAAAGCAAGGCCAGCCAGGGCATCAAGATAACCATGCCACCCAAGCGCAATCCGGGCGGCTACCCGAACCCGCCGGGCCTGCGTTCGCCGATACTCTTCCCGCTGACCCTCCCTGGCGCCAACATGCCCGGCAGCGACCTCCCTGGCATACCGCCCATCGGCGCGATCCAGGCCGGCGGCGAGCTGCCCGGGGCTCAGGTGCTCGGCAGCGGCTGGCTGTCGGTCGGCGTCTTCCAGGCCGGCCTCATGATGCCAGCGCTCAGCGTTCAGGGAATGCCGATGCTCGCGCCGGGCAACCCCCAGGCGCCGAAGTTCCAGTCGCACCACCCAGGCGTCATCATGGCACGCCCGGTCACCGGCTCGGTCGTGATCATGCGCGCCTATGCCGGGCTGCCGCAGCCAGAGAACGAGTTCGCCGCGCTGATCCGGGTCCTGCTCAACGCGGCCACGCCGGTGCACGGCAGCTGGGGTTCTGGCAAGCTGCTGCGTACTACCTTGTTCTCGGCCTTGATTACCAGCAAGGGCAAGGTGCTGATCGGCGCGGTCACCCCGGCCGTGCTGTACGCCGACGCGGCGAAGGTGAAGTGACCTCGAAAGAACCGGCCGCTGCGGACCTGGCCAGTCCCATGCTGGGTCGCACCGGCCTGGCTGACAGCACCGCCCTGGCCGGCACCGGCCCGCCTGACGGCACCGGCCTGCCCGGCGCGGCCAACCGGGCCCGCCAGGCCGAGATCGAACGCATCCGCTCAGACGCGACGCTTGCCATCGCGACGGCGGGCCTGTCGATGCGGTTCCGCAGCGGCCAGCTGGCGGTAGACGACCTCTACCTGGCGGTGCCGCCCGGCAGCGTCTACGGATTCCTGGGGCCGAACGGCTCAGGCAAGACCACCACGATCCGCATGCTGCTCGGCCTCGTGCATCCCACGAGCGGCACCTTCAGGCTGCTCGGCACCGAGCTGAGCGCGGGCCTGGACGGGGTGCTGCCGAGAGTCGGGGCACTGGTGGAGGGCCCGGCGTTCTATCCGTTCCTGTCCGGCAGGGAAAACCTGGCTAGGTACGACGCCGCCGACCGGTCAGCCGACCCCGCTACCGCCAGGGCCAGGATCGACCGGGCACTCGACCAGGTCGGCTTGCTGGCAGCCGCCGGCAAGCGCTATCGCGTCTACTCACTCGGCATGAAGCAGCGCCTCGGCATCGCCGCCGGCTTGCTCCAGCCGCGCGACCTGATGATCTTGGACGAGCCGACCAACGGTCTCGACCCGCAGGGCACGCGCGAGATCAGGGCGCTGATCAAGCAGATCGCCTGTGACGGCACGACAGTCTTCGTGTCGTCGCACCTGCTGGCCGAGGTCGAGCAGATCTGCTCGCACGTCGGGGTGATGAGCACGGGCAGGCTTGTCTTCCAGGGTTCGCTGAGCGAGCTGCGCAGCCGCGGCGAGCCGAGAATCCTGATCCGCACGACCGACCCGGCCTCAGCGGTCCAGCAGCTCAAGAAGCTCGGGCTGGCCGACATAGCCCAGGCCGATGACAGTGTCAGCGGGCAACTGGGAGAGCACGAACCCGAGGTGATCAACGCGGAGCTTGTCGCCGCCGGCATCGGTGTCCGAGGGCTGGAGATCGTGCGGCCGAGTCTGGAGGACCTGTTCGTCCAGCTGACCGGTGAGGGCTTCGATGTCAACGGCTAGCACCGGGCTCCCGGCTGGCACCGGGCTCCCGGCTGGCACTGGGGACGTGCTGACAGCTGGCCCGCAGGCTGAGCGACCCAGTCACCTACGGCACTGGCTGCGCCTATTTCGTTCAGAAATAAGAATTGTCTACCTTCGTCCGCGCAACCTTGCCGTCCTCGCGCTGCTCGCCGCCGCCCCGATCTTCCTGGGTATCGTGCTCAGGATCAACACGCCGCCGCCGGGTGCGGGCGGGCCGTCGGGAGCCGGCCAGTTCATCGGGCAGGTGACGGAGAACGGCGTGTTCTTGTCGCTGCTGGCGATCTTTGTCCTGCTTACGCTGGTGCTGCCGCTAGCGGTCGCCGTGGTGTCCGGTGACAGCGTGGCCGGCGAGGCCGGGCTCGGAACGCTGCGCACGATGCTCACGGTCCCGGCCGGGCGGGTCAGGCTGCTCGTCACCAAGTACGTCATGATCGTGGCATTCTCCTTCACCGCGTGCGTGATCGTCGCCGGGGTGGGCCTTCTGATGGGGGCGCTGCTGTTTCCCATCGGGCCGGTGACGCTCCTGTCCGGCGAGACCGTGTCGCTGATCGACGCGCTTGGCAGGCTCGCGATGATCGTGGCGTACGTGACAATCGGGCTCGCCGCGCTTGGCGCCATCGGGATCGCGTTGTCCACGTTCACTCAGCACGCGATCGCGGTGATGGCGGCGATCTTGGTCGTGGCGATGGTGAGCGAGATCCTGGATGCGATCACCCAGGTCTCGGCCATTCACCCGTACTTGCCGACGCATTTCTGGCTGAGCTTCGACGCGCTGCTGCGGACGCCGATCACATGGGTAGACATCTGGCACGGGCTGGCGTCGTTCGGCATCTACATTGTTGTTTTCGGCGGGCTCGCCGTGGCCAGGATGAGACGGGCTGACGTCACCTGCTGAGGTACGTTTTCACACATGTCACCTTCCGCTGAGCCCGCGAGCGCGGGTGCCCGCAGCGCCGCTGACGCCGATGTTGCCGGGCTGCTGTCGGCGGCCGTGGCCGGGATCGGCGGTTCTGAGCGCCCCGGGCAGGTGACGATGGCCAGGGCGGTGCAGCGGGCGATCGAGACCGGCGAGCACCTCGCCGTTCAAGCAGGGACGGGGACCGGCAAGTCACTCGCCTACCTCGTGCCCGCAGCCAGGCACGCGATCGGCGAGGGCGCCACCGTCGTCGTCTCCACCGCGACGATCGCGCTGCAGCGCCAGCTAGTCGACCGGGACCTGCCCCGGCTGGTGGCCGCCCTGACGCCCGTTCTGGGGCGGGCGCCCGAGTACGCGATCCTGAAGGGCCGCCGGAACTACCTGTGCCTGCAGCGGCTGCGCGGCGGACCTGAGGAGCAGCCTGGCGAGGCGCTCTTCGGCCCGGGGGCGGTCTCGGCGATCGGGCGCCAGGTGCAGCGGCTGCACGAATGGGCCGCGCAGACCAAGACCGGTGACCGCGACGAGCTGGTGCCCGGCGTCAGCGAGCAGGCCTGGCGCCAGGTCTCGGTCAGCGCCCGCGAGTGCGTCGGCGTGCAGCGCTGCCAGTTCGGCGGCGAGTGCTTCGCCGAGCTCGCCCGCGACGAAGCCGGCAAGGCCGACATCGTGGTCACCAATCACGCGCTGCTGGCGATCGACGCGCTCGAGGACTACGACATCTTCCCCGAGCACGACGTGGTGATCATCGACGAAGCCCACGACCTTACCGACCGGGTCACTTCGGTTGCCACCGACGAGCTTTCCGCGCCGGCAATCGAGCTCGCCGCCCGCCGGTGCGGCAAGATGATCGACGAGAAGTGGGTCGCACGCCTGCGCGACTCCGGCTCCGGGCTTGAACACGCTCTGGCCGACATCTCCGCCGGCCGCCTCGACCTGCTTGACGACATGCTCGCGACGGCGCTCGAGTCGGTCAGGGACGCGGTGGCCGGCTGCGCCGCCGAGTTCCGGACCAGTGCCAAGGTCAACGACGATGAACAGGAACGGATTGTTGCCAAGCGGGCCGCCCTTGCCGCGCTTGGCGAGGTCGGGGACGCTGCCGAGCGCATGCTCGGGGCCTACGGAGCCGCGATAGCCGACCGAACCGACGTGGTGTGGATGGACCGTCCGTCGGCGGATGAGTCCGGACGGCCGCCGACATTGCGGGTGGCGCCGCTTGCGGTCGGCGGGTTGCTGGCGGGTCGGCTCTTCGGCCAGCGGACTGTCGTGCTGACGTCGGCCACGCTGGCCCTCGGGGGGTCGTTCGAGCCGCTGGCCAGGCAGTGGGGGCTGGCGCCGTCACCCGAGGCCGGCGTCGCCGGTGGTGATCCCGCGGACTCGACCGAGCCGGACGACCCTGACGACTTCACGCAGTCCGCGGAGCCGCACTCGCTGGAGTGGACGGGGATTGACGTGGGATCCCCGTTCGACCACCCGCGCAGTGCGATCTTGTACGTGGCCAGGCACTTGCCGCCGCCTGGCCGGGACGGCCTCGCGAGCTCGTACCTGGACGAGATCGCCGAGCTGATCGAGGCCGCTGGCGGGCGCACGCTCGGGCTGTTCTCGTCCATGCGGGCCGCTAAGCAGGCGACCGAGGAACTGCGCGGGCGGATCGGGTTCCCGCTGCTCTGCCAGGGCGATGACCAGACGGCGCAGCTAGTGACGCAGTTCGCCGCGTCGGAGCCGACCTGCTTGTTCGGAACGTTGTCGCTGTGGCAGGGGGTTGATGTGCCCGGCTCGTCGTTGCAGCTGGTCATTATCGACCGCATTCCTTTTCCGCGCCCCGATGATCCGCTGGCGTCGGCCAGGCAGCGAGCGGTGGCCGCGCACGGCGGGAACGGCTTCATGTCCGTGGCGGCGACGCAGGCGGCCCTGCTGCTCGCGCAGGGCACTGGCCGGCTGCTCCGCACGATGACCGATCGTGGCGTGGTCGCCGTGCTCGACCCCAGGCTGAGCACGGCACGGTACGCAGGCTTCCTGCGCGCGTCGCTGCCGCCATACTGGACGACAACGGACCCCGCCGTGGTGCGCGGCGCCCTGCGAAGGCTAGCCGCCGCCTCCGCGTAGGCTCGCGGGCCTCGGAGTTACAGGATGTCGTGGCCTGGGTGCGGCTCCCGCGGGATCTCGGTCGAAGCGGCCGGGATCGTGCCGAGCCGGCCTGCCTGGTAGTCCTCGAACGCCTTGACCAGTTCGGCTCTGGTGTTCATGACGAAAGGCCCGTAAGCGGCGACCGGCTCCCTGATCGGCTGCCCGCCGAGCACGAGCAGTTCCATGCCCTCGGCCGGGCCGCTGGCGCGGCTGCCCGCCGCGAACGTGAGCACCTCGCCAGGGCCGAACGTGGCCAGCTGCCCGGTGCGGACGGGCCTGCCATCGGCGCCGACGGTGCCAGACCCGGCCATCACGTAGCCAAGCGCGTTGAAGTCGGCTCGCCACGGAAGCCGCAGCTGCGCCCCGGACTGCAAGGTAGCGTGGAGCAGCGTGATCGGTGTGTGCGTGATGCCGGGCCCGGCGTAGCCGTCTACCTCGCCCGCGATGATCCGGATCAGCGTGCCGCCGTCAGGCGAGCTGAGCAGCGCGACCTGACCGGCCCTGATGTCCTGGTACCTGGGCGGGGTCATTTTCATCGTTCTAGGCAGGTTGACCCAGAGCTGGAAGCCGTGGAACAAGCCTCCGCTCATGACCAGGTCCTCGGGCGGTTCCTCGATGTGCAAGATGCCGCCGCCGGCCGTCATCCACTGGGTGTCGCCGTTAGTGATCAGCCCGCCGCCGCCGTTGCTGTCCTGGTGCCTGAAGGTGCCGTCGATAATGTAGGTGACGGTTTCGAAGCCTCGATGCGGGTGCCACGACGTGCCCTTGGGCTCTCCCGGCGCGTAGTCGACCTCTCCCATCTGGTCCATGTGGATGAAGGGGTCAAGCGCCCTCAAGTCGACTCCAGCGAACGCCCGCCTGACCGGGAAACCCTCGCCTTCGAGTGCGGATGGCGCTGTGGTCACAGCCAGTACCTGGCGCTCCTTCGCGACGGCTTGGTCGGGCTCGGAGATCCGCGGCAGTAGCAAAATGTCATCTACGGTAACTGCTGGCATCGATCAATCCTCTCACCTGCGAAGACGGCACCAGTCGCCCGGCCCGTCACCGACGTCCCGTAGAACATTAGTTGAATGCGCAACATTCCTGAACCGGGGATGGACACGGTGAGGGAGCGGGGCGAGCGGGGTGATCGGCCGGTGTGAGCTGGCTGGGGTGAGTTTTGCCGGGGTGAGTTTTGCCGGGGTGAGTTTTGCCGGGGTGAGCTGGCCGGGGTGAGCTGGCCGGGGTGAGTTTTGCTGGGGTGAGTTTTGCCGGGGTGAGCTGGCCGGGGTGAGCTGGCCGGGGTGAGTTTTGCCGGGGTGAGCTGGCCGGGGTGAGCTG
>DASTJM010000046.1:0-165027 GCA_035716545.1 Streptosporangiaceae bacterium
ACCCTGTGGACCGCCTGCCTGCTCGCCGTCCGCAACCAGCGCATCCCGGACTCCTGCCAGGCCCGGCAGCAAGACGACGCGCGCCGCGCCGCCGCTGGCCTGCCCCCGCGCACCCGCAAACGACGCCGCACCACCCTCGCCACCCTCGCCACCCTCGCCGCCCTCGCCGCCGCGCCCCCGTAACCAGCACCAGCAGCCCCGCGCCACGGCAACCCAGCCGGCTCCCAGACCAGGCAACAGCCACCCCAGGCTGCCCCGTGCGCCGAAACCGCGCACCAGCGGCAACCTCAGCACCCGCCAGCCACCACCGTGACCGCCATGACGCCATCGGACAAGAACGTCAGACCCAAATGTGAACATGAAGCCTGGCGAAGTGTGAATACCTCATGGAGCCCCCTTACGGAATCGAACCGTAGACCTTCTCCTTACCATAGGCTCCCGCGCTTTTACATCGATGCAAGTCAGGGGCGCTGGCCTGCCAGAACGCCAACCGTCGTAGGCACTCACACGCCTTGGATTAGCGTTCACGAACCCTGATCGACACTCGATCTGACACTCGGATCGATCTTCGCCACTCATTGCGGCAGGCCGTCCCCAGCGTCGCTGGCGGCCTGCTATTCGGAGCCCATCATGAAATCCACGGCGGTGTGGCCGCGACGGGCCGACTCTGTCCCAAGAGGCCGCCATGCCGGGTGGTTTGGGTCCAGGAGACTGCCCAGCAGGCGCATGCTCTTGCGGTCCGACTTGCTCAAGCCCTTTGCCGCGGCAATCGGGTCGCCGGCCAATGACAGCAGCAAGGCCGAATCTGTGAAGTCCCGTGTGACACCGGGGCGTGCGGGGATCGAGGTTGTGATCCGGGCGGTCCGCGCTCGGCCCCCAAACATCCGGGTCAGGACCGACCCCGAACCGCGGACCCGTCACGGCCGCTTCGCGGCACATGGCGTACAGACACGTCGATCCAGAAACCGCATCCGCAGAAACATCGCACCTGCCCGGCTTGGCTCATTTAGTGCGGACTGCGGTGGCGCTGGCGGCCTCTGCTCGGCATGGGTAGCTGGCGGTCGTCTGGCTGGGACAGCTTCCGGAGCGCAGGTGGATGTGCCCGTCGGTGAGCCAGTGCGGCGGATTCGCGGGGCTGAGTTCGCGGAAGGGATACCCGGCCTTCTGCGCGACGCGGCACGAGGCAGGGTTGGCGACATCGTGCACGAGCATGATCTGCCGCAGGCTTGTTCCGGTGAACTTCTCGAAGATCCACCCGGTCGCCGCCATGACCGCCGCCGACGCGATGCCGCGACCGCAGGCCGCCACGGCCGTCCAGTATCCGATCTCCGCGGTCTCGCGCGCGCCGATGCGGCCGATCCGCTCGCGGTCTTCAGGCCGACATTGCCGGCTAGGACCCACTGCCCGGCGTCAACGGGCTTCAGTACGGCCAAGCACAGGCGGTCACCATCGCGCCAGCCACGGTCATGGCTCGCAAGGACCGGGAAGGCCGACGCCTTACCCGGGACGCCCTCGCCGCCCGGTTGCGCGCCACCGGCTATCCCGTCCGCAACGTCACCCTCACCGCGCTCCTGGCGATCCTCCGGGCAGAACCAGCGCCTGGGACTTGACCACGCATAGATATGCTCCTTGGCCGTCAGCCGCAAGAGACGGCCGTTAGACGCGTGCCAGCCCGCCCACACACGGCCTTAAGCATCACTATTCTAGACGTAAGGCGCACCTGCCGTGCGGCTGCTGGGAATTGATGTCGGCTGCGGCCGCCAGAGCTTCTGTCAGAGGTACTCCCCTAGAATCGTCAGAATCGCACTCAGCCGATTCACCCGAACGGAGCCGCCGTGGTTGATGTCATCTCCCGCCGTGGTTCCCATGCGAGCCCATTGCGGTATCCAGGGGGCAAGGCCACTCTGGCCGGCTTCTTCGAACAGACGATCAACGCCCTCGGCCTCAACAAGCCAACGTACATCGAGCCATACGCTGGAGGTGCCGGCGCCGGTCTGGAGCTCCTGCTCAAGGGGGTTGTCGGCACGGTCGTCATCAACGATCTGGACCCCGCGATCCATGCCTGTTGGAGGGCGATGGTGAAGGAGTCGGAGGACTTCCTCAAGTTGCTGGCTCAAACTTCCCTCAACATCGACGAGTGGAAGAAGCAGCGCGAGATCTATCGCCGTCGCCACGACATGGATGTCGACCCACTCGCCCTCGGATTCGCCACCTTCTACCTCAACCGCACCAGCCGCTCGGGTGTGCTTGGAGCCGGAGTAATCGGCGGCCTCGCACAGCAAGGTTCTTACAAGATCGACGCCCGTTACGACAAGGACGCCCTCAAAGCCCGCATCGAGAAGCTTGCAGAGTTCAGCGGAAAGATCCGCGTTACGAAACAGGATGGTGCGGCACGACTCCGTGAGTACCTTCCCAAGGACAACGTCTTCGCATACGTCGACCCTCCATATGTCGAGAAGGGCAGTTCGCTCTACATGAGCGCCTTCAAGGAGGAAGACCACATCGCGCTGGCGGGAGTTCTGAACGGCCACGCGAACACAAACTGGGTGCTGACCTACGACGTCGCCGACCTGATCCGTAGCCTTTACAAGGCACGGGACGTGTCTGAGTTTCGGCTGCTGTACTCCGCTCACCTGCGGGGCACGAGAGACGAACTCAAGCGAGCTTCGGCAAGCGAGTTGATCGTGCTATCGAACCCGGTCTCCGACGCACTTACCTGAAGTACCTAGGCGAACCTGCGAATGGCCCGGTCTGCCGAATTTGACTCTGGGTCGGCAGGCCCAGGGACTGCTGGACCAGTGCACGCAGAACTGATTGACCCACGCCCAACGGCAAAGCGGCGGCAGAGTGCGCCAGCGCCACAGGGATTACTGCGTTCTCGTAGAGCCGGGTCCGCACGTGGTCAAGCACCTCGCAGACCGGCCGGAGAGTCGGATAACTCGACCAGAGCTCTCCACCCGGGTCGCCGTAGGGCGTGACTCCCGGCTTGGGCGGAACCGTGAAGACCAGAACGGCTCCGCCCCTGGTCCGATAAATGAACCGCCGTCCGTAGAACTCGTCCGACCCATAGGGATTGTTGAGCGGACGCCCTGTTACTCGGTTGATGTACTCCGTCGTCAGGAACATGACCTGGCCTGGCTCGATCAGATGAGCGATGAGTTGGGCATGTTCTACGAACGCACCAGACTTCTCAACACCCACGACGAGAGGGGCGGCAGGGCAGTTGTTGGCGGCGCACTGCGTGGCGAACTCACCGAGGTAGTGCTGGAAGCGGCGCTTGAGAGGTGCGACCGTCCCAAACAGGCCCAGCGGCCCGTCAGTGATGAACAGCGTCCGTTCTAGGACCTGGTAGCTATGCGCGTCCTCGAATAGCAACTGCATGTATCCGAGCGACGTCAGCCGTTCGGCGACCAGCATCATCCGTGTCAGCGCACTGCGATTCGAGCCTTCCGGCATGTACTCCTCTTCGGTTCGAAGGACGTCGCCGAGGTAGACCTTCGCACCGCAGTCGGGGCAGGTGGTGCCCGCCTTCGGGACGTCGATCTGACCACCCGAGAGCTGCGTGTCTTTGGCACCGCAGGATGGACAGCGCCGAAGCGGTGCAGTGGTTGCCGGGACGCTCGGAGAGCCGTGCAAGGCCAGAAGCATGTCCGCGAGCGTCTGATCAGATGCCTGATCGAACTTCGTCTCCTGGAGGAACTTATCCAGCTCCTGCCGCCATGTGTCCACGCCAGTCGATCCCGGGATGACAAGGCCGGAACCGGGCAGTGCCCTGTCGAAGGCGGCATGCTGATGTGACTCACGGAGAAGGTGCGGGTTGACGAAGTCCCCTGCCCCGGCCGCGTGCAGCTTCTCGATGTCGATGAAGGATGCCGCGACGCGCACGTATCCGACCTTGATAGTCGGATGCTCGCGAGTGGCTTCGACTTCGGTGTCTGACCCATCAACCGTGATCGCGAAACGGACGGCGTCCGCGACGCCGACGTTGTCGAGTTCCTCGATGGGGCGGCAGAGCGAGGTCACCCGGTTCTCGTCAGCAGGGGTGGCTTGCGCGACTTCCCAACGCGAGAACGCATCGCGAACGGCTTGACTGTTGACGACAGGCACGTGCCCGAGCCGCGAGGCTCGCTCGGATGGGTACGGCACGGTTAGCTGACCCCGACCGGCTGAAGACCCGCCGCGACGCGTGCCGCGTTGATCATGGCGTGGTCGAACTTCGCCACTTGCACGGGCACGATGTATTTACCCGAATAGGTCTTCATCCGCACGAAGCCCTGGTCCTCAACCCGACGGATGCTCTCGGCCCACGTCTTGAAGTCGTAGTAGTGCGAGAGCTCGCGCGTCTCGTTGTCTGAATTCAGGTGTGCCACGAGCCAGTTTGAGGTGTTCGAGAGGATTCGCTGGTCGACACTCGATACCTCCTGCGTGGCGTACACAAGGCCAATCCGGTACTTCGCCGCCTCCTTCGAGAGCCGCACCCATGGATTCCCTGCGACATCCTTCGCGCCGCGCTCAAAGAGGTTGTGTGCCTCTTCTACGACAATCTGGAAGGGAACCGCATCCTGGCCCGAGCGGAACCGCTCGTTGGCGCAGAAGAGCAGGTAGTTCACCGTCTTCTCAGAGATGGTCTTCGAGACGTCGCCCGTTCCGTGGGCGAGATCAACGATAGCGAGACGTCCGGCCTGCATGTCGTCCCAGATCTGCTCCTCAACGCGCTGAGTCGCACTGGTCGAATGGAACTCACGCAACTGGCGGATGGCGGCCTTGCCGCTGGCGCGTTTGTTGAAGTCAGCGATAAACTTGAATGGCGTGTCACCACCAGTTGAGCGCTGATTCCAGCTCCCGTCGTTCGCCATCTGGAGCATGACGCGCTTAGCGGCTTCGGGAGTGGTTGCCCGATAGTTCCGCCCCGCCTTCACTACTAGACCGGGGTTTGCCTGGTCGAAAGCCTGGAAGAACAGGTCGGTCCACCCGAACTCAAGACCACCGGCTGCAAAGGATCGTGCCGAGATACCGCACTCTACGAGCAGCCCGTAGAGCCCCAAGACCGCCTTTGTCCAGGTCACCCAGTCGCCTGGATCAGCAACGCGATCCGGCTCGGTCCAGTTAATCGACGTGAACGTCTTCACATAGGCATACGATCCAAACTGATCATTAACCACAGAGTTGACGAAGTCGACGACGGCTTCGAAGTTCGCCGGATCGAAGAAGTTCATGGCCAGAGGAAGCACCTGCGGATCGGAGCCGTTCGCACCGAGTCGATAGATCCGCACTCTGCTCTCGTCACCGAGCAACCTCAGCCCCGTCTGATCTTGCTCGTTGACGTTGGCGTACTCGCCCTGCGGGTCGAAGATCAGTTGTCCGACGGAAGTACCGGAACGCGCCGCCTGCGCCGCGATCGCAGTCACGAGGGTCTTGATGCTGTTCGACTTACCCGTGCGCGTCATGCCGAAGACGGCCGTCTTACGGGACACGAAGTCGCCGATGTGGACATGAACAGCAGCGTTGTCAGTTCCCGATTCGCGCGCGCGCCTTCGCGTTGAGGCGAACCTGACAGCACCGAGCGTAAGCAGGTCGTCGCCATCCGGCTCCGGATAGGAGGCAATCCATGACAAGACCTCCGGCGACGGAAGGAAGACCTGGTACCTCGCAGACGAGACGACATTGTCGATGTCGGAGCCGAACTGGATCTTCGTCTCGTTGCGATCGACATAGAAGGTGCCGATGACCTCGCAGTCGAAGGCAGACTGCTGGAGTTCGTTCCGAGTGAGCTCGTCGGTGACCTCATCGAAGCCCTTGCCTGAGTCCCCTGCGTCGCGCACGACAGCGAGGCGAGTCTGGACAAGATCGGACTCGTTCGGAAGCGCCGCAGTCCCGCTAACGCGCAGGAGAATCAGCTCCTCGTCATCCAGCGCGAAACCTTCAGAAGTCTGCACGCCGGCGACTGCTAGCAGGAATGCCCCATGCGGCACACCACCAGCCTGGGTCTTACGCCAGTCATCGGTCAGCACGACCGCCCGTGCATAGTCCAGCCGGAAGACGCCTCCCACAGCCTTGCAACCTGAGTTAACCAACGTTGCCAACGGAGTCGATGCCCGCGAGGACTCCAGAATGGTGGAACTGATACTCATAGCCAAACCCTAGCGTCATAGATTCGGTGTCATTCCTAGATCCTGAGAGGTTACAGCGCGTCCAGTTTGAACGGCCGCCGCATCAGATTCACCGTCAGCGACCTGCGCGACATCGTCGAAGCCCAGTCCGTGCGCCCGCAGGAACCAGCTGACCCGCCCGCGCAGCGTCCGCGCAATCCGCCGCTGAGCCGACCGGGTCGCACCTCCGGTGCGGCGCCGGAGAGCTGGCGTGCACGCCGCCCGCCTAGCGCATCACCTGCAGCGAAGGAGCCCCGATGACACAACGCCGGCCCAAGCCCTGGCCAGAGACCAACCGCCAGTCCCGCACCCGCTACGTCTGGCGATTCGAAGGCCAGCGGTACTGGACCGTCTTCTACGACGACCCGAGGAAGCACGCGCCGACGCGACCAGCCAGATCACCGAGCAGCTCAAAGGCACCTGGCGCGACCGCTCAGGCCCGCGGATGCTCCTGGAAGAGTGGATCGACGTCTGGGTCACCATGCTCGGCGACATCGAGCCGACCACGAAGAACAAGTACAAGTACTTCGTCGAGACCCACATCCTGCCCGAGTTCCAGGGCCGCCAGCTCGGCTCTCTCGCATTCGAAGAGATCGAGAAGTGGGAACAGGCCATCCCGACCCGGATCAGCGCCCGAGGCCGCCCCTACGCCCGGTCCGCCGCCAGCAACGCCAGGTCGCTGCTGATCACCATCCTCGGTGACGCCGTCCACGCCAAGAAGATCGACTCCAACCCCGCCGAACGCCGCAAAGGTCGACGCGGCCGCGTGCGAGCCAAAGGCCGCGCACCCTCACGCGCCGCCCAGCAGTCGACCTCCAACGTCATCACCCCGTTCCAGGCACTCTGCCTGGCCGAACGCTGCGCCCTGCTCTCCGGCCGCGACAGCGACTTCGTCATGAACATCTTCGCCACCTGGACCGGCGTCCGCTGGGGCGAACTCCTCGCCGTCGAAGGCTGGCCAGGCAAAGACTCACCCCTCCAGCTCGACAACCCCGACGGCATCGCCACCTACGCCGTCGACTGGCAACTCCGCGAGATAGGAGGCGTAGTCCGCAAGGCACCGCCCAAGGACGGCTCCTACCGCGTCCTCGACCTCCCGCCCTTCCTCGTCGACCTCATGCGATGGGCCATGGACAACCGCCAGCCGAGTTGCTCATGCTCGCTGATCGACGGACGCCCTAGCTGCAAAGGCGACGACTCCTCGCCCGCGAACTATCTGTTCCTCGGACCGAAGGGCGGTCACCCGAGGCGCTCCAACTACGCCGACGACTTCCTCACCCCAGCCGCCGAAGGCCTGCATCCGGCTCGCGAGGGCGTACGCCGCCCGGTCTACGTCACGGCCGAACCGTGGCCTGGCATCCCTATCCGCAGCGGCAACCGCAAGCACAGAGCCGCCGACCTAGCCGACGGCACCTGGCCCAACTTGATCGGCCATTTCAAGCCCCACGACGACCGCCACACCCACGCCACGTGGCTAGACGACGCCGGCCTCAGCAAAGTGATCCAAATGGACCGCCGAGGCCACGCCCTCCAAGGCATGGACCGCGTCTACACCCACGTCACGCTCCAAATGCGCGAACGCCTCTGCGAAATCCTTGAAACCCTCTGGCGTGATGCCGTAGCTCAGCGGCTTGTCATCCATCCACAATCCGCGGTCGCTCTCCTCAGTGAGATCTTGACATCGCAATAGGGGCATAAGTCGGGAACTAGCGTCAGAACCGTGCGGCGTTGACGCGTGCTGGGACGACGAGGCCACCACCATGCACCAAGATCGGATCGCCAAAGTTGCCGGGGCAGCTCACAACTCCTCCACTCTTGGCGTGCGGTTTGGCAAAGTGCTGCGCCGAGATTCAAGCTGCTGAAGTCCCGCGGGCAGCGATGTCAATCAGCTTAAGGATTCCTACACATCTGCGTGCCATACGACGTAAGCATGCTAGGTCTACAAGCCGGTGCTCCCGAGCGCCCAATGCACACTCCGAGTTGCCGAATATATCCTTATGTAAGCAAATGGTATGGCGGTCAAGGCAAAAGGTTCGCCATCAGCTCGGCTCATCAAGACGATCCACCTTGAACAGAGAGGATCATTTGATTGGGTCTCAGGTCAGGACCATACTTTTGGTCACGGAACCGAACAACGCACTGCTCCATGCCGTTACGGTTGTCATCGGAGAGTGGCCGCAAGGCTAGTAACTGGCCAAGCGCTGGGGGTTACCTGATGGTTAGGCACCTTCGTCCGTGAGGGCCAAATAGGATCCCGGCGCCGGGCGCAGGCTGACGGACACTCTCGCCATATCCTGACGCCGCCTCGGAGAGGGATGCGACGGTTGGCCGACTACAAGGAGCTGTACAGGCTTGACCGAACCTCGCGGAAGGGCGGATTCGCCGAGGTCTTTCTAGGAACCCGAAAGACTGACGGCACCCGGATAGCCTTGAAGCGGCCCCGGAGGGTGCCGCAAGCGACGGAGCGACTCCGGCGTGAGATAGAGGTACAGTCCACCCTGCCGCATCCGAATATCATGCCGATCATAGAGGCTGACCCTGACAAGGGCTGGTTTGTCATGCCGCCTGCCGATGGCAATCTGGAGGACCTGCGAGGCCGGGTCGACGAGGAGGAACTCGCCAGCCTCCTGATGGGAGCGGCTGACGCACTCGCTGTTGCTCACGAACTTGGACATGTGCATCGCGATCTGACACCGCCGAACATCCTCGCCCTGCCAAATCAACAAGGAGGTCGAAGGTGGGTGATCGCAGACTGGGGTCTCGTAAGCCGTCGGTACGGCATCGGATCTATTCCCCTCACTAAGGCAGGAACGCCTCTGGGTACTGATGGCTTTGCAGCCCCAGAAGTCATGGCTGACGGCCGCAGCGCCACTCCCGCCGCAGACGTGTACAGCCTGGGCCGAATAGCAGAGTGGTATCTAACCGGAAAGATTCCAGCAGTGGGCGCACGAGTGCTCCCCGATGGCGGCAAGGTCCACTGGCGCAGCTTCGTACGGGCGTGCACCGAACATGAGGCGAGTCGGCGTGCCGATCTGGCGACCTTCCGAATCCTCCTCGATGAGGTGTTCACGCTCGTTCCTGGACCTCCCTCACAGCGGGCTCATGACATGGTCACAGGGATCCTCCGCAGCAAACCGGTGGCACTCAGCGAGCTCTTCCGGTTGGCGGGCGACCACGCTGATGACGCGGAAGCCTACCTCGATGAGCTTGCACGCTTGCCGCCTTCGACCTTGCGCGATTGGACCCGTCGCGATCCGGAGGGAGCAGCCGAGACTGCCTGCCAGATGTGCCGTCACGTCACCCACGAGATGTCGTGGAAGGATAGAGACGCGGAGTACGCGTGCACTCCTCTCTCCTTCGTTCAAGTGATTCTCATGGACCTCGCAGCACAGGGTGCGCTCGGATTGGTCGAGGATGTCGCCCAGGACTTCTTCCCGGCGGATCTGAAATGGAGTCGGCGGTCGCAGCGGACAAGGGTCCGCGAGTGGCTGGCCGACCTTGACGGGGAGACAGCGACGGTGATCGCCCGTGTCATGACCAGGAACTCGGCCATCGCTGAGTACTACAGCCCTTTGAGAGCCCGCCACCCACAACTCGCCTCCCTCCTGGCGAGGCAGTCTGCGGTGCCGCCACCGTAGATACAACTTTTCTTGATCGTGACATAGATCACCGTGGCGTAGGCACACCACACCGTGGTGGAATGAAATATGCTCGCACGAAGCGATTCCAGCCTGTCCCTGGATACGGCGCACCCAGGTACTGCTCAGACTCTATGTACGCGTCTCCCGATGGAGCCAGGGTCAGGCCAGGGCCGGCGCCACGGGACAAGCAGCGATGAGCCTTTCGATCGGTGGTTCCGCTATCCGGCCGGATTCGCCTCTGACTACGCCAGGCTCCTCCTGGCCTATCTCGGTATACGACCGGGCGGGACCATCGTGGACCCTTTCGCCGGCTCGGGCGTGACTGGAACCGCCGCGCGAGCTGTCGGTTTGTCGTTCGCGGGCCTGGAGGCTCACCCTCTGATCGCGGAACTCGCCTCCCTCAAACTGGGGCGCTCGCCCGCCGACCCTGCCGGGTTGAGGAAAGCAGCTACCGCTATCGCGGACGCGGCAAACCAGAACCCGTTCGATGCTGGGCGCGCGCAGGACTCGGTTCCGGCTCTCGTACGCCGATCGTTTACCCCAGATGGACTCGTCCGGCTCCTGGCCATCCGCGACCTAGTGCGGGAACTTGAGAAGGGGACATGGGCGCCGTACCTGAAGTGGGCTCTTCTCGGCACTCTTAGAGACGTCGCGACAGTGCGCGTAGGCTGGCCATATCAACGCCCGACCGTCAGTCGTCAGGCGCCCCACGCTGACCCAGTAGTGCGGTTTAGGCGACGCGCGGCGATGATTGCAGAAGATCTAGCCTTGTTGGCCAACCTGCCTTCTGGCGGTGCGCAAGCGGTAATGGTGTGCGCCGATTCCCGAAATGCCCGAGCTTGGGGCTTGAGCATTCCCGTCCCAGCCGACGGGTGCGTATCGTCACCTCCGTACCTAAACAACTTCGACTACGCTGACGCGACACGTTTGGAGCTTTACTTCTGGGGCGACATTACGAGCTGGGCCGAAATGTGCAGAGACGTCCGGTCCGAGATGATCGTGGCTACGACCCAGCAGAGTCGGGTGTCGATGACCCAGGAGGCTTTGGAATCTCTAGCGCGCTATGGAAAAACGGGCGGCGAGATAGCCAGGCTAACGCGGAGGCTGGCAGCCGAGAGAAAAAACAGGAAACGGGGAAAGGAGTATGACCAGGTCGTTCCCTCGTATTTCTTGGGCATATCCCAGACCCTGGGGAACCTCGCGGGAGCCCTCGCGCCGGGTGCACCCGCAGTCTGGCTGATCGGTGACAGCGCGCCATACGGAGTGTACATCGACACACCGGCTATCATCGCGAAGCTTGCAGCCGAGCAGGGGTTCACCGTTGAGGAGGACATGCTGCTGAGGCACCGGGGGAATCGATGGGCCAATAACTCTACGCGGCACAAGATGAAGCTCTCCGAACGGCTCGTACTACTTCGCCGGAACACCCTGTAAGGCCACCCTGGAAGGTCATTACTCATTCGCACGTGCTTGCGCGAACGATGCCAGAAGATCCTCCCGGAGGCTCCGGGTGCCGACGGGGCTCTCAAAAATCGCGTTATGCGCCGCGAGCTTCCGCGCATTGTCACGGAAGACATCGACTAGCCGACCGAAGGCGTCCGAGAGTTGGCTCGTCGTGAGAGTCTCCCGCCTGGCGAGATCGGTCCCCAAAAATCTGATTACATCACCAACCGAGTCAGGCCGGATGTACACCGCGCCTGGGTATCCAGACATCTTGTCCGCTAGCCGTCGGCGCGCTTCGCTCAGTATGTACCCCCCATGCAGACGCCGCGAGTCCGACGAGCGCGACCTGCTCGTAGTGATGCCGTCTGCGAAGGCCAAGGCCGCCGAGTGGAGCGCCTCATCGATCGGGTGCCCCGCCCCCTCGCCAGGACGCATGACTGCCCGGTCCGGGTTGTCCGCGCGGTTGATAAGCAGCGCTAGAACAATCCCCACGCTTGTGGCCTGGAGTACCTCGCGGCCCCGTCCGGTCCGCAGCGCGATCGCGTCGCCTAGCTTCCGCGCTGACCAGGACCTATATACATGCAGCGCACGGTTCTCGGCCGCCCTCGCTGTGGCAGGCTGCACCACCCAGTGCCCTCCAGGCTGCCGCTGGTAGCCATCGATCAGAAGGCCAAGCACCAAACGAGCCTCTACCCCCACGATCAGTCGTCCCTCGCCCGCGTCCGTGACTATCTCGGCTGGCAGCTTGAGCGTCACGTCGAGAGGGGTCGACGGCACCTCGGGCAGGGATGCGATACGCTCGCGCAGCTTGAAGCCGCGCACGGTTGGGTCGAAGAAGTCACGGCATCGTTCGAGGTCCGGCTCCACGTCACCTGGTGCCTGGCCGTAGGTCAGAGTCCACAGCTCGCATAGCGTGGCACGCAGGTGAGATGCCTCCGCACTGGTGAGGGTGAGTGGCACACCGAAGACATATCCCTCGTCCATGGAATCTGGAGGATATTGGAAGGTCATCGTGTGATCCGGTCCGTCAGGTAACCGCGTTGCTGAAGTTGGCGCCACCGCTCAGCAGCTACCGTATCGGTCGGGCCAGGCATGTTCCTGATCTCCTGCCTTAGAGGGAGGACGACGACGACCTGATCGTGGGGAAAAGTCTTATGTCGTTCCAGCAAGTAGCGGGACAGGTGCCGCATGCCATCAGCAGCGATGAAGGCGCCGAACTCGTCAAGGGCGATAAGGCGATTGGCTGAACTTGCGACAGTCGAGTCAAGCGATGCGATCCTGGCCCGCGTATAGGCAAGTGCCTGCTGGCCGCTTGAGAACGCTGTCATCGGCCTAGTCATGCGCTCACCCCCTGCTGTCCACGAGACGGCCATTTCATCTATGTCTACTGTGATCTCATGTCCGTCGGGAAACAGCGCTTGCCTGACCTCATCATGGGCAAACCATTCGGATACCTGGCCGGCAAGCCAATCTTGCACCGGCCTCACCCAGCGAGCTCCTTGAGAGGGGCCGCCGGTTCCCCGAAACTGCCTGGCAATTGCGTCGAGCGCCTCGGCGATGCCCTGGATCCGACTTACCGCACCACGAGCGCCCTGGGCTGCGACTTCCATGGCGCCGCGCAGGGCACCGAGCTCAGCAGCCTGGGCGGACACGTTGGTCCTGGTAGTAGAAAGCAGGTTCTCAGCGACATTGTGGGCAAAGGAGAGTTCCGGGCGCTGTCTGAGCGCCGAAAGCGCGGTCCCGACAGCTTCAGTAGATGCCTCCACCCTCCGCCGCGCAGAGTCTGCGTTCATCTGACTTGATGTGGAGGCCTCCTGAGCATTAGCCAGCAGCCCTTGCTCGATCTTTAGCTGACTGCGTACGCGAGACTCCGGCACGCCGACCTCATCGCAGATCCGGGCCAGCAGCTCCCTGAGTGTGCTCTCGTCGGTGCCGTCGCCGACGAGGCTGAGCGCATGCTGGACGGACGCATGCCGTTCGGCCAGTTCAGCGAGATGGGCTTCGATCTCCTCCCGAGCGGACACTAGTTGGTCCAGAGTTGTCGCATCCTCGGAAGGCAGGTTCTCGATAGCCTTAGCCAGGCGTTGAGAGGCGCGATCCCTATTCTCTGCGGCGTGCTCTGCGCGGGCGCTCAGGTCCTTGACTTGCACGAGCAACTGGAGGCGTTGCCGGACTTGCGCGATCTCCCTCTCGAGGTCCTGGGCCGTCTCCGTTGCGCCTTCCGCTGCCCTGTTGGCGGCTTCGTGCTCGCAGATCTCGCGCCATGCCCTCACTGTCAGATCCCGGCCAAGGGAGTTCCCAGGTATGAGCACCTCGCCAGCCAGACCTGCGGCTTCGGCGCGGCGGAGCCTGTCTGCGAGCTCACCGAGCAATTCAGCAATGAAGGGAGACGCGTTGGCCTTAGGCAATCGACTGGTGAGCGCATCGAGTCTCGCTGACAGCTCGCGCTCCTTGGCAGCGACGCGGGTGGCTTTGGGATCGCTACCTGCCTCAGCGGCCGCAGCATTGAACCGGTTTCTTGAGTTCTGGAGTTCGCCCTCGCGTCGATCGAAATTCTGCCGCGCAAGCGCAAACTCTTTGCGCGCGGCCTCGTCCTGATGCTCTCTCCTACCGGTCTCGGTGATCCGCTCGTCGAGCGATGAGCGCTGATCTCTTAGCGCCTTCTGTTGACGCTCGATGTCAGCCAGCTGACCGCCGAGTTCAGGTCCGCGTCCACGGACGTCGTCCAGTTGTTCTGCAAGCTTCTTCGCCTCGGATAGCTGCGCTACGCGTGTTTGGACCCTCCGGAACTCAAGCGCCGTCTCAGTGCTGTGCGCTTCTGCGTTCGCGAGTTCGAGCGACAGGCTTTTGATCTCGGCTGCACTGGGCACCTGGGTGGCTTTCCTGGATTCCTCAAGCAGGGTTTCGAGTGCTTCCATGCGCTGCCAAGCGGCTCCGCTGCCGTGATTAACCCAGGCGTCGAGCCCTCTGGCGGCAAACTCCAGCCTGGCCGCAAGTGTGTCTGTGAACGTCTCGTTGCCCCGGATAGTGTGAACACGCAAGAGAGGCAAGACGTCCTCACACCTGGCAGGGCTACCATCGATTCGGACGTTCCCAAGCAGTTCTCCGAGCGACTCTGCCGTGGGAGGCCATGCTGAGGGGTCGAGATCCCATACGATCTCTCTTGCTCCGCCTTGGAGGCCGATCACTTGCACCGTGGCGTGCAACAACTGGTCACGGAAACTTGCCCAAAGCTTGTCCTGCCCTTGGTATGGCTGACTGCCGGTGCAGAGTTCAAGGAGACGAAGGGCACTGGTCTTGCCGATGCCGTTATAGCCCTCGATGCGGCTTATCTGAAAATCCGGAAGCTCTTCTATGATCCGCAGTCCGCGCTTACATTCCGCGTCAATCGTGAAGCGCATCCCGTACCAACTTCTCCGCAGCGGCCTGTTCATCAAAAGGTTCTAGAGCCAGGATTTCCACAACCCGCAGATCAAGCGTATCCGGTCCTGTCGTCCCAGCCTCGCTGGAAGCCGCGAGCCGGTCTGCGGCAGCCGCGATCGCCCGAAGCGTCCCTATCACCGAAACTGGCATGTCCGCGTCCACCGAGCACCTCATCTGTCTCAGCTTGCACAAGTCGATTATTCGGCGGTTTGCTTGATACACGCTTAACGCGCCTGAAATTTGAAGCATTCTGCCGCCTGACCAATCGCCTCAGGCTAACGGTAGCGGATCGCAAGGGATTGAAATGCCCAACGGACCTGCGGTCGGCCGCACACTCCGTTCGCATCAGGGTGCTGCAGGCTGTGTCGCATGAAGCAATGCGAGGCTGACACTTGCCGAGGGGCGAGAGTTCAGGTCCGAGCCCCACGCAGCCGATTTTGACACTCAAGCTGACACTCGGCCGACTTCAGACCACACAAGCCAACCCCGTGATCATGCCTCTGACCTGCGGAGCCCCCTTACGGAATCGAACCGTAGACCTTCTCCTTACCATGGAGACGCTCTGCCGACTGAGCTAAGGGGGCACGAAGGATAATCATCGCAACCGGCGCGGGCTGCCAGGCGTCCTGCTGCCCTCAACCGACGCGCTAGGCGAGCATACACGATCAACGCCCGTCATGCTGACCCGGTAACCACCATGCACCACTCCACGCGAGAGTGGCCGGGGCTCAGGCCGGTCTCCGGCTTCGACCCTGACCAGCCCCGCCCCCACGACCAGCCGCCACGACCAGCCCCGCCCCCGCACAATCAGCCCCACCCGCCACGACCAGCCCCACCCCCGCGGCGCACCCGCCACGCTAGACGGACCGCACGCAGAGGTTACGCAGATCAACCCCCACGCAGGATCGACCCCCACGCAGGATCGACCCCGCACGCATCGACCTCATAAGGCGCCCCGCCCGGCATCGCTGAACGCAGCCAGCACTTCCGGCCACGCTTCCGACAGCGGGTCAATTACCGCGAAATGCCCTGCACCCCGCAACACGCTGCACTCAGTCCGCATATCCCCAGCGGCGCGTGCCCGCGCGGCGTAGTCGACGCTCATCGAGCAGGGAACCCGGTCATCCGCGTCCCCGTGCACCAGCACGACTCGCCCGCCGCCCCCAGCAGGCAGCAACCGGGCCGGATCCGCCGCCGCGTAACGCTCCGGCACCTGGGCTGGCCCTCCCCCCATGAGCGCCCCCGCCGCGTCCTCGCCCAGCCCCAGGCGATAGCAGGCCGTCAGATCACTCACCGGCGCAAGAGCCACCACACCGGCCAGAGAGCCAGCAGCAGCACCGGCGCCCGCAACACCAGGCCGCCACGGTGACCCGGCAGGCAGCCGGTGCCTGCTCGCCGCCCACAATGCGAGGTGACCGCCCGCGGAATGCCCGGCCAGCACGTACCGTCGCTCGTCGACGAGCTCGCCGGTGGCCCGCGCCACCAGCTCCGGCAGGCGATCGACCGCAGCGGCGACATCGTCAAATGTGCCAGGCCAGCCACCGCCTCGCTGCCCGCTTCTGCGGTACTCAGGCGCGCAGACGACGAACCCGGCCTCGGCCAGGGCCTCAGCTAGCGGCGCTGTGTGCTCACGACCGTACTCCGAGCGCCAGAAACCGCCATGCAGAAATATGGTGAACATAGCCCTCGGCCCGGTGCCCTCCGCCAGACGCGCATCTTCCGGTGGCACATGCACGTCAGCCACCTGGTCGGGTTCAGCTCCGTAACGAACCACCAGGTCAGGGCGTCTCGCCGGTCGGATCAGCACGTCGCGCCGATCCTGTGCCCTTCCGGAATGACGTCGGCCCTTCATCACACCTCCGTCCGTAAGCGGCACTTGTTTCGATGCCCTGGCATTGGGGATAGGAATCCTCAACCTTCACGCGGATAATATGAAGGGCAACGGCGGGTACGAGCATTGACAAAGACGATCATCGGAGTGCTGGAGTGCCAGTCAGAGTCGTGCGAGTAGGACAGGCGGCAGCAGCGGCGGGTGCAGGGCTATTTCTGCTATCCGGCCCGGCGATCGCGCCCGCGCTGGCAGCACCCGCCAAGCAGCTCAGCAATCTGTGCAGTTCGGGCACGACGGCTTCGGTCGACGCGACTGAGCTCTCTGACACCGGCCCGGCGTCCACGCCTCCGGCGACGGCTTCCGCGAGCCCGTCGCTCACTTCAGGTCCGGCTGGCGATCCGAGCACGAGCGCGCCGACTCCCACCGACAGCGCGACCGCGACCGGCACTCCCAGTCCCACTAACCCGACCACCACCGGGAGCCCGTCGGGCACGCCGAGCCCGACCGCCACCACGACTCCGCCCAAGCGCCCGAGGCCGACCCGCACCACAAGCCCCAGTCCGACCGGGAGCGTGACTCCCACTACGAGCCCGACGCCGACCAAATCCCCGAGTCCTTCGCCGTCCCACTCGCCGAAAGCCGGTGCCATCTGCCTCACCGGCCAGATCGTGCGACGGGACTCACAGGTCCAGCCTGGCGGCACGGTCACGTACTCGGTCTGGGTCTGGAGCACGGTCAGGGCCAAGCACGTCATTGCGACCGTGTCGGCTTCCGGTAAGTCAGTGCGCCAGGCCAAGTTCGCCCTGTGTCCGGCGGCACACAACACGACCTGCGAGATCGGCTCGCTGCCAGCGTTCCAGGCCGTGGAGATCCTGGTGACCGATCACATCGAGAAGGTGGCGCTCCCCGGCAATCAGGTTACCCTGACGGTCAGCGTCCAGGGCAGCTCCGACGACTCGTCGCCGCGAACGCTATCCCCGGCCGAGGCGACGATCACTACAGTCGTCGGCCAGGGCACCGCATCGCCGGCGCCAATCAGCACCGATACCGCGTTCCCGCCGCCCCCATCGGTGCCCGGACTGCCCGGTACGACCGTCACGCCTGGCAGCATCACCAGCTTGTTCCCCGTCGTGACCCCCGGACCGACGCCGTCGTCCACGACGTCAAGGGCGACCGCGAAGCACAAGGTGACCAGGTTTACCTCGACGGCCTCGTCGCTGCCGATCGACCCGCGCCTCATCGGCGGGCAGGTGGCAGGCCTCGCGGTTCTCACCGCGGCGATCACGATGGTCGTTGCCCGGCTGTCACTTCGGACACCGCAGCCAGCGGGCCAGCCGCTACCTTCGCCCGCACCTTCAGCACCAGGCACGGATGGTGCCGGCCAGGCGCTGGCCGAAGCCGAGGGCCAAAGCGAGGCTGGCGCCGGCGACAGCAAAGACGCCTAGTCCGGATCAGCTTGCCCGCTCGGGCATAATCTCTCGGCAACATCGATGCGGAATCCGACACCATGCTTCCGGCATCAACCTGTCGTCCTCGACGCGGGCCTGCGGTGTGAATGTCGCGGGGTGCGGGTCGTTTTGGGCGGGGGTGCCTGGCCGGACAGCATCGCGGGTGCTCGTTGCTGCTATCGGCGGCCGGTACGGACCTCGCGCTCGGACGGCTACTTGACCTGGTGCTCGACCAGCGGCCGCATCATGCGCATCTCATTGGCCAGGCCGGCCGCATCCAAGGTGGCCGACACGATGACGCCGAAGGTGTCGCCATCGGCCCAGGCGCATTCGGCGGGTCCGCCGTTCGTTCCCGGCGCGCAGGCCGCCTGACCGCCTAGCCGGCCCGGGCTCGTGGTGAACGACCCGCGCAGCTGAGTCATGAACCCTCCGATGAAGTCGCCCGCCGACCCTCCGCCGGTGAGGTTGCCGCCGATGAACACCACGATCTGAGGACCCTGGCTCGTGCCCGGCCCGGTCGTCTGCTCGTAGACCGCGGCTACGACCTTCTTGACCTCACCCGCGGCTCCCGCCACGATCTTGCTGCGCAGCGCCTGCGCGGTGGCACGATCAACGGTCGGCGACTTGACGAACGGGCCGACGCGGGCGGGAACCGTCACGACGTGCGCGACCCCCGGCGCTATCACCAAGTATCCCACCGCGCCAGCCACCGCCGCGAGCAGGCAGGCGCAGACGACCATGATCGCGCGCGGCACCCGCCTCGCGACGTTGCCGAGCTTCCCGGCCGGGCGAGAAGTCGCGCTTCGCATCTTGCTGCCAGGTCGTCGCGCTTTGCTGGCACCGGCCGTTGCCGTTCTCGCTCGCTTGGCGATCACGCTGCCAGCGCGGGCGACGTCGGCTGCTGCCTTCCGCGCCGACGGCACCTCGGCCGGAGGTACTCCAGCCTCCGGCACCGCGGCGGCTAGTGTCCCCGTGGCGGAAAGCCCCGCTGGTGCCCCGCTCCCGGCCTGCGGCGCGCCACGCCGTCGCGGCAAGCTTGGCCGTGCGATGCGGGCTGGACGCTCATGAGCAACCTGGTCAGTTTGCCTGGGTCTCGTCCCGCCGGATGCCGCGCTTCCTGGCCAGCTGCCATCGGCTCGGCTGATCGCGCGCTGACGGCCGGGCGCGGCAGTGCCGGCTTCCGGCCCGGCGAGCGACTTGCCCGGCGCGGCGGAGGCACCGAAACCACCGCTGAAGACGGCGGTCGAGCCCTGGCCCGCAGCCGGGCCGGCCAGGCCGGCCAGGCCGGATGCGGGCTCTGGCTGCTGGCCGGACACCAGCCGCCTCGCCACGGGCCGCATGCCAGGCTCGCCCGGCCGCTGCCGGAGCCCGGGTGAGGTGTTGTCGGATACAGCCGCGCCTGGCCCAGTGTCATCTGGCCGACCAGACCGCCGGGTTCGCCTGGACGCCGCGCCGTCCAGTTCCTCACCGGGCGGCGGATAGAGCGGACGCTTGTATTCCTGCGAGTCGAGCCACGGCTCAGCCGAAGTCGGCGCGGGCGCCGCGGGCGCCGCGGCGGCAGCGGCGATGGCCTGGTCCGCGCCGAGATCTGGATAGAGCGGCTGACCGTAGTCGATGGCCTTGCGGGTGCGGGGCGCGGCAGGTGCCGCCGGCGTCGACCTGGCCACGACCTCGGCACCACGGTCACGTCTGACGGTTTCCCGGACCGGGGCAGGAACGGGAGCAGGAACCGGGTCGGGCCTTGGCCGCGCCGTTGACCGAGCTGGCGCCTGGGTGCCAGGCGCCGCCGCGCGGCCCTCTCCCAGGTATTTGATCCAGTCGTAATCCTCATCGGCCCCGACGCCGCCAACTGCCGGAATGTCGCCGCGACTCGATCCGCGGTCGGCTGACCGCCGCTCTTTGCCTTTCCGGCCCGATCCGAAACGGCCTGCCTGGCCGTCCGGGCCCGGCTCAGCCTCCCGTCGCGATGCCACCCCGCGCCGGTCCGCACTTCCGCCAGACCTCACCCCACGATCGCCATGCTGGACGCGACCGGCATGGTCCGCAGGCGCCAAGGGCGCCGGGGAAACGGCGTACTCGGCCGGAGGCGAATACGGGGCCGGAGGCGAGTACGGGGCCGGAGGCGAATACGGGGCCGGAGGCGAGTACTGGGTTCGAGGCGAGTGCTGGCCTGCGCCAGGTGGAGCCGCGCCGTCGGCCGGACCCGAAGCCGGGCGCCGCGCGGGAGCCGGGGCGGATGGTGCAGGAGCCGTCCCCGCCACATCCCAGTGCCCGTAGCCCGCCGATCGCGGCCCGGCGCTGCCGTCGCCGGGCGACCAAGGAGCGGAGAAGTCCTGAGCCGCCGCCCAGGCATCGGCCTCTTCCTGTTGTGCCCTGATCGCGGATCGCTGCCAGTTGCCGGTCACCGGCTGGCCGCGCCTGGCCGCGTCGAACTGGTCGGCGATCGGCCTGCTAGATCGGCCCGCACCTGAGTCTGCGCCAGTATCACGTCTGGGGCCTGCGGTGCCGGCGCCATATCGCCCTGGACCAGTTGACTCACCGTAGCCGCCAGCGCCGTACCGGCCGGCGTTATCCGGGCCGGCAGCGTACCCGGCGGCCCGAGGGTCTAGCCCTTGCGCCGCACCACCGGTCCAGCCATCGTCGCTCCCCTGCGACCATTCCCCCTGGTAATCACCGTCGTGGCCGTCGCCCGCCGAACGGTAGTCCGACCTGGGGTCCGACGCTCGCGGCTCGTAGTCGCCATGCGGCCGACCTCTGCTCATGCGACGCGATTCCCCTGACGATGGCGACTTCTCCACGGTGCCGACCCCGGCGAGGCCGACTCACTGGGTGCCCGGTCACGCGATGCCGACTCAACTGTGCTGCCGGGGCGGCGCCCAGATTTCTCCATCATGCGGCATCGGCGGCAGCGCCGCTACACGATCGCGCAGGCTAGCCGGGCTCAAGCCCGCCCGTCACGGAACCGGAGCAAAGCGACCCGCGCCCCTTTCACCGAACCGCACCGATGTCTGAATGTCATGAAAACACTCTTGCGATCCCGCTTAACGCCGATGCACGATCAAATTCAGTGCTCGGTTGCGACGTTGCTGATAGCCCGTGCTGACCGACACTGACGCTGCCAAGCGAGGAGCACGCCCATGGATGGTATGTCCGCTCCAGTTGCCGGTCCGTCAGTGATCTTCCCGCGCGGCTACCTCTGGTTTGGCCCATTCTGGTGCGCGGTCGCGACCGGCGCCCTGGCCGTGAGCCGGTGGCCACTGTGGCTCAAGGCTGACGCCGCCGGAGGCTTGCTTATCGCGATGGTCATCTTCGTCTCAGCCGTAGCCAGCCTCACGTTCCGCGCGTTTTCCGTTGACCGGGGCGGTGTGCGGCTCGGCCTGCCGTCCTCGACCCGCAGGCGCGGACGCCGGCGCCGCGCAGCCAAGCACATACCGTGGCAGCAGATCGAGCGAGTCAGGATCGCGCGGCGACCGCACGGCGTACGGGTGGAACTCGTGCTTGGGCAGAACGCGACGCTCGCGGTCCGCGGCTATCAGCCGAGTAGCGCAGCGATCGCCTTGCAGCGCATTTTGCTGCTGATCCCGTTCGCCTACCTCGCCATGCCGACCGGACTCACGACCCCGCTGGACGGGCCGCCCAGGTTCCGGGTAGTCATCCGGGACATCACGGTCGACGAGATGCGCCGCGCTCTGCGAGCGCTCGCCCCGCCTGAAGTGGCGATCGCGGTGTTGGTGCGGCGCCGCACCTCCGTATCATCGGCCAAAGCGGCGGGTGTGCGACAGCCAGCGCAGTAGCGCGAGCCAGCGCAGTACTCCCGCCCGCACAGCATGCACACAGTGAGCCCGAGCACGAGCCAGGCCAGCCGCGCTGACCAGCCCCGGTGGCCTTGTTCCCGCATATCGAACGGAAGGCGTGGACCCGATGGCACATGAGGTTTCTGGCGTGATCGCGCGCGGCAAGGGTGCTCCGGTCGAGCTGACCACGATCGTCGTTCCCGATCCGGGTCCTGGTGAGGCGCTGGTCAACGTCCAGGCCTGCGGTGTCTGCCATACGGACCTGCACTACCGCGAGGGCGGGATCGGCGAGGACTTCCCCTACCTGCTCGGGCACGAGGCGGCCGGCGTCGTCGAAGCGGTCGGCGACGACGTGACCGGGCTGGCTCCGGGCGACTTCGTGATCCTGAACTGGCGCGCGGTCTGCGGGCAGTGCCGCGCGTGCCGCCGCGGCCGCCCGTGGTACTGCTTCGCCACGCACAACGCCAGGCAGAAGATGACGCTGACCGACGGCACCGAGCTGTCGCCCGCGCTGGGTATCGGCGCCTTCGCCGCCAAGACGCTGGTCGCGGCCGGCCAGTGCACGAAGGTCAACCCCGGCGTCAAGCCCGAGGTCGCCGGGCTGCTCGGCTGCGGCGTGATGGCCGGCCTCGGCGCCGCGCTGAACACCGGCGAGGTCAGCCGCGGCGACTCCGTCGCCGTCATCGGCTGCGGCGGCGTCGGCTGCGGAGCCATCCTCGGCGCGAGGCTCGCCGGGGCTCGCAAGATCATCGGCGTCGACATCGACGACCGCAAGCTGGCCTGGGCCCGCGAACTAGGCGCCACCGACACGATCAACTCCAAGAGCGCTGATCCGGTCGAGGGCATCAGGGACCTCACCGAGGGCAACGGCGCCGACGTGGTCATCGAGGCGGTCGGCCGGCCCGAGACGTACAACCAGGCGTTCTACGCCAGGGATCTGGCCGGCACGGTGGTACTCGTCGGCGTGCCGACCCCGGAGATGAAGCTCGAACTTCCGCTTCTCGACGTGTTCGGCCGGGGCGGCCGCCTGAAGTCCTCCTGGTACGGCGACTGCCTGCCGGACCGCGACTTCCCGATGCTGACCGACCTGCACCTCGGCGGCCGGCTGCCCTTGGAGAAGTTCGTCTCGGAGACCATCTCGGTCAACGACGTCGAAGAGGCTTTCGCGAAGATGGGCCGCGGCGAGGTACTCCGCAGCGTCGTCGTTTTCTAGGCTCCAAGAGCTGGAGGGAAGGCGGCGCAGTGCAGGGGGCAGGGGCGGCAGGCGGGAGCCAGGAGCAATCAGGGGTTCCGTGGGGTGTCACGACGGGCCAGCACCGCATCGCGATGTGGTCGGGGCCGCGCACGCTGTCGACTGCCCTGATGCGGTCGTTCGGCAACCGGCAGGACACGGTGGTGACCGACGAGCCCTTGTACGGCTACTACCTGGCGCGCACCGGGATCGAGCATCCGGGACGTGACGAGATCCTCGCGTCGATGCCCACGCAGTGGACCGACGTGGTGCGGCAACTCGCCCGCACCGAGCTGCCGCCAGGCAAGACGATCTACTACCAGAAGCACATGACCCATCACCTGCTCGCCGAGATCGACCGGGACGCGCTCGCCGGGCTTCAGCATGCCTTCCTGATCAGGGACCCGCGCCGCCTGCTCGCCTCGTACGCCAAGGTCAGGGCCACGCCAACGCTGGCCGATCTCGGCCTTGAGCAGCAGGTCGAGATCTTCCGCCGGTTCGGTGGCCCGGTGATCGACGCGGCCGACATCGCGGCGAGGCCACGACCGGCGCTCGAAGCGCTCTGCGCGGCGCTGGCGATCCCGTTCGACGAGGCCATGCTGGCCTGGCCACCGGGGCCCAGGCCCGAGGACGGCATCTGGGCCAGGCACTGGTACGCCAATGTCTGGGCATCAACCGGCTTCGCTCCAAGGCGCGGCTCAGGCAAGGCACCAGCCGACCTGCCGCCAGAACTTGAGCCGCTGGCCGCCCGCTGCCAGCCTTGCTACGACGAGCTGACCGCCTGCCGGCTGATCGTGCCTTAGGTGGTGGCACCGAGATTCGCGGCACTGGGATTCGTGGCCCTGAGAGGAGCTTCGATGCTGCAGCAATTCGACGAGCGCAACCGGAACCTCATCGTGAACGTCGGCGGACGGCTCACACACAGGGACGAGGCCGGGGTCAGCCCCTTCGACTCCGCTGTCCAGGGGGGTGACGCCGTCTGGGAGGGGCTGCGACTGCACAACGGCCGGATCTTCCGGCTGACCGAGCACCTGGCCAGGCTGCGCCGGTCGGCGCAGGCTCTCGCGTTCGAGTCGGTGCCGCCCGACGAGGAAATCATCGAGCAGCTCAGCCGCACCCTGGCGGCTAACTCCATGACCGACGGCGTGCACATCAGGCTGACCCTGACCAGGGGCGTCAAGATCACCAGCGGCATGGACCCGCGTCTGAACCAGGCGGGCCCGACGCTGATCGTACTGCCTGAGTTCAAGGCGCCGGTGTACGCGGCCACCGGCATCACGCTGATCACCTCGAGCATCCGGCGTCCCCCGCCGGACAGCATGGACCCGAAGATCCACCACAACAACCTGCTGCCCTCGATCCTGGCCAAGATCGAGGCGAACGTGGCTGGCGCCGACGACGCCATCATGCTCGATCATCGCGGCTTCGTCGCCGAGACGAACGCGACCCACGTGTTCTGCGTGACGGGCGGCGTCCTCGGGACTCCGACCGCCGCCGCCTGTCCCGAGGGCATCACCAGGGCGGCGGTGCTCGAACTGGCCGCCCTTGCCGGGATCGAGTGCGCCATCGGCGACTATTCGATGACTCAGCTCTACACTGCCGGAGAGGTCTTCGTCACCGGGACTATGGGCGGGATCGCCCCGGTAATCAAGATCGACGGCCGGGTAGTCGGGGACGGAGAGCCCGGTCCGGTTACCGGGCGGCTGACCGCCATGCTGGCCGAGCTCACCGCGACGAGCGGCACCGAGGTCTGCGAGCTACTTCCCCGCTAGCGTCGCGGGTCTGCGAGCTACTTACCCGCTAGCGTCGCGCGCAACGCGAGCACGCGCATGACCGCGGCCTTGAAATCGGCGGCGTTAAGCGAATGGTGGGTGTAGTCGTACGCGATCGAGTTCATCGCGGCCGTGCCCTCGGTGTACTTGCCCTCAGAGCAGAGCAGCAGGTCCATGCCCGCCCTTGCCGCGAGCGTGGCCCGGTGCGCGATCGAGCCGAAAGGCCCGAGCGCACCTGCCCCGAGCGCATCGGTCATCGTCACCCCGGCGAAGCCGAGTCGCTTGCGCAGCTCATCCTGCACGATCACCGATGACAAGCCGGCCGGGTTCTTGGCGTCAAGCGCCGGGTAAATCGCCCAGGACACCATCACGACCTTGGCCTTCGCGGTGATCGCCGCCTTGTAAGGCAGCTCGTCGGTGCCGCGGATGACCGACAGCGGCAACTTGAGCGTGACTGGCCGTTCGTCGGTGTTCTGGCTGGTAGCGGCAGCGCCGAGCCCTGGGAAGTGCTTCACGGTCGCGGCGACTCGCTGCTGTTGCTCGGCCTGGGCGTAGAGCGCGCCGAGCTTGGCGACCTTGCCCGCGTTGCTGCTGAACGAGCGGCCGAACTCGTCGATGAAGTTGCCGGCTTTCCGGTAGATATCGAGCACTGGCGCCAGGTTGACATTCAGCCCGACGCCGCGCAGGTTCTGGCCGGCTCCCTTGCCCGCGGCCGTCGCGGCTCGCCACGGATGCGCCGCCTCGCCGACCTGCTTCGCGGAAAGCACGGGCTCTCCGGGCAGCCGCCGTACCTGGCCGCCCTCCTGATCGGTCATCAGCAGCAGCGGCAGGCGCACGGGGTCGGTCTTGGCCGCCGCTGCCTTCTGCAGTTCGGCGGCGACCGCGGCGAGGTGCGCCTTCGAGCCGACGTTGCCGGCGAAGAATACGACGCCCGCGACCTCGCCGTGCCTGATCAGGTTCAGCAATTGCGCCGGCGGGTTGAGGCCGGAGTAGCTGTAGATCACCCGCTGGCCGGCCAGTTGGGTGGTGGTCAGCTTGGGCAGCGTCGCGGCGGCCGCCGCGACGCCAGCCGTGCTGGGCGACACGGCTCCCGGCCGCAAGCCGACGCTAGCCGCCGCCACTGCCGCCTGTTCGCGTGCCAGCTGGCGGGCGCGGGTATCGGATGTCGTCGTGGTGACCGTGCGGCTGCTGGTACTCGCGGAATGCCTCGCCGCCGCGCTGGCCGCAAACAGGACGATCGCGGCGATTGCCGCCACGATGGCGGTCACGAGCACGATCAGGTTCCTGCCACGCGTCACGAACAAGACTCTCCTCGAGCCAGTCAGGCCCTGCCTATGGTGCCGGCCTCTTCCCATGACGGCCATGCTACGAATAGATAACGCTCAGCGCACGAATAGCGCCAACCCCGGCTAGTCGATGGTACGTCAGGCCGAAACCGCGCAGGACGACCGGCTAGCGTCGCGACCTCGGTCCGGGCACGCAATTTTGGGTCTAGCTGACTTGCCCGCCAGGTGCTCGCTACGCTGCGTAGGCGAAACCTCACGGGAAAGCGCTGCCCTTAGCCCGGACCCATGTGCTCGCCATTCCCGTTCTTAACCGACGACGATTTCCTGGAGGACTCATGGTGCACCGCGACACGCCGTGGCCAGCTGGCACCCCGTGCTGGGTCGATCTCGGTACCGATGACGTGGCCAGGGCCAAGACCTTCTACGAGGCCCTATTCGGCTGGGACACCCGGGTCGGGCCTCCGGAGTCAGGCGGCTATGTCATGTGCCAGGTCGATGGCAGGCAGGTGGCCGGCATCGGCCCGAAGATGGGGCCGGCGGAGGCGCCGTCCGCGTGGACTACGTATCTCGCCTCGGACGACGCCGACGTCAGCGCGCGCAAGATCTCCTCGGCCGGCGGACAGGTACTCGCCGAACCGTTCGACGTGATGGACGCCGGCCGGATGACCGTCGCGGCCGACCCGGACGGTGCCGTCTTCGGAGTCTGGCAGCCGCGCTCGCACACCGGCATGCAACTGGCCAACGAGCCGGGAGCGGTGTGCTGGAACGAGAACATGAGCCGCGGCTTCGAAGCCAACAAGGCCTTTTACCATGCCGTTTTTGGCTACAACTACGACGACATGAGCAGCGACGAGATCCAGTACGCCGCCTTTAAGACCACCGGCGACCCGCTCGGCGGCATCGGCGATCTCGGCGCCGGCGCGCCTGCCGAAACCCCGGCGCACTGGCGAACCTACTTCGCGGTTAGTGACACCGACGAGGCCGTCGAGGTCGCCACCAAGCTAGGCGGCCAGATCGTGGCCCCGGCTTGGGACACCCCCTACGGCCGGATGGCCATCCTCAGCGACGACCAGGGCGCCGTTTTCGCCATCATGTCCGTGGCACAGCCAGAAGCCCAGTGATCAGGCCGGCCAGCCCAGTCCCGCGGACCTAGCGCTCGGAGCCGGCTCGCACGGAGTCAGCTCGCACGGAGTCAGCCGCGCACGGAGTCAGCCGGCACGGAGTCAGCCGCGCACCGTGCCGGCGGGCACCGTGCCGGGTGACGACTGAGGCGCCGTCCCCAGCTCGGCGTCCGTGCCGGACGCCGGCGCCAGCTCGGCGGCGACCCGGTCGGCGGTCTTGCGCGCCCAGGTTCCGGTGGTGAACAGGCCGAGAGCGAGCACGGCGCCGCCACAGCCGGCGGTCACCCACCAGCCGACATGACTGGCCTGCGCGAACCCAAGCCGCAGGCTGCCGGCCAGGGTCGACACGACGGCGGAGCCGATCACGGCGACGCCGAGTGACGACCCTATCTGCCTGCTCGTCGAGGCCACGGCGGCGGCGACACCGGCCTGAGCTCGTGGCATGCCCGCCATCGCTGTGTTGGTGATCGGCGCGTTGACCAGCCCGAAGCCGAGGCCAAATAGCAGGAAGCTGACGACCAGGCTGACCGTAGGCGTGCCGGCCGACAGCCGCGTCAGCGTCACCGCGCTGACGATCAGCGCGGTGCCGGCGCCTATCAGCGGCAGCCGCGGCCCCCTGCTGCCGACGATCCGGCCGGACAACGGGCTGACCAGCGCGGTCATCGTGGCCATCGGCAGCATGTAGAGCCCGGCGTGCAGCGGCGAGTAGCCGCGCACGTCTTGCAGGTAGATCGTGCTGAGCAGCAGGAACCCGCCCAGGGCGGCGAAGGAGCACACCGCGATCAGCGTCGCGCCGGAAAACGGCGCGCTGCGGAAGAACCTCGTGTCGAGCAGCGGCTCGGCCCGCCTGGTCCCGTACCAGGCGAACCCCGCCCCGGCCAGCAGGGCCGCGCCGAAACAGCCGATGATCGGCGCGGAGGTCCAGCCCCTGTTGGGACCCTCGATGATGCCGTAGACCAGCGTGGCCAAGGTGATCATGACGAGCAGCTGACCGACCGGATCGAACCTGCGCCGGGCCGGCGCCTTGGACTCGGGCACGAAGAGCGCCGTGAGCACGATCGCGGCCATCCCGACCGGGATGTTGACCCAGAAGATGCTCCGCCAGCCAATCGAGTTGACCAGCAGCCCGCCCACGACCGGGCCGAGCGCCATGCTGAGGCCGATGACACCGCCCCAGATGCCGATCGCCCGCGCCCGCTCGGCCCGTTCGGTGAAGGTGTTCGTGATGATCGACATCGCGACCGGGTTGAGCATCGACCCGCCGATGGCCTGCAGCATCCGGAACGCGACCAGCGCACCAAGACTCGGCGCCAGGCTGCACAGCAGCGAGCCGAGCGTAAACAGCGCCAGGCCGAGCTGGAAGGTACGGCGGCGGCCCACCCGGTCAGCGGTCGAGCCAGACAGCATCAGCAGGCTGGCCAAGACCAGCGAGTACGCGGCGATGACCCACTGCAGCCCCGAAACCGAGGCGTGCAGCTCGCGCTGGATCGACGGAAGCGCCACGTTCACGACCGTGACATCGAGCCCTACGATGAACAGGCTCATACAGCAGATCGCGAGTACGAGCGTCCGCCGGTGCTTGCTCAGCGCGGGTCTGGTCAGCTCAACAGTACTCACTACGTCACGATGTTATCCGACCTGTGCTTGCCGAGATCGCGGTGCTAGCCAACGTCCCTGCGGCGCAGGCCGGCCAGGCCGGCCACCGCGAGCAACGCCGCGATGACGCCGAGCAAGACAAGCGGCTCAGCGGCGACCGTGCCACCTGGCAGCTTCGGCGAGTGGGTGAACGGCGAGAGGTCGAGCACCCAGTGCGACAACTGCAGCACCGCGCCGAGCAGCAGCATCGCCGCGACCACGCCGAGCACGGCCCAGCTGACCGCGACGCATCGCCTGGGCAGCAGCCCGAATAGCGCGGCCGCGACTCCGCCGATGACGAGCGCAGCCGGTGCCTGTGCCAGCCCGGCAAGCGTCAGCCTGGCCAGCTCTGTTCCGCCGCCCCCGGCCTGGTAGACGTACCCGAGTCCGGCGCCCAGCCCGGCGGCCGACAAGATAGCCACGGTGCCGGCGGCAGCGATGATCAGGTGCGAGCCGCCCCAGGGCAGCCGGCCAGTACCGGTGGAGAGCACGGACTCGGCGTGCCCCTCCGCCTCCTCCGATCTGAGCCTGAGCACGGCAGAGACGGCGTACCCGGCTACGATCAGGCCCACGAAGCCGAGGATCGCGGCGAAGAAAGCGTTCGTGAGCGCGGCCTGGCCGCCCAGGCTGATCACGATCCGCCTGACCTGGGAGCTGGCGATCAGCCCGCCGATCCCCTTGGCCGCCGACCCGATCAGCACCCCGAACACCAGCGCTCCCGCGACCCAGGCGAACAGCGAGCCGCGCTGCAGCCGCCAGGCAAGGGCGAACGAGTTGCGCAGTGACGCCGACGCGACGGGCGGGCCAGGCCGGGCCCCGATCAGCCCGGCGTCGTAGTCGCGATTCGCGGCCAGCACGGCGCCAACGGCGGCAACCAGCACCGCGCAAGCCAGCGGCAGCGCCAGCAACCACCACCGGATCGAGCCGAACGACCTGACCAGCTCGGCCCAGCCGACCGGCGAGAGCCAGCTGAGCCAGCGCGGGCCATCGGAGGCGGCCGAGTCGCCGACCGCCCGCAGCAAGAACGCGGCCGCGATCGCGCCGAAGGCGACACCCCTGGCCGCCCGGGCGGTCTGCGCGAGCTGAGCGGCGACGGCGGCGATGCCGGTAAAAGCGAGTCCGCAGCCGGCGATGCCCCCCGCCATCGCGATCGACCCGGCGGCCGGCAGTCCGAACAGTATCGCTACCGCGGTCATCGTGACGAAGATCACTGCATTTGCCGTTCCGGCGACGGCGATGGCGCTGGCCAGCGCGGCGTTCCGGCCGATGGCGGTCGCGCCGACCAGCTCAAGGCGCCCGGACTCCTCGTCGGCCCTGGTATGCCGCACCAGCAGGAAAATGCTCATCAGGCCCGCCGCCAGCCCTAGCAGCGCCGTGTCGCGCCAGGAGACCAGCGATCCCGTCGAGGTCCCGTACAGCGGGCCGTACAGCGACAGCAGCGAGGGATTGCTGCTCGCGGCGGCGACGAATTCCACCCTGCCCGGTGCCGCCGGATACAGCTTCTTGAAGCCGTACGCGGTCGCGGCGACGAACGCCGTCAGCGCGTAGATCCAGATCACCAGCGTGATCCTGTCCCGCCGGAACGCCAGCTTGATCAGCGTCCCCGTGCCGGTCAGCCCCGTGGTTCCAGCCAGGGCTCTCATGCCGGTGCTACCTCACTGGCGGCCTCGGAACCGGCCGGGGCGCCGGGCGCGGCATCGGGCGAGTAGTGCCGCAGGAACAGCTCTTCGAGCGTCGGTGGCTGGCTGGTCAGCGTGCGCACCCCGGCGGCGGTCAGCTCGCGAAGCAGCCCGTTCAGCTTGTCGGTGTCGACCTCGCAGCGCACCCGGCTGCCCTCGACGTCGAGCGCGTGCACCCCGGGCAGCAGGTCAAGATCCGCGGGCACCGACTCGAGTTCGGCGGCGATCGAGGTTCTGGTGAGGTGCCGCAGGTCGGCAAGGCTCCCGGTCTCCACCGTCTTGCCGGCCCTGACGATGGTGACGCGGTCGCACAGGGCTTCTACCTCGGACAAGATGTGGCTTGAGAGCAGGACAGTACGGCCGAGCTTTCTTTCCTCTTCAATGCAGGACCGGAACTCGGCCTCCATCAGCGGATCCAGGCCCGAAGTCGGCTCGTCGAGCAGAAGCAGCTCGACGTCGGAGGCAAGCGCGGCGACGAGCGCGACCTTCTGCCTGTTGCCCTTGGAGTACGCGCGGGCGCGGATCGTCGGGTCGAGCTCGAAGCGCTCGAGCAGGCTGGCGCGCCGGCCGGCGTCGAGCCCGCCGCGGAGCCGGCCGAGCAGGTCGATCACCTCGCCGCCGGTAAGGTTGGGCCACAGGCTCACGTCGCCGGGTACGTAGGCCAGCCTGCGATGCAGCTGCGTGGCCTGTGCCCAGGGATCGCCGCCGAGCAGGCTGACCGTGCCTCCGTCTCCCCGGAGCAGGCCAAGCAAGATCCGGATCGCCGTCGTCTTCCCGGCTCCGTTGGGTCCCAGGAACCCGTGCACCTCGCCGCTCGCGACCCGCAGGTCGAGCCCGTCGAGCGCGATGGTCCTGCCGTATGCCTTGCGGAGGCCGGCGACGTCGATTGCCTCGCTCATGATCGGGAGACTACACTAGATTCATAAATTCTTGAAACTTATGAACGGGATGTGCCCGGCGGAGTGAAGGCGGATCAGCCGGGGGAGGCGAAGATGACTGCAGACCATGCCGAGACGGGTCCGGCTCCCCGCGAGCCTGAGACTGTGCGGAGATTCGTGGAGAGGTTCGCCTCCGTGCTTGTGGAGGCTGGCATCCCGCGCATGCCCGCGCTGATCTTCTCGGCGCTGCTCGCCACCGACTCGGCCCGTCTCACCTCGGCCGAGCTGAGCGAGCAACTCCATGCGAGCCCGGCCGCAGTATCCGGCGGCGTCCGCTACCTCATCGGCGTGGGACTGATTCGCAGGGAGGGCGAGCCCGGCTCCCGGCGGCATCACTACCAGGTGCCCGATAACGTCTGGGACGAGGTACTCAGGATTCGCGACCGGCTGATGGAGCGCTGGACACAGGTGATGCGGGAGGGAATCGACCTGCTAGGCCCTAATACGCCCGCAGGGAGCAGAATGGCCGATTCGGTAGACTACTTCGAGTTCGTGAGCGGCGAACTACCGAGGGTTCTTGCCCAGTGGCAGACACACAAAGCTTCCCAGATGGCCCAGCCGCAGCCGAACGTCGGTAAGACTGGTAGCTAAGCCACGCCGCGACAAGGAGGCTTGACAGTGCCGCGCGATCCGGGAGACCTCTATCAGCTCAGCCCAGCGGCTGAGAACCTGGAAGCTGGCCTGGTCATGCTCTACTACCTGGACGGGTTCATCGACGCGGGCGCCGCGGGCCGCCAGCTGGCCGCGCACCTGCTCGATACGTTCGACCACACCGAGATTGCCAGGTTCGACGTCGACTCGCTGATCGATTATCGCTCACGCAGGCCGGCCATGTTCTTCGTCAAGGACCACTGGGAGAGCGCTGAGATCCCCCAGATCGTCGTCCACTTGCTCAAGGACGCGGCGGGCACGCCGTTCCTGCTGCTTGACGGCCTTGAGCCAGACCGTGAGTGGGAGATGTTCACCAAGGCCGTGCTCGAGCTGTCGGCCGCGCTCAAGGTCAAGATGGTGGCGAGTTTCCACGGCATCCCGATGGGAGTCCCGCATACCAGGCCCCTCGGCGTCACCGGTCACGCCACGAACGCCGAGCTGATCGAGGGCTACCGGCCCCTGGTCGACCGGCTTCAGGTCCCGGGCAGCGCGATGGCGCTGATCGAGCTGCGGATGGGCGAGGCCAGCAGGTCCGCGGTCGGTTTCGCCGTGCATGTGCCGCATTACCTGGCGCACGCTTCTTACCCGACCGCCGCGGTGGCGCTGCTCGGCGCGGTCGAGCGCGCGACCGGCCTGAGCCTGCCAGCCGAGGCGCTGCACGAGGCGGCGGCGGTCACCGACGCGGAGATCGCCCGCCAGGTGGCGGGCTCGGACGAGGTCACCGAGGTCGTCAAGTCCCTTGAGCAGCAATACGACGCGTTCCACGCCGAACGCGGCGATCTGCTCGCGGACCAGGCCGAGAACATGCCGACGGCTGACGAACTGGGCGCCCAGTTCGAGCGGTTCCTGGCCGAGCAGCAGTACGGCGGCGAAAACACCGACACCTGATACCCGGCGCCCCGCTGGATTTGTTGACCGGGATTTGGGGTGCGGTGAGGCTGTCCTTCACTTGCGCCCGGGCATCATCGTGGCACCGGCTCGGCGGTGGACCGCACGGGGCAGCCGCGGGCCGGGGCCACATGTACGGGGGTCATGTGGCCGCCGGGAGACAGGGCGGCGATCGGGGGTGATCCGCGGACCGCGACGCTCCGCTGGATCTGCCGCTGCGATGCGGCACCGCCGCCCTGTCTCCCGCTCTCGGCCGCCGCGTCGATCGCGTTTCAGGCAACGCGGGCCTGCCTGCCGCTGTTCCCGGCTAAATTCAGTTGCGCCGCTGTGTCACATTTGTCTGCGTGGATGACTGCGGCGCGGCTGACTACAGAGCTGTCAACAAGGCCAACTGGAACGAGCGGGTTCCGGCGCACGTGGCCTCTCCCGACTACCAGGTGACGGAGTTCGTCGCCGATCCGGCGTTCATCAGCCGGGTGGTGAGGTTCGACGTGCCCAGGCTCGGCGACATCGCGGGGCTGCGCGGCGTGCACCTGCAGTGCCACATCGGCACGGACACGATCTCGCTGGCCAGGCTGGGAGCCTCGATGACCGGGCTCGACTTCTCCGCGCCCGCTCTCGAGCAGGCGCGTGAGCTGGCACGCAAGACGGGCGCCGACGCCACGTTCGTCGAGTCAGACCTCTACGCGGCCGCCGATGTGCTCGGCAAGGGGCAGTTCGACCTCGTTTTCACTGGCGTCGGCGCGATCTGCTGGCTGCCGGACATCCGGCGATGGGCGAAGGTCGTGGCCGACCTGCTCAAACCCGGCGGCAGGCTCTTCATCAGGGAAGGGCACCCCGTGCTGTGGTCGATCGCCGACCCCAGGGAGGACGGGCTGCTCGTCATCGAGTGCCCGTACTTCGAGACCGGCAAGCCGATGGTGTTCGACCAGCCAGGTACCTATGTCACCACGGACATGGAGTTCACGAACAACGTCACTCATGAATTCAGCCACGGTCTCGGCGATATCGTCACGGCGCTGCTCGATGCGGGGCTGACGCTCACGGCGCTGACCGAGCACGACACCGTGCCGTGGGAGGCACTGCCCGGCATGATGGAGGAAGTGGCGGACAACGAATGGCGGCTGACCGACCGGCCGGAGCGGCTGCCGCATAGCTACACGCTCCAGGCCGTCAAGCGCGAGCCGACGCCGGGCGGATAATCACGGCGCAGAGCCGGTGCCAGGTCCCCGGTCACTACCGGCTCGCGAGGTGCGGCGATGACTGCGCTAGGCTCGACTGCTTGCCGGCGATCGGCAGGTCACGGGCGATGCGGATGGACAGCGACGTTGGCGAGGCGGGTGACCCAGCAGGAGCCCTCCGCGCTTGCGCCAAGGCTGTCGGCCAGAGTCAGGACGCTGCTGATCTTCGTCAGCGCGCTGGTCTTCACCGACACGACTTTCTTTACCGCGCTGACGCCGCTGCTGCCGCACTATGTGCACGCGGTCTCGCTGTCCAAGGCTGATGCCGGGTTCCTGGTAGCGGCCTATCCGTTCGGCACGCTGATCGGGGCACTGCCCGGCGGCCTGCTCGTAGCCAGGCTCGGGGCACGGCGCGGGGTCGTGATCGGGTTGCTCCTCATGAGTGCCTCGACGCTGGTCTTCGGCTGGTCGGCCAGCGCGATCGCGCTCGACGCGGCCAGGTTCGTCCAGGGTATCGGCGGTGCCTGCACGTGGGCGGCGGGCATGGCGTGGCTGGCCAGCGACGCTCCGCCGGAGCGGCGCGGCGAACTGCTCGGCACGGCGCTAGGAGCCGCTATCGGCGGCGCTCTCTTCGGCCCGGTGGTTGGCGGCATCGCTGACCAGGTCGGCACAGGGCCCGCGTTTTCCGCCGCGGCCGTGTTCGGGGCCGCGCTGCTCGTGGTGAACTTCTTCATCATCGCGCCCGCCGACGCGGAGCCGCAGGGCCTGCGCGCCGCCTTCGCCGCCGTACGCGACCGCGGCGTGGCCGTCGGTCTGTGGCTGACCACGATCGCCGGCCTCGGGTTCGGGGTGCTCGACGTGCTCGCCCCGCTGCGGCTCAGTAAGCTCGGCGCGAGCGCCCTGATAATCAGCGCGACGTTCCTGGCCTCGGCGGCGTTCGAGGCCGGATTCTCGCCGCTGGCCGGCCGGCTCGCCGACCGGCGCGGTCCGTACCTGCCGGTCAGGATCTCGCTGCTGGTGGGTGTCGTCGTCGGCTTGCTTGCGCCCGGGCTGAGCCCGGCCGCTCCCTTGATCGTGCTGCTGATCATCGGCGCGCCGTCCTTCGGCACCCTGTTCGCTCCGTCAAGCGCGCTGCTCTCCAACTCCGCGCAGCGGCTTGGCCTGCATCAGGGCCTGGCCTTCGGGCTCGCGAACCTAGCCTGGGCGATCGGGCAGGGGGTCGCGGCGGCAGTCAGCGGCGCTCTGGCGCAAGCCACGAGCGACTTCGTGCCATACGCTCTACTCGCGTTCGCCTGCCTGGCGACATTCTTGCTCTTGCGAGGAAGCGGCATTAGGCAGGAAGGGTGAGCGCCCGAATCCAGCCGAGTCCGGAAGGCAGATAATGTTCCCCACCTCGCTTGTCGGAAGTTACCCGCAACCTGACTGGCTGATCGACCGGGAGAAGCTGGCCGGGCGGTTCCCGCCCCGGGTGCGGGCGCGCGAGCTGTGGCGGGTCGATCCCGATTACCTGGCGCAGGCCCAGCAGGACGCCACCAGGCTGGCGATCGCCGACCAGCAGGAAGCCGGGCTCGACATCATCACCGACGGCGAGGTCGCCAGGGAGAGCTACTCCAACGCGTTCGCCACCGCGCTGGACGGCGTGGACATCGACAATCCGGGCACGGCACTCGACCGCAGCGGCCACCCGAACCCGGTGCCGCGCATCGTAGGGCCGGTCACCCGCCGGCACCCGGTCGGGGTCGACGCGCTGACATTCCTGCGGTCGCGGGTCGCGCCTGGCAAGACCGTCAAGGTGACCGTGCCTGGCCCGTTCACGATGGCGCAGCAGGCTCAGAACGACTACTATCCCTCGGTCGAGGAGGCGGCATACGCGTACGCGGCGGTGGTCCGCGAGGAGGTTGCCGACCTGTTCGCCGCCGGCGCGGACATCGTGCAGCTGGACGAGCCGTACTTGCAGGCACGGCCCGAAGCGGCGCGGGAGTTCGGGGTGGGCGTGATCAACGCCGCGCTCGACGGGATCGCCGGGACGAAGGCCGTGCACCTGTGCTTCGGCTACGCGGCGATCATTCACGACCGGCCGAGCGGCTATTCTTTCCTGCCGGAACTGGCCAGCTCGGCCGCCGACCAGGTCTCGATCGAGATGGCGCAGTCCGGCCTGGACTGCTCCGTGCTCACCGGACTGGCCGAGGCGGGCAAGACGGTCATACTCGGCGTGCTGAATCTTGGCGACGTTTCAGTCGAGAGCGCATCTGTGGTGGCCGACCGCGTTCGGCGGGCGCTGCCGTTCGTCCCCGCCAGGCAACTGGTCCTGGCACCAGACTGCGGCATGAAATACCTGCCCAGGGAATCAGCCCTCGGCAAGCTGCGATCGATGACCGAGGCGGCTGCCGGACTTCGCGCCGCCAGCTAATCGCGCACGGGCGAGCAACCGGCGCGGCGCCGCCGAGCCGGCGCCACTCACTCGGCGCCACTGGCACGCGGGGTTCCATGATCGCGGGGCGTGGCTCAGGCTCATATTTCGTGATGACGACGCTGGCAGTCGAGTCTGCCGGTGGCAGCCGGTCAGGCCGCGAGCCGAGCGGACCTGCGGTAGTTCACCCGGGCCAGGCTGGGCAGGTGGGGCACCCTGCTGTCGCTCAGGCAGCAGCAGGGTGCCCCACCTGCACCGGAACGGGGACCGAGATTCATGATCGCGGGGACTTTTCAGGGCGGGCTCCGGGCCCGTTACCGTCACGTCATCTGGGCCAGAGCCCGGGGACGTTTGCCCTTTTTCGTGCCCGACGTCCTAGTGCTGCTCTGCCGCCACCAGATGGCCCGTGCATCAAGAGAGTTCGGCGCGCGCCGTGGGTGCGGGTGCCGGAGAACGGCGGGAGTCAGTTTCGGCCCCGACCGGCCGGTTGTCGCTCCGGGCGGCCTGCAGGTCAAGCAACTCGCCGGCTACCAGGTCGCGGCCGCCAGCGACAACCCGGCTGCTGGCGCCTACCAGCCTGAAAGGCTGCTTGGGCGGCTCGCCCCGATGCTGACCGACCCTGTGTGCCTAGTCGATGGACTGCACTTTTTCACCTTTATCAGCTTGAGCAGACCGAGCGATGGCGACAGCGGATGTTGGGCTAGATCCGGCCGAAGGGGATCAGGGCGGTGACAGCCACGGCGGCGAACAGGAAGGTCAGATACCCGATAGACAGATGAAAAAGGCGCATCGGCGCCGCCGCCACGCCGGCGGCGATCCGGCCGCGGAGCCGGTGTGCTTCCCGCAGGAACCAGATGCCAAGCCCGGCCGCGAAGGCGCCGTAGATCCAGCCCGCGTACGGGGTGAGCGCGAGGGTCGTGGCGACCATGATCCAGCTGTAGACCACGATCTTGCGGGCGACGACCGCCGGGGCGGCGACCACTGGCAGCATTGGCACGCTCGCGGCGGCATAGTCGTCTTTGAACTTCATCGCCAGGGCCCAGAAGTGCGGCGGCGTCCAGAAGAAGATCACTCCGAACAGGACCACGGCGGGCCAGGCGACCCGCCCGGTGACTGCGGCCCAGCCGACGAGCACGGGGAAACAGCCGGCCGCGCCGCCGATGACGATGTTGGATGCCGTGCGGCGCTTGAGCCCGAGCGTGTAGACGAAGACGTAGAACAGCAGGGCCAGGTCCGCCAGCGCAGCGGCCAGCCAGTTCGCGAGCAGCCCCAGCATCAGCGTCGACGCGATGCCGAGCGCGATGCCCCAGACCAGCGCTTCGGCTGGCCTTATGGCGGGGCCATCGGCACCCCCGGCGCCTTCGGCGCGCTTGGCAACGAGCGGGCGGCGTGAGGTGCGCCGCATGACCGCGTCGATGTCGCGGTCTATGTAGCAGTTGATGGTGTTCGCGCTGCCCGCCGCGAGCGCACCGCCGATGAGCGTCACCGCGATGAGTCCGAGCGACGGCAGGCCGCGCTGTGCGAGCAGCATGGTCGGCAGGGTGGTGACTAGCAGCAGTTCGATGATGCGCGGCTTGGTCAAGGCGATCAGCGACCGGGCGATCAGGCCGGCCGAACGGCGCCCGCTCTCGCCAACGGCGGCCTGCACCGCCGTCGCGTCAGGCAGCGCGTTCGTCGCCTGCGTCACTCGCTATCCTCCGTGCTCTTGGCGTCCCGGGCATCGCCGCCCCGGGCCATTGCGGGTCCTCATGCAGAGTACTACCGGCAGTAGTGTTCTGCTGAGGCGCATCGCCTGTTCAGTGGCGGTGACCGCACGATTTGCCCAGCGGGACGATGGTAGTGCCAGCCTCCTTGCGACCTTGCGCTCACCCCGGAGTTCTACCGCTTGCAATCGACTGCACACGAAATGCGACCAAAGCAAAGGAGAAACAATACGCGCGGTTCGGATGACGAAACTGTCATCATCCGGTACTGGGTTAATTGCTGCGCTAGACCGGTTTTTAGGTGTATTACTGCTGGTCAGAGGCAAATTGAAAAATGCGCCAGGTATCACGGAACCGCGCCGCGGATGCTAGCCCACCGCTGGTCCGGCCGCCAGCACGATCTCAGGCACTGGCGGCCGGATCGGACCTCGGATTGGACAAGGAGCGCCTATGAAGATCATCGGACTGTCGACGTTATTTCTCCCTAATCGCACCTTTAGCCTTGACTTGATGCGGCTTTGGGAGTAAAACCCAGACGCGAGGCAGGTTCGCGCCGCAGGCGTGACAGGGCGCCGCACCGCAGCGTTGATCACCCGCGGAAGCACTGCGGTCACTGCGGACGACAGGAACGCGATGACAGCAGCACGCCATGAGTCCAGGCCGGCGGGGTCGAGCCTGACCTGCCATGATCGCCCTGATCGCTGTTATCAGTCCGCGTCAGCGCCAGCCAAGCCGCGAATCCTCGTTATAGACGATGAGCCCCACATCAGCGGCTTCGTCGGCCGGGCGCTTGAGCACGCTGGTTATCGCGTCGAGGTCGCCGACGACGGCCCTGACGGCATCAAGCGCGCCACGTCGGGCGGCTGCGACCTTGTCATACTCGACCTGATCATGCCCGGGCTCGATGGCAGGGCAGTGCTGAGATCGATACTTAAGGCAAAGCCTGGCCAGGCCGTGCTCGTCCTGTCCTGCAACTCCGATGTCAGCACCAAGGTGGAGTGCCTTGATCTAGGCGCCCGTGACTACCTGACCAAGCCGTTTTCGCTCGCCGAGCTCATCGCCAGGGTGCGGGCCGGCTTGCGGGAAACAGCTAAGCGCAGCGAGGTGACCCAGGTTGGCGAGCTGACCTTGGACGCTGGCCGGCTGGTCGCTGACAGTGGCGCCGGGCCTGTCGCCCTGACCAGGCTCGAGTTCCTGTGCCTGCGCGCACTCATCGACCGGGCCGGCGGGCCAGTGACGAAGAGCGAACTGCTCGCTTCGGTCTGGGGCATCGATTTCGATCCCGGCTCCAACCTGGTGGACGTCTGCATCAGGCGACTCCGGGCCAAGCTGGGGTTTCGCCTGATAGAGACGGTGCGCGGTGAGGGTTACCGACTCGGAACCTGACCTGCCGGCGCCGCTCGCGAACCCGTCTGGCCCGGCTGCCCCGGCCATGTCGTTCCTGCGCCTTCGTCAGGCTGAGCTGGCCTGGCTGGCGCTCTGGCTGGCCTGCGTTCTCGCCATCGCCGCGTTCCCGCGGTGGCAGCTGATCCCGATCGACGCGATGTGGATCAGCCTGGCACTGCTCCACGGCTTCAGGCTATGGCCGAGCCGGGGCCTGCTCGCGCTGACCATGGTCGCTGTCGCGACCACCGCGGCAGCCCTCATCGATGACATGGCGGCGCACCGCGTGATGGTGGAATCGATCGCCCAGATCCCGCTGCTGGCCACGATCATCATCGTGATGGCCTGGCAGGCTCACCGGCGGATGGTGGCCGGCGAGCGAGCCGGGATCGCGGCCGAAGCTCAGCGCCTGCTGAAGGTGCAGCGTCAGTTCCTGCAGGACGCGTCGCACCAGTTGCGGACGCCGATCACGATCGCGCTCGGGCACGCTGAGCTGCTCGCCGCCGAACTGGCCGGCCGCCAGCAGCAACGCGACATCCATGTCGTGGTCGGCGAGCTTGAGCGGCTGCGGACGCTGAGCGACCGGCTGCTGCTGATCGCCGCGTCGGAAAACCCTGACTTCCTCACCCTCGAGATGACCGACCTCGACCTCCTGGCCGTCGAGCTCATGCGGCGCTGGCAGCCGATGGCACCCCGGCGCTGGCAGCTCGGCCGGCTGGACCAGGTCAGGGCACTTGTCGACGCCGAACGGCTGGCGATGGCGCTCGATGCGCTCGTCGAGAACGCGGTCAGGCACACTGGTCAGGACGACCTCATCAGGCTCACGATCCGCCATGACGACAGCGACAGGTTCGCTCGCATCGCGATCGAGGACAGCGGCGAGGGCATCGCGGCCGAGGACCTGCCGCACATCTTCAAGCGGTTCAGGACGATGACCCAGGGCTGCGCCCGAGGCACCGGCCTCGGCCTGGCCCTGGTCGAAGCGATCGCCAGGGGTCATGGTGGCGCGGCCAGCGTGCAGAGCATGCTCGGCCACGGCAGCCGATTCGAGCTGGCCATCCCTGCCGCCTTCGACGGACCGGAGTTCGGTGAGCCCGGTTGCGTGATGCGGCGTGAGGCTTTCTGAGAAACTGACTCGATCAGAGCGCTTTCGCCGGTTTCATCCCTGAGATCGCCGCTTAGGCTGTAACCGCCTGCCTGCCGTTGCCCGCCCGCCGTCTGCCTGCCGCCCGCACGCCCGCCGCCCGCACGCCCGCCGCCCGCCGCCCGCACGCCTGCCGCCCGCCGCGCGCACGCCTGCCGCCCGCACGCCTGCCGCCCGCCGCGAGGAGCCGATCAACGCGATGCCTGGAATGCATAGCGGAGTCGATACCGGCAACTCGATCCTGGTTGCCGCGTTCCGTGCCGCCCTGATGCACCAGGGACTCATCGCCCTCCTGATCTTCTTCGCGCTCGCTTCCGCCTGGATCGGGGTGCGGGAGTGCCTGCCAGCCGCGGCCCGGGCAGGCATGCGCCGGGCCGGCCAGCGCGAAGCGGCCGCCCGCGCGGTGCTGAGGATCGGGTTCGGCGTGCTGTGGGTCTTCGACGGGATCCTGCAGGCGCAGCCGGCCATGCCCGCCGGCCTGCCTGGTCAGGTCGTGGCCCCCGAGGCCGCGAGCGCTCCGTCCTGGGTGCGGGACCTGGTCGGTTGGTCTGGCACTGGCTGGACCAATCACCCGGTCCAGGCCAGCGCCGCGGCGGTCTGGATCCAGGTCGGCATCGGGGTCTGGCTGCTCGCCGCCGCCAGCGGGCGCTGGTCGAGGGCGGCAGGAATCGTCAGCGCTGGCTGGAGTGTCGTCGTCTGGGTCTTCGGAGAAGCCTTCGGCGGACTCTTCAGCCCGGGCCAGAGCCTACTATCCGGCGCACCTGGAGCAGTCGCCTTTTACTTCGTGGCCGGCTGCCTGATCGCGCTGCCGGACCAGGCCTGGCAGCGGCCCGCGCTTGGCCGGCGGCTGATCGCCGGCCTGGGCATCTTCCTCGGCGTCATGGCCGTCTTGCAGGCCTGGCCCGGCCGGGGTTTCTGGCAGGGCATCAACGCCGGGCGGCCGGGCCCGCTCACCGACATGATCTTGTCCATGTCGAGCCTTCCACAGCCCTCGCTGCTGGCCCGCGTGACAGGTGACGTCGCTGCGGTCACGGTCAGCCACGGATTTGGGGTGAACGTACTCGCAGTGGTCACCCTGGCCTTCCTGAGCCTGGGCTTGCTCGCTGGCTTGCTCGCGGCCAGACGGCGGCTGCTGCGGGTCACGGTGCTCGCCACGGCTGTGTTCTGCCTGGCTGACTGGCTGCTCGTGCAGGATCTCGGCTTCTTTGGCGGGCTTGGCACCGACCCGAACAGCATGCTCCCCCTCCTGCTGCTCGTCACCGCCGGCTACCTGGGACTGACTCGGGCCACGCCGGGCACGGAGCCGGACTCCGGCCTGGTCGCTCAGTCCGCCCGTACCTGGCGTGACCGGCTCAGGCCGCGCTCGCTAGCCGGCGGCTTCGCGTCGCTGCGGGCGACCGGGGTGCTAGCACTGTGGGGTGCGGTGGTGATGCTGCTCGGGGCCGCCCCGATGGCAATGGCCGAGGTCAATCCGGTCGCAGATCCGATCATCGCGCAGGCACTCGACGGGGCTGGCACTCCGCTGAACCAGGACGCCTCGCCCTTCGCCCTGACCGACGTCAGCGGCCGGCCGGTGTCGCTCGCCAGCCTGCGCGGCAAGGTCGTGCTGCTGACTTTCCTCGACCCAGTGCGCACGACAGACTGCCCCCTAATAGCGCGGGAACTGCTGCGGGCTGACCGGCTGCTCGGCGGCAGGGCCAGTTCAGTAGAGCTGGTCGCGATCGCGGCGAGCCAGCGCTACTACACCGCGCCCTACTTGCGAGCCTTCGACCAGCGGCAGCATCTGCCCGGCGTCCCCAACTGGCATTTCCTGACCGGCCCGCTCCGAAGCCTGCGCACGGTCTGGGACGAGTACGGAGTCAGCGCCAGGACGCGGCCGGACGGCACGGCTAACGCGCGCAATGACCTGGTCTTGGTGATAGACCCGCGCGGGCGCCTGCGCGCCAGGCTGCCCGCCGATCCGGGCCCCGGCACGGCCAGCACCAGGTCGTCTTTCGCCGCCGAATTCGCGCGAGCAGCCGCGCAGGCCATGGACGACGCCCACCGATGATCCGAAACTGAGCCTGTTACGCGGCTGAGCGGCGGCGGGGTATCCGGGTGCTCGGGCGCCGCCGTCGCTTGCAGGTCATCCCGCGAGCGACCGGTGTGGTTCGGGTGTACGCCGGGTGTGCCGCACATGTTCGCGTGTCGTTACACGTCACCGCGCGATCAGTTCGGCATCATGTGACCAGGCCCCTCCAGGTATGAGCTGGAGGGGCTCGTCCTGCGGCGGAGCGTGGCGTGGACGGCCGCACGACGCGAGAACTCACGGCAGCCGCCGGCGGCGCCAGCAACTCAAGCCCGACTGCGGCATTAACAGCAGCAAGTGGCACCACGCTGCCGTGAACCACAGCATTGGAACAGCGACGATCCCCTACCTGCTGCTATCGCAAGAGGCTGCCCATCCGGGGAGGGTTGTCAGCGTCCGGGCCGGGTTCGGGGAGGGTCGTCAGCGCTCCGGGCCGGGTTCGGGGAGGGTCGTCAGCGCTCCGGGCCGGGTTCGGGGAGGGTTGTCCGCTGCTGCGCGGGGAGTTTTCGTGTCCGGGAGCATTTTTCGTCGTGGGAGCGGTGAACTTTCCCCGCTGTGAAAAGGCTCCCAGTAAAGCGCGGTGAAGTCTCCGCGATCATGAACCCCGCGCCCCGGGCACGGCAACCGCGACAGGCTGACGCCCGGCCTCCCTAATTTAAAACCTTCTCCCAGCGACAGCGGGTCATCTTGCTGTCAGCTACCGGCCCCTAACAGCAACGGGCAGGACCACGCTGCTCACCCGCCCGCGCCAATGGCTGGTCTCGCAGCTTGCGGAACGGCCCGCTAGCCGAACCAGGTCACCGGGACGCCGTGCGGCGGAGCCGTGCCGAGCCGGCGCCTGGTGCCGCCTGGCCAGGTGACTAGCTCGACCGGAGTGTCCGGGGTGCCGCGCACCAGTTCGAGGCTGACGTGCGCGAATCGTGCCGCGGGAGTCGCCGCCTGGGCCAGCGCGGCGATGCCGGCATCGATCGCCGCGGCCTGCTCTTCGCTGAGGTACTGGCGCATGATCGAATGCCAGAGCACGGTCCAGGTGCCTGGCTCGAGCTTGATGCCTGCGATGGTCTGATCCGCCGGCTCGGTACGCAGCTCGGCCGGTACCTGCGCGGCGAGGTCACACGCGCCTCTCAGCCGCTCGAATTTGGCAACCTGGTCCGCCCAGACGAAGGCCGAAAGCCTGAGCCGGCCGTCGTGGCTGACCGGGTCGACGGGGGCCAGGTCACCGCCGACGCGAGCAATGACATCGAGCGAGGGTACAGGCGGCGGGTGCCCAAGCCAGCCGCCGGTCATCTGGACCGGTGAAGAGGCCGCGCCATAACTGACGCCCTCGCCGGTGATCCTGAACATGTCGGCGCGCAGGTTGAGGCCCGCGCTCGCGCCGATCTCGTGCAGCCGGATCGGGTAGCTAACCTCGGCGACGATCCGGCATAGCGCTCCGACCAGCGCAGCTCCGCGTCCGACCTCGTTCGTCTGGGGCGGATGACCGAGCCAGGCGCGCACCTGGGCCCGATGATCGCGCAGTAGCTGGCGCAGGGCGGGCCAGGCCCGGTCGGCACCCGTCCCCGGATCGGCCGTGCCTGCCGCGGACGGATAGAACTGACCAAGCTCCGGCGCCTGGCCGGTGAGCACGAGGGCGTGCACGCCGCCGAGCATGCGGAGCGCCAGCGCGCTCCTGCCTGGCAGGTCGAAGTAGCCGTCGAGCACGTCGGCTGTCGGGCCTCCGGCGAGCAGGTCAGCGGCAGCGTGATTGAGCAGGCCTGCGTAAAGGGTGCTGCCCATCGCTTCGCAGGCCACCGCTTGAAGACTGAACCGCTGCGCCGCCCGTTCGACCGAAGTCCGCTGGCCCGCCGAGTTCACCTGCCGCACCTCCGGCCTTTGACGATAGGGCACCCGGGTTACGCTGCCGCAGTGGACTCTCGCTTGATGACTGGTGGCGGCGCCCGGCTCGATGCGCAGGCTATCGAGGAGCTGCGGCAGCGGCCTATTCGCCCGGTGGAGAAGGGCTTCGCCTTGCTCGCGGCCCGCGCCGAAATCAGCGCGGCGACGCTGGCCGAGCAGCGCCTGCCAGCACTCGGCGGTCCCTTCACCATGCCGCTCCTAGTCTTGCGCGACTCGGCGGTCAGGCGGAATACCGAGGCCATGGCCGCCTGGTGCGAAGCCGCCGCGGTGCTGCTCGCGCCGCACGGCAAGACGACCATGGCACCGCAACTGGTCGCCCGCCAGCTCGCGGCTGGTGCGTGGGCGGTGACAGTGGCGACGGCTGGTCAGGCGCAGGTCTACAGGTCATTCGGAGCCAGTCGCATCCTGATCGCCAACGAGCTGACCGACCCCGCCGGCATCGCCTGGCTCGCGGGCGAGCTGACCGCCGACCAGGACTGGGAGTGCTTCGCCTATGTGGACGCGATCGCTGGCGTCCGGCTGCTCGACGAGGCACTGGCGGCGGCAGGTGCGGCAAGACCACTACGGGTGCTCGTCGAACTGGGCTTTCCGGGTGGCCGGACTGGCTGTCGCAGCATCGCCGACGCGCTCGCCGTGGCTGCAGCGGTCGGGCAGGCACCCACGCTGGCGCTGGCCGGGTGCGCCGGATACGAGGGCGGCATCGGCCAGGACACCAGCGCAGAGACGCTCGACGCGGTGGCGGGTTTTTGCAGGCGTCTGGCCGAGCTGTCTAGCGTCATCGGTGGTTCGCTGGTTTCCGCGGGCGGCAGCGCCTACTTCGACGTGGTCGCGCGGGAGCTGAAAACGGCGGCTGGCCAGGCCGGGTCCGCGGTAGTGCTGCGCAGCGGCTGCTACCTGACCCATGATCACGGCGAGTACGCGACGATCGGTCCCGCCGCACGCGGCACGGGCCCGCGACTGGCACCCGCTATCGAACTGTGGGCGCCGGTGCTGTCCTGCCCCGAGCCTGGCCTGGCGCTGGCCTGCGCCGGGCGTCGTGATGTCTCCTTTGACCAGGGCCTGCCGATACCGCGCCATGTCCGGCGGCCGGACGGCACGATCGAGCCGGCCGCCCAGCTGACCGTGACCAGGCTGGATGATCAGCACGCGTACCTGCGCGTGCCGGCAGGCATGGTGCTTGCGCCTGGCGACCTGGTCGGCTTCGGGATCTCGCATCCGTGCACCGCGCTCGACAAATGGCGGGTGATCCCGGTCGTCGACGACGACTACCTGGTAATCGACGCGGTACATACGTTCTTCTAGATTTATCTTGATCTTATGGACGTCGCAGCCGATCTGGTAGTCAGGGACGCGGTTATCGCCGACGGGACCGGCGGCGAGCTCGGGCACGGCGACGTCGCGGTACGGGACGGGCTGGTCGTCTCGGTAGGCGACGAGCCGGCAGCTGCCGGGCCCGCGACCGTCGAGATCGACGCGCACGGCGAGCTGGTCTGCGCTCCGGGCTTCATCGACGTGCATACGCATGACGATGCCGCGCTGGTCAGGTATCCCGGCCTGGAATTCAAGATCGCGCAGGGCTGCACCAGCCTCGTGATCGGGAACTGCGGGTTCAGCGCCTTTCCCGGTATCGGCGAGGATGACATCGAGACGATCGCGGCGGCGGACTGGCCGGACTTGAACGGGTTCCGCGCGGACGTGACTACTCGCGGGTTCGCCGCCAATGCCATGGCGCTGATCGGGCACAACACGATCAGGATCGCTGCCATCGGCCGGGACGAGGACCGGCCGGCCACGCAGGCGGAACTGGCGCTCATGCGCGGGCACGTGCGGCGCGCGATGGAGCAGGGTGCCTGCGGGCTGTCGACCGGGCTGATCTACAAGCCTGGCAAGTGGACTTCGGCCGAGGAGATCATCGAACTGGCGACGGCCGCTGGCGAAGGCGGCGGCCTTTACGCGACCCACCTGCGCAATGAGGGCGATAAGCTCCTCGAATCGGTGGCCGAGGCGATCCGCATCGGCCACGAGTCCGGCTGCCCGGTACACATCTCGCACCACAAGGCAAGCGGTGAGGAGAACTGGGGCAAGGTCGCCAACTCGCTGGCCAGCGTCGACCAGGCAAACGCCGTCGGCGCCGATGTCACGCTCGATTTCTATCCGTACACCGCGAGCAGCGGTCCGATGGCCGAGTACGTCAGCCCGGACACGGTCACGCAGGACTGGGCTGACCGGAACCTGTTCGCGACCTGCCCGCCGTTCCCCGGCTACCAGGGCCGCAACGTCGGCGAGGTCGCGGCGGCCGAGGGCCTTGGTGTCGCGGACTTGGTCGCGCGAGTGTTCGCCACGGCTGCCGGACGGCAGACAATCAGCATCGGCTTCGGCATGTCAGCGGACGACCTGATGACCAACATCAGGCATCCGCTGATGATGATCGGCTCCGATGGCATTCCCGACCTGACCGGACTGCCGCATCCCCGGCTGTTCGGCACCTTCCCGAGGATCTTCGCCGAGTACGTCAGGAAGCACGGCCTGATCTCGACCGCCGAGGCGGTCAGGCGGATGACCAGCCTGCCAGCCGACCGGTTCGGCCTGGCTGGCCGGGGCAGGCTCACCCCGGGCTTCCACGCCGATTTCGTGGTCTTCGATCAGGCGACGATCGCTGACGTGGCCACCTACAGCGACCCCAAGCGCGAGCCGGCCGGCGTGCATTCGGTGATCGTCAACGGCAGCCTGACCTACCACCGGGGCCGCCACACCGGCGCCCGAGCCGGCCAGCTGCTGGCCTTCCGGCCGCCCCAAGCTGTCGGTGAATCTCCCGTTGATCGCGCTTGAGCACAACTGCCCAGTCAGCGCGGCGAGTTTGTCGTGCCTGCCGGGGACCCCGCGAAACTGAAACTTCCGGGCTGCCCGCTGGCTAGCCGCTGGCCCTGCGCGCCGGCCGGTTAAGTTCGCGGGGAGAGTTCTCGCTGAGCTCGCGGCGACAGTTCGGCTCTGGCCCAGATAACGTGACGGTAACGGACCCGGAGCCCGCCCTGAAAAGTCTCCGCGATCATGAATTTCGGCCCCTGGCCCGGTACAGGTGGGGCACCCTGCTGCTGCCTGAGCGACAGCAGGGTGCCCCACCTGCACAGCCTGGCCCGGGCGAAATGCCGCAGGCCCCGCCCGGCTCGCGCTAGGGACGAGTGCCGGGGACTCTGTGAGCCTTGCCCCAGATGCCGTTGCTCTGGGTGGCGACGAAAGGTGCCAGGCGACCACCTTCGGTGGCATAGGCCCCGCCAGTGACGCAATAACCTGGAGCACCGCAGGACAGCGCCTCAGGATCGAGATCGCCGCCCTTGCTCAGGGTCTCTGATCCCGGTAGCTCCTCGGCCTTACCCCACTTCCCGTTCTTCTCGGTCACCACGAAGATCCGCCCGGCGAAGGTCTTGAGGTCGACGACGTAGCTGCCCGCGGCGGTGCAGTTGCCCACCGACCGGCAGGACAGGCCGGTGAGCACAGGGAAGTGCCTGACCCCCAGTGCCGCTAGGCCCGGAAGCACCCGCGCGTTGCCCCAGACCCCGTTCACCTGGGAAACGATGTAGGACGCCGTGTTACCGGAGGCACCCATGTACTTGCCGCCAGCGGTGCAGTTCCCGGCTGATGGGCAGGACAGAAAGCCGATGGATGAGTTGACCGCCCCGCGGTTCGGCAGGGCCGCCATGCCGGGGATCGGCTGGAAGCCAGCCCAGACGTAGTTCTGCTCACTGTCGGTGAAGACATGAGTATGGCCGTCTGGGGTCCGGTAGCTGCCGGCGGCGGTGCAGACGCCCCTTCGCCCGCAGGACAGCGAGCCGATGCTCGCGATCCCGCCTGTGTTCGCCGCGGCGACATCCGGGAAGTTTTGCGCGGCGTACCACTCACCGTAATTCTGATACGCGACGAACGGCTCAGCTCCAGCCGGGCCGGTGTAATAGCCGCCCACAGTGCAGTTCCCCGTGTGAACGCAGAACAACGCCCGTACGTCGGCGACGCCATCGGTGTTGAGCGCGTCCAAGCCGAGGATGTCCTGGGCAGTACCCCAGACGCCGGCGATCTCCTGCACGACGAAGGCCTGCTGATCCATCGAGCTGTCGCTCTCATAGGTCCCCGCCGCCAGGCAGCCGCCCGCCAGCGTGCAGGACATCTGCTCGATGCTGGCGTCCCCGCCCACGTTCAGCGCGGCCGATCCGGGGACTTCCCCGGCGTTGCCCCATACGCCGCCCTTCTCGCTGACGACGAACGCCTGACCCTTCCCCGCCTGATCGACGTATTGCCCGCCCGCACTGCAGTTGCCTGCTGACGAGCATGAGACCGAGGTCGGGAGTGCCCGGACGGCTCCTCCGGGCAGAGCGGACAGGCCAGGGATCTTCTCAGCCTGTCTCCAGGAGCCGTTCTGCTCGCTGACGACGAAAGCCCGGTTCTGGCCTGGAGGGATCATGTAACCGACGGCCGTGCAGTTCCGGGCCGAGGTACATGAAATCGACGCGACCTTGGCTTGTGCTCCGCCATCCGGCTTCGCGGCAATCGCCGCGGAAGCCGCGCCGGCGTTGAGCGCCGCGAACGAGATCGCGGCGGCGACTGTCGTCACCGCGACCGCCCGTGTCATTCCCACGTGCCGATCGTGTCGATACATCGAAAAGTGTCCCCGACTCTGATCATGTTTTGCTTTAAAAGACGCGTGTCCAGCCGACCGGGTTTACCCCGGGGCTTCCGCACATCTACCGCAAACCCCGGCCTTAGCCAGGGCTGTACCTTGGGCTGTATTCCCCTGCCTATCTCGGCCCTGTCCCACCTGCCGTTCTTCTCAGCGGTGACGAAGATCGCTCCCGCTCCGCCTCCCCTGTCCCGGACGATGAAATAGGTGCCAGCGGCGGTGCAGTTGCCGCCGATGAGCACGACAGCCCTGCGGGCTTCAGCGGACGATGACCTGGAACGTCGCGAGCGACGGGTCGGCCGCGTAGGCGATGCGGCCGCCATCGGCCTTGATCTCGCGCAGCGACTCGATGGCCTGGGCGGTGATCAGCTCTCCGGGAGCCAGGACCGGCACGCCGGGAGGATACGGGGCGATCAACTCGGCGCTGACGCGGCCGGCTGCGGCACTGGCTAGGACGGTTTCGTTGTCGGCGAAGAACGCGGCCCGGGGGGACATGACCACCTCGGGCACGACTGTCCACGAGGCAGCAACCCCTGGCTTGCGCGGCGTGGTCCTGTGCTTATCGATCGAGGCGATAAGCACTTCGAGGAAGGCTTCCATGTGCCGCTCGTCGTCAGCGAGCGTCACGATCGGGACGACAGTGTCACGGTCGGCGCTTTCCACCGGCATTCCCGCGGCGACCAGGTCGTTCTCGATGATGTAGCCCTGGGTGCCCGTGCCCGCGATCAGCACGACCAGTTTCGTGGGCTCCACGCCAGGGCCGTCGAGTACCGCGACGCCAGGAACCTGGCGCAGCCTGGCCCTAGCGGTGGCGACCAGGCCGAGCAGCCGGCCGCAGAGTTCCTCGCCGTCCTTGGCGAGCAGCGCCCGCGCGGCGTCGATGCTGGCCATGATCGAGCCCGCCGGGCTCGTGGTGTGGGTCGACTCGAAGGCACGGTCGAGGCGGGCCGCGTTGAGCCTGCCGGTGCGGGCCAGCACGATCGCGCCCTGAGTGTACGACGGCAGCGCCTTGTGGGCGCTGGTGACCATGCCGTCAGCGCCCGCGGCCATAGCGTGCGGCGGCAGGTCAGGGTGGAAACCGAGGTGCGCGGCCCAGGCCGCGTCGACCAGCAGCGGGACGCCCGCGTCGTGGGCGGCGGCGGCGTGGCCGGGCAGGTCGCCAATCGTGCCGACGTACGACGGCTCGACGAGGAATACGCCGCAGGCGTCGGGGTGCTCCCTGAGCGCGGCCTTGACGGTGTCCACGGCGACGGCCCCCGGCAGGCCGGTCTGCGGGTCGACTTCAGGTCGCACCCAGACCGGGCGCAGGCCAGCGAGCACCAGGCCGAGCAGCAGCGAGCGGTGCAGGATGCGGGTAACGACGATCTCCCGGCCAGGCGCCCCCACGGCCAGCGCGAGCGCCTGGTTGCCGTGCGTCGAGCCGGCTACCGAGAACCGGCACCAGTTCGCTCCCCAGAGTTCGGCGGCACGGCGTTCAGCGTCGGCGCGCGGCACGTCGGCGTGCTTGATCGAGTCGACACCGCCGTAGAGCGGCGCGTCCCCGGCGTTCACCGCGCCGGTCAGGTCCTGCCGCTGCTTGTGGCCTGGCACCGACATCGGGATAAAACGGCCGGCCTCGATTTGCGAGGTGACCCTGAGCCAGCCGTCGAGCAACGGCGCGTCGTGCCGCAGCCCGCGCGGATCTCTCGGGTCGAAGCGGCTCTGGTCAGTACCAACATCGAAGCTCATCGGCCTAGTGTGCCGGGCGCCGGAGGCGGGGCGGCAGCGCAGGTAATGTTTGCGATATGCGAGCAGCGGTGTATGAGCGGACAGGGGCCAGCGCCGACGTTCTCCGGATCGAGGAGATCGACCAGCCCGAGCCCGGACCTGGCGAGGTGCGGGTCAGGATCGAGTACTCGGGCGTCAACCCGACTGACTGGAAGTCGCGCAGCGGCCTGACCTCACGGGCAATCGACGGTTTCCAGATCCCGCACCACGACGGGGTCGGCGTGATCGACGCGGTCGGCCCAGGCGGCGACCCTGGCCGGGTCGGCCAGCGGGTGTGGACCTGGCTGGCGGCGGCCGGCCGCAAGTGGGGCACCGCCGCGCAATGGTCGGTGGTTCCCGGCCGCCAGGCCGTGGCGCTGCCCGATGGCGTGTCGGCCGAACTGGCGGCGAGCCTCGGCGTGCCGGCGATGACCGCGCACCGGTGCCTTTTCGCCGACGGACCGGTAACGGGCAAGACCGTGCTGGTCGCCGGCGGAGCTGGCGCGGTCGGGCATTTCGCGATCGAGCTGGCCAAATGGGCCGGGGCGCGGGTCGTGGCCACGGTGAGCGGGCCGCGGAAGGCGGAGCTCGCGGCCAAGGCGGGCGCCGACCTGGTCGTGAACTACCGTGAGCCGGGCGCCGCCGACGCGATCAGGGAGTTCAGCCAGGTCGACCGGATAATCGAGCTCTCGCTCGACGCGAACCTGGACCTTGACCTGGCGGTCATCGCGCCGAACAGCGAGATCATCACCTACGCCTCAACCGCGGCCGACCCGCCGCTTTCGGTTCGGGCCTGCATGAACGCCAACGTGGTGCTGCGGTTCGTGCTGCTGTACGGAGTGCCGCCGCTCGCGCTGGACCGGGCGGCGGCTGACATCACCAGGGCGCTGACCGACGGCGCGCTGAGCGAACTGCCCACCCACAAGTACAACCTCGACGATGTCGTGGCCGCACAGGACGCCGTGCAGGCCGGCGCGGTCGGCAAGGTGCTAGTCGTCACCGGCTGAGCCGCCTCGGCGGAGGTAATCCTGGCCGAGCCGCGCGCCCGACTGCATCGGGCCGATGTGCACCCGAGCGCGGCCGGAACCGCACCACCCGCGCCGGGCGTACTCGACACCAGGGCAAGATCATCCCGCTGATGCTGCCCGAACCGCCGGGCACGTTGCCCTCTTTGGCTAGGCGGCGACAGGCTTGTCCTCGACGGCGATCCACCGGGCACCGATTAGCGCGATGACGGCGCGGACAGTGGTCACCGCCATGATCGTGACCACGATGAGCCACCCGCCGGCGTCGCCTGGGTGAATCTGGCTGGCGCGCTCGATCAGGCCCCAGGAGATCGTGGCCCCGGTGGCGACGACCATCGCCGCGGTCACGATCACGCCGGCGGCGGCGCCCGCCCGCCATGTCCTTTCGCCGAACTCGGCAGACCTCACCACCGTGACGACGGCCTGGGTCGACCCGGCGATCCCCGCAACGCCGAGCAGCAGCCAGCCCACCGCGGCCCCCAGGCTGCCTGCCGTGCCGGTCGCGTGCGGCACCAGCTGCAGTCCGCCCAGCCAGGCAGCGGCCACGACCGGCGGCACGGCCATGAGCGCCAGCAGGCCGGGGCGCCTGTTCCGCAGCGCGTACCTGGCCGCGCCGATCGCGAAAAGGGCACCGGCGACAGCGGTCGCGGCGACGCCGGCGGCTCCGGCCGCCTGCAGCACGTGAAAGGAATCGGGCACTCCCTGGTGAACGAGCGCTATGTGCTCGGCCTCACCAGCCGTCGGGTAGACCGCCAGGTCATGCCCGAACCATGCCGCCGTCGCCGCGAACGCGACCCAGTTCCACAGGACGGTGATCAAAGCGCGCTTCGGGCGCTCGGTCATCTGGAATCTCCCTCCGGTCACCCACGCGAGTGCCGCACCGCGAAGCAGATCGCCGGCTAGCGCCGTCGGCATGCGCCCGTGCCCGCACAGATCCTCGACAAGCTGGTCAAGTTCATCGCCGTACCTGGCCCGCCAGCTTGGCGGGTACGCGGCGAGCAGCCGGGCCGGCCAGGTCACTGGACCGGCCTCAGCGTTAGCCGGCGCAGGCCGGTGGCCGCCACCTGCTGCGCGGTCTCCAAATGGGCGGCGAGGCTCTCGGCTCCGGCCGAAGTGATCTGGTAGGGGCGCCTGCGATCTTGCGCGGGCAGCGCCTCGATCCAGCCTCGTTCTTCCAGCCGGCTGAGCGCGCCGTACAGCGTGCCCGGGCCTAGCTTTGCCCCGGAGAACGACTCGATGTCCTTGGCCAGCGCATAGCCGTGCTTAGGTCCTTCGGCAAGGCTCGTGAGCACCAGCACCACTGGTTCGGTGAAATCCACGTCCGCGCTCCATTGCAGGGGAAACGCTCGAATTACTACGCGAGACGTTACTACTTACAACGATGCATCGTCAACTGTAGGTCCCGTACCCGCCGATGCGGAAAGCGGCGGGCTCGTCCCGGGGTAACTCCCTGGCGCTTGCCTGCGGAGTCGAGTCGCGCCAACGCAATCCGGCGGCGGCCAGCGCGGCCGCCGTGAGCTCGCCGTGGAGGCGGAGCCGGGCGAGACCCCCGTCGGGGATGACGTCCAGCCGGACGTGAGTCGCGGGCTCGGTGTCGTCGATCCTGAACCGGTGCCTGGTGTCGGGCTGGACGCGGGTCTTAGGCAGGATGCCGCGCCAGCCAGCGCACGGGTCGGAAGTGGCGGACAACTCGATCCAGCCCGGGGCGTTGCCTACGAAGTAGGAGGTGTCGACCACGGCGTAGCGGATCAGCCCGGCAGCGGCCAGCCGCAGTTCGACGTAGTCGCCGGCGGCGTCACGGCGGCGCGCGTTCTCCCAGCCGTCGCTCATGACGCGGGCGCGGCCCGGCATGATCAGGTGCTCGGGCGATGAGTAGAAGGCGTTGGAGCATCCGGCAACCCGGCCGCCGTTCTCCAGCGCGGCCAGGTCGATCGTCCCGCTGAGGAACGCCGGATCCGGGACAACCTCGCCGTGCACCCGAAACCGGGCGACTCCGCCATCCGGGTAGATCGACAGCCGGAGGTGGGTCCAGCGACGCCGGTCGGCCACGGGGTAACTGTTCGCGGCGTGGCCTGCCGCCGGGCTCTTTCCGACCAGCTCGTGCCAGCTCAGCCCCGGCAGTTCGGCCGGCCCGGGATAGCCATCGGCGCACGCCGCTTCGACCGAGATCTCGGGCGGGTAGTTCCCCCGGAAGAACGCCGTGTCGATAACGACGCCGTGCACGATGCCCGGGCAGCCCAGCCGGACGATCGCGTGGTCGTGGCCCGGCTCGGTACGGCGCCTGGTCTCCCAGCCGTCATAGATCTTGCCCTTCTGCCCGAACTCGGCCGGGTCGAAGGCCGGGGCCTCCGGCTTGATCAGATTCTCCTTCTCGGCGAAAAAGTCGTCGTTGGCGTACATAACGCTCCCGCCGAGCCATCTGGAGGCCAGGTCAGGCAGCGCGGTGAAATCGGGCGACGGCGATGAGCTCATCTCGGCATGCTAAGACCGGCTGCGCGTCCAACGCCGCCCGTCGCGGCCAACAGCAGGGCGGCGCGGTGGACTTGGTGACAGGCAGCTGCAGCGAGCATCGTGGTCCTGCCTGCCGCTGTCGGCGCCCGGAGTTCGTTGAGCAACGGGGTACTCCCTACTGCTGTCCCCACAGCATCAAGCAGGGCCGCGTTGCTGATGGACTCCGGCTCGTCGCGGCAGCATGGTGCTAGGTGCTGCTGAATCGCGGTCAGGTTCTGGCCAGCAGTCGGCCAGCGGGCTGGCCGGCTATCACAGGCTCGCCGGCCAGCCAGGTCTTCCTGACCACTCCGCGCAGCTTCTGCCCTTCATACGGCGTCAGCCGGTGCCTGGTCCGCAGTTGCCCTGGACGCACGACGAACTCCTCATCGGGCGCGAACGCCACCAGGTCGGCGTCCATCCCGGCGGCGATCAAGCCCTTGCCGGGCAGGCCAGCCAACCGGGCCGGGTTCGCGGCCATCCAGGCACTGACCTCGGACAGGCCGCACCCGCGCCGCGAGCCGTGCGTCCAGACCACAGGCAAGCCAAGCTGCACCGACGAGATCCCGCCCCACGCGGCCCCGAAGTCGCCGGTGTCGAGTCGCTTCAGCTCAGGCGAGCACGGCGAATGATCAGACACCACGGAAGTGATGACGCCTTCGGCCAGGGCTTGCCACAGCCGTTCCCTGTTGGACTCCTCCCTGATCGGCGGACAGCACTTGAACTGCGTGTGCCCGTCGGGCACGGCTTCCGCGCTCAGCGCGAGATAGTGCGGGCACGTCTCAGCCGTGACCCGCACCCCGTCGGCTTGGGCCCGTGCCAGCAGCGGCACGGCATCGGCAGCGGACAGGTGCAGGACGTGGACCCGGGCATCGCGCGCCTTCGCCAGCTCGATCACCCGCGCGATAGCGGCGGTCTCGGCCGCTTGCGGCCGAGACCGCACGAAGCCGGCATACTGCCTCCCGGCGGCCGTGCCGATCCGGGATGCGTCCTCCGCGTGCACGATGAGCACGCTGCCGAGCTCGGCTACCTGCCGCATGACGAGCTCCAGCTCCGCATCGGCTAGCGGCGGAAACTCCTCCACCCCCGAGTCCACCGTGAAGCACTTGAAGCCAAAGACCCCGCCCTCGTGCAGCGCGGCCCGATCCTTGGAGTTGCCCGGGACTGCCCCGCCCCAGAAGCCGACGTCGACCGCGCACTGCCCGCGAGCCGCTTCCTGCTTGAGGCGAAGTGAAGCGAGGTCGACAGTAGGCGGGACCGAGTTCAGCGGCATGTCGATGATCGTGGTGACACCGCCTGCCGCCGCCGCGGCCGTTGCTGTCGCGAAGCCTTCCCACTCGGTGCGGCCCGGCTCATTGACGTGGACATGGGTGTCGACTAGGCCGGGCAGCAGTACTTCGTCGTCGGCGAGGGTGATGCCCGAAGAGCTTGTAAGTACTGGCGAGTCGACCGAGGTAATCCGGCCGTCCCTGATCCGCACTTCGGCCGGCCGGACACCGGCTGGCGTCACGACCCGGCGCGCCCGGATCACCAAGTCCGTCATGACGCTACGCCCGTGCGTCGCAGAGACCTGAGCCGTGCTTGGTCGAGGCCGGTAAGCGCGACAACCTCGGCTCCGGAAGCCGCGCCGCAGTCGATCGCCCGGATAAGGTGGCCGGCCAGCGCCCGGCCCGTCGCCGGCTCTTCCAGGCCGGCGGAGGCGCGGTCGGCATAGGCGCGCAGCCTTGCGCTTGCCGCTGGCAGGCCCTCCCGGTAGAAGGCGTACGTTGCGGCGTAGCGGCTCACTAGCTGTGCTGGGTACAAATCCCAGCCTTGATAGAAACCTCGCTCCAGGGAGCGCCTTACCAGCCTCGCGTGCAACTGCCACGCCGCGATCACCTGATCGCGGTTGCCTGCAGGCAGGACGTTAGTCGAGCCGTCTGACAGCCGGATGCCTGTGCCGGCGGCGGCTACTTGCATGACTGCCCTGGCGTGGTCGGCGGCCGGATGGTCCAGGCTCTGGTTAGCGGCGCTGATACCGAGGGCTGCGCTGTAGTCGTAGGTGCCGTAGTGCAGGCCGGTGAGGCGGCCTTGCCCAGCGCTTATGCACTGGGCGACTGTGGCCGCACCGTCGGGGCCGATGATTGCCTGGGGGGTCTCGATCTGGATCTCGAACCTAAGGCGGCGCGGATGCCGCGGGGCGTAGGCGGACTCGAACCGCTCGCAGAGCAGCGTCATGGCGGTGACCTGGGCGGCTGAGGTGACCTTGGGCAGGGTGATCAGGAAGCCAGCCGGTGGTTCGGCGCCGTTCTCGGTGAGGGCGTCCAGGAATGCGCTGATCGTGGCGACCGCGCGGCGGCGAGCCGGTTGCTCAAGGCTCTTGCATCGGATGCCGGTGTATGCCGGGGCGCTTTCGCCTGCTAGTACCGCGCGCAGAGCGCGTGCGGCGGCCCGGGCATGGGCGTCCTCGGTGTCGTCGGAGCGCAGGCCGTAGCCGTCTTCGAAGTCGATGCGCAGGTCTTCGATCGGCTCGGCGGCGAGCTTGGCCTGGACGAGGGGTAGTACATCCTCCGCAAGGCCGGGGCGCAGGCCGATGGCCTCGGCGAAGGCGGGCGGCTCCGGGGCGAATTCATCCAGCGTGGCGAGCGCTTCGCTGCCCCATAGGCGGACAGAGTTGGCGGCGAACCGATGGGCCGGGATGTACGCCGTGTGCACCGGCTGGCGGGCGTGGCTGTCACCCGGGTAACCCGCGGCGAGTTGCGCGTCCGATACGGCGAGCAGGCGGTCGAGATCCTCGGCCAGGTACCGCAAGGCCGGCCTAAAAGGAGGGCGAGCTGTCACGAGTACCCGTTATATCGTGCGGTCTTACCGGGACCCGGTCGATGGCGAGTCCGGTTGCCGCCCTGATCGCCGCGACGATGGCTGGTCCCGATGAGATCGTCGGTGGCTCACCGACGCCGCGGACGCCGTAGGGCGCGTGCGGGTCGGGGTATTCGAGCACGTCGATGCGCATAGGCGGAACGTCGAGGATTGTCGGGATCAGGTAATCGGTGAAGGACGGGTTCCTGATCATCCCGTCGCGTACCTGGATCTCCTCCATCACGGCCAAGCCAAGTCCCTGCGCGCTGCCGCCCTGAATCTGGCCCATTACGGCCTGGGGGTTGAGCGCCTTCCCGACATCCTGGGCGCAGTCGAGGGCGACGACCTTGATCAGGCCGAGCTCGGTGTCGACGTCGACCACGGCGCGATGCGCGGCGAACGCGTATTGCACGTGGGCGAGGCCCTGACCGGTCTCCGGATCGACCGCCTGCGTGGGCCTGTGCCGCCACTCGACGGTGTCTTCTAGCACAATCTCGCCGAGGAAGTCACGGATGTGACCGAGGGGCATCGCCGCGGAGTCGTCGTCCCGCCAGACTTGGCCGGCGGCCAGCAACAGGACGGCCGCGGGCTGTTCGAGCCGCTGCCTGACCAGGCTGAAAAGCTGGTCGCGCACCCGCTCGCACGCGGATTTGACCGCGCCGCCGGTGACGTAGGTCTGCCTGGAGGCCGAGGTTGAGCCCGCCGAGCCAACGCCGGTGTCCTTCGGCACGATCACGACCCGCTGGACGCCGAGCTCGGTGCGGCAGATCTGCTGTTCGATCGTGACCAGGCCCTGGCCTACTTCGGCGGCCGCGGTGTGCACGGTCGCGACCGGCTCGCCTGCCACGATCTCGAGCCGTACCCGGGCGGTCGAGTAGTCGTCGAAGCCTTCGGAGAAGCCGACGTTCTTGTAGCCGACGGCGTATCCGATGCCCCTGGCGATGCCTTCGCCGTGCGTAGTGTTGCCGACGCCGCCCGGGAGGTGACGCAGGTCGCGGCCGCCGCCGCTGTCTGGTGCGCCGCTGTCTGGTGCGCCGCCGCTGTCTGGTGCGCCGCCGCTGTCTGGTGCACTGCCGCTGTCTGGTGCACTGCCGCTGCTGGCAGGCGGCAGCGGCATCGCTTCCACCCGGCGCAGCAACTCCGCGACCGGCGCGGGGCTGTCGACGACCTGTCCGGTCGGAGCCGAGCTGCCCATCTCCATCGCGTTCTGGCACCGGAAGTCGAGCGGGTCCAGGCCGAGCGCGGCGGCGAGCTTGTCCATCTGCGCTTCGTAGCCGAATGCCGCCTGCACGTTGCCGAAGCCCCGCATCGCGCCGCACGGAGGATTGTTCGTGTAGACGCCGTAGGCGTCGACGTGCACATTCGACACCTCGTAGGGTCCCGCGCTCATCAAGCCCGCGTTCGCCACCACGGCTGGCGTGCTCGACGCGTAGGCACCGCCGTCGAGGTAGATGGCCGCCTTCACGTAGACCAGCGTTCCGTCGGTGTTAGCACCGTGCTCGAAGCGGATCAGCGCCGGGTGCCGGTGCACGTGCCCGAAGAAGGATTCCTCCCGGCTGTACACCATCTTGACCGGCTTGCCGGTATGCAGGGCCAGCAGGCAGGCGTGGATGTGCATCGAGAGGTCCTCACGGCCGCCGAACGCGCCGCCGACCCCCGCGAGGGTGAGCCTGACCTGGTCAGGCAGCAAGTCCAGGGCGGCGCACACCTGGCGCTGGTCCACGTGCAGCCATTGGGTGGAAACGTACAGGTCAATGCCGCCAGTGCCGTCGGGCACCGCCAGGCCGGCCTCGGGGCCGAGGAACGCCTGGTCCTGCATTCCGATCTCGTAGCTGCCCTGGACGACGACGTCCGCGCAGGGCTTCGGGTCGCCTTTGCGAACCTTGAGGTGGCGTACCAGGTTGCCGCCCGGGTGGAGCTTCGGGGCGCTGGGTTCCAGTGCGGCGACGGGGTCGGTCACCGGGTCGAGCGGCTCGTAGTCGACCACGATCTTGGCGACCGCTCTCCTGGCGATTTCCGGATGATCCGCGGCCACCAGGGCCACCGGCTCGCCCGCGTACCTGACCACGTCGGCGGCGAGCACAGGCTGGTCGGCACGCTCCAGGCCGTAGGCGTTCGGGCCAGGGACGTCATCGCTGGTCAGTACGGCATACACCCCGGCGGTGGCCAGGGCCTCGCCAATGCTGACCGACTTGATCCTGGCGTAGGGGTGCGGGCTGCGCAGCGTGACGCCCCAGATCATGTCGTCCATCCACAGGTCACTGCCATAGGCGAACTCGCCGGTGACCTTGAGCCGCCCGTCCGGCCTTGTCGGGCTCGCGCCAATCCTGCCTGCGGCGCCGTTAGCTGGATTGTCCGCCTCGGCGGGCGCCGTGCCAGGCCTGCGCACGGGCCGGACCGGAGTTGGCGTGCTTGGTGTGCTCACGCCGCTGAGCCTACGTTCGGCGCCGTGAGATCTCCATCATCGTTCTACAGCGCGGGTTCGGTCACGCCTGCGCGATCGCGCGGATCTCCAGCCTGGGCCGACTCGTGCCGACCTCAATAGCCGATCTGAGGTCGGCGGCGACCCGGGCGGGCTGTGTCCTGAGCTGCCGCGGAGTCACGTGTACGACCAAGATTCCCTTCGCGGTCATCGCGGCATGCCTGGCCATCGTCCTCGCCCATTGCGCAGGCAACAGATGCCACTCGCGGGAATCAACCTCGCCAGCGACCCCGGCATCAGGCCACCACGCATCCGGCTGCGCGAGAAACTTCCCGTCGACGTACAGTTGCGCGTTATACATCGGCTCGGGCAGCTTGCTGGCCTTGATCAGCTTGTGCAGATCCCCCTCAGCCGCCGACCTAACACCGTCCGCCACCTCCGTAAGCACCGCATGCAATACGCCCGATCCCCGCTTCGGACCCGCCTCCAATTCGGCCGCGAGGGCACCGACCGTGCACGCTCGCTGCTGGACCGCGCCCGCGACCAGTGCCCGCGCCTCGCTCAAGCCGATGTCCCCGCGCGTGGCATCCGCAACAGCGCGAGCTACCGGCGCCCACCGGATGCCGCCGTAATGTGCTGGCTTCTCCGGCAACCTCGTCGTCCGGTGCATCCTGACGAACTCCGAGCTCTGACGCCTTACCGCGTCCGGTACCAGGACGTCGACGCGATCAGAAGAAGGAACGCGCACTCCGTACTGCCGCAGCGCGGCTAGGCCTGTCAGCACGCAGGCAGGTCCGGCGTAGAGTGCTGCGGCGGATTCCCGTTGCGCGTCTGTCATCGGACCACTGCCGCTCAGGTATATCCCCGGCAGCACATGCCGCCAGCGCTCGCCGTCATGAGTTCTGTACCTCAGCGCTGATTCGGTCCATCCAGCCGCTAGCAGCTGACGGCGCGTGATGAGGCCGCTTTGCCTGGCTAATAGCTCTCTGATTGTGCGGTCTGCCGCAGCTGTTTCCCGTTTCATGCCGCACAGCGTCGCATTTGCCTCCGACAACGACCCGAATACCGACGGTGCCGGCCGACCTGACGAGCAACGTCGCGCCTCCGCTGCCGTAAGCCTCGACCTCGCAACAGCAACTTCGGAGCGACGTTGCCGCCATAGCAGCAAGATCGCGGCGACGTTGCCGAAGAGTTGGGGCTGAGAACAGCAACAGGGGCGCGCCGTCGCTGCTGGGCCACAGATCGCGGTGCAGGTGGCCCGGGCGGGCAGCCGGGGCGGGCGTGCAGGGCAGCCGAGGGCGGGCCAGGGCAGCCGGGGCGGGCGTGCAGGGCAGCCGGGGCGGGCCAGGGCAGCCGGGGAGCGGGGCGGTCAGGTGAGCGCTGCGGCGGCTCTTGTGGCGGCGGCCGCGGCGGCGGGCTCGTCGACCGTGCGTACCTCATCGCCCTCGACTACAACCCCGCCGTTGACGAGCAGCAATTCCAGGGGCGGCCGGGGGCCGAGCACCAGGCCGGCGACTGGGTCAAAGACCCCAGCGTGACCGACTGCGTCTAGCCGCCACAGCGCCACATCGGCCAGTTTGCCCGGCTCGAGCGAGCCGATCTCGCCGGCGCGGCCAGCCAGGCGAGCCCCGCCCAGGGTCGCCAGCTCAAGGGCGGAGCGCACGCTCAGCGCCTGCGGGCCGCCGACAGCCCGCGCCATCAGCACGGCCTGGCGGGCCTCGCCGAGCAAAGAGCTTTCCTCGTTGGACGCGGAACCATCGACCCCGAGCCCCACCGGCACCCCGGCGGCCACAAGGTCGGCGGTGCGGCAGATCCCGGCTCCCAGCCGCGCGTTGGACGACGGGCAGTGCGCGACGCCGGTGCCTGTAGCCGCCAGCCGGGCGATCGCCGCGTCGCTCAGGTGAATGCCGTGCGCGATCCAGACATCGTCACCGAGCCAGCCGAGCGAGTCCAGGTACTCGACCGGCGTGCAGCCGAACCGCTCCTTGCAGAAGGAGTCCTCGTCCAGCGTCTCGGCCAGGTGCGTATGCAGTCGCAACCCCTGGTCGCGCGCCAGCGAAACAGCGGACCGCATCAGGGAACCAGTGACGGAAAACGGCGAGCACGGAGCTACCCCGAGCCGCAGCATCGAGCCTGGACCCGGGTCATGAAAGGCGGCGATGGCCCGCTCAGTGCCCGCCATGATCGCGTCGATGTCCTCGACGACGTCGTCGGGTGGCAGCCCGCCCGACGATTCGCCGAGGTCCATCGACCCCCGGGTCGGATGGAACCGAAGTCCCACCGAACGGGCCGCGGCGACCGTCGCGCCGAGGACGTCACCGCCCCCGCGCGGGAACACGTAGTGGTGGTCGGTCGTCGTCGTGCACCCGGTCCTGGCCAGCCACGCCAGCGCGGCGGTCGCCGCATCCATGACCACCTCGGCATCGATCCGCGCCCATACCGGGTACAGCTCGGTCAGCCAGCCGAACAGGGTCGAGTCGACTGCCCGCCCCCTGGTCGCCCATTGGTACAGGTGATGGTGGGTGTTGACCAGCCCCGGCGTCGCCACGCATCCCGAGCCGTCAACCACCCGCGCGTCGCTCAGGCCCACCGAAGCGGGTCCCGGCCCCACGGAGACGATCTTGTTGCCTGAGATCGCCACGTGCCCTGACTCGTACTCGGCCCGCCCGGCATCCATCGTCACGACATAGCAGCCGCTGAGCACCAGGTCAGCCATCGGACACCGCGCCCCGCAGCCGCGACGCCGCGAGCCTGACCGCGTCGAGTATCTTTTCGTAGCCGGTGCACCGGCAGAGGTTCCCGGCCAGCGCCTCCCTGACGTCGGCATCGGCCGGGTCTGGCTGGCGGGCCAGCAGGTCGTGCGCCGCCACGAGCAGCCCGGGCGTGCAGAAGCCGCATTGCACGGCACCCGCATCGATGAACGCCTGCTGCACCGGATGCAGCGCACCCTCAGCCGAGGCGAGTCCCTCGACGGTCACCACTTCGCGCCCGTCGGCCTGCCCGGCGGCTACCAGGCAGGCGCAGACCGGCAGGCCGTCGAGGTAGACGGTGCAGGAGCCGCACTCACCCTGTTCGCAGGCGTTCTTCGAACCTGGCAGCCCCATCCGCTCGCGCAGCACGTACAGCAGGCTCTCCCCTGGCCAGACATCGTCGGCCCGCACCTGGACGCCGTTCACCGTCGCCGTCACCCGCATCGCACGATCACCAGCTCCATGCCTTCCCGCCCTGCTCACCCGCGCAGTACTCCTGCCACGCCCAGGTCAGCGTCCGCCTCGCCAGTACCGCCAGCGAGCGCCGCCGGTACCCGGCCGTGCCGCGCACGTCGTCGATCGGCCGCGCGGCACCGCTCACCAGCGCGCCGAACTCGGCGAGCACCGGCGCGGGCAGCGGCGCCAGCCGCGAGTCCCACAACCCACTATCCGTCAGCGCCCGACTTAGGAACTCCTCGGCCTCGCCAGCCCGCACCGGGGTCGGAGCGGCGGAACCGATCCCGGCGCCAACCGCCTTCCGGTCCGGATGCAGCGCAAGTCCGAACGCGGCCACCGCGATCACCATCGCGTTCCGCGTCCCGATCTTGGCGAACTGCTCGGGCCCGGCCGGCGGGCTGATCCACACGGCGGAGATTAGCTCGTCTGGGGCCACCGAGTTCCGCTTGACCCCGGTGAAGAAGTCATCGATGGCGATGAGGCGGACGCCGCGCACGGATGCGACCTCGACCTGCGCACCAGCGGCCAGCAGCGACGGATGGCAGTCACCTGCCGGAGACGCGGAGCCAAGGTTGCCGCCGATCGTGCCCCGGTTGCGGATCTGCGGCGATCCCACGGTCCGCGCGGCGAGCGCGAGCCCGGGCAGCCGCCGGGGAAGCGCGCCATCCCCCGAGCGCTCACCAGTCAGGTCGGCGTAGGTAACCCCGGCTCCTACCCGCAGCCGCCCGTCGATCTCCGCCCAGCCACGGAGCTCGGCGACGTGAGTGAGGTCGAGCAGCGCAGGCGGCCGGCGCCGGTCGAAATTCAGCTCGACCATGACGTCGGTCCCCCCGGCGAGCGGCACGGCTTCGGGACGCGCCGCCTTGACGGCGAGCGCTTCGTCCAGGCTGCGCGGCTGCACAAACTCCAATGGCACCCCTTTGCCTGGCGAACTCTGTCAACTGAACGAAGGTCACGCGAACGATGCGGGCGACTCCCAGGCCGGCCCCGCGGGCGGCGCGTCGTCGCGCTGAACCGCGCACTGGATCAGCCCGTACGGCCGGTCTGCCGCGTAGAACACCTCGCCGGGATTCGCGAGCCCGAACGGCGCGAGATCGGCAAGGAAGTGATGCTTGTTCGGCGCCGACAGCCTGACCTCGGCGATGTCGTCCCGCGCGGCCAGCACCGCCGCGCCCATCTCGTACAAGGTCTGCTGCAAGGCAAGGCTGTGCACCTGCGCGAATCGCGCCAGCAAGATCTCCCGCACCTGGCCGAACGCCTCGTCCCAGGCTGTTTTCCCGTCCGCCGCGAAGCGGCGCTCAGGCACGGCGGCCCCGCCCTCGCCCGCGTAGCGCCACCGCGCGGTCAGCGAGGTGGCCAGGATCCGGTCGGTCGTCTCGGCCAGGGTGGTGTAGCGGTCCTTGAGGAACCCGCTGAACTCGGACCCTGTCGACTTGAGCACGATCAGGTCCTTGATGCCAGATATAACCCATGAATTCTGAACGGGATGCTCCCCCGCCTCGACAACGACCGCAGCCGTACGCACCTCGTGGCCGGCCCGCATGAACGCATGCGCGTGGCCGGTCCCCGCCACGGGAACGCGCTCCCACCGGTACTCATCGACCTCGACGCGCGCACTGCTGACCGTCTCGATATCGCTGACGAAGTGCCCGGCCAGCGCGAGCGCGTAGTCCTCGATCGCTTTGACGCCGCGCTCTTTGGCGTAGGCGAAGCAGGTGTTCTTCTGGGTGTCGGTCGGCAGCACATTCGCCTGGTCGCCGCGCAGGTGCGCGGCGGCGAAGTCGCCGCGCAGGGCGGTAGAGACGTTCAGGTCGCGGAGCTCGTGCCGTTCGCCGTCACGGTAGATCCGCACGACCCTGGTCTCCGCCTTGCCGTACTGGGTCTGGCCAAGCCTGATCGCCATGCCTCAGCTCCCCCTGTAGGTTGCGTAGGAATACGAGCTGAGCAGCAGCGGCACGTGATACCTGGGCCGCTGCCCGTCAGCGCGGAAAGTGACGACGACCTCAGGAAAGAAGGCGGCCCCGCCGCCCGGGGCATCGCAGCCCAGGTAGCCTTCCGTCTCGAACACGAGCCGGTACACCCCGGCGGGCAGCACGCCGACGCCGAAGTCCGAGATCCGCCCGTCGGCGTCGGTCATGCCACGGGCAAGCTCGGCGCCTGCCGTTTCGAGCCGGACGACGACGCCGCTGGCCGGCTCGCCCCGCACCGTGTCGAGTATGTGCGTGCTGAGCCCGCTCATGCCAGCTCACCCGCCGTGCCGAGCAGCTTGCGCAGCCTGATCCGGTTGATCTTGGCAAGTTCAGTCGCCACGATGCGCCACTCGGCTTCCGGCTCGTTGGCCAGCCGCTCGCGGAGGAATGCGAGCAGTTCCGATCCGCTTCGCCCGGTCGCGCAGACCAGGTAGATGTGCCCGAACCTTTCCTCATATTCCGCATTTCCCTTGGCCAGCGCCTGCCTGAGCTCGTCGTCGGCGGCAAAGACCCCGGCCTGTTCTTGCCGCGACCAGCTCCGTCCTGCCCGCTCGCCGATCCTGGGATGGCCCTCTAGCGCCGCTCGCAGGTCGGCTTCGGTCAGGGCTGTGACCGCCGCATCCGACCGCGCGCACATCGAATCGGCTGAGGCGTAAGGGCGGCCCGCCGTCATCGATGACACCCAGGCGGGGGCCGCGCAACAGGCCGCGAGCGCTCCTTGGATGCCGACGGGCGCGAGTACGTTCAGCTCGTCGAGTGAGAGTTTCGCTGGCGCGTCCACGCTGGACATGATCTCAGGCGGGCATAGTTCGTGCTAGCCCCGGACACTTAGGCCTGAACACACCGAGGAGCCAAGCTGATGAGCGAAACCGCCGAGATCGGCGCCACCTACTTCGACGCCTGGATGCGCGGTGACTTCGACGCGGTGCGGGCGGTCCTGGCCGACGACGCCACGTTCGAAGGCCCGCTTGGCCGGGCGTCCAACGCCGACGAGTGCGTGGCTGGCCTGCGGCGGATGTCCCAGATCGTGACCGACATCGTCGTGCGCAAGACGTTCGTCGACGGGCCGGACGTCCTCACCTGGTACGACCTGCACACCGCCGCGACCGAGCCGGTGCCCACCGTTAACTGGCGGCACGTGACTGAGGGCAAGATCGACTGGATCAGGGTGACGTTTGACCCTCGCCCGCTGCGCCTGGCATAGCCTGCGCCCTGACCCGCCTGCCCGCCAGCAGCCAGTACACGAGACCGCCCGTAAACAGGCCTATGAACACGCTGAAGTCGGAGCCGAGCGAGCCGCCGATCCTGCTGGCGAGCGGGCCCACATAAGGCGAGTAGGCGTTGAGCCAGAGCGCCGCCGCGACCATTCCCGCGGCCTGCGCGGCGAGTGCCGGCCAGTGGAATCCGCCGCGCCGGTAATAGAGTCCGCCGGTCTCGTTGAGCAGTGACGCCGAGTCGTACCTGTTGCGCCGCAGCCAGGAGTCGACCAGGTAGATCGCGCACCAAGGGCCCAGCCACACGATGATGAACAGCAAGAAATCCGACAGCAGCCCGTAAAACCGCGACGAGAAGACCGCATAGGCCGCCACGCCCAGGCAGATAATCGTGTCGATGCCTACGCAGGCGATCCGGTGCAGCCGTGGGACGAGCGACTGCAGGGTCACCCCTGATGAGTACAGGTCAAGCGTGTTGATCGCGAACAGCTGCAAGATCGCGAACACCAGATACGGGACCACGAACCAGCCAGGGAATCCGGCAGTGAGCCCGGTCACGCTGAGCTGGGCAGCCGTGGGCAGCTCAGAACCGAGGGCGGCGCCAAGTATTTCCAGGATCACCGACGGGATCAGGCAGCCGAGCATGACCGCAAGGACGATGCCGCGTTTGGTCACTGCCGGCGGAAGGTAACGAGAGTAGTCGTTGGCGTTCTCTGTCCAGCCAAGCCCGCCTGCCGCGATCACCAGCGCCAGGAAGATGGTCATCGCACCCCAGCTCGCCGCTGGCGGGCCACCGTGGTACCTGTGCACCACGAATGCCGCCATGATCGCGAATAGCACCACGAACGGCAGTGCCAGCAGGCGCAGCACCTTGAGCACGGCGGCGTGCCCGAGCAGCGGCAGCACAGCCTGGATCGCAATCGCCCCGATGAGGAAAGCGGCCTTGAGCCCCGTCGGGACCGTGCGCATGCCTGCTTGGCCAGCCAGCGCGATGGCAGCGAAGACGATCAAGGCGATGCCTTCGATCTCGAAGCCCACCTGCGTGAGCCAGTTGAAGGCTGAAGGCACCCGGTTGCCGTTCGGCCCGAACGCCGCCCGGCTGATGCCGAACGTCGTGGTCCCCGCCCTTGGGCCTTGCACGCTGGCCAGGCCAGTCAGCAGGTAGCTGAGGTTCCCGGCCAGGATAATCAGGACCGCCTGGAGGAATGACAGGCCGAAGACCACGACTCCGAGCACCCCGTATACGAGGAACTCGACGTTCCAGATAGCGCCGGCCCACATCCAGAAGAGATTCGCTGGCCTGCCCCATCGGTCGCCAAGCGGTACGTGCTCGATGCCGCGATGCTCGATCGATCTGATCGGCGGTGTGGTTCCGGGGGCGAGGACTTCGCTCACATCTGCCACAGGCTCAGACTCCCCTCGCGTACCGCGGTCATGCGAGCGTGGCGCCTGGGGGAAGATGATTGCATGCGCCTACCTGTCATGCCACCGGTCGCGCCCATGCTAGCCAAGTCTGTGGCCGCGATCCCGCGCGGGGCGATGAGCTACGAGCCCAAATGGGACGGCTTCCGGTCGATCATCTTCCGCGACGGCGCCGAGGTCGAGATCGGCAGCAGGAACGAGCGGCCGATGACGAGGTACTTCCCCGAGATCGTCGGGGCAGCACTGGCGAGCCTGCCCGAACGGTGCGTAATCGACGGCGAGATCGTCATCCCTGACAAAGAAGGCAGGCGCCTCGACTTCGAGGCGCTGCTGCAGCGGATCCATCCGGCGGACAGCCGGGTCAGGCTGCTCGCCGAGCAGACGCCGGCTTCGTTCGTCGCCTTCGACCTTCTCGCTCTTGACGACGACGATTACACGGCCGAACCGTTCTCGCGGCGCCGGGAGATGCTGGAGCAGGCGCTGGCGAGCGCAAGGCCGCCTATCCACCTGACGCCGGCGACGACCGACGCCGGGCTCGCGCAGGCGTGGTTCAGCCAGTTCGAGGGCGCTGGCCTTGACGGCGTCATCGCCAAGCCGCTGGACGGCGACTATCAGCCCGACAAGCGCGCGATGTTCAAGATCAAGCACGAGCGCACCGCCGACTGCGTGGTCGCCGGGTACCGGGTGCACAAGTCGGGCGACGGCGCGATCGGCTCGCTGCTGCTCGGGCTCTATGACGACGGCGGCAACCTGGCGAGCGTCGGGGTCATCGGCGCGTTCCCGATGGCACGGCGCAAGGAACTGTTCGCCGAGTTGCAGCCTCTGGTCACCGGGTTCGATTCCCATCCGTGGAACTGGGCCGCGCCAGCCGAGGGCGTGCGCAATCCCCGCGAAGCGGAAGGCAGCAGATGGAATGCCGGCAAGGACCTCTCCTTCGTACCGCTGGCGCCTGAGCGGGTGGTCGAGGTCAGGTACGACCACATGGAAGGGACCAGGTTCCGGCATACCGCGCAGTTCGTCAGGTGGCGCCCTGACCGCGACCCGAAGTCATGCGGCTTCGGCCAGCTCGAGGAACCTGTGAGCTTCAACCTGGCCGACATCCTGGCCGGCTAGGGTCCCCGCGCGCTAACGGCGAGCGGGGTTGGCAGGCACGGCAAGAAGCGGGGATGGCAAATGCAACCGATGCCGGAGGACTGGCAGTCAGCGGTCGCGGTCGTCGCGCACCCGGACGACCTCGAGTACGGGGCAGCGTCGGCGGTCGCGCGCTGGACCAGGCAGGGCAAGCAGGTAAGCTACGTGCTCGCGTCCAGGGGCGAGGCGGGTATCGCCGGCCGTGCGCCCGCCGAGGTCGCGCCTTTGCGTGCCGCCGAGGAGCAGCGGAGCGCCGCCGTCGTCGGAGTGACCCACGTCGAATTCCTCGACTATGCCGACGGACTGGTGGAGTATGGCATCCCGCTGCGCCGTGACCTGGCGGCCGCGTTCCGCCGGCTCCGCCCTGACGTGGTCCTCACGATGAGCTTCGAGCTCACCTGGGGCGAGACGGGGCCAGTGAATCACGCCGACCACCGCGCGGTCGGCCTCGCCGTTCTCGACGCGTGCCGGGACGCGGCCAACGAGTGGGTATTCCCTGAGGCAGGGCCACCGTGCCAGACAATCAAGTCCGCCTATGTCATCGCGAGCGGTGAGCCCACTCATTTCGTCGATGTGACCGACACGATCGGCCTCGGCGTCGCCTCGCTGCGTGAGCACGACGCTTACATCAAGGGCCTGGGCCGCGATTTCGACCCCGACCAGTTCCTGCGCGATATGGCCGGCTATGTGGGCCTCGGGGCAGGCTGCGACTACGCCGTCGGCATGCGCCGCTACATCACCGGCTGACCGCAATCTCGCCCTCTGCGGGCCGCAGCAACCGAAGCTCACCAACATCAATGCGTGAATCGACACCCAATATCAACATGAATCCGCGCATTTATGGGGCCGGGCTCGCAGCCGCCGAACTCTCGACAGCCACATTCAAGACTGGCGTCTCACCTGCAAAACCAGCACCAGTGCCGGCAGGCTAGGCGGACAGCTAGGACGGCTGTCATATGACAAAGCCGCTCGCCCAAGACCGGCCTTTCGCCGAGGCTTATTAGTTCTGCGAAAATGAAGCCGTTTTATTCGTTTGACGAAGGTTCAAGTCCGCGAAAGCCCGTGATAGTGCCTACCGCGCACTGGCCGATGCAGCCGATCGCCGAGCGGTGCAACCAGCGGCGGGCAGACGAACCCCTGCGACAGAGAGGCCGGCCTTAGCGGCGGGCCGACGGACCACTGCGGCAGAGAGGCCGGCCTGAGCGGCGTGCCATGAGAGGCGGAGCATGCGAGGCGGCCATGCGGGGCGGGGCATGCCAGGCGGGCCATGAGAGGCGGGGCATGCCAGGCGGGCCATGCGGGGCGGGGCATGCCAGGCGGGCCATGAGAGGCGGGGATGACGGGCGGACCTGACGCGGGGGCGGACATGAGGCGCGGGCGGACATGACGGGCGCGGTAGCGGTCGTTCGGGGGGCGGCCATTACTTTGCGTGACGTTTCTGCGCCCCGCACGGCCGATCTCGACATCATGACGTGCGGCAACCTCAGGCTCAGTCAGGGCGGCAAAGCTAAATTCGAATTCAAGAACGCAAATTATTGTTCTTCGGCTTCTGGTATACATCGGTTGGCGAACTCATCGAGACCGGAGGACCTGTGCGGAGATCATCGCTTTACAGGCCCGCGGCGCTAGCCGCAACGGGCGCAGTTATCGCGGCGCTCGGCACGACCATACCGTCGACGGCTTCGGCCGCGCCGGTACGTGTCGAAGCTGCCCACCCCATGTCGGCGACTACCCACGCCGTCGCCGTGCACCGTCCCGCCTTGCCAGCGGGCGAGCGGTATGTCTGTCCCGCTCCTGCCAAGCGGTTCCAGATGGCCTGCATGTCGATCATCCGCACGGGACGGTCAGCTAACCTCCCCGGGACCGCGGCCGCGGCCAACAGCAATTACGGGCCTTCCCAGCTGCGCAGCGCTTACAAGGTCACGACGGCGTCCGCCAAGAAAGGCAAAGGCGTCACGGTCGCGATCGTTGACGCGTTCAACGACCCCAACATGATCGCTGACCTAGGCAAATACCGCTCCCACTTCCACTTGGGCACCTGCACCACCAAGAACGGCTGCCTGAAGATCGTCAACCAGTCAGGTAACGCGAAGCCGCTGCCCAAGGCCGACGCGGGCTGGGCCACCGAGGAATCGCTCGACGTGGATATGGTCTCGGCGATCTGCCCGAGGTGCCACATCCTGCTGGTGGAGGCGAAGAGCGCGTTCACCAACGACCTCGGCGCCGCCGAGCAGACCGCCATCAAGAAGGGCGCACGGTACGTCTCCAACAGCTGGTCCGGCCTTGAGGGATTCGGCCAGGACATCTTCAACCGGGACTTCAACCACCCGGGCGACGTCATCGCCTTCGCGTCCGGCGACTTCGGTACCGGCCCTGCCTACCCGACCGACCTGCAGTACGTCACGGCTGTCGGTGGCACGACGCTGAAGCACGCGGCCAACAAGCGCGGCTGGTCTGAGACCGCGTGGGGCGCCAACAGGGCGGTCGCCGAAGGCACTGGCAGCGGCTGTTCGGTGTTCGAGCCCAAGCCTTCCTGGCAGCGGGCCGACGCGAACGCGTCCACCGGCTGTCTCAACCGCACCGAGAACGACGTGTCCGCTGTGGGCGACCCGAACACGGGCGTGCTCATCTTCGACACTTTCAAGAGCCACCCGTCCGGCCTGTTTGACATCGGCGGCACTAGCGCCGCGACCCCGATCATCACCTCGATCTACGCGCTGGCTGGCACGCCGACCAGGGCCACCTACCCGGCCGAGTACCCCTACCTGCACACTAAGAACCTGTTCGACGTGACCGGCGGCGTCAACGGCAAGTGCGAGAGCTTCAGGCAGTACATCTGCCACGCCAAGAAGGGCTTCGACGGCCCGACCGGCCTCGGCACTCCGAACGGCACCGGCGCGTTTACGGCCAAGGCGCACCGGGTCACGCTCGTCGATCCAGGCACCCAGGACGCGGCTCCGAGCTCTGGCTTCTCGCTGCGGATCACGGGCCTGGACACCAACCACGTCAGCTCGCTGAAGTGGAGCGCAACCGGCCTGCCGTCCGCACTGCACATCAGCGCGGTCGGCGGCTCGACCAAGGGGCAGATCTCGGGCGTGCTGCCCTCCACCCCTGGTACCTTCCATGTCACCGTGACGGCGAAGGACGGCAGCGTCACCGCCACCACCCACTTCAACATCGTGGTGACTCACTCCATGGCGGCCACGAGCCCGCCGTCAGGCGAGATCGTGCTGGCGGCGCCCAACCTGTGCCTGAACAACCCGAGCGGGTCCACCGTCCAGGTGGCGGACTGCACCGCCAGCGCGTCGGAGGAGTTTACGTTCGCCTCCGATGGCGGGCCTGACGACGTCCAGACGGTGTCGCTGGGCAGCAACTGCCTGACCGTGGCGAACACGGCGGCACCGCAGAGCGTGTCGCTGTCGCCCTGCGATGGCGCGCTGAATCAGGATTTGGAGTACCTGGGCTTCGGTGCCCTGTGGAGTCCGCTCACCGGCAACTGCCTCGCCGCGCCAAGCCAGGCCGTCGGCGGGCAGGTCGTGACCTCGAACTGCACCTTCGGTGACTCGCAATCCTGGTCGCTGCCGGCTGGCCCGATCATCACCGGAGCCGGCGGGCTGTGCCTGAACAACCCGAGCGGGTCCACAGTCCAGGTATCCACCTGCAACGGCGGCGGTTCGCAGGACTTCACGCTGCTGCCCGACGGCACGATCGCCAGCGAGTCTGGTAAGTGCCTGGCGGCCAACGGCAGCTTCGTGCAGGCCGCGGTCACGCTCCAGAACTGCGATGACCAGAATTTCTTCCAGCTCTGGGAGCCGGGGTCGTTCGGCGAGCTGACCAACTTCCAGTTCGGCATGTGCCTGGCCGACAAGAATGGCGGCGGTTCGGGTTCGGCCGCCGTGCAGTTCGACTGCTACGGTGACCCGGGTCAGAACTGGGGCCTGAACTAACCTGAACTAACTAGCTAGCTCGCGCCTTTGCCCCGGCCGGGGCGGGCCCGCCCTTACCAGGGCGCGGAATCCGTCCCGGCCGGCGCATCGGTGTCTGACGGGCACATCGCGGATCAGGCCCCGGCTGCTGTGGCACACTCAGCGGCATGAACCCCATCTGGGCCGGAGCAATCGCGGCTGCCGCGGGGATCGCCGGGGGGTCCATGCTGCGCGGCGAGCTGGTCAGGCTCTCGGTGCCCAGCGGGGAACCCGAACAGCAGGCCTGCGGCAACTGCGCGGCGCGCCTGCCTGACCGGCCAGCGTTCAGGTGCCCGCACTGCGGCGCGTGGGCCGGGGCTCCGATCGGGTTCGAAGCCGTCATGGCCGCCGTCGTCGGGCTGTTGATCGCCAGGTTCGGCACCCAGCCGGCCGTGGCCGCCTTCGGCTATCTAGGCATCGTCGGCGTGGCGCTGACCCAGATCGACATAGGGGTGCAACGACTGCCCGACCGCTTGACGTTACCGGCGTATCCCGCACTGCTGATCCTGCTCGCGCTCGCCGCGATGATCGGCCAGGACTGGTCCGCGTTCGCCAGAGCGGTACTCGGCGGGCTGGTCGCCGTCGCCGGATACCTGTTGCTAAGCGTGGCGAGCCGGGGCCAACTCGGCGGCGGCGATATCAAGCTGGCCGGTCTCATCGGCCTCGTGCTCGGCTGGCTCAGCTGGCACACGCTAGCGGCGGGCGTCGTCGCCAGCTTCCTGCTAGCCGCGGTAGCGAGCGCGGTACTGCTCGCCACCCGGCGAATCAGCAGGACGAGCAAGATCACCTTCGGCCCGTACCTGCTCGGCGGCGCCTTCATCGCCATGCTGGCATCGACCGCGACTGCCTCGCGCTAGGCAGCCCCTCCGCACTCCTGCTCCAGGCGCCACTGGGTAAGCCGATCAGGCCAGGAATCGCGCACCTACTCCCGGCGATCATGCACTGCCGTCTAGCTCAAGTTGATTCATAGCCTGACCCGCATGTCCGTGCCATGCCCGGCAGCCTGGTCCCGGGCAGCCCTGAGCCCGGGCAACAACGATGCGCCGATCGACACCCGGTTTCCAGCAACGATTCCCGCATCCAGGCGCGCGTCCGCCGATGGCGGCGGACGAAGACCCAGGCTTAGCTAAGGCAGACGGGTTGCTTCAGCTCGGGTTGCTTCAGATCGGGTTGCTTCAGATCGGGTTGCTTCAGATTCGGCCTGCCTGAGCGGGCGGGTACGTTTAGAAGCCTGCCTGCCAGGGCTGCCTGCCTAAGGCAGCCGGCCTCCTGAACATAAGGCATACTCCCGATGCGCCGGGCGGGGTCTTACGGCGAACCTGAGTGTGGCGGTCGAGTGCGGCCGCCATAGTGAGGGAGGTAAACCATGCATCCGGATCTGACACAGCAGATGGCCGTCCAGCATGTCCGCGACATGAGGGTTCAGGCAACCGCGGCGCGGCGTGCTCGCCAGGCACGCCGCGCCCGGCGCGGCGTCACCGTCACAGTCCGTCGCGGTGCGCTATCGCCGCAGCCTCAGTGCGGCTAGCCGCATTGAGCTTCGCGAGGATGTTGGAGACGTGCACGCTCGCGGTCTTGGGCGAGATGAACAGCTCGCTGCCGATCTCCTTGTTGCTGTGCCCCGCCGCGAGCAACCTGAGCACCTCAAGCTCGCGCCCGGTGAGCCTGGCCAGCGCGGCGCCCGGCGGGTACTCATCCGTGCCCTTGCCTGGACCGGCGAGCCGCGCCCGCCGTCCCAGGTCGGCGAGTGCCGCCTGCAGCGGAGCTGCCCGCAGTGCCTCGGCGGTCCTGGTCGCCGCCTCCCATTCCCGGGCGGCACTGACCCGGTCCCCGGCCTCTGCCAGCGCCTCCGCCAGCCGCCAGCGTGACCGCGCGGTCTCATAGACGAATCCCGGCCCGAAGGCGCTGACAACCGCGCGCCACGCCGCCGGATCGTTGCGGCCGTTGACACGCCCCCACTCCGCCTCAGCCCTGGCCAGCCAGCCGCGCCCGTCGACGCCGAGCGCGAAGCCAGGGGAGCGCAGGTTGGCCGCGCCGCCCCTGGCCACCTCGACCAGCTCTCTGGCCTTCTCCACGGCCATCGCCGCGCCCAGGTTGTCTCCCGATGCCCGGGCGATAGCGGCCTGGTCGGCGAGAGCGCTGAGACCAACAGCCGCCACCCGGATGACCTGCGGCCCGTGGTACCCGTCATCGATGATCTCCGCCGCCCTGATCGTTGCCTCTGCCTCAGCCAGCGCGGCCTGCGTGTCGCCATGCCAGAGCGCCTGCTCGGCCATCAGCCCCCGGCTGATGTACTCGACAAAACGATCACGCCGGAACATCGGCTCGAGCCAGCCCAGCCGCTCGCCGACGCTGGCGCCGCCGCGCGCGACCGCGACGAACAACGCCATCGCCGACAGCCGCGCCTCGGCCGGGTTGGTGACTCGCACCGCGAACCCGTCGGCGATCTGCTGCGCGTGGTCCCACCGTCCGTCGGCGAAATGCGCGAGGTAGTGGACGTATTGCAGGTCAATTCCGTACTGCGCCAGCCCGAGACCGTGGACCTGCGCCTTCGCTGTGCCCTCGTGCGCGGTGCTAGCGGCGGCGGCCAGGTCGCCCTGCTCGAGCTGGAGCCTGGCGAGCTGAAAGGTGGCGCGCAGCTGGACTCCGAGGATCTTCGCCTGACCTGCCTGCAAGTGCGCGCTGGTGAACATCGCGGCGGCTTCGTCGATCTTGCCTGACCGCTCGCTGATCAGCCCGAGCGTGACCAGCGCGTCGGCCTCGATCCAGGGTGCGTCCGCCACCGTGGCCGCTTCTCGCGCCTGCTCGGCACGTGCCCTGGCCGGCTCGTTATCCGGGAGCGACAGCAGCGCCCTGGCATGCGTCGCCAGCGCCCTGGCGTACTCCCAGCGCGGCGGGTCGGCCGGCAGTGCGTCGACCGCGGCCTGGGCAGCGCTGGCGGCCTCTTCCTCCTCGCCGAGGTCGTTGAGGATGTAGGAGAGCCGCTCATGCGCCCGGCACAGCAGTACCTGGTCGCCGTCCTGGCGCACGTAGACGATCAGCCTGCGCAGCTGAGCCGCCGCCCGCGCCAGCTCCCCGCCGTCGGCCGCGCTGATCGCCGAGCGGAAGGCCAGCTTGCCGCGGCCGACGCCGGCGACTTGCTCAGGTTCGGGCACCCGCTCCCACAGCGACAGCGCCTGATCGTAGTGCCGGTGCGCTTCGGCTGGCGCCGCGAGCCGCTCCGCCTCCCGGCCGGCCAGCACCGACGCGGAGAAGGCGCCAGGGATGTCGTGACTAGCCAGGTAATGATGAGCGAGCTCGGCGGCGGTGCCCGGGACGCACGCGAGGCGCTGCTCGTCGGCGAGCAACCCGGCCAGCCGGGCGTGCAGCCTCGTGCGTTCCCCCGGCATCAGGTCGGCGTAGACCGCCTCGCGCAGCAGCGCGTGCCGGAACGAGTAGCCCTGATCCCCGTCAGGCACAAGCAGCTGATGAGCTACCGCCTCCCTGACAGCGTTGTCCTGCACCGCCTGGTCGAGCCCGGACGCCTGCCTGACCAGCTCATCGTCGACCCGCCGGCCCGTGACGGCCGCTGTCCGCAGCACCTGCTGCGCGTCAGGCGACAGCCGCTCCACCCGGGCGAGCAGCAGGTCGGCGAGGCCGGCCGGCAGCTTCGAGCCGGCGGCCGACGCGGCGAGCAGCTCCTCGGCGTAGTAAGCGTTACCCTCGGCCCGGGTGATCATCTGGTCGAGCGAGGCCGTATCGAGCCGGCCAGGCGACAAGGTGGTCAGCAACTCGGCCATCGCGGCCGGGGTCAGCGGGCCGAGCTCGATCAGGCTCACGATCGGCAGTCTGAGCAGCTCGGCGACCAGCGGCCGGAGCGGATGCCTGCGATGCATGTCGTCGCTGCGGTAGGTCGCCACGACGGCGAGCCGCTCGGAGTGCAGCATCCGGCTCAGGAAGGTAACCAGGTCCCTGGTGGACTGATCGGCCCAGTGCAGGTCTTCGAGTATCAGCAGCGCGGGTGAAGCGGCGGCCAGCTCGGTCAGCAATCCGAGCACCGCTCCGAACAGCTGCTGCTGCACCAAGCCAGGAATGTCGCCGCCCGCCGGCTGCCTGGCGTCCCGGTCGGGCAGCAGCCTGGACAGCACCGGCCTCGCCGCGAGCGCGTCGAGCAAGGCCCCGCCGGGCGACGGGCCGGTCGCCGCGTCCCGCAGCGCGTCGGCGAGCGGCAGGTAGGGCACGGCGTCGCCGATCTCCGCGCAGCTACCTGACAGCACGGTGAAGCTCCGCGCTCGCGCTCGCGCGGCCAGCTCGGTCACCAGGCGGGTTTTACCGACGCCTGCGTCGCCGCTGACGAGCGCGACGACCGGCCCGCCTGCGGCTGCGCCGTCGAGCAGGGACAGCAGATGGCCGAGCTCTGCCTCCCTGCCAACCAGCCTGTTCAGCCGAGCCTGAAGCACTAGTCCAGTATCACAGCTGGTTCGGACGCTCCGGCCGGTTTCGCCTGCTGGCAGAATGCCTGGTGTGCCCGATGCGCCTGTCAGATCTCGCGGACCGTTCGCGGGGCTGCCGCGTGAGGTCGCGATCTTGTCCGCGGTGTCCTTCACGGTCGCGCTCGGGTTCGGGATCGTGTCACCGAGCATCCCGGCCTTTGCCAGGCAGTTCGGGGTAAGCGCGGCCGCCGCGGCCAGCGTGATCAGCGCGTTCGCCTTCGTGCGGATCCTCGGGGCGCTGCCAGGCGGCCGGCTGGTCGACCGGTTCGGCCAGCGGCTCATGATCGCGATCGGCTGCGCGGTCGTGGGCGTCAGCAGTATACTCGCCGGGTTCTCAGGCTCTTTCGTGCAACTTATCGTGTTGCGCGGGGTCGGCGGGCTCGGGTCCGTGCTCTTCGGGATCGGCGCGCAGACGTTGCTGCTCAGCAGCGTCGGACCCGACCAGCGCGGCCGGGCGAGCGGCCTGTATACGGGCGGCTTCCTGCTCGGCGGTATCAGCGGCCCGGCAATCGGCGGCCTGATCGCCGCGTGGTCGCTGCGCGCGCCCTTTTTCATCTACGGTGTCATGCTCGCGATCCCCGCGGCCATCGCGTTCACCGCGTTGCGTGACCGGCCGCGCCAGGAGGAAGACGGACCGGTCGCCGAAGCCGGCGGGCCGCCTGCCGGCCCGGCCTCAGGGCAGGTTGCCGGGCAGCACGCCGGGCTCGCCCGTACGCTGAGGAACAGGGCATATCAGGCGGCGGCCGGTGCCAACCTGGCCGACGGGTTCGCGGTGCTCGGAGTGCGCAGCGCTATCGTCCCGCTCTTCGTGAAGGAAGTACTGCATCGCTCACCGACCGTGACCGGAATCGGTTTCGGTGTGGTCGCGGTGCTGAACGCGGCGATGCTGCTGCCAGCCGGCCGGGTAGCTGACAAAGCGGGCCGCAGGCCGGTCGTGGTCACGGGCTGCCTGGTCTCGGCAGCGTCCATGGTGGTGCTGGCGTTCGTGCCGGGACTGCGGGGGTTCATGATCGCCATGGTCACGCTCGGGCTCGGCTCCGGCATGCTTGACGTCGCGCCGTCGGCCATGGTCGGCGACCTGCTCGGCAATGTGCGCGGTGGCCGCGGGCAAGGCGGCACGGGACGCGGGGCCGGCGGCACGCTGGTCGCCGCTTATCAGATGGCGGGCGACATCGGCGCGGTGACCGGCCCGGTCGCGGTCGGCTACTTTGTCGACTCGATCTCGTACGGGGCGGCGTTCCTGCTGGCGGCGGCCGTGCTCGCCGCCGCGGGAGTCCTCGCGCTCACTGCCCGCGAGACGACGCCGCGGCCAGCGCTCACGCCACGCGGGGAACTCATCGAAGGCCGGCCTGACAGTTCTCATCCGGCCTGTGCCCAGCGCGGCGGCCAAAACCACGCCTGAGACGCCTCATCGCGTGGCGTAGTGCCGCCGCACGGACTGTCTCAGATGGTGAACGCCAGGCTCATGGCGAGCTGCCTGGCCAGCGCCACGTCGCCGTCGAGCTCGATTCGCGCCAGCGCCGCTTCCGGGTCCTCGCGCCCGCCAGCCAGGCGCAGGAACAGCGACGACGGCAAGCTGATCGTCGCGGTCGGCTCGCCGTCGATCGAGTCAACGACCTTGGCCCGGCCGGACGTGACGACGCGCAGGTCGCGCTCGAGCGGGCCGGTCAGGCGGATCAGCACCGAACTGCCGTCGGGTGCCCGCCCGCGCTTGCCGATGATGTACCCGAGCGCACCGACGACCTCGTCAAGCGAGCACTCGGCGACCGGGCCGGCCTCGTGACCTGGCACTCGGACGGCGGCCCTGATGTCCTGCTCATGCATCCAGCAGTCGAAGACCCTGATCTGCATCCATCGGCCGTATGTGCCCTCGCCAGCGGGTGTCCAGGACGGAGCGTCGAAGTCCGCGGCCGGCATCGCGGTGAGGCTCGCCAGCCGCTCCGCCGCGATAGCGCGGAACTCCGTGAGCATCTGCGCGGGCGGCAGGCCGCGCAGTGCGGCAACCCAGCGCTCGTTAGCCAGGCCGATATCATTGCGCACGTGATCACCGGTCGCGCCGTCGGCCCGCGGCAGCGACTTGCCGGCCAGCATGCGCTCGGTCCCGATCAGGTGCGCGACGACAGCGTGGACGTCCCAGCCAGGCAGCGCGGGAGCCGACCAGCTCGCGTCGTCGAGTCCGGACAGCAGATCGCCGATCTGGTCCCACTCGGTGCCGAGCAAGCAGACGATGTCGTCTTTGCCGTAGGTCACTTGTGCTCCGTTTCCTGCGTGCCGCGGTGTTCGCTGGTCCCGAAGTCGACGATGGCTCCCCGGTTGATGCTGAGCCAGTCCCTGCCCCGCAGGTAGGGCAGGAACGCGGCCGCGATCTGCTCCCGATCGGCCCGGCCCTTGGGTCGCTGCAGCTCGTACAGGTGCGGAAACTCGGTCCAGGCGAGCACCGCGTGCCACAGCCGGACCGCGGCCGCCCCGTGCGGCGGATCGATCAGCACTGGCCCGAAAAGGCACTGACCATCGGGAAAGAAAAGCGTAGGTACACCGAAGCCGCCAGCCTGCGCCACCTTCTGGTGCTCGGCGAGTACCTCATCGCCGGTGCTCGGATCGGCTATGGCCGCGTCGACCAGGCCGGGATCGTGGCCGAGCCTGGCGATGATCTCCCTAGCGACGGCGCGGTCGTGCGGCTTGCCGCCCGCTACGTGCAGCTCGTGCCCGGCCGCCGCGTACCACGCGTCCAGCTGATCCATCCCCTGCCTGCGCAACAGGGCACCGATCCGCATGAGCGACCACCCGTAGGACCACTCGCGCTCCCACGGATGCTTCTTGCCTTCGGCCCGGTTCACTTCCTCCAGGCTAAAGAAACGCCAGTTGATCTGCAGGCCGGCCTGCTCTCTGACCTCACGCACCCACAACGAAGCCTGATAGGCGTAGGGGCACATGAGATCAAAGTGGAAGTCGATCCACCCGGGTGTCATTCTGGCAAGGTACTTGCCGGAATGACGTCAGATCAAGCCGTCGAGCTCACGCAGCAGCTGCCCCACGACCGCGTCGAAGTCCGCGTCGGTGACACTCGGCCATGTCGGCAAGCTAACCCCTGTACCTGGGTACGGAGTCAACTCACCGGTCAGAATTCGGCCAAACCATCCGCCCGGGGAACTAATAACTGCCCTATGCTTAGCGTTTGCACGCCGTTGCACGGCCGGGTCAGCCGCGCGGCGGATCACGATCCACGGCGACTGGGCGACTTATGACAAATCGTGGTCAGGGCGAGGCTACGGCGGCCGTCCCTGGCTTGGGACCGGCGACCAGGGCAGTTCACAACTCACCTGACATCGTGGCCGACGTCGCCCTGACGGTGTTTCACCCGAGCGCGACCAGCGTCGAGGCTGGTTTCTTCACGTGGGACATTTCATCTGGCGAGGTCATCTGCGACCCGGTGACCTTTCGCATGCACGGCCTGTCCGACGGCCTGGTCGCGACCATGGACACGTTCCTTGGCAGGGTGCCCGACTCCGATTTACACCAGGTCAGGGAGGCGATGCGGACGATGGTCGCCGCCGCGGGCACCTACCAGATCGAGTACCGCATTCGCGCAGAAGACGGCGGCCTGCGGTGGATGGAGGCGCGCGGCCGGGTCATGCCGGGCCCCGACGGAAGACCAGCGAGAATGATGGGCCTCGTCATGGACACCACTGCCGCGCGCGAACGACGCGAGGCGGAGGAACGCCAGCTCAGGGAGGTCGCCAACCGGGCCAGCCGGGCCCGCGACTTCACCGCGGCACTGGCGTCGGCGAGCACAGTCAACGCGATCATCGAGGCCGCGAGTGACGGCCTGCATGCCTACGGCGCCAACGGCGTCATCTTGATGGCGCTGCGCGACGGCCGGCTCCAGGTGGTCGCATCATGCGGGTTCGAGCAGGCGAGCGTGCACGCGCTGAGCGGCCTCGATCCAGCTCATCCCACGCCGCTTTCGGTCGCGATCCAGTGGCGGTTTCCCGTCTACCTGCCCTCGCGCGACAGCCTGGCCGACGACTTCCCGCATCTCGCCGAGATCCTCGCCGGCTCAGCGCAGCAGGCCTGGGCCGCGCTGCCGGTCGTCGATTCGGCCGGCAAGGTCGGCGGCTGCCTGTTCGGCTTCCCTGAGCCCCACGACTTTTCCCATGAGGAACGCACGCTGCTCTTCGCGGCGTCCGGCCTGCTCAGCCAGTCGATGGAGCGAGCGCAGATGCATCAGACGCAGCACGCGCTCGCGACCGAGCTCCAGCGCGGCATGCTGCCGCGCGGCCCGCTGACGGCGCCAGGCCTCAGCATCGCCACCCGCTATCAGGCAGCCACCTCGGGAATCGAGATCGGCGGAGATTTCTACGACGTAGTGACCTATGCGGACGGCGAGATCGCGCTGGTCATCGGGGACGTCCAAGGACACAACCTGCTAGCCGCCTCGCTGATGGGCAGGCTGCGCACGGCCGTGCACGCCTACACCAGGGAGGGCCACGGACCGGCGGAGGTCATGGCCAGGACCAACCGGTGGCTCGCTGACCTGAACACAGATCCCGAGATCGCGCTGTTCGCGACCTGCTGCTTCGTGGTGGTCAACCCCGCCACCGGGGAGGTCAAGATCTCGCGGGCCGGCCATCCGCCGCCCGTGCTCGTGCCTCCTGGTGCCCGGCCACGCATTCTCGACTGCGACGCGGGCCTGCCGCTCGGCATCGACCCGGCCGCCGACTACTCGGTCACCAAGCTCACGGCGGACGCGGGCGCTGTGCTCGTGCTGACGACGGACGGCCTGCTCGAATCGGATTCAGGTGACGATTTCAACCTCAGCCGGCTGCTGGACGTGCTCAGCATCAGCCAGGCAGACGACCTTGATGAACTCGCCAACGACCTGCTGAACAGCATCCAGCGGTCACGCAGGCACGGCGATGACGTGGCCCTGCTGCTCGCCAGGATTGACGACGTCAAGCAGGTGAACTGATTCATGAAATTTTCTATAATGAGGACGTAGTTCGATAAGTCTGGATGCGCTGGCGGAAGCTGGGCCGCGCTCTTGAGTGAAACGACGGAGGGTCCTGCCTTATGGCCGCCAGGTTCGTGCTTCCCGGACTTGCCTGCCCGTTCGATGAGGAAATTAGCGATTACGCCGGCGATGTCGGACGTCACGTCGTGGACTGGGCGACTCAGTACGGCCTGCCCCAGGGTGATACCGACGCGATCAGGCTCGCCGAGATCAAAGTGGGCCGCTTAGCCGCGCGAACCACGCCGCGAGCAAGCCTGGCCGCACTCGAATTACTCGCTGACTGGCAGATGTGGCTATTCCTGTTTGACGACCAGTACTGCGATGAATCGGTGATCGGCTCCGATCTCACCAGGCTGAGTCAGCTGGTCACGGCGTTGATGCTGGTTCTCGATAACGTCACCGGCCTGCGATTCCGCGAGGGCCCTTTTACCATGGCCCTCGGCGATATCATGGACCGGCTGAACGCGATGGCCAGCTATCCGCAGGCGGCCCGGTTTATCAAGGCCGTGCGCGGCTATCTCCTTGGCCTGTTCTGGGAGGCCGGGCACCGTGCCACCGACCAGCCCGCCTCCCTGGACGAGTACGCGGCGATGCGCAGGCACAGCGGGGCGGTGCCGACCTGCATGGCGCTGATCGACCTGACGGAAGGCTTCGAGCTGCGGTGCGATGAGTACTGGCGGCCAGATGTCCGTGAGCTGAGCGACCTGGCGGTGAACGTGACCTGCTGGGCGAACGACATCTTGTCTTTTCCCAAGGAAACTGAGCGCAGCCTCAAGGTGCACAGCCTGCCCGCCGTGCTGGCCAGTGAGCGGCGGCTCCCGATGGCGGAGGCGCTCACGATCGCCGCCGGGATGCACAACGCCGAAGTCGCCAGGTACACCGAGCTCGAGCGCGCGTTAGGCGCTCAGGCCGGCCCGGAACTGCTCGGCTACTTTGCCGGGCTCCGGTCGTGGATGGCTGGCAACTTCCACTGGTCGCTGGAGACCGGCAGGTACAAGGTGGCGGCAACCTGTGACGGCTGAGCTACGGCACCGCGATAACCTGACGCTGGCCGAGGTCCGTTATCACCCCGCCCCCGGACCTGCCTGGAGCGCCGATGAGTGATCTTGCTGGCCGTACTTTCCTGGTGACCGGCGCGAATGCCGGCATTGGCTATGCCACCGCGACGGCGCTGGCCGCACGCGGCGGCCGGGTGCATCTCGCCTGCCGGTCGACTGCCAAGGGCAAGGCAGCGCTGGCAGCGATCACCGCGGCGACCGGCAGCCACCAGCTCAACCTGCTCAAGCTCGATCTCGCTGACCTCGCCAGCGTCAAAAGGTGCGCGGCGGATTTCCTCGCGCTGGGCGAGCCGCTTCATGTGCTGGTCAACAACGCGGGCGTCGCCGGACGGCGAGGCACCACGGCCGATGGATTCGAGCTGCAGTTCGGCGTGAACCACCTGGGCCATTTCGTGCTGACGCGGGAGTTGCTGCCGCGGCTCGTCGACGTGCCCGATCCGAGGGTCGTGACCGTCGCCAGCGACTCACACTTCCAAGCGAAGGGCATCCCCTTCGAACATCTGCGTTCCCGCACCAAAAGCATGACGGGCATGCGCGAGTACGGGGTCTCCAAACTGTGCAACGTGCTGTTCAGCGCCGAACTCGGCAGGCGGGAGCCGCGAGTCACTACCTGCAGCCTGCACCCGGGCGTAGTCGCCTCGGAAATCTGGCGAGTGCCGCGGCCAGCCAGGCAGATCATTACCCGCCGGATGCTCACCATTGAGCAGGGCGCGCAGACGTCGCTGTACTGCGCGACGGCACCTGAAGCGGCCGGGGATTCGGGCAGATACTTCGACAAGTGCCAGCCGAGCGAGCCTAGCGACGTCGTCACCCCCGACCTGGCCGCGCGGCTATGGAAGTACAGCGAGGACGCCGCCAGCTAGGCCTTGACGCAGCGGCGGCCAGGAAGACCGGATGGCGGGCGGCTCGCGCGCGTTCTCCGGTCCAGGCCGGTCCCGGTACAGGCTATTTGAGCGCGCCGAGCCAGAGACCTTAGCCTGAATCTCAGGCCATTTTTTCACCCCGCCAGGATGAGGGGCGCGAGACCGGGCAGCCCTAACGTGCCGGGCATGGATTCATTGCCGAATATCGTCCTTGTCCACGGAGCATGGGCCGACGGCTCAAGCTGGAGCGCGGTCACCGAGCGCCTGCAGGCCGACGGCTATCACGTCACTGCTCCGCAGTTCCCGCTGACGTCGCTAGCTGACGACGTGGCCCGCCTGCGTCAGGTGCTCAGGCTCCAGGACGGCCCGACGGTCATAGCCGGGCACTCTTATGGCGGGCAGATCATGACAGCGCTCGGCAATGACGCCCCGAACGCCAGCGCGCTTGCCTACATAGCGGCGTTCGGGCTTGACAGCGGCGAGTCAATCGGCGCCCTGCTGGCGCAAGAACCGCCAACTCCGGCGCTGGCGCACCTGAGCGTCGACAGCCAGGGATACGCCTGGCTGCCGGAAGATGACTTCGTCAATCACTTCGCCGCGCACGTCGATCCGGTCAAGGCCAGGGCCATGCACGCCGTCCAGCAGCCGCTGAACGCCTCGGCGCTCGAGGAGGTCATGAGGGAGCCGTCGTGGCGGGTGCTGCCGAGCTGGTTCCTGGTCGCGAAAGACGACCAGGCCATACCCGCGAACGCCGAACGGCTCTTCGCCACCCGCATGGGCGCGACCATCGTGGAAATTCCGAGCGATCACGTCGCGATGGTCTCGCACCCGGAGGCGGCGGTCGGCCTCATCAAGACTGCCGCGGAAGCGATCGCCGGAATTCAGTTAGCCGTATGGGTGAAGTAATAGCCATGTACGGGTCATGTCGCTGGGCACGCCGCGCGTCCTGCCTGACGATCGAATGGCATCAGCAATTGCTGGTACGGGGATAGAAAAGGACGCGCAAATGAAGTATCTCGCCACGTCTGGCGTTCAGCGGCGGCTAGCGGGCATCCTGGCCTCGGCGGCAGTGGTTTCGGCGGCGGCCATCACGCTGGCCAGCGCACCCGCGCAGGCGAGCCCGGATGTGCACTATTCGTTCAGGACCATCAACAACGCCGACGATCCGACCTTCAATCAGCTTCTGGGCATCAACGACGGCGGTAAGATCGCCGGATATTTCGGATCCGGCGCGAAGAATCACCCGAACAAGGGCTACACGCTGCTGAAGCCATACCGCCAGACCGACTTCAGGAACCAGAACTTCCCCCGTTCAAAGCAGACCCAGGTGACCGGGCTGAACAACGGGGACATCCAGGTTGGCTTCTACTCCACGATGAACAAAGCCAACCTGTCAGACAACAACTTCGGCTACTACTCAGTCAACGGCAAGCATTTCCACAAGGTGAACTACCCTGCCAGGAACCCGGCCAGCCCGCCAGTTGATCAACTGCTCGGAGTAAATGACGCCGGGCTGGCGGCCGGCTTCTACGTAGACGCTAAGGGCAACAGTCACGGCTACCTCTACAACATCAAGACCAAGCGGTACTCGACGGTGAATCCCCGCGTCGCTGGCGAGACCAGCGTGACCGCGACTGGCATCAACGACGCCGACAGCGTGGCCGGCTTCTTCACTACCTCCAAGGGCGCCGTGCACGGGTTCCTGCTGAGGAAGTCGGCACCGCATCTGTTCGTGCTGGTGTTCCCCGGTTCGGACAGTACGACCCCGCTCGGCGTCAACAAGTTCGGTGAGGTCGTCGGCAGCTACACGATCGGCAGCAAGACGTTCGGCTTCACCTGGACCCGTAAATCCGGTTTCCGCACCATCAACGATCCGGCCGGTGCGGGCAACACCATCGTCAACGGCATCAACTCGGCCGGTGACCTGGTCGGTTTCTACGTCGGCAGGAACGGCAACACCAACGGCTTCCTGGCCAAGCCATAACCGCGGTTCCCACCGCAGCGCATCTGAGCGTCGTCCGCCGGCGTTCAGGTGCGCTGCCGCATGCGGGCTAGGAACGCGGCAGGCGACAGCCGAGTGCGCGCAGGGCGGCCTTGCCCTCATCCGCGCGGGCGGGCATCAGCAGCAGTGTGCAGGCGCGTTCGAACGCCGCGTCGATCCGCTCCCAGCCCGCGACCGATTGCCGCAGGGCTTCGGCGTCTTGATACAGCCGGCCGGCCGCCCGATCCAGGCAGGCGGCGGCCCAGTAGTTCTCGGCACCGGCCGGGGCGGCGGCGGCGAGCCGGTCAGTCGCTCGCGGATGCCCTGCGACCACGGCTACCTCTGCGGCGACGGCCCAGCCGTAGGGGCGCAGCGAGTACCAGTGCGGGGATGCGTACCACGACAACGGTTCCTCGCCGACGTCGGGGACGGCTGCGACCGCCTCGGTGGCCGCGTCGAGCCGGCCCTCATGCAGCGCGATCCGGGCGGTGGTGAACATGGCGGCGGCTCCCAGATTCGTGCCCGGCTCGCCGCTGGCGCCGATGAGCTCAGCCAGCCGGGCTTCCCACTCCTGACGGCCGCCTGTGTCGCCGCGCAGGCCGCAGCCCAGGATGACACCGTAAATGGCAGTTCCCATCCACCGGGCGACCGGCCTGCCCGCCTTGATCCAGGCTTGCCACATCTTGGCCGCCAGGGCAAACGCCTCGTCGAAATTGCCCTGCAGGACGAGCGGGAGAATCGGCTTGCTGGCCCTGCGGTGCGGCTGCCCGCCCACGACGTCATCGCCTTGCGCCATCCTGGCGAAACCGAGTGCCGCCGGAAGGTCGCCAACGGTAACGGCAATCTCGGTCACCATATGGTAGGTGTCGATAATCTCGACCCCGGCGCGCGGGTCGTGCCTTGGCAGTCGTCCGAGGAGCCGGGCTCGTTCAGCGCTCACTTGGTGGGCTTCCCTGAGCCGGCCGCTCGCGTCGAGCGCGCCAACGACGGCGTCGAGCGCGCCGCTGATGAGGATCGGGTCACCGGTGAGACGGGCGGCACCGAGCGCATGCGAGGCGAGTTCCAGATCGGGCACGGTCTTTTCCTGCTGGGCAGTCCAGGCTGCCGCTGCCGCCAGATGGGCCGCCGCAGTGCGATCGCCGGCAGGGCAGATGCTGACCGCCTCGGCGAGCATGGCGCGGAGCCGTTCGTGCGGGATTTCCTGGGAGAACTCGGCTGCGAACCGGTCAGCGACGGTGACCGCGTGGCCAAGCAGAGCGGTCCTTGCCGCGACGTCGCCGGCCCGGGCAGCCTGATCGGCCGCGGCGAGCAGCAGATCGAAGGCTAGTCCCGCGTCGCCAGATGCCATGGCGACTTCGGCCGCTGAGCGCAGGTCCGACGCCGCCTGGCCAGGGCGAGCCGCCAGGGCCGCCGCCGTGCGGTAGTGCTCGCGCGCCTCGACCATGAATCGCCTCGCGTAAGCGAGATGACCGAGCGAGGTCGCAAGCTGGTGGCTGACCTCCCTGGAGCGCTGCGGTGCATTCAGCGCCGCCCGCAGGTCGTCGGCGACCTGGTCGAAGGCCGACTGCCAGGCTGGCGTGAACTCGATTGCCGATTCGAGCGCGTCGGCGAAGCGAGCGGCCCAGCGCAGGTGCGCGTCGCGGATGGCGGACTCCTCCCCGCTTTCCGCCAGCCGGTCCATAGCGTAGGCGCGGATGGTCTGGAGCATGTGCCAGCGACTGCCGTCGGGTCCGGAGCGATGCACGAGCAAGCTCTTGTCGGCCAGCCGGCCGATTAGGTCGGCGACGGCGCCCGGCGGGGTATCACCGACCAGGGCCGCGACGGCGTCCAGGCCGAAACTGCCTACGAACGCGCCGACCCGGCGGAACATCACGCGCTCGTCGCTGTCGAGCAGATCGTGGCTCCAGTCGATCACGGTCCGCAATGACCTGTGGCGCAACTGCGCGCCCCGGCTGCCAGCGAGCAACCGCAGGTGATCGTCGAGACCGGCGAGCAGCCCGTCGATGCCAAGTGATGCGCTTCGGGCGGCCGCGAGCTCGATGGCGAGCGGCACGCCGTCGAGCCGTGCGCATACCTGGCTGACGACTTCCGCGGGCTCAGCGAAAGCCGGGTCGCTGGCCCTGGCCCTATCGACGAATAGCGCCTCGGCCTCGCCGCTGCGCGACAGCGGCGGTACAGCGACGATCACCTCGCCCGGTATGGCGAGCCGTTCCCTGCTGGTCGCCAGTATCGTCAGCTCGGAACAGTTGGCCAGCAGCTTCTCGGCGAACGGCGCCACCACGTCAAGCAGGTGCTCGCAGTTGTCGAGCACGAGCAGCGTCCGGCCCCTGGCCAGGCGCTCGTGCAACGCGGCGTCCAGGGACAGTCCCGGTTCCTCCGTGACGCCGAGCAGCGCGGCCACCGCCTGGCTGACAAACCCCTTCCTGGCGGGCACCAGGTCGGCGAAGGCAGCGCCAGCCGGAAATCGGCCGGCCACCAATTCGGCGGCTCGCGCGGCAAGCCGCGTCTTGCCGACCCCGCCCGACCCGACAAGGCTGACCATCCTGTTTGCCCTGAGCGCCGCTAGCACCGTGGCCTGCTCGGCTGCGCGACCGACGAAACTGGTCCGCATCAGCGGCAGGCCGGCAACCGGGCTGATGGCCTCGACAGCCGCCCGGGCGGTTGCCGCAGTCTTCGCGGTCCCCGCGGCCCTGGCAGCGCTGTCCGCGGCATTCGCAAGGAGCTCGCGATCGGCGTCGGACAGATCAAGCGCTTCGGCGATGAGGCGCACGGTAGACAGCCGCGGCGCCCGCCGCCGGCCTTGCTCAATCGCCGCGATGGTGGCAGGGCTGATCCGGCATCGTTCGGCTAGTGCCTCTTGCGTGAGGCTGCCGGCGACCCTGAAACTGCGGAGCAATTCGCCAAAGGAATTGGTCATTGCAGGAAATTCCACTCCCTCCTCGCGAGTCTAGGGCACCGCTATCGGCCGGCCAACCCCCCATCAGGGAGCGCGACCTAGCTCGATATCAGGGCGTAACCTGGCCGGGTGGACTTCAGCCCAAAGTTGCGCGACGGCGTGATCGGCGGCGACATCACGGTCTCGGTCAGGCTGTGGCAGCGGCCGCGGGTCAAGGTAGGCAAGCGGTACCCGGTCGGGCCCGTGCACATCGAGATCGATTCGATCGAATTGCTGCCGTTCGGATTGATCGATTCCGCTGATGTCCGCCGATCCGGCGAACCCGACCTGGCGACCCTTCGAGAGCGCGCGGCTCACTCGGGACTTATATACGATGAGACCCTGGTCTACCGGATCGAGTTTCACGTGGTTTAACGGCGCGCAGGTGAGCGGCGCCCAGCTGAGCGGTGCGCTCCGTACCTGGACGCGGGCCGTGACGCACGCTTGCCTTGCACGTCCGCCCGGGTGATCGCCAGGTAAGCCACCAAGATCGCAATGAGCAGCGTCAGGATGACGCTTACCCGCCCGTCGCCCCAGCCCAGGCCGCCTAGGCTGACCGGCTTGCCCACCCAGTCGGCGAAGGATGCACCCAGCGGGCGGGTGACGACATAGGCGAACCAGAAAGACAAGATCGAGTTCCAGTTGAGCCAGCGATAGCCAATCGCCGGAATCGCGATGAGAACTGCGAAGAGAACGATGGAGTAGTCATAGCCGAGCCCGACCGTTGTCGCCGTCAGGTCACCGACCGCGGTACCCATCGCGAACGTGGCCACAACGGCGGTCCAGTAGAACACTTCCCTGCGGGTCGTGTCGACCTCGTGAATGGACAGCGTGCGCTCGGTTCGCTGCCAGGAAACGAACACCGCGGCTAGTACCACCGCATAAAGAGTCGATGAGAAGACATACGGCACATGGAAACCGACATGCAGCACATCGGCGGCCATTGTCCCGAACACTCCGACCATGACCACCGCGAGCCAGTAGGTCCAGGCTAGATACCGGCGCCTGGATAGTTGCAGCGACAGCGCGACGGCAAACCCGATGAAACCCAGGCCGACCGCTACCGCCGGATTCATGATGTGGACCATGAAATCCGAGGTCGACTCCCCCATCGCGGTCGAGAGCGCCTTGATGATCCAGAAGTAGGCGGTGATCTCCGGAACTCGCAGCGCCCCGCGCGTCACCAGGGCGGACAACGGCTGCTCTCGCCGATCCGAGCGATCCGGCTCCCGAGGAAGCGCGCGCTGACCACTCGGTGCGTACTGATCCATGGCCGATCAAGCCGTCCTATCACGAAGGTTTCCAGCCGGTCCGCCCGGAAGTATAGGCGGCTGCGTCACATCACATCGCGGAAACGTCGGCCACCGCTATTTAGTTGCCGTCTGGTCGGCTGCCTATCACCTGTGGCTCAAGTAATGAGGCAACGTTGATCAGAACTCGTCGGGCGAGGATATGGCCTCCACGATCTCGATCTCAGGCGGCACGGCGGCCGCGCCGACAGTGCCGATGAAAGCCTGCAGTTCGGGATTGGCGAAGAAGCGCTCGAATTGCTCAGCGGACTCCCATTCCTGGACGATCATGGCGAAACCATCGCCAATCCCGAACTTGTGGTGGATACCACCAGACGCCCTGGCCTGATCTGAGATCGCCACGAACTCGTCTGACCGGTCCGTGAGCGCCTGGCGGAACGTGGCGGTGTCCCCCTGGAACTTTCCGATGACAAGCACGCTCATTGGTTTCCCCCTTAGCCTGCCCCGCGATCCGGGCGCGAGGCGTTAACGCGCGACGCTAGCGCAGTCACTCTCCGCCGGCAACGGCCCGGCTCGGGGTGTCCTCGGTTACATCGGCCGACTCGAAGATCGCCTGAATCTCGAACTCACCATTAGCTCTGGCCAGCGCCGCGTCCAGCCGCGGATACATGCGGGCGAAGTGCGTACCGGCACTTGCGCCAGCCGCGCGACCGCGCCTATCCGGCATATGGCGTCCACTCCACCACGTGACGCAGCGGAAGAGTCAACCAGCGATTCCCGACGCTAAGTCACCGCGATGCCAGGTAACCCGGCCAGTCCCGACAGCTGATCTTGAAAAGGACGCACGGTGCTGGTGACACGCCCCAACTCGGGTCCGCCAGCCCGTCCCGCTAAGCATCTGAGTTGCGGCGAGGTGAAATTGACGAATGTGACCACCAGGCATGCTGTCCGGCCCAGAACCCCGGAACGGCGCCCGCACGCCCGCGACATCGACACCGCACGCCAGCGCCGACGACACGGGAGATTGACGACGGAAACCGGCCCCGATTCACGTACTGATGTTGCCAGGACGTCACGCCGCCCTGCCTGGCCAGTCAACCCTGCGCAGGCGCAGCTGGGGCAAAGCGCGGACATCGGCAGCAGGGGCGCCGGGGTAGGGCGAGGGTTGCCGGGTTCCTGGAGGAGAGTCTTCGGGTACGGGAGATTTTTCGTCGTTGAGCACGAAAATCCTCCCGGACCTGTTAACCCTCCACCAAAACCACGGTCAACCCTCCCGGACGCGAAAACCCTCCCGCTAGGAGTCCGGGCAGAGCGGCACCCGCCCACGGCGGGTAACCCGGACGGCCCAAGGGCACTGGCAGGCGCAGGCACCGGAACGCAGGGACCGGGCAAACGCAGGGACCGGGCAAACGCAGGCACCGGGCACGCGCAGGCACCGGGCACGCGCAGGCACCGGCAACGCAGGGACCGGGCAAACGCAGGCACCGGCAACGCAGGCACCGGGCAAACGCAGGCACCGGCAACGCAGGGACCGGGCAAACGCAGGGACCGGGCAAACGCAGGCACCGGGCAAACGCAGGCACCGGCAACGCAGGGACCGGGCAAACGCAGGCACCGGCAACGCAGGGACCGGGCAGGCGCGGCTCAGTCGGGGTCTTGGACGGGCTTGCGGGCGATGAAGACCAGTTCCTTGCCGGGGCGATCGGGGGCGTCCCTGATCTCGTCGAGTGCGAAACCCGCTTCGGCCAGCGAAGCGGCTACCTGATCCCGGGTGCGGAACCGCAGGCTGGAGGTCGGGTTGAGCCGCAGGCCATCGGATTCGAAGTGGTAGATGCCGCTGAAGGTCACCACCCCGTCGCTGATCTCGTTCAGTTCGAACCAGGTCTCAAGGCCGCCGATGCCCGGGATGGTAGTGCGCAGGTAGGTTTCGCCGCGGTTCCAGGCGAGCCAGGCCTTCTGTGCCGGGTCGCGCGTTTCGAAGACCAGCCGCCCGCCTGGTCGCAGCGCGGCGAGCGCGCCTCGCAGGGCCATACGCCAGTCATCGTCCGAGACGATCTCCTGAGCCACGTTGGCGGTCATCGTCGCCAGGTCGGCCCGCAGCGGCGGCAGGTCGGTCGCGACGCCGTGGACCCACCGGACCAGTTCGGCACCCGGCTTGGCGCGGGCGATGTCGAGCGACGATGCCGATGGGTCGACCGCGGTCACCGTCAGTCCCCGGCTGGCGAGCAGGCAGGCGAACGTGCCAGTGCCGCAGCCGATGTCCACGATGCTCAGGGCACCGAACTCGTCGGCCATGGCCGCGTAGACGTCCAGGTCGTCGCGCTCCCCGTTGAGCGGATCGTAAAGCTGGGCGAGCCGCTGCTCGGCCATAGCAGGATCAGCCACGGGAGTCACCGTAGGAACCGCCGAGACCAGCCGCAACGAATTATTTCAGCCACCCGGCGATGATCCGGCGGCAGATCAGGCCTTGTAGCCGACTCCGGCCCAGCTGGAGATCTCGACGCGCGGCTCTCGGTCACCGGGATCTGGCCGCCACTTGTTGAGCTGGACTACGCCAGGCTCAGCCAGCTCCAGGCCGTCAAAGAACCGGGTGACCTCTGCCCTGGTGCGGTTTGTCTGCGATGTCGGGAGATTGCTGTCGTAGGTGCGGGCAGCTTCCGCGGCAGCTTCCGCGTCGACGTCGCTTGCCGGATGTGAGATCACCAGGTAGCTGCCGGGCGCCAGTGCCGCCACGAGCCTCGACACGACCTCGTACGGCAGGTCGGCGTCGGGGATCATGTACAGGATTCCCAGCAGCATGATGGCCACGGGCTTGCTGAAGTCGATCGTCTGGGCCGCTTCGGTCAGGATCTTGCCAGGGTCCCGCAGGTCGGCGTGGAGGTAGGCGGTGGCGCCTTCGGGGCGGCTCAGCAGGATCGCGCGGGCGTGCGCGAGAACCGAAGCATCGTTGTCGACGTAGACGATCCGGCTGTCGGGGGCGATCCGCTGGGCGACCTCGTGCGTGTTGTCGAGATTCGGCAAGCCAGTGCCGATATCCAGGAACTGTCGAATGCCGGCCCCGGCGGCGAGATACCTGACCGCGCGCCCCAGAAAGGCCCGGTTGGCGCGCACGTTCGCCAGCAGCGCGGGCTTGGCCGCAGCCAGCTTCGCGGCTACCTGCCGGTCGACCGCGAAGTTGTCCTTGCCACCGAGCAGCGCGTCATAGACCCTGGCCGGGTTGGCCCTGGAGGAATCACTCGCTTCGCGGCCAGGGCGGACCTGGGTCATCGTACGCGCCTCCTGCGGCCTGCCTGCCTGCTCCATGACATACCCCTGCTGCGCGAAGCGGTCGAATGGCGGTGCCATACCGCACCCTGCGGCCAACCCTATCTCGCTGGCCCGGATGCGCACTGGTTGCGCCCTGTGCCCCGCAGCGCCCCGTGCGTCCTCGCGCGAGTCCGCCGCCGTCGTCCAGGCGGTACCCTCTCGAATCGTGATCATCAGGCAAGCCGCCGGCCAGGACTGGCCGCTGATCTACCCGTTCTACGCGGCGATCATGGCCGAGGGAAAGACGTACTCCTCCCCCGAAGGGCAATCGCTTGAGGAGGCCAGGCCGTGGTGGATGGAGCAGCCGCCCGGCCAGACCGTAGTAGCGGTGAGCGACGATGGCACCATAGTCGGCTCGGCGAAGATGGGGCCGAACCGCCCCGGCCGCGGGTCGCACGTGGCGACGGCTTCCTTCCTCGTCGATCCCGCCATGCAGAGCCGGGGCGTGGGCCGCGCGCTCGGCGAGTACGTGATCGGCTGGTGCAGGGACGCGGGGTTCGCGAGCATTCAGTTCAACGCGGTCGTCGAGACGAATGCGGCCGCTGTGCACCTGTGGCAGTCTCTCGGGTTCCAGATCGTCGGCACGGTGCCCGGGGCATTCGACCATCCCGACGACGGCCTGGTGGGCTTGCACATTATGTACCTGCGGCTCTAGGCGCGGCCCGCCGCTCAGATCATCAGCCCGAGACCGCCGTCAACCACGAGCGTCTGGCCGGTGGCGTAAGGAGTCCCGATGAGGGCCAGGCAGGCGTCCGCGATGTCCTCGGCCGTGGCCACCCGGTGCAGCGGCGCGATGAGCTCCACGCCCGCCTTGCGGTCGGCCCAGCCCTCCGTCCACGGCGTCGCGACCAAGCCGGGGGCGACGGCGTTGACCCTGACACCGCCGCCCGCGTGCTTGGCCATGATCGCGGTCAGGTGATCGAGGGCGGCCTTGGAAACCGCGTACGGCAGGGAACTGCCCGTCTGCCTGACGCCCGCCAGCGAGGTAATGTTCACGATCCAGCCGTCTCCGGCTTCGCGAAGCAGCGGCAGCGCGGCCTGGCTGACATTGAAGGTGCCGATCACGTTGGTGCGCAGCACCTTCTCCCAGTGCTCGACTCGCACCGAGTCGAGGTCCTCGAGCGGCACGTCCACCGTGACACCAGCGTTGTTGACCAGCCCGTCAAGCCGGCCCCACCGCTGCTGGGCCGCCGCCACCAGCGCCGTGGCGGTCGAAGGGTCGCCGATGTCACCTTGCACGTACACCGCGTCGGCAAGCTCGCCGGCGATCCGCCGGCCAGCCTCCGCCGACGACGCCGAGTTCACGACGATCCCGGCGCCGAGGCCGGCGAGCCGGCGGACGACCGCCGCCCCGATCCCGCTCGATGACCCGGTCACGATGACGGCCTTGCCAGTCAGGTCCATGCGTTCCCCGCAGCGATTAGTTCAGCCGATACGTGCCGAAAGCATATTGTGCGGCCGGACGTCGGGCGCTGTTTTGCCAGCCCCGTTTACAAGCGGAATGTCCCTACAATTAGATGCGCATCGACAGAGGGGGGATTCCGGTGGAAGTCAGTATCACCCTGGCGGGACCTGACGGCGCGGGCACCGACGGCGCGGGTGCTGACGGCGCGGGTGCTGACGGCCCGGCCGGACTGGAATCCCTGGACGGCTGGCTTCGCGGTGAAACCGAACTGGCCGGCCAGATCAGGCCGTCCGTTCCTCAGCCCCGGCCAGGCGACATGGGCGCTCTGCCGGAGGCGCTCATCGTGGCGGTCGGGTCGGGCGGTGCCGTGTCGGCACTGGCGGCGGCGCTGAGCGGCTGGCTCTCCCAGCCGCGCCGCTCGGACATCCGGGTACGCGTCGAAGTGCCGGGCGACCGCGTCGTCGAGGTCGGCGGGGATCGAGTCAGGGCCGATCAGATCGAGTCGCTGCTGCGCCAGGCACTCGACATTCCAGGTAAGGCCGAGGACTAGCGGTGCGCGGACCCGATCCGGGAGCTTCCTGTCTTGTCCTGATCGGTGCGAGTAAATACGAAGATGAAAATTTGCCGGACTTGCCAGCCGTTACCGAGACCATCAACGCCGTGCAGGGTGCTTTCACCGATCCGGGCAGCGGGGTTATCGACGAGGCGAATTGCGTGCCGCTTGCCGGGCAAAGCAACCTCGGGCAGATCGGCCGGCAGCTCCGCGCGGCGGCGAGCAAGGCCAAGGGCCTGCTGCTGGTGTACTACATCGGGCACGGGATGGCCACCGGGCGGCGCAATGACCTGTACCTTGCCCTGCCCGACACGGCGTGGGAGGCCCCCGAGTTCAGCGCGCTCGAGTACGACAAGGTGCGCAGCGCCGTGCTCGACAGCCCGGCCGCGACCAAGATGATCATCTTGGATTGCTGCTACTCGGGGCGTGCCCTGGCTGACACGATGGCTGACCCCGCGACGGAGCTGATCTCGCAGTCCGAGGTCAAGGGCAGCTACGTCCTGGCTTCGGCCCCGAGGGATAAGGTGTCGCTGATCCTGCCAGGGGAGGAGCGGACCGCGTTCAGCGGGCGGCTGGTTGACTTGCTGCGCGACGGCCTGCCCGGATCGGCGGAATTCCTCACGGCGGATGCGATCTACCGGCAGCTCAGAAGCCAGATGAAGGCCGAGGGACTGCCCGAGCCCCAACAGCGAAGCTCGGCCACCGCCGGTGAACTGGTGCTCGCGCGGAACCGCGCGCATCCCACGTTCGCCGGGCCGCGGCTCTCGTTCGCTCAGCGCCGAGGCCGGGCGGTCAGACAGGGTGAGCGGGGCGACTGGGCCGGTGCGCGCGACGCCTTGCGCGAGATCGTCGCCGAGGCTGAGCGTGCTCTCGGACCGGAGAGTACCGACACTCTGGCCGCTCGCCAGGAACTGGCACGGACCACGGCCGCGGCTGGTGACCCGCAGGCGGGCGCGACGCAGCTTCGGCAGATCCTGGCCGATCAGATCAGGCTGCTCGGCACCGACCACGTGGACACCCTGCGTACCCGTCAGTACCTGGCCGTCAGCCTGGGCGAAGCGGGTCAGCACGACGAGGCGGTGGCGATCTTGCGCCTGCTGCTCCCCGACCGCAGGCGGGTCCTTGGCGGTGACGATTCACACACCTTGCGGACCGCGCACATGCTGGCCAGGAACCTGGCTGCGCTCGGCGCCCTGGCCGAGGCGGAGGCCATCTTGAAGGAGGTCGTCACGGCCAGGCAGCGCGTGCTCGGAGGGGATCATCCTCATACCGTGCGGGCCTTGAAGGACCTGGCGTCCCTCCAGGAAGCACACCGGAGGAAAGGCGATGGATGAGCGGTTCACCGTCACGGCCCGCCGCGTGATGGCCCGCGCCGAGGAAACAGCCAGAAGGCTGAATCATGACCATGTGGATTGGGCGCATGTCCTCCTTGGCCTGCTTGACGTCGAGAGCGTCGCCGCCAGGACGCTTACCTCGCTCGGCATCAGCAAGGACGACGTCCAGCTTCGGTCGCTGGCCAACCCCGGTTCCGGAGTCATCTCGCTCGCACCAAACCTGAAAGACGTCCTCGACGATGCGCTCAGGGAGGCCGCGGCCGAGAGGGACTACTTCGGTGCCGAGCACCTGCTGCAAGTTTTGCTCCGGGAGGGACACGTCGTCAGCCACCCGGCGCTGCATCGGCGAGGCATCGACGGCAACCAGGTCAGCGACCGGCTCGCCGAGTTGCTCGCCGGGCCAGATGGCGAGCGCGCGCGGCGGGAGGGCTGGCACGTCCAGCTCAGCCGCTTCACTACGGACCTCGTGCACGAGGCTCACGAAGGCAATCTGCCCCCCGCGTACGCCCGCGACCGTGAGGTCGAACGGCTCCTCCAGATACTGTCACGCCGCAGCAGGAGCAACCCGCTGCTGGTAGGAGCTCCCGCCATCGGCAAGACCTCCCTCGTGCGATGCCTGGCGCGGAGAATCTGCTGGGGAACTGTCCCCCGCGGCTTCATCGAACGGCATGTCTACGCGCTGGATCTCGACAAGATCATCCAGACATCGGCCAGCGAGCAAGGCTGCCTGCCGCGGCTTGGCCGGATAGCGGCCGCCGCCAAGGGCCTTTGCAATGGCCTGCTCGTCATCGATGACCTGGACACGCTGCTCACGCGATGGGCCGTGGCCGACCCCTATGATCTGGCCCGGTTGCTCAGCAACCTGCTGGAGGGCAGCAAGACCCAGCTTCTGGCTACCGCCACCCCGGATGGCTACCGCAGCCGCATCGAGTGCGTGCCGGCGCTCGATCGTCACTTTCAGCCGGTGCTGGTGCCAGAGCTGACCGAGCCCGAGGTCGTGGTGATCCTGGGGCACCTGCGCACCGACTACGAAACCCATCATCGAGTCGTAGTCACCGACGAAGCTCTGCGGATAATCGCGCGGGCGACCAACAGCGCCCGGCCCGTCGCGCAGTGGCTCGCCAACGCTACGGACCTCATCGACGAGGCCTCGTCGTTGGTCCGCCTGCGCCGCGCCAAACCACCTGCCGATCCATACGAATTCGACGAGAAGCTCGCCGAGATAAGGCGCGAGAAGGAGTCGGCGATTGACGTGCAGGACTTCGAGGAGGCAGCCGCCCTTCGCGCACAGGAAAAAGAGCTGCTTAATCACAAGGAGAACCGGCTTGAGCTACTACGGTCCGATCCGGCCAGCCACGTCCTCGGCCAGGACGTGTTCGAGACCCGCAATGTCCTGTCGGCCTGGTCGCCCGGGCAACCTTCGCCGCCCGCGATGCTGGAAGCCCCTGCTGTCGTCCGCGCGGCGGCAGGAGTCGCCAGCGTCGCGCCCGCGTACGATCCCGAGATCTGGACGATGATCTGATCCTGGGCGTCGAGCAGGTGCAACACGGGACAACGCCGAGCCTGGACCTGGCCGCGCCGAGTCAGCGAAGTTATTTTGCGTGATAAAGCTTGGGCTTGACGCCGTAAGGCGCCAGCCCGGATCTAGTGAGCTTCCAACTCTGTGACGGGCGGCCGACTGCTACCGTGCACATCTCTGCCAGGCACGATGAGACGAGATCTGTGAGAACGGCTGACTTGGCTTCGCCGGGCAACAGGAAAACGTGAACTTGAGCCCGGTGGTAGGCGGCCAGCTCTTCGGGACGTTCATAGATTTTGAGATCGCGGGTGAGGCACGCCCACCGGTGAGGGCTGACCCTGCCAAGCCAGTCGTCGTCACTGGCTCCCTCGGCTAAGGCTTTGCTAGAACTCAGGGGGCGCGGCCCAGCAGGACGCGGGCGGCGGTCCGGACGTCCTCGATGCTGACTCCGTGCTCATCTGCTACCACCTGGGGATCCTCGCCAGCCTTCAGCATGTTCGCCACGTCTTGCACCCGAGCCCGGCTGCCTTGGAACACCGGTTGGCCGAATGCCCGGTACGGATCAATCACGACCTTGGATGGCTGGCAGTGAGGGAACGCCAACCGTGCCGGGAAGTTGTCATCAGCCCAGGTAACGTAGCTCAGATAGCCCTTGACGATCTCACGCATCACAAGCTGGCCTGTGCTTCCCTCCATCAGGTCTCGGCCCTCCTCCGAGCGTGAGTAGTCCCACAGGACGTCGATTCCGTCAGTGGCCAGATTCGGCGCTACAAGCACGTACTCTTGTCCGAACTCCGATGCCAGTCGGTCTAGGGCCGGTCTGATCTTGGCGGGCTTGACCCCGGCCCGGCGGAGGGCCATGAGCACGTAAGCTTCCGCGACGGCGATGAAAGGCACTTGTGCGTGTCGTGCCGGAGCAGGGATGACATGCAGCAGCGGTCCGCTCCGGTCATATCCCTGTGCCCAGCGGTGGAAGGTCGAACGAGGGACATCCAGGAATCTGGCGGCGTCAGCCATGTCCAGAACGCCCATGGTGAAGCGTTTGTCGTCCACGCCACCTCACCTCCCGTCACCATGCTCGCACAGATGAACGCTGGGCGGTGATACCCAATTTGCACCATCAATCCCGCATTCACGGGAACCCGCCCAGCAGACGCGCCCTCGGGCGGCCGCCACGGCGGGCAACCTGGAGGCTGAGCGCTCCGCCGGCGCCAGCCGTCGTCAGCGGAGCGCCCAGCGGCTAGCGGCGGCCGCGGCCGAAGTAGCTTGCCCTGACCCGGTCGAGCAGGATCGCGACGCCGAGCACGCTGCCCTGGACCACCTGCTGGTAGTACGGGCTGACGTGCAGCGCGAGCAGGCCGTTGGCGATGATCTCCAGCAGGATCGCGCCCGCTGCGACGCCGATGACCCGGCCTTCACCGCCGAAGAGCGAGGCGCCGCCTACGACGGCGGCGGCGATCGCGATCAGTTCCCAGCCGGGGCCGACAGAGGGGTCGGCGACGTTGAGCCGGCCGATCACCAGGATCCCGACGACCCCGGCCAAGATCGAACTGGCCACGTAGGCAGAGGTGATCCGCCTGGCCACAGGGATCCCCGCCAGCCTCGCCGCCTCCTTGTTGCCGCCGACCGCGTAGATCTGCCGGCCAACGTAAGTCCGCTCCATCACGAACCACGCGATGGCGACCGCTCCGACGAAGAACAGCGCCGGCACGGGGACCTCGTGGATATAGAACGAGCTGAGGTCGCTGAAGATCGGGTCGATGCCGTTGATCGGCAAGCCGCTGGTGATGGCGAGGCCGAGGCCCTGCGCCACGGTGAAGGTGACCAGCGTGATGACGAAGGGCGGCACCTTCAGCTTCGTCACCATCGTGCCGTGCCAGAAGCCCACGGCGGCGCAGATGACGATGGTGATCAGCATCGCGACCGGCCCCGGCAGCCCCTTGTTGACGTTAAAATACGCGGCGAAGATCCCGGCCAGCCCCGCGAGCGCACCGACCGACAGGTCGATACCGCCGGTCAGGATGACCAGCGACTCGCCAACCGCGAGTATGCCGACCTGGGCCAGATCCCGGCCCATGACCTGCAGGTTGCCGACGCTCGCGTAGGTCGGCGCGTTGACCGCGATGACGATGAAGACGACCACGCAGGCGATGATCACGCCAGCTTCAGGTGACTCAGCTAGCTTGCGCAGCAGCCGGGTGATGACGCTCCGCTGCCGGCCCCGGATTGGCGGAACAGGCGGCGCGAGCGTGCCCTGGGCGCTCATGAGAGGGCTCCATTCCTAGACGAGGCAGAGATCGGGCCTGCCATTGTGGCGGCCGCGGTCATGATCCGTTCTTTGGTCGCCTCATCGTGATCGATGGTCTGGACCGTGCGGCCGTGGTTCATCACGGCGATCCGGTGACAGATCAGCAGCAGTTCCTCGAGCTCGGACGACGCGACGAGCACCGCCATGCCGCCCTCGGCGGCGCGGTCGATCAGCTCGTAGATCTCCGCCTTCGCGCCGACATCGACGCCGCGGGTCGGCTCGTCGAGCAGCAGCAGCCTGGGATTGGACGCGAACGCCCGGCCGAAGACGGCCCGCTGCTGGTTGCCGCCCGACAGGGAGCTGATCGGCTGGTCGACCGACTGCATACGGACCCTGACGCTCCCCGCGATCTTGATTGCCGCATCGCGCTGCCGGCGAGGCCCGAGCAGAAGGCCGCGGCTTATCCGGCGGAGGATCGACACGGTGATGTTGGAGCGGATCGGCGCGAAGGGCACCAGCGACTGTTCCTTGCGGTCCTCAGGGATTAGCGCGATTCCCGCCGCCGCGCCATCACCAGGCGACGCGGGCGCGTAGACGCTGCCGGCAAGCCACATCGTGCCGCCGGTAGCCGGCTGAGCCCCCGCGATGGTGTGTATCAGCCGGCTTCGGCCCGACCCCATCAGCCCGGCGACACCGACGATCTCACCCGCCCTGAGCTCAAGATCCACCGGTCCGAGGCCATCGGCGGTCAGCCCCGCGACTCGCAGGATCACCTGGCTGTCAGGCGGCGGCACGGTCGGCTTGCCCCGGGTGATCTCGCCGCCGACCATCTCGCGGATCAGCCGCTCCTCTGACGCCTCCGCGGGCAGCAGATCCGCGACCAGCCGACCGTTGCGCAGCACCAGGATCCGGTCGCTGACAGCCAGCACTTCATCGAGTCGATGCCCGATGAACAGCACGGTGCCGCCCTGATCGGCGAGTTGCCTCGCCAGGTTCATCACCAGTTGCGCCTCGACCGGGCCGAGCGAGGACGTCGGCTCGTCGAGAATCAGCAGCCTCGGTTCCCGGCCCCAGGCCTTGGCGATCTCGATCATCTGCCTGGCGGGCACGGGCAGCGTGCGTACCTCACGCTGTACGGCGATCGCGCCCGCGGGCAGGCCGATCTCGGCCAGCATGGCCTGCGCCTCAGCCCGCTGGGCGGCCCGGTCCACGAGCACGCGCCGAGACGAGTTGCGCGGGCGCCGGCCGAGCAGCAGGTTCTCTGTCACCGACAGCTGGCCGACCAGCGGGAACTCCTGGGAGACCAGGGCCACGCCGAGGTGGGCGGCCGCCGCCGTCGAGCCGAGCGCCAGCCGCTGCCCGTCGATCTCGATCTCGCCGCCTTCTGGCAGCACCGATCCGGCCAGCGCCCCCATGAGCGTGGACTTGCCGGCACCGTTCTCGCCTACGACGCCAATCACCTGGCCGGCGTCCAGGTCAAGCTCGGGCAGGTCGAGTACCCTGACCGAGCCATAGGACTTGTGCACGCCCCACAGCCGCGCGGTAACCGCGCGGCTGTGGGCGTCCGCGGGTACAGCCATGCGTCAGCCGATTCCGAGTGAACTCAGCAGACCGTTGTAGGAACTCAGATCCGACTGGGTGACCAGGCCGACACCCGAGCTCAGCGTGAAACCGTCCGAGGACAGGTACGGCTTGATGATGGCCCGCGTGGCCGGCGTGCCGAGCACCTTCTCCGCCGCCAGGATGAACGCGCCGGTGTAGCCCTGCTCGTAAGGCATCTGCACGACGGTGCCCGAGATGACGCCCGAAGAGATGAATCCGAGCGTCTGGGCATCTGAGTCGTCCGAGATGATGTGCACGGACCCGGTCTTGCCAGCGGACTTGACCGCCTGAGCCAGCGCGGGGCCGTCGTAGGAGTACACCCCGTAGAGCCCGTTGACCTCGGGGTTGTTGGCCAGGATGGTCTCCGCGTCAGAGGTAGCCGTGCTGGCCGAGAGGTTGTCGTTCACCTTCTGGACAACCTTGATGTTCGTGCCCTTCAGCGCGGCCTCGAAGCCGGCGATGCGCTGGGTCGCGTTCGCTGCGGTCAGCGAGCCGACCAGGATCGCGACTTGCCCGGTGCCGCCGAGCACCTGCTTCATCGCGGTGCCGGCGGTGAAGCCGGCGGTGTAGTTCGGGGTGCCAAGATAAAGCGACGAGGCGGCCGTGCCGGGCAGCGGCGAGTCGATCGCCAGGACGAAAAGCCCGTTCTTCACGTCGCTGGCGATGGCTCCCTTGGCCGCCGCCGGGTCGATGGCGGAAATGGAGTATCCGGTGATGCCCTGGGAACGCAACGTTTCCAGTTCCGAGTCCTGCTCGCTCAGCTGGCCGTTCGGCGGGGCGAAGAACGTGCAGTGGCTGCTGGGAATGCCCAGGGCGGCGCAGCCCGCCTGGAAGCCAACCTGACCAGCCTTCCAGTAGTCGGCGGCCACGTTGACCACCATCGCGATGTTGACAGCCGACAGGCTCTTGCCCTTCATCGCGGCCTTCAGCGCGGCATCAAGCTTGGCCAGGCCGGCCTGGTTGAAGGTGATCGTCCCCTTCAGCGCGACGGCGCTCGGCGAAACCGCCGGCGAACCGCTGGAACCAGAACCACCGGACCCAGAGGAACTGCTTGAGCCCGTCGGGCTCTTGGAGCAGGCCGCAAGCGATGTCAGCAGCGCGACGGCCAGCACGGCGGCGATGGAACGAGATTTCTTATGGATCATTCCTGTGCCTTTCTTACAGTGGGTTGGTGCGCCATCGTTAGATGTCGTGGGGCGTTAGAGCCCCTGGGCGAGCCGGTAGTACGCCTGGTTCCAGCGGATTTCGTCGCCGAACCGGCGGATGGTAGTGCCGGCGTCGATGATCAGCAGTTCGACGCCGATCATGTCGGCGAGCAGGCTCAGGGTGCCGGTGCCGAGCGCCGCGGACAGGACGGTGTGGTGCGGGCCGCCAGCGGTCAGCCACGCCTCGGTGGCGGTGCGCCAGTCGGGCCGCGGCCGCCAGATCGCCCGGGCGACCGGGAGCCGGGGCAGCGGCTCAGGCGGCCCGACGACGTCGATCTCGTTGGCGACGAGCCTGAACCGGTCGCCCAGATCAGCGAGTCCGACGACCACGGCCGGCCCCGGTGCCGCGTCGAATACCAGCCGCACCGGATCATCCCGGCCGCCGATGCTGAGCGGATGAATCTCGCACGAGGGCATCCCGGCGGCGATCGACGGGCAGACCTCGAGCATGTGCGCGCCAAGCACGAGTTCCTTGCCGGGCTCCAGATGGTAGGTGTAGTCCTCCATGAAGGACGTCCCGAGGGGGACGCCCGCTGACATCGCCTTGAGGGCGCGAAGGAGAACGGCCGTCTTCCAGTCACCTTCGCCGCCGAAGCCGTAACCATCGGCCATCAGCCGTTGCACGGCCAGGCCCGGCAGCTGACGCAGGCTGCCGAGGTCCTCGAAGTTAGTGGTGAAGGCGCCGAAGCCGCCGGCCGTCAGGAAGTCGCGCAGCCCCAGCTCGATCTTGGCCGCGTAACGCAGTGATTCGTGCCTGGCGCCATCGCGCCGGAGTTCCGCGGCGACCTTGTAGGTGTCCTCGTACTCCCCGACAAGCTGAGTGACTGCCGTGCTGTCGGCCGATTCGACCGCGGCGGCCAGTTCGCTGACTCCGTAGGTGTTCACCGAGACGCCGAACCGTGCCTGCGCCGCGACCTTGTCGCCTTCGGTGACGGCTACGTCGCGCATGTTGTCGCCGAACCTGGCCAGCTTCAGGCTGCCTAGCTCGGCCCGGCCGACTGCCGCGCGTGCCCAGGTCGCGACCCTGGCGGTGACGGCGGGATCGCTGACGTGGCCGGCCACGGTGGTGCGGGTGACGCCGAGCCGGGTCTGGATGTAGCCGAACTCGCGGTCGCCGTGCGCGGCCTGGTTCAGGTTCATGAAGTCCATGTCGATCGTCGCCCAGGGAAGGCCGACATTCGCCTGGGTGTGCAGGTGCAGGATCGGCTTGGACAACGCGCCGAGCCCGGCGACCCACATCTTGGCCGGGGAGAATGTGTGCATCCAGGCGATGACGCCGACGCAAGTCTCACGCGTGCTCGCGTCCAGGCAGGCACGCCTGATCGAGCCGGGATCGGTGAGCACGGGCTTCCAGGTCACCCTGACGCGAAGTCCCCCGGTGTTATCCAGCACTGCGGCGTCCAGCTCGCGGGCGATCCGCTCCGACTGCTCGGCGACCTGCCGCAATGTCTCCTCGCCGTACATGGCCTGGCTACCGGTGAGGAACCAGACTTCGCCACTGACGGGACTGATCATCGTGTGGGTGCTCCGCTCGGGGCTGATGGTCGTCGCTGGCGCTCATTGTTAGCGTTAACTTTCTGTTCGTCAATACCCTGTCACCGGACCATCGAGCAGATCGGTCGCCAACAAAGCTGATCAAAGAGGGATTTATCACCTCGAAACACTTAGAGGAAAACTGACGAGACTTCTCATCCGGGCAGGCGAGGAGTTGCGGAACTGTTAGCGTTCATATTTCATGGCTCGGGTAAAGGTTGTTCAGGCGACCACGCCGCGGGCAGGACTCATGCAGGGCGGCCCGGCCGCACGGCTACAGTGGTGGCAGCCTGAATCAGCGCAGTGGCGCCCAAGTGAGGATGCACGTGGTCAAGTCTGTCCGCGAGCCGGCGATGACGGATGTCGCCAAGCTGGCCGGGGTGTCGCACCAGACGGTCTCACGGGTACTCAACGGCCATCCCAATGTCCGCCAGCGAACCCGCATCCGCGTCCAGGCCGCGATCACCGAGCTCGGCTACCGCCCCAACCGGGCGGCCCGCCTGCTGGCTACCGGAACGTCCCAGGTGATCGGCTTCGTCTCGCGCTTCTCGACGCTCTACGGGCCGGCTTCCATGGTGACGGCGCTGGCCGAGGCGGCGCTGCAGCATGGGTTCACGGTCAACGTCGAGAGCGTCAGGACGCTTGACCGCCAGCCGGTCGCCGCCGCGATCGGCCGTCTCCTGGACCAGCGCGTCGCCGGCCTCGTGGTCATCGCGCCAGTCGAGTCGGCCAACGACGCGCTCGATGACCTGCCCGACGACATCCCGCTCGTCAACGTCGACGGCGACCCGCACCGCCCGACAGAGCTGGTGACCGTGGACCAGGAGGCCGGGGCGCGCGCCGCGACCAGGCACCTGCTCGAAGCCGGGCACCGGACGGTCTGGCATGTGTCCGGCCCGGGCAACTGGTTCGACAGCCAGGGCCGGATCGCGGGATGGCAGCAGGCGCTGGCCGAGGCCGGCGCGGACATCCCGCCGGTCATGCCGGGCGGCGACTGGTCGGCGGCCTCCGGTTACCGCGCCGGCCAGATCCTGGCCAGGATGAACGACGTGACCGCCGTGTTCGCCGCCAACGACCACCTCGCCCTCGGCATCTTGCGCGCGCTGAACGAGAGCGGCCGGAAGGTACCGCGGGACATCAGCGTCGTGGGCTTCGACGACGTGCCCGAGGCGGCGTACTTCATCCCGCCGCTGACGACGATCCGCCCGGACTTCGACGCGGTCGCGGCGGCCAGCCTGGACCTGCTGATCGCTCAGATTCGGGGTGGCCACCGGCTAGGCGACCGCCGGATTATCGCGCCCGCGCTGGTGAGCCGCGAGAGTGTTGCGCCCCCGCGAATTATTTCCTCGTGAAAATCGGTGGCGCCCTGGGCAGTACCCGGCCGCCCAGAGCGCTCACCGGGCCGAAATGTCAGGTCACGGCACGTGCCACTGCTGGTTAGTGCCGCCATTGCAGGTCCACAGCACCAGCTGGGTGCCGTTGGCGGTGTTGAAGGCGGGGTCGTCGAGGCACTTGCCTGAGGACGGGTTGACAAGCTCCCCGTTCTCCGCCACCCACTGCTGGTTGGCGCCGCCGTTGCAGGTCCACCACTCGATCAGAGTTCCGTTGGCGGTGCTGGCGCCCGTGATGTCCATGCAGCCGCCGTCGATCTGGAGCGTCCCGTTGCTGGCGACGGTCCAGTTCTGGGCGCCGGTGTTGCCGTCGCAGTCCCACATCTGGATCTTGTTACCCCGGGTCGCGGCGGCGTTGTTGTTGTCGACGCACTTGGCGCCGTTGTCACCCGCCACGATGGTGCCGGTCACCGAGCTCGTCAGCGCGTAACCGACGGAGACGATGCTGGCCTGCACTGAGTTGTCTGCGGCGTCGGTCGGGTAGCCGGCGGTCATGACTCCCTCGAAGAACGAGCCGGCCGAGGAGTTGCTGTTGTCGCCGCCGATGCCGAGGATGATCGCGCCCTCCTGGTGCATGGGCGTGTAGCCGCCGATGTTGGGCAGCGCGCCGTTGAACCAGGTAGTCAGCCCGCCGGAATCTGAGTTGCCGCCCTTGATCGCGTACGTGGTCGTGCCGTTGTTCTTGACCAGGGCCGTGACGAAGGTGCTTGAGTTGCCGAGGTTATTCGGATTGTTGCCGTTGCCGCCCCCGAACAGGCCGTTCTCCAGGTCGGCCTGCACCCACGGGCCGTGTCCGGCACAGGTGGGGAACCAGCACAACGTGCCGAAGTAGACGGCGTCCATGTGCCCGTTGCCGTTGTCACGGTTATTGGTCTCGGCATTGCCGTAGTCGAAACAGCAGCCGCTGTTGACATGGGTGCCGCTCGCCACCATGTAGGCGCCTTGCGGCGATCCGCCGGTCGCGATGCCCGTGGTGGTGTCGTCACGGTAGCCGACCCCGGGCGATACGAACACGCCGTAAACCTTGTGGCCTCCGGCCATGACAGGGAGGGCCGATGCATTCGCGCCGGCATCGGCGCCTCCGGCTCCGCCGGCCGGCCCGATCGTGAGGTTGTTGTGCTGTGCCGACTGGTCGAAGATCTCGGTGATGGTGCAGGTCGTTCCGGCGCAGAACGAGTCCTGCGCGGCCGCGTTGGCGTAACCGCCGGCTGCCAGCGTGCTGATATTGGCGGTGGCGCCGTCGGAGGCGCGCCTGACCTGGTACAGCGGGCCGTTGTAGGCGGCGAAGAGCGCCCTGGTCGTACTGTGCGCGGCGACACAGGGCGTGCCGGCGGCGGCGTAGATGTCGCACGGAAGCATGGTCGCCGCCTGCGACGGCACGCTCGGGACGACCATGGCGCCAGCGGTGAGAGCGACTGCCGCTCCTGTTAAGGCAATCGCCCGCCGCAGGCGCATGAATGACCTGAATCGTGTCATGTGACTCCTACCCTCCTGGTGACCGTTCGCGAAAGCTGGCACCGCCGCGCTGCCGATCGGTCTCGGCGCTAACACGGCAGCACTCATCCTTGCCCCGCACGGAGCCCAGAAGGGCCGGCTGGCGTGCGGGTTTCTCGCTAGATGATCTTTTGTTAGCGTTAACAACTATTGTCGTCATCATCGGCCGGTGCCCGCAGCGTGTCAAGGGGTCCGGGACCAACAACCGCGCGACCCTGCCTGCCGCTGTCCCCGCAGCGGTAATTAGGGTTCCGTTGCTGTCCGGGCCCGCGCCATCGCCGTGGCCTAGATAACCGGTTTCTACCGAAGGAATGACGACCGCCCCGGATTGATCCCCTTGTCCGGCGGTAGGCTTAGATGAGGCGCCGGTCCCGGCGCCGGGACCCGGTGCCGGGACCGGATCGGGCGGATTCAAGCGGCGAGACAAGGGCCACCTGAAGGCAATCTCTTTTTAGGAGGACAGGTGTTACGAATCGTGCGCGGCACCGATTGTTACTGGGTGGTCGGTGAATACAGGATAGCCCGCGTTTCGCTCTCTGGCGGAGCCATGGACTGGCCGGTCTTTGACCGGCAGACAAAGCTCGTCCAAGCCGCCGACGCTGAGGCCGCAGCCGATGGCAAGTTATTGCCGCTCGTGTTAGAAAATCCCGCCAGAACAGCAATCGTCACCGCGCCATCGGCGCTTACCCTAACCGCCGCGGCCGCCCTGGAACGGGCCGGAGTGGGGTATGCGCAGATCACGCTCGACGGCAGGACTACCTGCGCCGGCGCCGCTTTCGAGCCAGTCCTGGCCTCCCTGCGACTTGCCGCATCCTGCGGTTCCTTGCTGTGGCACGTGCGCATCGCGCTGACCTGCGAGCCGGACGGAATCGCCGATACCTTGCTGAAGATGCTCGGCGAGCGGATGGAGCCATCGCGCCCGGACGTCAGCTTCGCCTTCGGCAACGAGCCGGCCGACGACGGCTGCCTGCCAGCGGAGCTCGCCGAGCGCATCGCCAGGTTCTACCTGCGTGCCCTGACGCAGGGATTCAACGTGCGGTTGCCTTCCTGCCATCGCTGTGCGACGTGCGACTCACGCGGCGGCCGGACGACAGGCATGCTGAACACAGACGGCCTGTGCACGTGCGGGACGCGCGATCACTGCTCGGATAATCATGACCAGCTTAACCGCGCCGTCCATTCCGCGATCGTGACCAACCTCTACCAGGTCTGCGGGCTGGAACACGAACTGGCCAGCTAGGCGCCGGCTCGGCAGGCTAGGCGATGACCCGGATCGCGGCCGTCACCGCGGCGGCGACGATGACCACGACGATCAGGGGAGCACGGAGCCGCAAGGCTATCCCCGCGGCCGCGAGGCCGCCTAGCCTGGAGTCGAGCGCCAGGTGCTGGCCGGTGGTGACCGTCTCGGTGAGAACGAAGGCCGTCAGCAGCGCGACGGGCATCAGCGCGACGACGGCCAGCGCGCGCTGATTGAGCCTGCGGCCTCGGGAGATCATGGGAACCGCGGCCTTCAGCACGAAAGACAGCACGCTGACAGCGGCGATCGCCAGCCAGGTCCGGCTCACCGCGGCGACGCGCCGGCCGTGGCGGTCGGCTTGCACGGCCTCCGCAGGGCGAGCAGGCTCGCTGCCGAGGCGGCAATGATCGGGATGCCAGGCGGCACCAGCGGCACGAGGACCAGCGTGATAACCGTTGCCAGCGCCACGACCTGAAGCTTGCGCCGGCTTCGCAGCTCACCAGCGAGCAGCGCGAGAAAAAACGCGGGAAACACCGCATCCAGCCCGAACCGAGACGGATCGCCGATGTGCGAGCCCGCGAGAGCGCCTATCCAGGTACCGAGAACCCAGAATATGTACTGCGGCACCGTGGCACCGATCAGCAGCTTGCGGTCGAACGTGCCGTCGCCGCGGCTGGCCAGCAGCCAGGACGCGTCGACGAGCCCTTGCGCCTGCAGGGCGCGGCTCAGCCGGCCGCCGGTGAAGGCACTGGACGCGGCTACGCCCATGGGCACGAACCGCGAGTTGAGGAACCCGGCGCTGACCACGGCCGCCGCGACGCTGCCGCCAGCCGCGAGCACGCCGGCTGCGGCGAACTGGGCCGAGGCCGAAAACGTCAGCGCGGAAAAGGCGACTGGCTCGGCGGTATTCCACCCGTCCAGCTTGGCGAGAACACCGAAGGTCATACCTATAGGTATCAGGGCAAGCGCGATCGGCAAACCTTTTTTAATACCATCCACGTAGGTCGGACCAGGCTCAGAATCAGGCTGATGAGCGTCGGAAGCCTTCAGTTTAGTGTCTTCCATTCTATCGCCGCGGCAACCTTATGTTAGCCGGTCGTCGTTAGCCTGGGCTTCAGCGAGCAGGGGCACTACTTCCTTTCGGAGATCACGGGGCGCGCCTAGCCAGACACGCTCAACCTGCGCGCGCGCCGCGCGCGCGCAGGAAGTAAAGGCGGATATCACTTTCAGCGGTAAGGCCGTAAGCGCCATGATATTGATGCGCGGCGCGCACCGTCATCGCGGCCAGGTCCGCTGCCATCGCGAGCGCCTGCGCGGCCCGCAGCCTGGTGTCGTATCCGTTGTCGGACTCCCAGGCGGCCGCCCTGGTCAGCCAGCGAGCGGTGTCGAGCCGCGCCGTCAGCTCGGCGAGGCGGAACGCGGGGGCCTGGAATTTACCGAGCGCCTGACCGGACTGACGGCGCTTGCTGACGTAGGCCGCGGTGAGATCGAGCACTCCCCGGCACAGGCCGACAAGATAGGCGGCCTGCCTGCCGGCCAGCGCGACCCGGGACCCGGGCCGGCCGTCCCCGCTCCCCGCTCCCCGCGACGACCAGAGCCCTGGGCTGGCATAGCCGTCGGCCTAGGTTTCGCGGGCCGCGGCTCACCTGCACGTCATGCCGCGGCACATCATCGTGATCTATGGGCCGCGATCCGGCCATTCCCCGGTGCCGCGCCTCCGGCTGTCGAGTTCTGCGGCGCGGGAAGATGACATGCCCAGCGGTCAGGTAGCTCAGGCGGCGTATGAGTGGGGTGAGGTGGTGTAGCTGCGGCCGGCCGGCGTGGTCCAGATGAAGGTGCCGGGTCTTGGCTGGGCGAGGTGCCAGCGCGGGTGTTGCTTGAGCTGGTGGTGATAGCGGCATAGGCAGCCGAGGTTGCAGGTGCAGGTCTTGCCGCCTTCGTCGTAAGGTTCGGTGTGATCCACGTCGCATTGTGAGGCGGGCTGGCGGCAGGTCGGGAATCGGCAGGTCGTGTCCCGTGCGGTGACGTATTCCGCCAGCGTGGTCGACGGGCGATAGGCGTCGGTGGCCTCGGTGTGCGAGCACCCGGCTCCCGCCGCCCCAGGTGTTGCCGCTTCAGCCGCCGCTGGGTTGTCTGTCGCTGCTGGGTTGTCTGTCGTCGCTGGCTTGTTGGTCGTCGCTGGGTTGTTGGTCGTCGCTGGGTTGTTGGTCGTCGCTGGCTTGACGGCCGCGATCCTCCCGGCTCGGTCGGCGGCCCGGTGCGCTGCGGCCAGTGCCTGGGCGAGCCTGGCCGCCATGCTCTGGTCACCGGCCTGCTTATGGGCCTGCGATAGTACGGCGAGGTCATCTTGCGCGATCGTCACGGTGACGCGCTTGACCAGACCGCAGTGATCGGCAGGCTGGTGGACGGCGGACGGGGCCGGCGGTGCCGGTCCGGCTCGGGCGGGTCGCCGCCGGATTCTGGTGACGGCCAGAGCTTGCCCGCCGCTGCCAGTCACGATAACCCGCCAGTCCGCGCTGGGATCGCGGGCTGCCAGTTGCGCCAGGTAGCTGGCCTGGGCGGGCGTAATCGCGCCGAGGCGGCTCACGCTGCCCGGCTCGTCGCCCTCTCCGGTCAGCGTGGACCAGGGCACCGCCAGCTCAAGGCGCCCGCCGCCGACCGGTGCCAGGTGCCCCATCGCGGCCGGTCCGGGCCGAACGAACGCCGTGACGGCCGGCCACCCCGGCCACCGGGGCCACCGGGGCATGGCGCCGCCATCCGCGTCGTCCGCCGCATACCCTTCGCCCGGCGGGCAGCCATCACTGGGAGGACAGTCATCGCTGGGAGGACAGCCATCGCTGGGAGGACAGCCATCACTGGGAGGACAGCCATCACTGGGAGGACAGTCGCCGTCAGGTGGGCTGCCTGGGGCCGGCGGAATATAGGGCAGGGTGCCGAGCAGCAGGCCGAGGTAGACCTGGGAACGGAGCAGGTCGATACCGCCGCCGGCGCCGGCGGCCTTCATGGCCTGGGCCAGCGCCGTGACCCGGGCCATCGCCGCGGTCGCGCGGATGCCGGGCAGACTGTACCCGGCAAGCGCCGCGGTGCCCTCAGCGTCCGGGTACAGCGTGACCCTGGCCCGCCGTTCGGCTTCTTCCCGGCGCCGGTCAGCGCCATGCGGATCCGCCGCGATCACGGCCCGGCGCAGCGCGGCGCGCAATTGCCCCAGCGTCTGCCCGCCAGCCTTCGGCAGCACCCTAGCCTCCACGGCCCGGGCGGTGTCCTCGTCTACCACGGCGGTAGCCTCGGCGATCGCCCGTGCCCGCGACAAGTCGATGTCCCCAGATCGAAGCGCGGCCCCGGTGCCGGGCAGCCGCCATTCCAGGGTGACTGCCAGGTCGGCCCACCACGACGCGCTGCCCTGGGACATAGTCAGTGCGAGCGACACCTGACCGCAGGTGTCCGGCGACAGCCTCGCCGGCCGGCCGCCCTCGTCGACGCCGATCCGGTCATCGGCCGCCGCCGACCGCGACGCCAGCTGGGCGACCGCGGATAGTTCTCCGGCCTGCGCCCAGGAGGCCAGCCGCCGGTACGACGACGCCAGACCGGTCAGCGCCCGCTCATCCGCGCCCGCCGCCGGAACGCTCGCCAGGCAGCCGGCCAGCTCAGGGCTGGCCGGCAGCGACTCGGCGATCTGGCCCGCAACAGCAGCCAGTGGCACGACCACGGACCGCCCGGCGTCCACAGCCTCCAGGTATTCGGCGAACTCTGCCTCAGCCTGATCGCCTCCGGGCAACTCTGGCGTAGCCGGATCAGCTCCGGCAGCTACCGGGCTCGCCGCGCAAGGCCTAAGCTCGCTGACAGCGGCCAGCAGCGCGTCCAGGTCCAGGTCCCGCGACCAGGACAACCCGCTGCCAACCGGCACCTCAGGTACCTCTCGATCGTCTCCTGCCATGGTCACCTCCTGACGCTGGGATCTCGATCTGCGTCACTAGTCCAGCTACCTTTCTCGATCACCCTAACGATGGCCACTGACAAAATCGGCGCTGCGTCGAACGAGAAACCGAAACTGCCGGGTAACACATTCATAACATCGGCGAAGCTGGGCTATAACGCATCTGGGCTGGGGGGCAACTGGCGAGGATCGGCAGAACATCACCATCAGCCGCCAGTGTCGTCCTTGACGCTGGCCTGTGGTGTCAAGGTCGCGGCGGTGCGAGCGCCGATCGGAACCGGGCGCGCGCCTGGCCGGTCAGCCGCCGCAGCAGCAGCAGCACACCGTCGGCGCCGATCCCGGCCTGCCGGTGACACGCCAAGATCACGAAGGAGCCAAGATCGCGAACGAGGCAAGTTCGCGAAACGGCGGCGGGATGCCGTCCTCGACCAGGATGAAGTCGTTGCCGGAAGCCACGAGCTTGACGAAGTCCATGGGTTCTGTCTCGGTGCCGATTCCGCTAGGTCAGCCCGCATGCAGGACGAGGTGCTCGTAGAAGGGGTAGTGGTGGTCGTAAAACGACCGCAGGACAGGATTGTTGTCGACTGTCACCTCGTAGGCGTTTCGCTGGTCAGTAAAGCCGCTGCTGTTGATGGCCTCAAGGTGCCAGGCCCGGTGCCGCCGCCATTCGGGCCGGTCCTCCGGACGCCAGGAAATCGCTTCTGGCATGAAGGGCAGGCCCGTGTAATCACAGAACTCCCGTACCACTGCGGCCGCGTCGTCAGCAAGCCGCTCGGCGCGCAGTACCAGCGGCTTTTGCTCAGTCACCGACCACACCAGGTCGAACAGCTCAGCCAGCCGCTCAAAGCCGATCTCCGGGCTGGTCACTGTCGGTTTCATGGCGTAATGCGAGGCGATCGTCTGGCGCGGCTCTCGCACGATGAACGTATGCGTGAAAGAGGCGACCTCGGCAGGCGAGTCGAACAAGCAGGGATAGCGGTAGTCCATCACTTCCTTGACGAATACCGGCCGTAAGCGGCCGAGCCGGATCAGGTGGTCGCGCAGTTCGGTGCCCGACGACACTATTGCCGTGCCGCCGTCACCAGCCGGCAAAGCGGCCGAGCCTGTCTCTGTCAGCGCCAGCCAGGGTTCGTGGACCACGATCACGTCACCGCGCTCGATCATCATCCGCTGGAATGCCGTCGACGTGGACCTGGAGTGCGCCCACATGGCAATGACACGGCTCACCCCGACCACCAGGCAGGGACGCGGTCCCATCGGTGCGGGCGAAGCTGCGTGATTAGGTCGTCGCTGAGCCGCTGGCCATCGCTCACCGCGAGGTTGGCGCGCACGTGCTCCAGTTTCCGCATGCCGGGGATCACCGTGGTGACGGCCGGGTGCTGCAAGATGAAGCGCAATGCCAGCTCAGGCATGGTCATGCCCGCCGGGACCACCGGCCTGAGGCGCTCAGCGTGCTCCACGCTCGGGCCCAGGTTCTCGGGTCCGAAGTAGGTAGCGCGCCAGTCTTCCGCTGGCCAGTTGCTCTCGGTGGTGAGCGTCCCGGTCAGCGTGCCTTCATCGAAGGGCACCCTGGCCACGATGCCGAAGCCGTCCCGCAGCGCCCGCTCGAACAACTCGTCTTCCGGTGCCTGGTCAAAGATGTTGTAGATCACCTGGATGACGTCGACTAGGCCGGTGTCGATCGCGGCGAGACAGTTAGCGGGCTCCCATCGGTTGAGGCTGATCCCGAAGGCCTCGATCAGGCCGCGCTCTTTCAGTTCGCGCACGGAATCCTGCCAGCGCGGATCGCCCGCCCAGCGGTCCTCCCACACGTGGAACTGGAGCAGGTCGATGCGATCCGTGCCGAGGTTGTCCAGGCTGCGCCTGACGTAGTCGTTAATGTGGTCGGACGGATAGACGTCGTCGAGCTTGTCATCGGGCCCTGGCGGCCACATCCGGTTCTTCGGCGGGATCTTCGTGGCTACGTAAAGCTGCTTGCCGCGATGCCGGCGCAGTGCCGCGCCAAGCAGCAATTCGCTGATCCCCCGGCCGTAGGCCCACGCGGTGTCGAAAAAGTTGCAGCCAAGCTCGATCGCCTCGTCCAGGCACTGCGGGGCAAGCTCGTAGTCCGCGCCCGAGGCGAAGCCACCCGGGCCGCCGGCGATGCCCCACATGCCGTAGCCGATTTCGCTGACTTGCCAGCCCAGCTTGCCCATCGTGCGATAGTGCATGGCAGTTTGTCTCCTTTGAGATTGGTTACGCCCGGGCGGCGGGCGACGAGTGCGGTGGAGCTGATCCGTCAAACGCGAGCACCGGATAGCGTCTGGTCAGGTAGTCCTGATAGGCGGCGACGGCCGCGTCGGGCGGATCGTCGGTCAGTCCCCAGCGTTGCTCGGCCCGGGAGCAGGCCTCCTTGCGGTAGAGCGCCGCGTTGTCAGTCAGCAGGTGATCGAGGTCGTGCCGGAGCTCGGCCTCGCCGCGGTCAGGACCTGCAAGCAAGGCGGCGAGCGCCGACAGATCGCGATCACCGGTCTTGCTGGCGGCCGCACGCAGCCTGGCGACGAACTCGCGGCAGGAGATGCGCGGCATCTCGCCGCTAAAGCCATCGAAGATGTCGACGAAGCTCACGCTCCTGGGGTGCAGGACGTGCAACGTCGAACCCCAGGCAGTCCGGTCGGTGACCGCGGCCACGATGCGCCTTGCCGCGTAGTCGACCGGGGTGTAGTCGGACCTGATCTGCGCCTGCGGGCGGACGCCCAGCCGTACGAAGGCCGAGCACAGCATGTTGGTCAGGGCGAGCGGATTCGGTTCGCCGCTGTCGGCGCTTGGCATCACCTCGCCGAGTCTGAGCACTGTGACGAGCGCGCCGTGGCGGCGCGCCTGCGCTAGGTAGCGTTCCGCGACCCACTTCGACCGGTTATATCCGCCAGGCGGCGCCGCGATCTGGGATATGGGGTAGTCCTCTGGCACGCCAGACGAGCGTCCGGCCGTCGCGCTTTGCAGTGCCGCCAATGTGGAGACGTAGTGCATGGGCACCGGCCTGCGAGCTGCCGCGAGCCGCTGCAGTTCGACGGTGCCGAGCACGTTGGTGCGGCGGTGCGTGCGATAGTCGAACAGGAAGTTCACGAGCGCACCGCAGCTTAGGACCAGGTCTGCGGTCTCGCTCAGGTGGTCCCAGACCCGCTCGGTCAGCCCGAGCCTGCCGAGGCCAAGGTCACCGGCGAGTGCCTCCAGCCTCGGCTCGAACCGGTCATCCCATAGCCCCCGATTGCCAAGGACCTTGGTGATCCGGTCGAGCGCCCGCGCGTCGTCCCCGGCCCGCACCAGGCAGATCACGCGCAGGTCGGTGCGCGCGAGCAGTTCATGCACGACCTGCCCGCCGACGAACCCGGTAGCGCCAGTCACCAAGATGGTACCTGCGTCCGCGGTTACGTCGGTGGTCAGCAGCGGTGCGGCTGGCGGCGTCCCGGCGTCGCGCTCCATCAGCGTGTTTTCGTCGACAGCCTTGTCACTGTCGACCTGGTCAGTACTGTCGACCTGGTAAGTCTGGATGAGCATCGTTAACCGCGCGGCCGTTGGCTGGTCGAACAGGTCCTGCGCGCATAGCTCCTGCAGGTTGACTTCGGAGCGGATGGCATTGATCGCGGCAAGCGCCTTGAGCGAATCACCGCCCGCGTCCATGAAGTGATCGTCAGCGGTCAGGTCGGGCCGCCCAAGAGCCGCGCGCATGGCCCATAGGACCCGGCCTTCCAAGTTGCCGGGTGCTTGCCCGCCGAGCAGTTCGGCGGCGTCGGCCGCGAGCCTGCGGTCGAGCATGTGCCGCAATTCCCGACGGTCTGTCTTGCCGTTGTCGGTCAACGGCATGGCCGGCAGGATGAAGAATCTGCTGGGAACGCTCGCCCGCGGGAGTCTCTCGCGCAGATGCCTGGCCAGGCCAGTCTGCATGGTGCCCGGATCACAGGCGGCGAAGAGCGCCAGCGATCTCGCCCCCGTCTGCTCGGTCGCGACGATAACTACCGCCTGGCGCACCCCTGGGTAACTTTGGGCCGCGGCCTCGATCTCGCCAGGCTCGATCCGCATGCCGCCGATCTTGACCTGAAAATCTTTGCGACCGGTGAAATACAAGCGCCCGGCATCGTCGAGCCTTCCGAGATCACCGGTCAGGTAAAGCCGGTCACCTGGAATGACGTCGCGCATCGGATTCGGCACGAAGGCGCTGGCGGTCGCCTCGGGCGCGGCGAAGTACCCGGCGCCAAGGCAGGCGCCGCCAACGGCGATCTCGCCCGTGCCGCCGGCCGGGACTGGCTCAAGCCGGTCGTTAACTATCACCGCGTAGCAGTTGTCGATCGGCCTGCCGACGGGTACGGGCTCAGTCTCCGCCGCCGACATCGGGTGGAATGCCATGCCGATCGACGTCTCGGTCGGCCCGTAGCCGTTAGTGATCCGCAGTTCAGGCAGCACGGTCATCATCTGTCGCACCGCTTCCGGGTTGACCGGTTCGCTGCCCACTACCAGCCATCGTAAGCTGGCCAGTTTCCGCTGCGCGGGTTCGTCGTTATCGACCAAGGCGACCAGGGCGTTGAAGATGCTCGAGACGAAGTCGGCCGCGACGACGCCGTGTTTCGCGATCGTATCCACGGTGTGCCGGAGGTCAAGGAACTCCCCCTGCACGGGGAGTACCACTCGCCCGCCCACGGTAAGCGGCCAGAGCAGCTGCCACAGCGACGAGTCGAATGTGTGCTTGCTGTTCTGCAGTACTACCTCGTCGCCGGCCACGCCGAAATACCTCGACATGAACGCAAGCCGGTTCGCCAGTCCACCGTGCAGGTTCATGGCGCACTTCGGCGTCCCCGTCGTTCCTGAGGTGAAGAAGCCGTAGCTAAGGTCACCCGGCCCTACAGTGACCGCGGGGCGCAGCGCTGACGAGGTGACCAGAGCGGCATCGATGGTGATCGCGCGCGGCTGATATGCAAGCGGAACCTCGGCGACGCTCGCGCAGATCACCGCTCGAGGAGCGAGGATGTTGAGCGTAGCCAGCACACGACTGCGCGGCCAGGCTGGATCGAGCGGCACGAATGGCGCTCCGAGCTTCATCAGCGCCAGGTACACGATCGGCAATTCCAGGCTGTTCACGCACAGCACCGGCACCACGTCGCCCTTGCTGACGCCCCGTTGGGCAAGATCGGCCGCCAGGCCGTTGGCTAGGCCATCGAACGACCCGTACGTCAGAGTCCGCCCGTCGTAGGTCACCGCCGGACGGTCGGGACCCAAATCGGCCTGAGCCTCGATGATCTCGTGCACCGGCCGGAATTCGCCGTAGTCGGCCTCGCGGCCGCTGTAGCAAAGCGCGCCAGTCATCTGGCGCTCAGCGCGTTGTCGAGGTCCTCGATCACCTGATCGACATCGTCGATGTAGCCGAGCGCGAGCCGGATAGTGCTGCGATCCACGCCAATGGAGCGCAGCCCTTCGTCGTCGTACTCGAAGTAGGTGAAGAACGTGCTCTGCTCCACCAGGGTCTGCGGGGCACCGAAGTTGGACGCCATGTAAGGAACCCGCAGCCGGTCAACCACGCGCGCGGTGTCAGCCTCGCTGAGCCCTAGTTCGAAGGTCACCACGCCGCCGTGGCCCTCAAGGTAGTCCTGGCCCAGCTTGTAGTGCGGATGGCTGGGCAGGCCCGTGTAGTAGACCTTGGTGACCCGGTCGTGCGTGTCAAGGAACTGCGCGACCGCCAGGCCGTAGGAGTTGACCCGCTCCATCCGCATCGGCAGCGTGTACAGGCTGCGCCGGAGCAGGAAGGCGACATTGCCGTCAGCTACCGGCCCGGTTGTGTCCCTGAACCACCGGATCTTCTCGATCAGGTCGGCACGGCCGGAAAGGGCGCCGGCCACGATGTCCCCGTGCCCGCCCATGTACTTGGTCGCGCTGAAGAGAACCAGGTCGACTCCCCAGCGCAGCGCGTAGAAGTTGGGGGGCGGTGAGAACGAGCTGTCCAGCGTCAGCGTGACGCCGGGGCCGGCCGCCTCCCTGACCCTGGCAACATCGATCAGGTACATATGAGGCGAAGACGGCATCTCCAGATGCACGAGCTTGACCCGGCCCCTGAGCTCGCGTACTCGCTCCACGAAGGCATCGGGATCCCGGATCGAGATCTCGTGAACGACGATGCCGAACTTCGGCAGGATGTGGTGGAACACATTCCGTACCTGCCGGTAGGACTCGGCAGGCAGGACCACCTCGTCCCCTGCGGCAAGCAACGTGACGAACGCCGTGAAGTGTGCCGCCATGCCGGAGGAGAAGATCAGCGACGCCTCGGCGCCGCTTAACTTGCTCAGCTGTGATTCGACGTCGATCCAGGTCGGGTTGCTGTACCGCCCGTACCGGCCAGCCGGAGCCGACAGATCGTGCAAGCCTGCCTTGACGTGCTCGGCGTCGTCGAAGTAGTAGGAAGCACTCTGATACACCGGGGCGGCGATACTATTGGTATAGGCTTCTTCTAAGCGCTTGCGAGTCATCGGAGATCTTGTCCTCTCCTGTCGCCCTATACGTTGACTGCGGCTACTTCGCAGCGATCAGCGCATAGCCTACTAGAATCCCCCGCTCATACCTCGGGGGTCGAACGCGCCCGCATGGATCCGGGAATCGGCTCTGGATGGCCACCCCGATGATCAGCATGATCCAGAAATCCCAGCTGGAGCGCAGGCCGGCAGACCCGGGGGGAAGCGGCTTATCGGCCATCTCCCAGCCGGCCTGCCCGAGGGGGAGGCGACCAGGCGAGCGCGGAATAACGTGCGCCGATGCGCTCATCAAGCGTGCCAGCTACCGGCTCAAGATCGGTGACCCGCCGAAGATCGCCTACGACGAGCGGAACGTCTGGTACCGCAATATGACGGTCGACCTGGCCGAGCGGTACACATTCCCCGACGCGCTGGCGGTCGGCACCTATCTGAACATCTTCATCAGGAACTCGGACACGGTGAAGATGGCAAACCTCGCGCGGCTGGTGAACGCGATCGCGCCGATCGTCACCACTTCCGATACCGCGACCGTGCGGCCCATCTACTACCCGGCGCTGCTGCACGCCCCCGAGGACCCTAAGGACGGCGCCGTCGTTCTCAGCCTGCCGCCCAGTCGTTCACCCTCATCGAAGCGGTGTCCAGCGGCTGACTCCACGTGCCAGCGGAGGCGGTGCGAGACAGTGCCAACCGCTTAGGTAAAGGTTGCGGTCGAGCACTTAACGGGTGAGCCGGCCTTCACGTCCGGCGCTGGCGCTTAATAGTCATAGGCGACGGCCGTGCCATACGCCCAGTATTGTATTCCGTCAGGTTTTGTGCACTCCACGAACCGGACACCGACAACGGCGCCATAGCCGTCTTTTACCGCCGCATCCTCAAGCCCGTAGTATGCTCTGGCGAATGATTCGGTGGAATGACACCACGTGAGTTCACTTCTGCTCACCTGCCCACCGGGATAATGCGGAATCGTGTCGGTGGTGGACATCCAGATCTTGTCGCCTGCCATCAGTTCCCTCTCACGCTGGCATCCCTGGCGCCGTGCGCCTCTTCGAACCTCAGCCAGGGGGCGGCACATCGTCGAGGTCACTCAGGCGCGGCCGTCCCCTCCCGAGATGGTAGTAGCAGCCGGCCGGACGCGGGTGAGCGGCGCTGGCCGGCCTGGCCATCGGGCTGCTGGTTACGAAGATGGCCAATTTGCGGCCGAGATTTCCCGGATGAGTGTTATGATCCCGAACGGGGAGTTGCTATAACAGGGGCGGGTGGCGCGTGGCTTGCTTTCAATATTGGCGTTCTTTTATCACTAGCTTCGTGCTTGCCGCAGCTTTGTCACCCACATTGGCGCAGGTCAAGGAGCCGCCCGCCGCCTTCGCAGCCGCCGTCGCGCCGGCCGGTCCGAGCGCGGCCAAGCCGGTGCTGCACGAGCTGATCATGGGCGACTCGTACTCGGCCGGGAACGGTGCAGGTCATTATTACGGCCCGCTCGGCTGCTTCCGCTCACACCAAGACTACGGGGAAAGGTTCGCCGCGGCAGTCAGGGCCGCGCCGCATCGCCAGCCGGTGATGGTGACCGATGTCGCCTGCAGCGGCGCGGTCACCACCGACTTCTTCCACTCAAATCACGGGCGTGCACCGGAGATTGACGCGGTTACCAAAGCCGATCAGCTCGTCTTCCTGACGATCAGCGGCAACGACGCGCATTTCCCTGACATCGTGAAGTTCTGCCTGATCGCCAAGTCCAGGGACGGGGCCAACTGCAACAGCAACTTGCGCCGGGCGGAAAAGCTCGCCGCCAGCGGCGCGGTGAAGAGAGCCATCACGAACATACTCAAGGCGATCAGGCAGCGGGCGAATCCGGCTGTCCGCATCGTGCTGCTTGGTTACCCGTTCCTCGAAGGCGACCAGTCGTACAAGATCAGGTCTGGCCATGGCGGGCCTTTCATCGCCGTCGGCAAGCGACTGCACGCGCTTGGCGTGGAGTCCGATCGGATCGACCGCTCGGTTGTCTCGGCCATGAACTCGCAATTCCCTGGCCATTTTGCCTTCGTCAGCGTGCAAAAACTGTTTGACGGACCGCCTTACCACGGGCTTTACGCGCAGAAGAACAATCCGCACCGATGGATGATCCAGCCTTTCGTCGACGCCTCGCTCGCGACTTTCCATACCTGGTACCACCCCAACCCCAATGGCTGGACGCACGAGGCCAGCCTGCTGCTGTCGGACCAGTCGGTGCCGAAAGAGATACCGCCGCTGATCACGACCACGAGCCTGCCTGATGCCACTAAAGGAGTGCCGTACTCGGCCGCACTGACCACAGCCGATCACCGTGCCGGAAGCTGGGCGATCACCAGCGGGACTCTGCCTGCCGGACTGCACTTGGCCGGGTTCAAGATCAGCGGAACTCCCACCACGCTCGGCTCAAGAACATTCACGGTGAAATTTACCGACCGGGCTGGTCAGGTTGCCATAGCCAAGGCAAACATCGGCGTGTTCGCCAAGCCGGCCCCGCTGACCTGGGGGCAGCCGGCTCAGTTGCACGGCACGGGCTTCGATGACATCACCGGCATCTCGTGCGCGACGAACTCCTTCTGCGCCGCCGTCGACAGCACAGGGCATGCGCTGACCGGCAGCGGCTTGACGTGGTCCGCGCCGGCGAGCGTCGATCCTAACCGGCTCAACTCGGTGTCCTGCCCGCTCGCCACGTTCTGCGTCGCCGTTGACAACAACGGCGACTACACCAGGTTCAACGGCACGTCGTGGAGCAAGCCGCAGCAGGTATCGGCGACAGGTGCCCTGGTCTCTGTCTCCTGCGCGTCGGCCTCATTCTGCGTCGCCGCTGAAGCCGACGACAGCGTGTATCAATACAACGGCTCGACCTGGTCAGGCCCCTCGTCGATCCTTCCGGACGGAGATCTGTCGGCCGTGTCCTGCGCGTCGGCAAATTTCTGCGTGGCCGTCGGGGCGGTACCGTCAGGCGGTAGTTTCGCCGGGGCGGCGGTCGCGCTCCGAAGCGGCTCGTGGGGCACGCCTGACACCATAGATGCGCAGAACAGCCTCAGCTCCGTCTCGTGTGTCTCGGCCACGTTCTGCATGACCACCGACGTGCTCACCCAGTCCTACCGGTTCAACGGCACGACCTGGACGAACAACGGCATCATCAATAACCAGGCGTCGTCACTGGCCGTCGTACCCGTGGCATGCGCGTCCGCCGAGCTGTGCGTGGAAGGCGATTACGGCGGAAGCGGTTCTGTATTCAATGGATCATCCTGGTCGCGGCTGACCTGGGTTGAAGATCGCGTCGCGGCGGCCGCCTGCGCCGCTGGCGGCGACTGCGTACTCGCCGATCATGGCGGCAATGTGGCTACCTTCCATGGCTCCTGGTCCACGCCGGTCACGGTGGACGGCAGCATTGTCCGGGCTAACGCCGTATCCTGCGCCGACTCCGCCTACTGCGCCGTCGCCACCGGCTCAGGGAGCGGTGACGGCGGGTTCACCGTGCTGCGCCACGGCTCATGGCAAGTCAGCCAGACCGGCGTGTTCACCATCGAGCCCTTCACGGTTTCATGCCCGGCGGAGACGTTCTGCGCCGCGGCCACCGTCGGCCAGTTCTTCGGCTTCGGCGGGTACCCGATGGAGAGCGACGGCACCACCTGGTCACGTCCGCAAGGCGTCTCCGGCGCCGAGTTCGGCGGCGGCGCGAGCTCAGTCTCGTGCCCCGTCACCGGATTCTGCCTGGGCGTCGGCGATTCGAGCGACGGCGCCATCGAGTACCAGGGCAGCTGGGGGCTGCAGCTGCCGAATGACGGGTTCACCGGCAACGACGAGCCATTCTCGGTCTCCTGCGCCTCGCGGACCTTCTGCCTGGCCGTAGGTAACCAGCTAGCGTTCACCTTCAACGGCACGAAATGGTCGGCCGGGGTCACCGTCGGCAGCAACTCCACGTTCCTGTCGCGCGTCTCGTGCGCCTCGCAGAGCTTCTGCGTAGCGGCTTCGCAGGACACCGTATTCATCTATTCGGCGGGCAGGTGGACGGCCGGGACGGTCATCGACCCGGGCCAGGACATCGACGACGTGTCCTGCGCCGCATCGAACTTCTGCCTCGCCGTCGATGGCGGCGGCAACGCCATCTTCTTCGACGGCCAGGGCTGGTCAGCACCCGTCGCGATCGCCGCAGGCGACTCCCTGAACGGCGTGTCCTGCCCGACAACGCACTTCTGCATGGCGGTCACCCAGACAGGCCAGGCAGTCACCGGCTCTTCATAGTCGTCAACCGCCCCTGTTCGCGCCTGTGCCAGCATCCGCAGGCGCCCAGTTGATCTGATCGCATGACAAGTTCGGGGCACCGACCTTGCATGAGTACCGATCCGGCGTTCCGAGCGTGCTCCTCGCTGGGGTCGCCGCCGTCGTGGGTGGCGGGTCCGGTGTGGCTCATCATGTCGTGAGGTGGCGTTTGAGTGCGTCGATTCGGTTGTCCCAGTCGTTGGCGAGCGCGGCGAGGAACTGCTGCGCGAGTTGGACCGGCGCGGATTGCAGGCGGTAGCGGACCCGGCGGCGTTCGCCCGGCTCGGGGGTGACGAGGCCGGCTTCGGCCATGAGGGCGAGGTGCTTGGCGATCGCCTGGCGGGTGATCGGCAGGCTCGCCGCCAGGTCGGTGGCCGTGGCCGGCCCGCCGGTGGCCAGGGCGGCGAGGATGGCGCGGCGGGTCGGGTCGGCCAGGGCGGCGAAGACCTGCTCGGCCACGGCCTCGATGTCAGGGGCCATTGACGTGGTCCGCCAGCTCAGCCAGCTCACGCGACCAGCCGTCGCGATGCGATTCGTACGTCTCGCGCCGGATGCCGGGAGGTAGCTGGGCGAAGCCTGTCTCCGTGACGCGAAGCAGCGTGCCGTCGCCAGCGGGCTCCAGGGTGAACTCGACGTAGGTGCGGCGCGGGTCGTCTTCGGGCAAGTTCGGCAGTCGCCACGTGTAGGCGAACACGCTCGGCTCGTCCACCCGCTCCACCCGCATCTCGACGCGCATGCCGCCGGCGAAAGTTATCGACGCCGCCCCGCCCGGGCGCAGGTCGATCGTGGCCCGTTCCCCGAACCATGCGCCCAGCCCCTCGGCCGTGGTCAGCGCCGGCCATACCTCGCGGGGCGGGCGGGCCAGCGTCATGGTCCGCTCGATGCGGTCAGGAAACGCCATCACTTCCTCCTCGGCGGGCAGGTGAGATCGGGAGGACGGCCCGCCGCCGGGGCCGTCCTCCCGGCAGCCCGGATCAGGTCTCCTGCTCGGCGGCGCGGCGGGCGAGGTCGCGCGGGCTCCGGTTGGGCGCGCCGGGACCGCCCTCGGCAAGCTCCCGCAGGCTCGTGCGAACGAAATGGTCCCAGCTGCGGCTGCACATGTCCTTGCATTCGAGCTCATCGTTAAGGCCGAGGTGCTCGAAGGTCAGCTCGCAGGCATCCGCGCCGAGGGGCGTGATCGTGAAGGTGGGCTGGGTGCCGACCCAGTCCGGCATGAAGGTGCACTCGGCCACCGTCCAGCGGACAGTACTCGGGCGGGTTGCCTCCACGACTCGGATCAGTAGCGGCGGCTCCCCCGCCACCATCGGGAAGCGCAGGTGGCCGCCGGCCAGGCCCGAGCCGGTCACCGGGCTCCACCACGCGGCGAGCGCCTCGATGGTGGTAACGGCGTCGAACACGACGCCGGCGGGGGCGTTCACCCGGACGGTGGTGCGGTAATCCGTGGTTGTGGTCACTGGTGTTGCTCCTTGCCGTCTGACGTGAGTATTGCAACTGCCTGGTTGCTAATATATGGCAACCAGATGGTTGCGTCAAGTCGCTCTCAGGGTCGGGCGACATCCGCGCCGGCACCTCCGGTGCCGGCGCGAGCCGATCCGCATCGAGCCGTGGAACACCGAGGTCGAGCCGAGGTTCGCGCTGGCCGACCGGCGGCGTCCCGTCCACGAGGTCGCGCTCCGGCGTCGGGGGCACGACCCGGCCCAAGCCGAACAGCAGCACCTTCAGCACTGCCCGCTGCCGGGCATGACCAGCTTCCAGCCTCCGGCCTGCGGCCATTACCTCAAAATCTCCCAGAGTACTGGGAACTCCACCGGCGTCCCTTCTCATGTCCCCGTACGGACTGACAGCTGATTATGCCTTTATTTCTAGCCTCTTAGAGACAGTGCCGGGCCGGGAAGTTCTTCCGCTTATGTCTCCACATTTATCCAAGGTTTCCTGCAGATTTCTCGTGGCGCTGCCGCGCATCGTGGATGAGAGTTGGCGCGAGCCGGTCGTCAAACAAAAACCGGCCACCCTGCGCCAAAAGACAACCCGACTCACAATCCGGAAAGGAACCACCAATGAACCGCACCTTCTTCGGGCGCGCGGCCATCACCGCCGCAGCGACCGCTGCGCTCCTCGCATCGGGTGGTGCCGCAGCGTCCGCACAGGCGTCGCCCACGACCGCTTCGGCGGCGCCAGCGGTTGCGAACCACTGCAACAAGCTCGGCAAGGTCTGCATCTGGCAGAACGTCGGCTTCACCGGGGATAAGGGGCATTTCAGCGGCGCCAACCTCGACTGGAGCACCTTCAGTGGCGGCACGGACTGCGCGACCGGCAACTGGAACAACTGCGCCTCCTCGATCTTCAACAACAAGACCGAGCGCGCGGTCATCCTGTGGGAGACCATCAACAAAAAGGGCGGCAAGTTCTGCGTCGCCACGATGACCGGCTACTCCGACTTCGTCAAGCACCACTTCGACAATAGCCACCACCTCAATGATGCGGTGAGCTCCGACTCGCTGGAATCCGGGCCGAATTGCTGACGGTTCCTTCGATGACCAGCACCGTCACGGCGAGGCACAGGCCACCCGTGCCCTTCCTGGCGCTGGTGCTGGCGGTCGTGGCCGTGGCAACCGGGTGCGCGTCACCCCGGTCGCTGCGGCCGGCGGCCGTCCAGCCGCAGCAGGTCACCAGGCAGGTGCGGGCCGGTGAGATCACCGCGGCGACGCAGTTGCTCACCGACGACGCCCGGGCGCTCCGCCAGAAGTGGGAAATCAACCGTGCCCAGCAGCGGTCCATCGCCAGCTGCATGCACCGCCTGGGCTACCGGTACCTGGCGCTGCGCCCGGGCCGCCTCCCTACCGCGGCGATCGTGACCGCCGACGTCGCTGGCCGGTCCAGGTACGCCACCTACGGAGTGCCGCTGCACCAGGGCGGCCCCCGCACCGACCCGGAGGATGCGTACCTGCAGCAGTTGCCCAGTCTGCAGCGGGCCCGTTACGGTGCCGTCCTGCTGGGTACCAAAGATCAACTGGCCACGATCACAATCCCCTGGGGTGGCACCGTCACCTACGGCACCGGAGGATGCCTCGGCGCCGCTCGCAGGCGGCTATTCGGCAGCCTCCCGGCGTTCGTCCTGGACAGCTACCTGCCGCAGTTCGCTGACATGCGGTTCGACTCCTACCTCGCCAGCTCCCGGCCCTACATGGTGGCGCTGCGCGGCTGGCGCCAGTGCATGGCCACGACCGGAAAGCACTTCGCGAGCCCGGCGGCCGCAGTGGAGTCGGTCGAAATGCTGGCGGCCCGCCGTGCGACCACCGCCCGCGCGCTTGCTGCGGACCAGCGGGCCGTCGCCGGGGCCGACGCTGCCTGCGGCGCACGCTCCGGGCTCCGGCGCGACCGCCGCGACGGGCTCCTTGCCTGGCTGCGCACCCAGCCCAGCGCAATGCTGGAACGCCTGCGGGCTGTCTACCTCACGCGGCAGCGCGCGGTGTCCATAGCTCTGCGCGGCCAGCACGCCGCGCACACCGGCCATGTCCCTTATCCGGTCAACGACGGCGTGAGAGCGCCAGCTACGGTCCCGGCGATGTCAGCCAGGCTCTCCAAAGTCACATCGTGAAGTTGGCGGTCGGGTGCCAGCGATGCCTTGAGCCCGCGACGTTCGCAGAGTTCGCCGTCGACGCCGACCGCCCTCACAAGCTCAGCCCGCACGCCGGAACCGGCCGAGGCGGTCGATGTTTCTATACCAGGCCTGGATACTTCTCCCAGGCGATCGCCGTCGGCAGTTATCAGCGAATTTCTAGTCATCGCTCCCGGTCGGCGCGCGCCACATCGCGGTGAGGACCGGGGCGCCAGCGGGTAGTGCTGGGGTCCCGGCAGGCCGGAACCCGAAGTGCTCGTAGAGCGGCACGTTGGTCACCTTGCTGGACTCCAGGTAGGCGGGCTGGCCCTCCAGGTCACAGTGGCGCAGCCTGGAGCGCAGCAGGCTGCTGGCGACGCCGTGACCCTGGCGGGCCGGCTCGACTCCGATCACGTACAGGTACCAGTGGGGCTCGCGAGGATGGGCGCGGGCGAGCGCCGCCAGGAGCTGGGAGGCAGGCCCGAGGTGACGGCCGAGGGCATGGATGTAGCCGGGCAGGGACAGCAGCTGCCGGGTCGTGCTTGGCTGGGCGTGGCCGGGCGGAAGCCAGATCGTGCCGCCGATGATCGTGCGATCCTGGACCGCGACCTCGACCCCACCGTGGCCCAGGGCCTCGGCGCGCAGGATCGTGGCGAACAGGCGGCGGGCCCGTACGTGCCTGGTGCGCGGCTCCGGCAGCATCCACACAAACGGCGGATCGTCGTAAAAGGCCCGCGCCATCACGTCCGCTAACGGCCCGACGTCGGCGCGAGTTGCCGGCCGGATGCTCACTGCCTGGCTGTCCATGACAGCAATCGTAGGCGTGACGCCCTGCCCGACGGGCCGCGGCGCGCGGTCTCGTCTCGGTTCGAGATGACGTCGACCAGGTGCGCCGGGAACCTGCCGTTCATGGCAGTCGCGTTTCTGGCTGATGATTCAGCCCTGGTCAGGCTCAGAACCACCGCTCAAGCTCGGCTCGAACCTGGGCCTCGGTGAGCAGGTCCACCGACGCCGAGTGCCTGCGCCACGTCACGGTTAGCCCGGCATCCGGCGAGGGCGGGAGCCATTCGCTGTAGAAGGCCAGGGATCGCAGCCGCCAGGCGGAGCCGTCGTGCCGCACGCGCAGCCACAGCGGGGAGGCTCGGCGAGCTTTCTGGCCTTTAACGTAGGCGTTGATCATGGCAACACGCTGGGTGGGCTTCCCGCGCTCGTCACGCCGTCCCTGGTGGTCGCTATACGGGATCGGGAGGCCCAGCGCGGCAGCGGTGGCTGGCCCGTCCTGGGTCCAGCGGCCGGGCGCGGAGGAGTTCAGGAACGACTGCACGACGTCAGTGTAGGTACGGGAGTGCGCGCCCACGGTTGGCTGCGGCACGGCGGTCCTGCGGTCACCGCCGTGCCGGAACTCCCTCAGCCAGGTCCCCGCATTGTCGAGAGCAGCCCGCCAGCCGTCGCGCCCGCCGCGGAGGAGCTCGTCCTCGTCGTCACGGCTGTGCCGGTAGTAGCGCTCAGCGAAACACGGATAGCTCGGTAGTTCCGCTGACTTCACCTTCTTGCGCTCAATCCCGAGGTCGATTTCGTCGATCGCGGCTGCCACGCTGTTGAGCACGGACACCAGGTCGGCAACCCCGTCTCGCTGAAGCCATTCCAAGTTGAAATGGCTGGTGCCGAGGTCGGGAACCTGGTCGATCGCGATGGTTCCGAAGCCGCGCCTGCTCCGGGCGCCGATGCCACCGAAGGCCCGCAACCCCCACAAGGCGGCCAGGAAGAGGTCAGTGCTGGCGGGCGATCCGGTGACACGGACGCGCAGTTCAAGCGTCCCCGGCTTCAGGAAGCGCGGCGAAGGGACTTTCTTCCCATCCTTGTCTTTCTTGGCGAGGAGGCCCGGACCCATGAGATAACGAAACCCGTCAGGCTGACTGTCGGCGGCCAGCGCGGAGAGTGGCACCCGTCCGCCTCGCAGGAGGACAGGTGACGGGCCGCCGCTCTGCTCGGTGCGGGCAGAACCGAAGACCGCCGACTCCACGGCGTGGAGGTGGTCGATATTGCCAAGGTGCGCTCCGGCGAGCGACCGCAGCCAGTAGGCAAGCACTCCCCGCAAGCTCGGCACCGGAAACGGCACGATGGCTGTCTGGTCGTCGGGAGTGCCGAACCGGCCCAGAAAGGCCGGCGTCACGGTGCGCAAGGTCAGGTCGTGCCAGGGCTGGGTCACCAAGTTCATCCTCCCCGACGCCAGGCGACGTGGGCCAGCGTCGCCGTCACCGGCTCGCTGTCCCAGATGATCTGCAGGAAGACCCCGGCAGCCAGGCTCCACGTGGCAGCCAGACCGAGCAGCAGCGGCACCGGCAGCACCTTGCCGTGGCACGAAGCAGCCGAGTACCAGCAGGACAGCGGCGGACCGCCGGCCGGGGACGAGGCGAAGAGCGGCAGCAGGAACCGCAGTCCGATCAGGCTGACGAGCAGCCCGTGCATCAGGCCGATTACCGTGACCCATGGCGGACGCCGCAGGAGGGCAAGCCCTCGCACGCCATGCCCGATGCCCTCGATGTACAGGTACAACAGCGCGGCGGCGGCCAGGCCCGCCATGACGATTACGGCCCTGGCGACGTCGTCCGTAGCGCCTGCGGTAAACCACCAGGTCGTGCCGAACGCCGCCAGGGCCAGCAGCCCGACCGCGGCGCTGGCGGGCTGGCGTAGCAGCCAGGGCCAGGCCGCGCTGGGCTCGGCCGCCATCGCAGCAGCGACCAGCGGGTACACCCCAGCGGCGGTGATCGCCGCGCTGGTGTAGCCGTCGGGCCAGGCAAGCCAGAACCCGGCGAGAACCTGGACGATGGCGGAGACGCCCGCCAACCCGGCCGCTGCGGTCAGCGCCAGCGACGACCTTCCGGCCAGCCGCAGGTAGATCCTCGCCGGGCTCGTCCAGGCGAACCGTGGCAGCAGCAGCCGCGTGGCCGCAAATCGGGCGGCCTCCACTCCGACAGGGTCGTCATGATCTGCGGGAGTCAGCTCATTCGCGGGGGCCAGGCCGGCGACGGACTCGGTCACCGGCAGCATCGCCACGCTCATGGCGTCGGCTTCAAGATCCCTGATCCGCGCCGCGAGCTGCGGGTAGTCGTCGATAGCGGCGAGCACCGCCAGCCAGTCGCCTCGGGCCTGCTGGGCGAGCGCGGTGACCCTGCCCCTTTCGTCGTTGACCCGGAGCACGTCGCGCCGCAGCGGCCGGGCCCTCGCGGCGAACGGCTGGGAGAGCAGCATCCACCGGGTCCTGGCCAGGTGGGCGGCGCCGAGACGCCACGAATACGGCATCCCGGTGGGACCGTTCTCGCTGGCGCTCTGCGTGGCCAGCGCGTAGCAAGCCTCGTAGATCTCGGTCAGCGTGCTCCAGCGCCTGACCTCGGGCACTTCGGCGCCGAACAAGCAGACGGCGTCTTGCGGCCGGAACGCGAAGAACCTGAACACCTCCAGGTCGTCCTCCGCACGGATCAGCGCGCGCCAGCGCTGAACGCGGTCCTGCGATGATCCCTGCCCAAGGATGCTGTCGTACTCCGCGCTCTTCTCAGTAATTATGCGGTGAATTACCTCGCGCGCATACTCTGCGTTTCGCAGCACTCCCGCCAGCGCGGCTCGCTGACCAGCCACGGCCAGCCAGCCGCCCTCCTGGGTGCTCGCCAGCTCGGTGCTCATCCGTTCGGCCCTGGCCGACCACGGGGCGGTATATCTCCCAGCACGGCCAGGTACCCGTAGCCGAACGCATTGAGCTTGCCCGTCTTAACGTCCCGCGCGATCGTCTCGAAGGTCCGCGCACCGCCGTGCTGGTCGCCAGCTCCGATCGCCAGCAACTCGTCGCGCATGTCGCGGCACTCCTCGTCGGAGAACCGCCGCAGGCCGATCTCCGTGAGAACGGCGTCCTCGCCTTCGAACAGGTAACAGGCCCGGACCCGGTCCGGCGCCAGCGAGTACAGCAGCTCGGTCATGGCCATCGTGTACAGCAAAGTTGCCTTGAACCCGCCGGTCAGGTGAACCTCCAAGTCCTCGCCGACCTGGAAGGCAGCCCGCAACGCCTGCCCGATGCCGGCCACAGCATCGACGAACCCGCCGGAAGCGTGCCGGGGATCAAGGCCCCGGATCCGGAGCATGGTCAGGGTGCCCGGATTGAGAACAACGTCCGGGGAAGCCGAGGTCGTCTGCTCGGCGGTACTCGCATAGCTCACATCCGCCAGGTCAAGACCCGCGACGTACTGCGCCAAGTGCAAGGCCGACGCAATGCCTGTATCGGTGTCAGAGCCAAGCACCAGGACGGTGTCGTCGCGGTCCAGCAGCGGCCTCAGCCGGCCGAACCCGCTGCTGGCCGCCAGCGTGCTGCTCTCTGCGCACAGGACACGCGGATCCCATGCGACGAGCTTCGCATCAGCCGCGGCATGGGTCGCGTGCTCCAGCCAGTAGGCCAGAACCGCGTCGTCGGCCCGGCCGCGAACATCGTGGCCCCGGTCAGCCGCCCCCCTGACGAGGGCGCTGGGCTTGGCGTCGGACGGCCCTCTGGTCTTCTTCGCGACCAGGCCGTCGAGCAGGGACACACCGCACGGCACCACGTAGACCGTCATCGTGCTGCCTTCGGGGCAGGCGGGTCCAGTAGCCGGGCCGTGCCGGTGAGGTAGCCGTAACCTGCGGCAGTCTTCGCGCCGACGCCGAGATCGTCCATGGCTTCGCACAGAAGGCGGGCCGCCGTCTCCGCGTGGTCCGCCGGCCCGACGACGTGCGCCGTGAACGAACCGCCATCGACGACGAGGAAGGGGATCGGCACCGGATTGAGGTACTCGGCTGGCGCCGGGCGGCTGCCTCGTGCGTCGGTGCCCGTGTGGTAATCGCGAGCGTGCGGAGTGAGGTCATGCTGAGCGACCGTGATACCGTTCGGTCCTGGCAGCGCGTCGAAGAACTGCACAGTTCCGGGCCTGGCTGCGGCTTTTCCTGCCGTCTTGCGTTCCGTGTCGCCCTCGTCGCGGCCTGGCCTCGGAAGGCCGAAGATGCGATCGACGTCGTCCTGGTTAGCAGCCTCGGCGGCGTACGCCGCTGCGACGCCCTTCAGGCTGCTGGCCGGGATGATCGGCCAGCCGTGCGTACCGTGCAGCTCGATGCCGACGTTGCGCAGGCCGGCCGTCGCGGTCCCGGTCACCATGGCTGCCTGGGGCTCGATCTCGATGGCCATTACCCGCCGGTTCGAGGTGGCGGCGAGGCGACTCAGCGCTCTCTCGCGCCGTTCGGCTACACGACGGCTGAGATTGTCGCCGCGCTGCTGCCCAAGGCCGGTCTCGACCGCCCAGGTCCGGACCGGCCCGTCGTCCAGTTCGCGCAACCGCTGCTCCCCGGTATCTGGATCGGTGTCAACGACGGCGACAGCCGTGCGGTGCAAGATGAGCCGGGCGTTGGCCCGGGCCGCAGCCGTCCGGCTGTCGTGCTCTGGCTGCCCCTGCCCGCGAAACCGGGGTGCGCCGTTCACATCGGACACGACGATCCTGCGCGCCATCGCCAGCGGGCCTACGATCTGCCAGCTCCGGTTCTCAGGCACCCGGACCGCCCTGCGCCTGCGCTGTCGCGCCTGACCGAGCACCTGAGCCCGGAACCGGCTCGCTGTGCTCGATCGCCTCGGCCAGCCTGCGCAGCCACAGGGCGAACTCTCCGAGCCGGACGCTGGCACGGCTGAGCGCCGCCGAATCGACTTGCGCAGGGTCGCTGACCCGGGTGAAGAACTGCAGCGGCCCGGGCCTGTCGGACCATCCCCACACTGCGGCCAGCTCGGCGCGCAGCGCGTCCAAAATCGCGGCATATGCCTGCTCCAGCGAGCTCCGGTCACCGGCCTTTGAGTACAGGAAGGCCATCGACGCGGGCACGCCGCTGGACAGCAGGAGCGCCGGTAGCCGCTTGAGCTGGCCAATCACGTCGGCGGGCACCGTGCCCCCGCTGTCACGCCTGATCACGTCGAGCACCGCCGCCGCCTTGCCCGCCAGCCTGACATCGGTGCGCTCCAGGCTCATCACGCGGCTCCGTTCGAGTCGGCTGCGGCGGGCGCCTCGAAGTCCTCTGGGCCGACGAGCCGGCACCACATCAGCCCCTTGCCGATCGTCTCGTCGCCGCCCACCTGCAGGACCTGGTCGCCGATCTGCTCGCGCAGAAGGCGCAGGTGATCTGCCGACGCCGACTCGATCAGGGCGACGAGCAGCGACTCGCTGGGCAGGTACTCGCTGTAGAACGGGCCGCGGCGGACGGTCTTGACCGGGTTCTGGTCGTCATCGCCGCCGAGCTGGACCCGGGCCCTGACCTCTGCGCACTCGCTGGTCAGGGCCTTCATCGCCAGGTCAGAGACCTGGTAAAGGTCGCGTTGCAGCCGCTTCCTGAAATCATCGTGCTCGGCCAGTTCCGGCAGCGCAGCACCGGACAGCGAGGTCGCCCAGCCCTTGAAATCGTTGTCGCCATGGCTCGTGAAGGCATAGGAACCGAGCACGATCGGCCTGGACGGCGGCGTCTTCCTCCCATCCAGCCGGGTGTCCGTCCTGAGGCAGCGCGTGTCGTCCTCAGCCTCCGTGTCATCGGCCCCGGCCCGGTCGTCACCGGCGAGGCTGGTGATCTTGGCCAGTGAAGCCCGGCGGTGCAGGCGGGCGCGAACGAGCGGGCAGGTCACCCACGCGAAGCCGTCGAGAGTCGGCACCGGGAACGCGACCAGTTGCGCCTCGTGCACGCGGATCTCACCGGGCCTCAAGGTGCCGCCAGGCTGGCTGAGGCTGGGCGGCGCATCACCGAACATTTTCAGCCACCTGGCCCGATCTACCTCTGGCGTTCTCAGGCGCTCGCGCAGCGCACCTTTCAAACTTTCGCCTTTAATGATGGGAAGACCGGTGGTGATCTCACGCTGGATCGGCAGGTCCACCGCGCCCAGGCCAGTGTCTGCGCCCGCGTGTACCGGCGTCTCGGCGTACAGGAACAGCAACCCTCTATGGAGGGCAGTGGTCGTCACGGCTCACCAGCTTCCGGTCATCGTGTATCCGAACCCAGCCGTCGCCAGTGCCTCAGCGACTTGCGGCAGCGTCGTGCGGCTCAGCGCACTGGCTGCTGCCAGCGCATCTTCTCTGCTGGGGAATTTCAGGTAGTAGACGCTGCCGGCCGGAGCGGCCCACATCAGCCGGCTATTGCCGACGGCGCCGGTCGCCCGGTGCGCCGTGGCGGCCGCTATCACCTGCGGATCGCCCACGACAGCCGACACCAGCTCGGCTCCCGGCCAGATCGACAGGTCCGGGCGCCAGCCGTCCTCGAACACTCCGGGCGTCGCCAGGTACAGCAGCAGCCGTCCGTCGGGAGCGTCAGCCGCCGGAGCAGGCAGCTCAGGCGGTGAGTCCAGCTCGTGCACCAGCGCGGACCTGTTCCTGCCGCCCAGAGGAATGGTCTCCGGCAGTTCGACCTCCGGCCCGCCGAGACAGCAGACGGCGAACCCGGCGCGATCGGCCGTACGCAGATGCTCGGCGGAGTAGAGCATGCCCTCGGCTGCGGCGCCGTTATCGTCCAGGGCCAGGCCCACCCGCCGCTCGATCCGCCAGGGCTTGGACACGACGTCGCCGGAGACCTCCCCGCTGGTCAGGTAACTCGCTAGCTCCGCTGTCTCCCACCAGCCGGCCAGCGCCTCGCCCGCACCGACCGGGAGCGCCCGCACCGCACCGGAAAGGTCATGGGCAACCTCGTCGGTGGACTGCGATTCGGTGACCGTCAGCCGGTACGGGACCGGATCGCCGTCGTCCTGAACCACGTCGCTGGGAACAGGCCAGCGCGCCCGCCAGCCACCCCCGCCATAAACGACCGGGACCGGGCCGAGCAGCTGCTCGGGCACATCACGGCCGCGAGCCTCGCGCAGCATGCCAGCGCCAGGCTTCGCCCCGTACGCGGCACCGATCGCTCCGGCCAGCGTGCCAGGACTCGGCACGTTCGTCCTGGCCACTGACTGCAGGCCCGCGTCGAACGCCCGGCCATCCCTGATGACCATCGTGTCCATCGGCTCCAGCACGAGCCACCGCATGCCGGTCACGCCGGCACCCGAGCCTGACCAGCGACGAAACGGGCCACCAGCAGGCTATCCGCGCAGTCGGTAAAATCCCGTCCGCCCGGGACGGGGACGCACAACGACGCGAGTAGCCGCCCGACTGCTGGCGCCTTGCCCGCAGCAATGCCATGCCGCAGCGCGCGGCGAGCCAGCTCACGCTCCAGCCATTCCTGGCTCAGCTCTGACAGCGCGTCGCGGTCCACCTCCAAGCCGCTGGCCAGCCGACCAGAAAGCGGACCGGCGGTGGCCGCCACGAGATCTTCCAGGTGCGTGATAGCCGGCACTGGCACCTGACCCGACCGGTCAAGCCACGGCAGCACGACCCGGGTGCGTTCACCGCCCCTGGTCAGGACGGTGATGCCGAGCCCAGGCCGGGAGCGTTTCTTCGCGTCCTTGAGCAGTTCCCTGGCTGCCGCGATGGCGGACTGCAGCGGCCAGGATGCGTGGAAAAACACGATGGCGCTGCTCGCCGACGGCTTGTCCAGCAACTCGTTCAGCTCGTGATCATCGGCGAACAGCCGGTTCGCCTCGCGAGCCGCCGCTAGCACTCGCTCGGCAGGGACCAGGGCCAGTAGGTCATCGCCGCCCGCATAGACAACGCGCCCCAGGTGAGAAAGCTCAATGTCGTCGACCTGGCGGCCGGCGATGTTATCCAGCGCTGCCGACACCTGGCGCTGCCAGGTGACCGGGTCGATTCCCTGAGGGAACCGCCCGAGGCGCTCACCTAGGTGATCGGCGTCCTGCGCCAGCACCGCCAGGTACGAGCTCGGCGCCGGGATCCCTGCGGCCTGCGCTTTCCGCACCAGCCTGCGCGCAGCCTCCCGCCCGGGCATGCAGAGCGCGTGGTCAGGGTCCTCCGCCAGGTCGTGAGCCCGCCTGAGCTGAGCAGGATCCCAGCTATCAGCCAGGCACCATGACCCCTCAACCTCGTTAAGCCACCGCAGCGTCTCCTCCGTGCTAGTAGCCAACCCCCGAAGCGTGCTCGAGCGGCGCAACGCCGTGCCCAGCCGCGACTCTCCCGCTGCTCCCAGGCGCTCACACGCGTCTTTCAGGTCGACGGCTGCGCCCCAGACCTCGGCATCGTCTTCGCCGACCCGGATAATCGCATCCCGGTACGGCGCGGTCGCGATGGACCACGTCGATGGGAACCGGTCGCTCTCCTGGCGGCCGTACCGGAATTTGACGTATCCGACTGCCGACAGCGCCTCGCGCCGATGCGCCACTGACTTGCTCCTGCCGCCATCGGACGGCGGCTCGGCAGCCCAGCGGCCAGTGAGCGTGCAAATCGCCAGCGGCCGGACGTGGTAGCCAGGGAAACCCCGTATCCGCTTACGAGCCCTCAGTGCAGCTTGAGCTGCGGACCAGCCCTCTGCATAGCCACCGTCCTCAAACGGCGCGACCACCCACTGAACAGCAGGGAACCCGGGTGTCTTAGGGACCGGTTTGCCGCTCAAGGCTCTGGCCAGCCGCTTCTCCCACGCCGCTTGGGCGCTCTTAGCCATCTTCCCGGCAAGATCTCTCCCAGCACCGTCGTCCGAAAGCACGACGACCCGACTCGGGACCCTGCCCTGCTCGTCAGGCAACTTCGACGGCAACACCAGCCTCGAAGGAGGGACAACCGTGAGCATCGCCCAAGCCAGTTCAGCCATCAGGGCACTACCCGCATGCAAGTCCGCTGTCGACAGCGACTCGCTGATAAACCGCTGCACCCCCGAAATGGCGACGACCACTAACTCCATGATCCCCCTTCAGACCGGCAGCAATAGCAGCACGCTTCGGCGCGACCTTCGCGGAAGCGGTAACGGCATTCCCCAAAGTCCCGCCCTAGCGCATTGGGCTACCTAAGACACGGTAGCCACCAACGCGGGACGATCCGGAGAATACCCGAGCGCGCGCCGCAGAGGAAGCCAAACGGCCGCACCGAAGCAGCCGTTTAGGCAGAAAGATGGACGGTCATCTTCCCGCTTTGTCATATTGATGTCGAATTATGACTGCGGCTGGGTAAAAAACGGCCTGCCGCAAAGGCGTACCTGCAGTCATGGAGACCACCGGATTAGAGCGACGTCTTCTACGCCCAGCGTAGGGATGCGCATTGCGAGGCGCAGGAATGCGCAGCGGTGCTGGGCAGTCGTCGAGGCCTCTATGCCCTCGCAGTTCTCGGCAGCAGCCGCAAGCTGCGGCTGCCCGTGATCATGCGGGTCGTGGACGCGGGCAAGCTTGGCTGCGAGGAACTCGGCGTCCTTGTTCATCCGCGGACGCGCGGGCACGTCCTGGCTGTCACGGCCGCTGGGCCGTCCCAGCACGTCTTGGCCGGACCTGATGAGCGACTCGCGCTCCATTCCGCCTCGGGTGATGGCCGCCCAGAGCAGGATGTCATGAATGCGGAGGCGAGTTAGCCACACGCCGCCGCGCCTTGCTGCCTCGCCGGCGAACCACTGCTCCAGGTGCGTGAACTGCGGCTCTTGCCGAGTCAGTTCGTCGTGAAGGTCCTGCCAAGCGCGACCGCCTCCCATTTTCGCGCGCGTGTTGTCATCGAATTTTCGCGCGCGTGTTGTCATCGAAGATCGGAAGAGCCACGGCCGTTTGTGATGGAGCACCTTGTCACAGATCGTGGGACCGACGCCGTCGAGGCACCTTAGCAAAACCCACGCCCGCCACAGCCACCACGCCGGCGTTTCCGCAGGTGGGGGAGTTTCCCCGAGGTCAGCATTCGGAAGCGTCCAGAACGTCTGCGTGACATCGATGCGGGCGAGCACCTCATTGAGGTCAGGACGGTTTCATTCCATCGCAAGGAACTCTGTACCGCCAGCGCGCGGATCCAGTGCGGCGACGACAAACAGATCGTCCAGGCCGAAGACATGTGGCGAGCTTTCAGCACAGTCATAGGTGCGGTAAGACCATTTAGTCCGGACCGCCGTCTTAGGCCCTGCAGCGAGACCGCAGTCACCGGGCGGTGAAAGTTCGACGGCCATCTGAGCGTCGTCGTCCCGAAGGCGAAACCGGCGAGCACCGCCTCGGGAAGGCTGCGCCGAACTGGCTGCGGACAACGACTTCGACCACATAGTGCCCGTCCCTGGTTGTGGCCCGCAGCGCTTGCTGCGCGAGCAACGCCGGTACAGCCAAAACGCGCCGCGTCATAGGCAAAGGGTGAAGGCGCTATCAGGGTCAGCGTCAGCGGCACTCGCCGCCGTGTTCAGAGTGCGGCGCGCTTTGGACAGCCACTGTCCGCCTTCGGCGGCCGCGCCCGTCAGACCCTGAAGCTCGCCATCAGCCAGCAGTCGCTCGATCTCAGCTTCGCCTCGCTGCCATCTGGTCATTCCGCCCCTGCCGTCACGTCAGCCACGTCGTCAATGACTGTGATATGCGGCCGGGATTTGATCGCCACGATGAAGGGCTCAGTGGGATGAGCCCACTAAGCGGGGGCGCAGATGGTCGGGTTGACCGGGCGGCCTAGCCGTGATTCAGCGCGTTCAGCCGCGCCGTACATGGCGATTCGATCCGGCGCTCCGACGACCAGCACATCCACGTCGTTCGGCGGCATGCCCCGTTGCCCTTGATACCGCGCTGCCCACGATCCGAATATCCCGCGCCGTCTGGTGCGCGGGTTGGGGGTGCGGGTGCCTGGTGCGCGGAAGGCCCGGCAACTGCATGCCGCACTCCCGTCCAGCACGCTGACCGAGATCCCCCGAGGCCGCGCACATGGCCCACTTCGACAATCCCCGGGCATGGCTGGCCGGCACCCGCGCATTCCTCCCCGCAGCGCAGCGAAACCAGGTGCGAATCTGGCAGGCGACGTCGTCAGCCTGATGCGGATGCCGACCGTGGCTGAAGGCTCGGCACCAGCAGACGGGCTGAATGATCCACCAGGGCAGTGCGGGACTGCAGCAGCCGCAGCACGGCTGACTCGCGCTTCTGCTCACTGTCCTCAACCTGGGCCAGGTCGTTCGCGTAAGCGCGCAGCAGTTTATGGATCGCGAACTCTCCCCCCGCGCGCTCTGTGATGAGATGCGCGCGGGCACCGCCACGGTGCGAATGGCCGATCTGATCATCGTGCTGGATGAGGGGCAGGTCCGCGAGCAGGGCAGCCACACTGAGCTGATGGCCCGCGGTGACCTGTATGCCACGCTGTACGAACTGCACGCCCGCAGCTACATCACAGCGACCGGGAGGACAGCCCCAAGGTCCATGATGACCACAGCATCTGTCCAGCCTCAGGACATAGGAATGGCGTGTCTCAGGACATAGGAATACCTGGGCCGGCACGGTCGGCTGATGTCGAAGGCGCGCCCGGTCATCACTGCTGTCATCACTGAAGGACGGTCTCCGGGTGAGTCGCCCGCCAGTGCGGGGTTTCTCAGGGCTGGGTGTCCAAGCTCGTGGCCCGATACCGGGAGGACGAGGCGGCGTTCGAGCCGAGGTTCACGCGCGGGTCGCGCTTGAAATGTAAGACAGATTGTCTTACATTTGACGGCATGACCGAGACCATCACGATCCGCACCGACGAAGAGACCGAGCACGCCCTCGATATCCTGACCGGCGAGGGCATCTCCCGCTCTGCCGCCATCCGACAGGCAGTGATCCACGCAGCCGAGCGCCGCGAACGCGCCGCGCAACTGCGCCGCGCCGTCCTGGCGATGGACATCGGCGAGCCCGATGGCATCGACGTCGCAGCCGAGCTAAGCCGCGACCGGGGCGACGAGCGCTGATGATCTACCTCGACTCCGCCGCCGTCGTCAAGCTCGTCCACGCCGAGCCGGAGTCCCAGGCACTACGGACATGGCTGGACGAGAAATCCGAAACCGGCTGGGCCAGTTCTGTCCTGCTGGAGATCGAGACGTTCCGCGCCCTGGCCAGGTACGCGCCCGAGGCAATAACCCGGCTGCATCCCGTGCTGGATCAGATCGACCTGATCGACATGAGCCCTCGCATCCGTATCCTGGCCCAGACCATCAGGCCGGTCACAGTCCGCTCCCTGGACGCCATCCACCTAGGCACAGCCCTCAGCATCCGGCCCAGCCTGACCTCATTCGTCACCTACGACAAGCGACTGCTCGACGCCGCAATCACAGCGGGCTTGCCGGCCGAGGCACCGGCATAACCCGCCACAGCGGCGAACCCGGGAAGTTCCTGCTGGCGGGATCTGTCAGCGCACGCCTGCTTCCCACCGGAGCGGAGACCCTGACAGGACGTGTCCACAGGATGCTGCTGCCCCCGTGTTGACGGCTTGATTTTCTGACCGGGGCGGGGTGCCCGGTCACGTTCTTTCATGTTGTGGTCCTGGCTGCTGCGGGCGGGCCAGGATTTTGGCCTTCTTGCTGTGATGTGAGGGATTTCTTCCCGCCTTGGTTTGGCTGCGGTCGCGGGGAGGGATCGGGAGGTGGTGTCGCCTGTGGTCATGGTGTGGCCGTGCTTGCTGCCGGTCGATGTGTATGCCGGGGCGGTGCGTGGGGTGGGGGTGCCGCGGCCGGCCTGCCCGTCGTTCGGCGGGCCGGTGGTGTTCTGGTCGAGGTACCGGCGTCGTGTCCGGCCTGGAGGCCGGTGCCGGGAGGTTTTATCTCCAGGGTGCGGTGCGGGCGGTGCGGGGTGAGTCATGCGCTGTTGCTGGCGTTCGTGCTGGCCTGGCGGCTTGATGCGGCGGAGGCGGCCGGCGCGGTGCCTCTGGGTGCCGCATCCGAAGCGGGAGGGATCGGTGCGGGCCAGGTTGTTCCTGATCGTGGACGACCATTGTGCGCCACGAGGCGCCTCGCTGTATCCCCGGTCAAGCCTGGACGAACTCGCAGGGAGGTTTGTGGGCCTGATGGCTTTACCTGAATCTGAAAGGTGAAGGGGACAATCGCATGCCAGGAAAGTAACGGTCGTGCCCAGGCGTATGGGGGCGAGGCGTTGCGGTGCCCGTGCAATATGGCTAAAGCTGGATTGCCCCTGCCGCTCCAGATACTTCGCCCGACCAAGATCACCCGCCTCCCGCGCCCGCCCAGCCATCGCCAGCCACCCGCCATGAAACAAAAAGTGTCCTGGGAATCACTGTCCATACCGCACTTGGGACTACTACCGTGTGCGGCCGGTTCCAGGTCAGGGACACCTAGTAGGTTCGTCATGGCCCGCGGAAGCCCGACGGGTGTCCCTCACCTGCGCAGCCGTGCTGAATTGGCCTGGCTACATCGGGCTCGGTTCGGGAGCATTGGCTCCCGTGGGCGACTTCTGGGCGGACGGCGTCAACTTATCGGCCCGCTGGCGCGTCCAATTGACAAGCATCAGTCAAAGGGCGCGTCCGTTGGCGCATTATCGATAGGTGGTGATCTGGCGTGCGGAGCTGGAGATCTGGAGCGGTCGCTACAGTACTAGCGGCGGCCACGGCAGCACTGGCGCCGCTCACAATGAGCGCTCCAGCCACCGCGATGCCAGCCAGGCCGACTGGCGTTGCGGGCGTCAGCGAGCTGAACTCGGTCTGGTGCTCGGGCCCCAAATACTGCCTGGCAGTCGGACCGGACACCCCGGTCGCCGTGGCCTGGAACGGCACCTCGTGGCGATCGGTCTCAGCCCCGGCGGCCACGCTTGACCTGACCCAGATCAGCTGCTGGTCCAAGACCGGATGCATGGCGATCGGCACGGGCCGAAAGTCAGCGCACGTGATCGACCGCTGGAATGGCAAGTCCTGGCAGTCGCAGGGATCAGCGATCATCAAGACGGCCACCGTGGCCAGCATCTCCTGCGCGACCGGTAAGGCCGGCCCCCGGTGCGTCGCCGCTGGTGGCCGCAATGCCGCGCTGGCCTGGAACGGCAAATCCTGGCGCAAGGTCACGTTGACCCAGCCGTCCGGCGTGATCGACTTCGAGGTGACCAGCGTGAGCTGCTCCAGTACCACCAACTGCCTAGCCGTCGGCAGCTACAGGAAGAACTTTGCCCAGCACGGCATAGCCTTCGTCTGGCACGGCGCCCGGTGGCGGCGCCTCCCGGCCCCGCCGGCGCCCACCAAGGCCATCTCCTGCGCCAAGCCCGGCCACTGCATCGCCGTCGGCGGCCGAGCGTCGATGATCTGGAACGGCCGGACCTGGCGCAAGGTTCCCGTCGGCGGGATCAGTGCGGTCCAGGTTCTCGACCATATCTCCTGCCCGAGCCTGCAGTTCTGCATGGCCGAGTCCCCTGGTGCGGTTGTGGCGTGGAACGGCACGAGCTGGAAAGTGCTGCCGGGCACCAAGATCAACGGCGAAACGGGGCTCTGGTGCACCGGCCCGAGATTCTGCATGGACGTCGGGGAGCAGGCCAGCCGGTGGAACGGGCGCACCTGGACGGCGGTGCGGCTGTCGACGTCCGACCGGCTAGAGGCGATCTCGTGCGCCAGCTCAGGAGACTGCGTCGCGACCGGAATCTCCGACGCCGCCCAGTTCGCGGGTACCACGCTAGCCGAGAGCTGGAACGGCACCGCCTGGCGAGTCCTGCCGGTACCGCTGGAGTCGATCCAGGCGATATCGTGCGCTGCCGCGACGTTCTGCCTCGCCATGATGGACGGCAGTCCAGGATCGCAGAAGGCCCAGTCCTGGAATGGCACCAAGTGGAGCGCGCTGCCATCGCCGAGCAACCTGTCCGATGTCCAGGCGCTGTCGTGCAGCAGCCCGAGTAACTGCGTCGTCGTGGGCAGCAAGGCAGCCTCGATCTGGAACGGCACTTCCTGGCAGCCCACAAGCGCTTTCAAAGGCAAGAACGTCTTCCTGGACGCCGTCTCGTGCGCGTCGGCCACCATGTGCATGGCGATTGGCCTCGACGTGTCCACCGATGGCCTGCTCGCCGAGAAGTGGGACGGATCGTCGTGGTCGGTCAGCTTCGACACCGCCAACGACAACGCCGGCCAGCAGGGCGACGAGGTCTCCTGCCCGACCACCACGTTCTGCATGGAAAACACCGGCACCACCACGATGTCCTGGGACGGAACCAACTGGCATCAGCAAAACGCCCGCGTGCCCGAGTTCTCCCACACGGGCCTGTCCTGCGGCAGCACCACCAGCTGCGTCCTCACCGAGGACATCGAGAACCCCGAGTCAGGTGCCATCGGCTTCGCCGCCCGAACCTGGAACGGCATCTCCTGGCAAGCCTCCGATCTGGCCGGCACGGTCAGCCGGCTGGCAGGCGTGTCGTGCGCCACCGCCACCAGCTGCGTGGCCGTCGGCAGAAGCCGGAACCTGACCATGGCCCAGCTCTGGAACGGCAGCACCTGGAAACTGATCAAGTCAGTCAACCCGTAACCGGCCTCCATTGGCCAGCGGTGGGTACTCACGCGCCTGCGTCCAGTTGCCTCGAACTCGGCTCGGACTAACCCCGTACTAGTCCGTTTAGTAGTCCGCCTGGCGGGGCGGCTGGCCGTTTGCTTAGGCTCGTGAGTGTCGGGTTCACCAAGCGGATCTTGAGGGAACCGATTGGCGATGACGGGCACGCGACCGCGGCTTGAGGGTTTGACGCGAGGAGCGGGCTCGGGCTGGGCGGCCCGGCCCGCGCCGCGCCGGGCGGGGACGCCGTGCTGGCCTCGCGTGACCGGGATGACGCCCGGTCGGCCAAGGTGACGGCGGATGACGTGCGGATCTGGACCGGCTGGCCGACCGGTATCAGGCGCTGTGCGCGCCAGCGGCGACGGCGGTGCTGATGACGCCGGTCGTGGTGCACCTGGAGACGCTGCGTGACTTCGTGCGCCGGGGCGCGCCGGTGGCGCTGCGCAGGCAGTTGTTCGCGAACCGGGCTCGGGTGGCGACGCTGGCGGGACGGCTCGCGTTCTTCGACTTGAAGGACTCGCTGGCGGCTCAGTCCGGGAGTGATCGCGGATCTGCCGTGGTTCGACTATTACGACTCGACGCGGCTGTCGGGGTTCGCGGGGTATGCGCTGCTGCGTGATGGCCAGTTCGACGCGTCGAAGGCCGCGCTGACCGACGCGGCTAGTCATCTGCCTCGTACGGCGGTGAAGCAGCGGGCGGTGTTCCTGGCCGATATCGCGACGGCGGAACTGGCGGGCGGGGATCTGGACCAGGCGTGGGCGAGCGCAGGCAACGCCGCGGAGTCGCTGCGCCGGGCCGGGTATGCGATGGGCCTGGGCCAGCCGCGGGAGTTCCGCCGGTCGGTGGACAAGTGGGCCGGTTCGGCTCCGGTGCGGGCGCTGGACGAGCAGCTCGCGGTGCTGTGACGACGTTTAAGAAGGGACGGGAACTGGTGGCGATCCGGGCGGTCTGGTTCGACGTGGGCGAGACGCTGATCGATGAAAGCCGTGAGTACGGCACGTGGGCGGACTGGCTCGGCGTACCCAGGCATGCGTTCTCGGCGGTGTTCGGGGCCGTGATCGCGCGGGGCGGGGATTACCGGGAGGTGTTCCAGCATTTCCGGCCAGGTTTTGATTTGGAGAAAGAAAGGCAGGCCCGGCTCGACGCCGGGATCGGGGAGTTCCTGAACGGCCATGACCTGTACCCCGACGCCCGGCCGTGCCTGGCCGCGCTTCGCGAGGCCGGGTACTTCGTGGGGGTGGCGGGGAACCAGACGGAGCGGGCGGGCCGGCTCCTGCGGGGCCTGAACCTGCCCTGCGACGTGCTGGCTACCTCCGATGAATGGGGCGCGGCCAAGCCGGACGCGGCGTTCTTCGGCAAGCTCGCCGAGGTGTCCGGGCAGGACCGGCGCGAGATCGCCTACGTCGGTGACCGGCTCGACAACGACATCGCCCCGGCCGCCCGGGCCGGGCTGGTCACCGTGTGGGTGCGGCGCGGGCCCTGGGGTTATGTCTTGCGGCCGGGCGACCTCGCCTCCGGGGTTCTGCCCGAGCACCCCCGGAGCTGACGGTCGCGACGCTGACCGACCTGGTCACCGAGCTGAACGCCGGGCGGATCGCCGACGCCAGCAAGCTTGATGGTGTCTGTACTGGTAGCCAATCAGGCCGTTGAGGCGGCATTTCGTACCCTGTATCCCCACCTGGCAAGCCGTCACCGTTTCAGGCGCTGATCGACCGGGCTAGTGAGGAGAGGCTCATCAGTGCTGACCAGCAGAAGGTGGCTCATAACCTCCGTGAGCTGCGGAACCTGCTCTCGCATCCTCTGGCGCTGGCAAGCGGCGATGTCCTGGCGACCGTCAACATGCTCGGTTTCGCACACGAGATTGTCGCGACGATCATGAGGGCTGCGGAGCAGCGCTGGTTCGCGGACCCGGACACTGATAGCAGCATGCCCTACATCACGGCCTTGGATCGAACTGGTGAAAGCACAGCCGCGCGACGACCGGCTCGCCGACCAGTCAGGCAAGGTGATCGGTCTCGCGGGAAGGCTCTTGCAGGGCACTACTTGCAACAGACTTAGTCGGCAAGCAATGGCACGAGCACTGCCCGCAACGACCAGCCGACGAAGCCGGTGGAAATTTCTAGCTTTCGCTCGCTCCCCCTTGGGTCCAGCAACGTGCCGTCTACGTGGCCATCGTCGTCGAACGCGGTAAGCACGCGAGCACGGGTGTCGTCGACGCGACGATCCGGATTGCCCGGCACCGATCATGCCTGAACACAACGCCGAACGTGATCGACCCGGCCACGGCGCTGAACGTCTGCATGCTTGCCACTGCCGCCCCAGATACTGCTCGCGCTAATTAGCGGGTACGAGCTGGAACTCCCGGAAAGCGTTGCCCAAGACCTCGCGCCGGTTCGAATCGGCGCCGAGGAGTCATCAGAATTTGAACGAAGCCGGAACATTGCCCAGCTTGTCGACCGACCTGAGGTGGGCCTACGACCGGAAGCCGCAAAGCAGGTTTCGTGGCGCCGCCAGATGATCGACGTGCAGTATTGACAGATGGTGATCGCAATACATCGTGGGAGGTAGGGACGCCCTACTTTCAGGCGAGGTGCGCATGGCCATCTTGGGCGAGCAAGGAATCCGGCAACCGCAGATTCGGGATGAAGCCGGGCCGCGAGATTGCGTTGCGGATGCCGTTGCCCGATTCGGTGCGCGTGTTGCCACCAAGCTAGATCGTGGCGGGCAGGATGAGGAGCAGCTGCGAGGCCCGCTCGAACAATTGTTCTTAGATCTGGGCGATTGTCTGGGTCTCGCGATAGTTCCTTACGGCGAGGTCCGGCTGACGGAATGGGGGATACGGCCAGATTTCGCACTTGATATCGGTAAGGACCGGATCGGCTTTTTAGAGCTGAAGGCCCCTGGGACGGGCGTGCCGCCTGACTGGAAGAAGCAAGCGGAGCGCAACCGTCGACAATACGAGCGTATGCGGGATTTGCCCAATTTGCTTTACACGGACGGCACGAGCTGGCGACTGGTCAGAGCGGGCAGACCTCCAGGCACTGTAGTTGTACTCGAAGGCTCTCTGGAAGAAGGCGATCTCCGGCCAGGTGCGGATGGCTCTTTTCACGAGCTTGTCAGCACGTTCCTCGGCTGGGCTCCCATACCACCCAAGTCGCTGAGCGGGCTGATCAAGGTTACCGCTGGGCCGTGCCGAGTCCTGCGTTCCAGCGTTGCCGAGATATTGGCCATCGAGGCAGCGGGGCCTGGGGTGCCGGTCTTCACAAGACTGGCTGAGGACTGGCGCAAGCTGCTCTTCCCCCGGCTGCCCGACAAGGACTTCCCCGACGCTTATGCCCAGACCGTGACCTTTGCTCTGTTGCTAGCCCGGGAGGCTGGCATCAGCTTCGACGGCCGGAGCCTACGCGACATCGCCGAGCAACTCAGGAAGCAGCACCCTCTGATGGGTCGCGCGCTGCATGTACTTACTCATGATGATGCTGTCCGTCAACTGCGGATTCTCGATACTTTGCGCGTCGTCATCGGCGCAGTGGCCTGGCAGGCCCTGCCGGCACGGGATAGAGAGAAATACTGGGATCTGTACGAGCCGTTCCTCAGCGAGTACGACAAGGATCTGCGGCAGAGGTCCGGAAGTTACTACACGCCTGAGCCTGTAGCCAGATTCATGACCGAGTTTGTTGACAAGATCTTGCAAGACTATCTGGACTGCCATGATGGGTTCGCGGCCGACGACGTCGTGGCGGTGGACCCCGCCATGGGCACGGGAACTTTCCTGGTCGAAGTTATGCGCGCCGCCGCTCGGACGAGCGCAGAGGCATATGGCCAGAAATACGCCCACGGCGTCCTTCGCGATCTGTACCAGAAAAGGTTAATCGGCTTCGAGCGCTCGGCGGCGGCCTATGTGGTCGCCGAGCTTCGGCTTCACCAAACCTTGAAGGAAGTATTCGACGTGGAGCCGCCCGACAAGTCGATGCGATTCCTGGCTAACACCCTCGCCGATCCCAACGAACCACATCAGCAAGGCCTCGAATACGCCGAAATCACCGAGTCTCGCGAGTTGGCTGACCTTGTTAAGAGGAAGACGCCAATCGTCGCGATCATCGGCAACCCTCCCTATGTGAACCGAGCGCGCACGCGCGATCCGGCACCATGGATTGAGCAACCCCGAGGCAAGGCAGATGAGAAGAAGTCAGACCGCCCAGCTCTCGATGATTTCCGGCAGCCAGGAAACGGCCGCATGGAATATCCTTTGTCCAACACTGGGACATATTTCTGGCGGTGGAGCACGTGGAAGGTCTTCGACGCTCACCCCGGCAATCGCGCCGGGGTCGTCGCGCTCATCACTACCTCGGCATACCTGAAGGGCGCGGCCTTCGCCGGAATGCGGCGGTACCTGCGCGAAACATGCGACGAGGGCTGGATAATCGACTTGTCACCTGAAGGCCAGCGGCCAGAAGTACGGAGCCGGGTCTTTCGCGGTGTAAAGGAACCAATCTGCATTGGCATCTTCATCCGCAGAAATGACAACGGCGATCAATCCACCCCAGCCGTCGTGCGCTATGCCGCCCTGCACGGCACGAGGACTGACAAGCTAGCCCAACTTGGGCGCGGACTGCCTCTGGCCGGTCCGGAATGGCGCAGGTGCGCCAGGGGGTGGACCGACGACTTCCTGCCTGACGATCCTAGGTGGGCGTCGCATCCGGACATAGCTGATCTCGTGCCATGGGGAGAGGCAGGAATCAAGCCTGGGCTCACCTGGGTATACGCACCTCGCCCGGACATCCTGCAAGCGCGGTGGACACGATTCACAACAGCACTGGACCGGAGGCCACTCTTCAAGGACCCCGGGCGGCCGGGCCGCACCATGCCACACTCATTGGACGAGGCACACGATATCCCAGCTATCGAGGAATGCGCCTTCCGGGCGTTCGACAGGCAATACATCCTCGCCGACCCGCGACTCGCTGACAGGCTCCGCGCCTCGCTCTGGGCCATCAGGAGCCCCCGGCAGGTCTACATGAGCGTCCAGCACGATCAAGCGATCAAGGCCGGGCCCGCAGTGATCTTTACCGACCTAGTGCCGGACCAGCATCACTTCGCCGCACGTGGCGGCAAGGTATTCCCTCTATACAAGCACGCCCAAGCTCAGGAGTGGTCATCCAACATACCTCTAAACCTGCGGAAATTCGTCGCCGCCCGAATGCACGTAGACGGCGCCATCACACCTGAGGACGTATTTGCCTACATCGCCGCAGTCGCAGCACATCCCGGTTTCACGCAAAGATTCTGGCCGTCCTTACGAAGACCTGGTATTCACATACCAATCACAGCTGATCCTAGTCTATGGAACTCAGCATGCGGCCTCGGAATGGAAGTCATCTGGCTTCACACTTTCGGCAGACGATTCAGTGACGCAGCGCTAGGGCGCCCAGAGAGATTACCCAGACTTCCTCAAGGACGACAGCCGGAAATCATCACCGAAATACTCGACGAGCCAGCTGAAATGCCCTGTGAGATCCGGTACGATGCCGCTCAGCAGCACCTCCACGTCGGCAATGGCATCATCGGACCGGTAATCAGGGAAGCCTGGGATTATCAAGTATCGGGACGACCCGTGTTACGGCAATGGTTCTCATTCCGATGCCGCGACCGATTGCACCAGCGACGAACATCCGCGCTCGACGACATCAGGATCAAGCGCTGGACCTACCATCTCAACAGAGACCTCCTAGACTTGCTCAACGTACTCACGAAGCTGATCGACCTAGAGGCACGCCAGGAAGCACTCCTCAATGCTATATGCAACGGCCCGGTCATCACCGTTGACGACCTAACAAGCGCCACCATCCTGCCTCTACCAAAACAGTCCCGGAAAGCGCCCCGGCCACCACAGCAAGATGAACTGCGCTACGAAGACGAGTCGTCATAGTCCACCAACGCCCGCATCCGGACGTCGCTGGACATGCACTCGGCATATCCGCCTCAACCGGACTCCCGGACTATATCGCCCGCTCTTCGTGAGCCCGGCACGCGACCGATAGATGACGTCGATTCAGCTTTTAAAACGCGCTCCAAGCTCATCAATCGACTTCTGCCTCTCGGATTTCTGCGACGACGCTAGAGCCAGTGCATCTGGGCTGCAAGTCATCTCGGTCTGCCCGGCCGACACTTGGTTCACTGGGAAAGTCCGACCCAGGACCGACAGGATTGGATAACGTGTGAGTGCCCGCGCCAAGTTCTTGATAGGGCTTCTTCCTGGGCACGCAAGGTATGCCAGAGACATCGCGACGGTCGAGGCCTGGCGGCGGACGGGGGTGGCGGAACCCATTGCGCAGCCCCGAGTGGACGGCGGACCGCGCCTCAGCAGCACTGTGATCGGCGACATAACCGTTCTGCTCGGCGGCGGCCAGCAGAACCTGTGCAGCGGCCTGCTCAGTCCAGCTAGCAACTGCCTGCTCGGCTCTGGTCGTGGACCGGGCCGCGCCGATAGTCGAGCCAACCCTGAGCGCGGCTATATAGATGGCCGTGTTCCTCCCTCCGGGTTTCATCGTGACCAGATCCTCAACGATTCCGGTGATCCTGGCATTCACATACGATGCGAAAACGTCGGCCCTGCTCGGCAGAACCTCCGGTAGCCGCAGACTGGCCCGAGCTGGCTCATCATGCGGTGTCCACGCTGCGACGTAAGCGTGAGGTAGGTCGGCCGCGTCGGCAATGGAAACGGGTCCGTAGCGCGCTATTCCTTCCGGCGCGGGCACATGGGACGGCGGTGCCATGAGGATCTGGCCGGGAACGCGCAGGTCGATTCCCGCGGGCAGCGGATTCCGGGTGTCCTTGCCGACCCACGCACGTGTCGTCCAACCTGGCGGCGTCCGGTAAATCAGGTGCCTGCCATGAGGGGTGTCATGCCCTAACGTCGCGGGCAACTCCCCCAGCCGGTGCCCGAGAGCGGCGAGCGCCTTTCGGCCGCCGTCATCGAAGTCCTGATCGATGACGAGCATGCCTTCGGGGATCGCGAGCAATGGAAATCAGCCGGCGCCGGCTGCAGCGCCCAGTAATGCACCATGTCCATCGACGCGCCCCGCAACGCCGCCACATGCAGCAAAGTCTGCAGCCACAGCGTCGTCGCGCTGGCCCAGAACTCCTCGCCCTCCCCCTTGAACGCCCCGATCGCCGCCAAAGGCTGCGCCCGCCGGATCGCCGTCGCCGGGTCCTGGCACCCCGCCAGCATGTCCCACCGCATAGTCGACGCCACATCCGCCAGCCCCTGCGGATTGAACACATGCACCGGACCCCGCCCCGCCCGTATCCCCGCGGTCAGCGCATGCAGATCACCCCGCGTCGTGGTCGCCACCACCGCCCCGGGATGATGAGCGATCACATCCGCCAGCGCCCCGGTCTTCCCCGCACGCGGCGGCGCGATATAGATCACGTGCTCCTCCACCGGCACCCGGCACGCATGCCCGAACTGCGCCCGCCCCACCAGCACCGACGTCAGCCACGGACACCACCACCGGTCCGCCCGCGACAACGACGGCCTGGACCGGGCAGCCCGCCGCGCCGCAGCCACCCGGCCCCACCGCAGCCACAGCTCGAACAGCGTGGCCATCCCCGGACCAGGCCGCAGCCGCAACCGGGCCCGCAGCCGCATCTGCCGCACCCGGTACCGCGGCAGTTTTTCCTTGCTGAAAGCAACTCGCACCGTGATCACCGCCACGAGCAGGCCAGCCGCCACCCCAACCAGTGCCAGCACGCTTATGGGGGCAACCCAATGAGCCAAAACGGCGCAGCCGGGACACGCTGCCGGACCTGGCACGAAGCGTCGATAGATGTCGCTTGCCTGATCTGTCAGCTGGCAGGCTTCGAGCGGTTGTCCCAGTCCTCGATCACAGCTTCCCAGTCGTTCTGGCCAAGGAAGTGGCACCATGGTCGGTTGGTGCCGGCGAACCGCAGCGGCTTGGCCCCAGACCAGCAGGCGACCCCGACGTGGCCAAGCCGCAGGCTAACGACAAGCTCCAGGGCCGGGAGCAGGTCAGTGTCAGAAGAGAAGACGACAAGCGCGTTGTACTGCCTGCGGTACGCCAAATGCACCAGGTCAACGGCGAGCGCGACATCGATGCCCTTCTCTTGCGGCGGCAGGCCCTCCCGGCATCGCAGTTGGCGGCGATCACCTGGACCCGCTTATTCCTGGTCCAGGCAGAAGCTTGGGCGTTGTTCGTCGCCGCTTGCACTGGCTCGTGCTGCGGGTGCGGCTGCCCGCGGTACACGCGGATCGCGGTCGCCTCGCTCGGCCGCAGCCGCAGGGCAGCGATCAGATTACCTATCCGCGCCGGGTTCGGCACGCAGCGATGCAGGGCGTTGCCGTGATCGAACAGGTCATGTCCGGTGAGATGGACGTTCTGGAAGTCTAAGAAGACTGCGACGCTCTCGGGCATAGGGCGTCTTGGCATAAAAAGCCCCGCTAATCCCGGAGGAAGGCGGGGAACTATTAAGAGCAAGAATATCTGCACGCTTGCGCTCGGTCAACAACGCAGCAAGATACCGCAGGCAAACAAAACGCCTCGGATCGAACCCATCGACAGAACAATCCACGAACACCGAGAGAGACGCGAACAAGAACGAGGAACGCCAAGCACAACCAGCTAGAGACCATCCGCCGGGCGACAGAGCGACTGGTCCCGTTTCGGCCGGTCGCGACACCGAGGTCGTTGGCCTCGACACGGCAACTACCTTCATGTTGTAGCTCACCTTGTTGCCGGTATTCATCCTGGTCGCCTGCACCTCGCAGGCCTTCAGCCAGCGTGCCATGCCGGCCTCGGCTTGATCGAGCGGTTGCGACGTTCGGTTCCGGAGCCGATGAGGACGGCGGAGGTCGCGTTCAGGTTGGGTGCCAGCAGCCGCAGCGACCGCGCAGCTGACACCGCAACTCGCCGCGGATCTCGCGGTGGACCTTGGCCCTTGCCCCTGCTGCTCGCGCTGGTTTCATCAGGCCGACCTCCGCAGGCCATTGAGCCGCAACTGCCTTGCTGACAGCAGACCAATGGACATGTTCATCGCCGCGCCGATCCTCCACCGCGACGATGCCGCAAACAACTTTCTGATGACGCCTCAGGCCACCTGCTGACGGCAAACCCGACGGACGAACCACGGACAAACGATCAAGAAAGCCCGACCACCTCCCGCCGATGACCCGCTACTGCAGCAAGTTATCGGGCAACTCGCTAGTAACGCGTTCGCCGCCAAAGCGACAGTACTGGCGGCAGTGGAGGAATTGGAGACGGGCTTCGCAGCAGTGGCATCGGTGGCCGATAACGCCGAGGAACTCTCGGAGCAAGCCGCTGTCGCTGCGGCTCAGGCTAAGGTCGTAGTCGACGATCTGGCCTCCCGGTCGGGGTGGCTGCTGTTTGATGTTGGTGGCGCCTCAGCCACTCGCGCCGCGTTTAACCTCGACCGCCACTGGCGCAATGCCCGGACGATCGCCTCCCATAACCCTAGCCTGTACAAGACACAGGCAATCGGCGCACGCCTCGTCAGCGACGCGCCACTGCCTCCTAGCGCCTTGTTCTGACGCGCCCTGAGTATCCTTTCGGCAAAGGCCTTAGAAGAGGGGCGGAACTGACTCAATGCAATCCGACCAACCCCCAGTCCATATTCGCCCCGGGCAGGTGCACGACGAATGGACACGTCGCCTTGCCGCCCTAGGTCCTGCGGACGCCAAGCGGCTGGGCGAGGAAATCGAGCACAGTTGCCGGGAACTGAGCATTTGGCAGTACACCGACCTAGTGCCATTGCAGCCTTTCGTGATCGACGCGACCGCGGGCCGGGCACTCGACGACCTGAACGCGAAACTCGGGCAACTGGTGGTTGCCTATGGCTTGAAAATCGCGGACGGAGACTTCAGTCGACTTGCGGACCGAGCTGGAATCCCCGGCAGCGCCCGGTGGTTTCTGCCTGCCAGCCAGCCGCTAAGCCGCGTGCTCGGATCCTTCCGTGCCGACGTCCTAATCGAGAATGGGCACCCACAATTCCTGGAATTTAATTTTGGCGCCTGCCTCAACGGAGTACCCTCAACGCCGGTCCTAACGCACGCCCTCATGCAGTCCGGTCCCGGAATCGAGGTCCGCCGGCAACATGGGATCAAGGCCGAGTCGGCCTTCGCTGCGCGGCTCGCCTGGCTGAAGGACCAGCTCCCAGACGGCCCGAACCGGGTGGCCCTGCTGGGCTTCGCCCGAGATGGAGACGAAGGTTCCCTCCGCGCATACGAACTAGAAGCCGTTCACCACGCGGTGCATGGCCTCCCCTGCGACTTCGTCCCATTCGACGAGATCGACTTCGACGCCGGTCGCATCTACTGGCAAGGCAACACCTATACCGCGGCCGTCAAGTACTTCATGGCCAATGAACGCGTGCTCGCCGAGCATGCAGATCGGGTCGCCGCGCTCGAGATGAGCGGCGTAGCGCTCTTCGGAGGCCAACTCGCATCCCTTTTCACCAGCAAGACCCTTGTGGCCGACCTGTTCCAGGACACCGACCTGCCGCCGGCGCAACAGCGCCTCCTTGACTTCGTTCCCTGGACGGCGCGCCTGCGCGAGGGGCCAGCCCGGCGCGGATCCAGCATCGTCGATGCCGCCGAATGGGCGTTGACCCACAGAGAGCGAGCCGTGCTCAAGCCCTGCAACGCGTTCGGGTCACGGGGGGTTGTTCTTGGCTGGACAACCGCGGCCAGCGCCTGGGAGCAAGTGCTGAAGGAAGCCGTGAAGAGTGACGACTACGTGGTGCAAGAGGCCATAGATCCAGACCCCTGGCCGCTCACCTACTGGGATCGCAAGCTCGATGCCGTCGCCGGGGTAACCGCACCCGTCCTGGCCGGGCCCTTCCGGGTCGGTGGCCGAAGTGGCGGCTGCTACACCAAGCAACCAGTCGTGAACGATGCGGCCCGGTTGCTTCGCAGTCGCAACGGGCTCTCATTCGGAAGCGTGGTGACCGCCCAGTGAAAGCCGCTCAGGCATAGCCGTCCTCCCAGCGTCTGGGGCGGAGGAAGGCCGTGTTCATGAAGGCACCATGGAGTGGGTTCACGACGGAGAGCTTGGCGTTGATGCTCTGCCGGACGAGGATTCCAGAGAGCTTGCCTCCCATTACCAACGGGCCGTATACGGCCGTGGTCGGCAGAACAGCCGTGATCTGCTCGGTCGGCAGCAGCACCGGCTGATCGACCAGGTCGGGCGGGTGAAATTCCTGCACGATGTGGTTACCGCGATTGAGCGCGTCTTCGATCACGCCACGCCACTGAGAGTCGGTGGCATCGCGGCCTGCTGTCACTCCCTCGCCGCCGCCTTGATCGGTGGGCTTGATGACGAACCGTTCCCGTTCTCGCTCGACCAACTCGAGTAGCCCTTGGCGCGAGGCATGCCATTGTGTTGCCACGTCCGCGAGATCGCGCGTCCAGGGGACCCTTCGCCTGATGAGCTCGGCTTCCTTCGGCGGGAGTTGGGCGGCGTCCTGGCTCAGCCAGGCGAAGACCCGCTTGCTGGCGTAGACGCTGCCCGCCTCGGGGGCGAGGATCAGCGTGGTGTCAAGGCGGACGGTCTCTCGCATCGTCGATATCACCTACTGCCGACATACTCGTCAGCCTCCCGCCAAGATGCACCTACCGCAGGATGTTTCCTCCAGGTCAGGCATCCCGATTCGGCGCACTTCGGGTTCCGCTGGATGGACGGCGCTGATGCTGCTGGGTCAACATCGGCTACGACCTGGCCCGCATGCGCAAGCAGCAGGGCGTGACCCAGGCCTCGGTCGCCCAGATACTTATCATCGTCGGAGCGGCGGGCTCGGACAAAGCGCTGTCCTGCATGAAGGCGTCAGTCAACTTCAATCAGATAGCTGGGGTGTGCTCGGGCTCTGTCTCGACCGCATTGAGTTACATGCCGTTGACCAGCGCCTATCCGGTTCGAGGCAGCAGGCTGGGCCACCACCGTCCGCCATATGTCCGTGCGCTCAGGGTTCGGGGCGGCGCGCGGCCGGCCACGGACACTGTCCGTGAGGCCCGCCGGGCCGTCTCGCTTACGGTGGCGGTCTTCCTCATCTGTCAACGGCCATGGGCTCTTCCTCCCCGGCGTCACCGCAGGGGTGGGCCAGGGATGGCCACAGGCGCGGTCAGGCCGATTCGGGCGTGCCGCGCACTAGTCGGAGCCGCAGCCCCGTGTACGCGCTGATCATGATCCCGGTCAGCAGCACCAGCGGCGGGACGTACAGCACGGCCAGGTGACCGGGACCCGGGAGACCCATCAGCTCGATGCCCCGGTACCCGGCGGCAGCTAGCTCCAGCGCCACCGGATAGAGCAAGATCGCCAGCAGCAGGAGATACCTGTATGTCTTGAACGCGACCGCCAGACCCGCCGCCGCGACGGCCAGCACGACGGCCGCGATCACGTATCCCCGGATACCCGGGCCGTGCACCTGCGCCCATTGCGAACTGTGCGCGGTAGCGCGGACGAGCACGCCCATCTCCGCGAACGGGCCGCTCGCGTCATACAGCAGTGTCAGGACCTGCACCGCCGCAGCAGCGAAGAGCAGCACCATGCCATGGCGCCAGCTCAGCAAGCTGCGGGCCTGGCCCGAGGTCGACGAGACGGTCAGCGCCACCGCCTCAAGCATGCACGCGATGACAGTCAGCACCTGCAGCGGATCGGGCAGCCAGAGCCCGCTCAGGCCCGCGTACCGGGTCGCGATCCAGAACCCGGCGGCGACGGCGAGCGTCACCAGCGCCAGCCGCCGCCGCCCGAGAAGCACCAGGACCGCAATGATCACCTGGCAGCCCAGGACGATGTCGAGCCCGGGCAGGTGCAGCAGCAGCGGCAGCCCGCCAATCGCGCGAGGCGCCCTCGCGAAGTGGAAGAGACGCGGATCGCGGTTGGGCGCGGGCAGCCGGTACGGCACGGCGACCTCGAGAAGGGCTACCGCCAGCACAGACAGCGGCGCGACCAGGCTGAGCACCGCCAGTGAGTCCGCCCAGTCCCGGTTCGGCCGGCCCGGCCCGGCCCGCCGCAGGCGCATCCACAGCCCGCTGACGATCACATTCGCTGCCTCGGCCAGGCCCGGCCTCCGCTGCCCCTGTCGCGCGCAGGCCATCAGCACGGCCAGCAATTCCTCTCCCTGCTCGCGCCGGAACGACTGCGGATAGGCGGCCAGCAACCGCCGGTACCCGCGCTCCAGGCCCGCCACCTCGGTCATGCCGTCCCTCCCGCCAGGTCTCGCCGCGGCAGGGCACCACGTCGGTCTCGCAGCCGCGACAGCGCGGCCAGGGCGTTAGCCTGCAGTCGTTCCGCCTCGTCAGCCAGCACGTCCGCGCCCTTCGGCGTGAGCCGGTAGTACCTGCGCAGGCGGTTGCCGACGACTTCCTCTCGGTCCACCCCGATCAGCTCGTCCGAACGCAGGCGGTCAAGCGCGGTATACAAGGTCCCGGCGCGCAGCCGCACCCGTCCGCCGGAGATCTCCTGCACGTCGGTGATGATCCCGTAGCCATGCTGGCTGCCCGCAGCCAGCGCAGTCAGGATCAGGAAGGTCGCTTCCTGCATCGCCCGTTCGCTCATAGAGACTTTATATATCGTTAGACTATACTTAGCAAGCTGCTCCTTGCGCGGGACTCACCATGACCGCAGGCGAGCTGCAGGCCGAGTAGCGCACGCTGCACCGCCACCACGAAGACAAAGCAGACACTCTCGGCGTCAGGGTGCGGTACGTCTCCGGTGCTTCGTCGGCAACCGCCAGTCCGATGATGACGTCCACGTCGGTTGTTCCGACGTGTCCAGGTGCACCTTCCGGAAGTACCCCAGTCAGGTATCTCGGCGCCAGCCCGCCCGCCAGGTATATTCGCTCGCGCCACGGTCCGATATCGCCCAGTAGCGTCAGTAACGCCCGTTCGCACCGCTCGGTCGTCACCTGGTCATAGTCGCTGAAGTGGCTACGACTCAAAATCCGATCACCTCCCGGCGCAGATGCGCCGCTTGCTCCTGGCCGCGCCGCGGATCACGGCGCAGGTCCGCGTACAAACGGAACCGGTTAACCAGCCAGAGCCCCGCCGCGAGGTCACGAAAAACCAACGGCGTATCATCCCTGACCTGCAAGAACACGACGTTAGAACCAGTGTCCGCAGGCTCCCCCCCGACAGCATCCAAGAGCCCGCCAGGCGATGCGCCAGCAGTAACCCAAACGTCGGCCACAGGCACAGCCGTAATAAAGGGCACGACGAAGCTCGCAGCGGCCGCGCCTGTCAGAGCATGGTCAAATCCTCTGTCAGACAGGCTTCTATTTACCTCCACGGCGAGCTGACGCGGTCCCTGAGCCAGGACAAACGCATGAGTTCGCTCGGGCCGGTGCATGTCTTCCTCAGCCCACACATCCAGCAAGGCGCTCGGGTCAGTTACGTAGCGATAGCGCCGGTTCCCGGTGCCGGCGCTAGCCACCAGATTCTCAGCCTCCAGCCTCACCAGCACCCGATGCACCAGTCCGTCTGAAACCCGCGTCTCCTCAGCAAGATCCTGCACCTGCCAGCGCTGCCCCTCATGCAGCAACAGGGCTTGCGCTACGACGCCAGCCTTGCCGCTTAGCCTCACAGGTCTCGCGTACGCCGCTGGCTGACGGCCCTCGACATGTACAAGCAGCCCAGGCAACTCGATATGGGCATTCCCGAGGCCGTCCAAGAACCCGATCCCGTGCTCGCGCAGAATCCGCCGCGCATCCGCCGTCGACTCTCCCGCAACCAGTACCACCGGCCGGTCAAGCCGACCAGCGACCTGATGCACTAGCTGCCACGCCGTTGCCGCGTTCGCTCGGGACATGATCTGGAAAGCAACACGCTCCTGAGCACCAGCGAACTGCAACACCCCATCCACGCCATCATCACCACGGGCAGCCTGCGCAGTCAGGGACAGGCCCGGCACGGCATCCAGTACACGCGCCAGCGCCGCCTCGGTCGCCTGCACCTGATTCACTGATTTCCCTTCTTCACCGCTGCGGTGAATATAACACCACAGTGAACCAGGCACGGCCGAGTTACCGTGCCACCAGCCAGGTCGTCTCTGGGCTAAAGCAGCTCACGCTCCCAGCGACCGCCACCTTCGCCAAGTCAGACCCCGCAGCCGCCGCGGCACCTGCTGACACGGAACAGGCGAGCACCGGCTCTACCTGGCTTTATGCCTGACGGCCGCGAAAGGACTGCCGCAGGTCGACAGCCGAAGCCGACCGAATAGCGGATCAGAAGCCGCCTGGCCGGAGAGCCCGTTAGCAATCTCGTTAGCACGCCACAGCAAGAAGCCCTCTTCCTATACCGGAAGAGGGCTCTGACCTACGCAAATAGTAGCGGGGGCAGGATTTGAACCTGCGACCTCTGGGTTTGAGACATACGACGACCGTCTCCGGCGTCCCGGATGGTCTCTCATCTCCGTGCTGACCTCGGCGGAGACGCCGCCTGCGTTCGCAGTGAGCCCGCCACGTCTCCCCCGTCTCAATCCGTCCCGCTGAGTCTCGTGCATAAATTGGTGCACAAAACCAGTTCCTGAGCTGCGGGGTTTGCGGTCTTCCTCTCTGCACAGTCTGGTTCGACCCTGCAGGGAAGCCACCCGCAGCGAGCGCGTTCCTGGACCGCGCCGTGAGCAGGGCCACCGCGTTGACACGGCTGCGCTCCCGTATGGGTGATGATGCTCCTGGAGAGGGTGTTTGAGTAGCTGTGTCGACGACGCGCATATCGGAACTCGAACGGACGTGCTGGGATATATGGGATGTCTGCACCGTATCACGCCATGAACAGAGCCGAGGTCGATACATCACCGGATCGGCTGGAGCGCCTACCGCCAGCTACAGCAAGCATGACGTGCGCGTCGTTGAGATCATCGACAGTTATGGTGGCCGCGTCGCACACTTGGTCGAGAAGGTCTCGCTGCGGGCCTTCAATGCTGACGCACCCAGCGAGCACGGCGAGCAGGGCCAGAAATTCGTCGGCGAGGGGACGGTCCCAGCGCTTGACTGTAAGATCGTCGAGTTCGGCGCAGGTGCGCTTCTTATAGCGAGGACGTGGAGTGCGGTCGTTCAGCCACCGCCAGAGGACGCGCCTGCCAGCGACGTCGTACTCGACCACCCGCGACGGCACGGGGCTGAACCTGCCTTCACCGACGTTCAAGATGCCGGTAGCGGCGTCGTACGTCAGGCGATCTGGCAAGCGTTCGGGCAGTGCAGCGATGGCGCGACACTTTTGATGGCGTGGCGTTCGATGATGTTGCGCTCGCCTGCTGGCCGGCCTGCGGCGGGGTCGATGTAACGCGTTCCGTAAGTGTGCAGCCAGACGACCTGTCGTCCAAGAGAGATCGCTGTCCGCCACAACGACGGGTCGGCGCTGAGCGGGACGTGGATTCCCGGTTCTTCAAGTTCGTATCGGAACCTGGCGGTGTACGCAGGGTGTGCTACGACGGCGGCGATGTAAGCAAGCAAATCGAGCGGGGAGATCTTCATGTTCAGCCGCGCGCTTAGGTAGTCGAGCAGCCCGGCGGCAAGATTCGGCCGCGTTCCGGCCGTGTCGCACCACAGAGGATGAACACCACTGCCACCCCAGCCACTGAAGTGGTCGATGTCAGGAATGAGCGCAGTGAAGATCAGGCCAGGGCCGGTGTCTATCTGCTGCACATCCTGCTCGGAGACGAAGATCTGGTGCTCGCTGCGTACCTGCCACAGACCTGTCCTAGCTTCCGCTATAAGCCTCTTGTCGGGAATCAGCCATTGCCGGTCAAAGCTACGGTAGGCAATTTGGACGGGTTCGGGACATGGCCCAGTCTCGTTGGCCAGCGATCCCACCGATCGCGTGAACCCGGGCAACGGCGGATACATCCGATCGATGTTGTAGCGCTTGGTCTCGTGGAACATAATTCGGCGACGGGAGACGCCTGCTGCGATAAAACGATTCCAGCGACTCTTGAGGACGTCGGGCGTGGGCGCGTATACCCATGAGCGTCCTGAGGTGACGCCGCGTGATCTCAGAGGCATCAGCGCGCTCAAGGCTGGATAGTTGTCCCAACGCTGCGCGGATTCGGGACGGAAAGCCGATCGCATGCCTGTACGACACCGGCTCCAGTCGGGGCTGGTGGGGCCAATGGTGTGCAGGCGGCTGAGTTTCTCGTTTCGCGTCCCGTGCAATGCCAGGTAGCGCACGTCCGCGGGCTGATCGGGTGCCGACGGCGCGCGCCGTACAAATACGGCGATGCTCACCTGGCGACCAACTTCTCGCCCAAAAATTCTCGTGTTTCCTGGAGGGCGGTTACCTTCTGGGGACAGGTTGATAATCCATCCTGCGTCGCACTGGCGGCGCAGGTACTCGCGCATGCCTGCAAACGCGCGGCCGTTGAGGAAGCTGCATGGAGTGACGAAGGCAACGATGCCGGCGGCGGGTAGCTATTCAGCAAACGTCAGCGTGTTATTGCTGGTTACGGGGTAGTTGCGGTTCGCTGTTTCGAGTGGCTGGCTGGCGGTCGTGGTGGCATGGTTGCGTGCTGTGCCTGATGAGCCTGGCCTGCCGTCCGCGGAGGAGCTTGCCGTGCTGCCGCGTGACGTGCTGGCCGGGCGGCTGGCGGAGGCCTGCCGGCTGATCGCGCAGCTGACGGACCAGGTGCGGGAACTGTCAGCGCAGGTCACGGTCCTGCAGGCTCAGGTGGGGGATCTTCAGCGGCGTGTCGGCCGGGACTCCTCTACGTCGTCGGGGCCGCCGTCGTCGGACGGCCCGTTCAGGAAGAAGCCGCAGGACCGGTCGCTGCGGGAGAAGGGGAAGCGCCCGCCGGGGAAGCAGCCCGGCGAGCCCGGCACGACGATGCGGCTGGTCGATGACCCCGACGAGCGGCTGTTCTTCCCGCCGCCCGCGTGCTGCGGCTGCGGGGAGGGCCTGGCCGGCGAGCCGGTCTCCGCGCAGCGCCGTCACCAGGTCACCGATATCGCCCCGGCGCCGGCGCCGAGGGTGACCGAGTACGTGGCGCAGGCGAAGGCGTGCCCGTGCTGCGGGACGGTCACCGAGGGAGGGCTGCCCGCTCACGTGCGGGCGCGGGCGAGCTTCGGCCCGGAGGTGCACGCGCAGGCCGCGAACCTGGTCCTCGGCCATTACGTCCCGGTTCACCGGGCGACGCTGCTGCTCTGCGAGCTCGCCGGGATCGCGGTCCCGGCGGGGTGGACGGCCTCGGTCCGGCGGAAGGCCGCAGCGCTCATCGAGGGCAGCGGGTTCGCGGACCGGGTCCGGGAGCTGCTGCGGGAGGCCCCGGCGGTCCACGCGGACGAGACCCCGGCCCGGGCGGCGGGCGGGCTCCGCTACGTTCACCTGGCCTGCACCGCCTGCCTGACCCTGATGCACGCCGGGGACCGGTCCGCAGAGGCGATCGACGCCGGCGGCGTGCTCCCCGGCTACGCCGGGATCATCGTCCGCGACGGCTACGGCGGTACGCGCACCTCACGGACGCCCTGCACGCCTGGTGCGGTGCTCACCTGCTCCGCGACCTGAAAGACCTCTACGATTCCGAGGCCGGGAAGCAGGACTGGGCACAGGGCATGGCCGCCCTGCTCATCGAGGCCCGCGACGCCGCCGGGGAAGCCCGCCGGGACGGGAAGACCGCCCTGGGCCCGCAGGCCCTGGACAGCCTGACCGGCCGCTACCGGGAACTCGCCGCCGCCGGGCTCGCCGCGAACCTCTACCGCCGGACCGCCACCGCCAAAGACGCCCGGCGGATCGCCCGCCGGTTCCTGAACTTCGAGGACATGATCCTCCGCTTCGCCACCCGTCGCACCATCAAGGCCGTCCTGGTCCCGGCCTGGGTCGAGTTCGACGGAGCAGCCCAGGTCGCGCAACTGCGCCGCACCGCCACGAAGAAGGGTAAGAAGACCGTCGAGGTTGCCTGCCTCATCACCAGCGACCGCGACGCGGACCCGGCCACCCTGGCCGCCTGGGTTCGCGGCCACTGGGAGATAGAAAACTGTCTTCACTGGGTCCGCGACGTGACCTACCTTGAGGACAAGTCCCTGGTCAGGACCGGAACGCGCCCCGCGTGATGGCATCGCTGAGAAGCCTGGCCATCAGCCTGCTGCGCCTGGACGGCCACGCCAACATCGCCGCCGCCAACCGTTACCACGCCCGCGACCCGCAGCGGACGATCAAGCTACTTCAAGCTGCATGAATACGACTTTGCCGGGTCCCTGGGGCGAGGCCCGGCAAGCGCGTCGAGTCCCGGTCTCGCCGTAAGACCTTTCTCGGCGCGAACGGCTTACCGGTTCACCTGCAATGTCGTTCTCAAAACGTACCCGTGAACTGATTTCCTTCGTTTCCGACAGGATGTCAATGGCAGGTGCGTCAGCGACTCGTACCCGGCCCGTATCGGATATAGCTGACAGAGGTTGCCGCAGCCAGCAGCACTGAACCGGGCAGGGCGACCAGGCCGGCGATAACTGCGGCGGCCGGGCCGTTGATGCCCTCAAGACCAGCGCCCGTCGCGGCTGCCGACGCTGAAGTCATGAGCCATGACACCACCAGCGCCGCCGCCACCTCGCCGCTCACTACCACGGCCAGCACCAAGGCCATCGGCGCGAGACGGTTTCCGGGCCCGCTGATGGCCGGGTCGCCGTCCGCTGCGGGCGGTCCGCCAGCACCGGGCGCGCGGCGACGCCAGGCCGCAGGAGCGAAGCTCAGCACCGGCGCCAGCAGCCCCGCCGGACCGGCCAGCACCAGCAGATCAGGCACGGCGGGGGCGTTTGGCGCCAGGTAACCGGCGAGAAAGGCCCCGCCGATCAGGACGCCCACGCCGGCCACGTAGCCTGCCCACAGCCGGCGGCTACCGCGCCCGCTCCAGCTCAGGGCCTCACGCAAGCCCACCGGCCCGCCCGAGCGCGCTGACCCCGCCGCGCGCACCGCGCCAGTCCAGCCGCGAGCCACGACCAGCCCGCAACCGGCAACGAGCACCAGCAAGACAGGACTTGCGAACACCGCGACCGCAAGCACCCCGAATGATCCCTTTCCATCCGGACTGATGGCCGCACCCACGGCGGCGCCACCAGCGATCACCCCGGCCAGCGGCAGCACCGGCAGCATCACCGTGACCAGCAACACCGCCGCCACCACCCGCCAACTGCGGCGCGTGACCACGGCAACCTCACCGGCCCACCCCCTCCATCCCTGCACAGCCTCCACCTCCAGATCCCGCCCCGGCCAGGCAACCCTGGAAGGCGATGCATCAGCTACTACACACAAGTCGCCTTCCAGTTGTATACCGTCCGGCATGCGGGCCCGAGGCTCCGCAGAACGACAGTCGATGAAACGCAACAGGCCTGATCAGCCGGCAAGGTCCCGGCGGTCAAGGCAGCGTCGGCCGGGCGAGCCATCAGGCGACATAGCCCGGGCCGCCCGCAAGAGCATGCAGTCCGGTGATGGCCGCTTCCCGGCAGTACTCTTCGATCTGGTCTCCCAGATCCTGGGCCTGCGGCGACTTCATTTGACGTCAAGCCATCGTTGACAGTGTTCTTGTCGGCAGTGCGTCGGGAGTGGTTGGGACTGGTGGCCATGTTGTCTCCCGCAGTGTGGCTGGTGGCGTCGCACCTGCTGGGCTTCACCCGATAGGCGCGATCACTGCCTGGAGCGGGAGCTGTCAAGGGCCTGGTCCGCAGGCTTCCAAGATGCTTTGGCCGTGATCAACCCCTGGCGAGCCTGCTGAGTTGCTGACGCGGAAGAGGCCCGGCCAAAGGATCTTGTAACCCTTGACAGCTCACGCGGAAGGCTGATACTTCGGCGCGGGGTGAAGGCCACGAACATCGTCCGCACAATGGCTGCGAGCAGTCGAGGCGCACGGCCAGTTGAGCGAGCCGGAGCGGACGATGCTTGCCGTTCGCTGGGCGCTGAGCACGTGCTCGGCCTTGAATCTAAGACGGCTCAATTCGGCAATGAGCGAACAGGCCCGCCTGATCTCTTGGTTGCCAAGATCGTGGCTCGGAGCACCTGACCTGCTCAGCAGCACTCGGCGTGCGAACCGCGCCTAGTGTCCTGAGTCGTAAATTCGTTTACGCCTACTAGACTTGGGGAATGGCGAGCCCGAAGCTGGTGGCGCTGGACCTCAGCGCGGAGGAGCGGCAGGTCCTGGTCGCGTGGGCGCGGCGGCGGAAGACCGCCCAGGCG